>CAJCHZ010000018.1 GCA_903970165.1 Betaproteobacteria bacterium
ATTCCAGGTGTGACTTGCGAAATGCCAGGCGGCGCGTTCTACGCCTTCCCGAATATCTCGGCGCACCTGGCGAATGGGTCGACCGGCCGCGCCATTGCAAAGGATTCGTCGGAGCTTGCGAAGCTGCTGCTCGATCGCGCGCGCGTCGCGCTCGTTGGCGGCGACGCCTTTGGCGCGCCGGGCTATCTGCGCCTCTCGTATGCGACCTCCATCGAACGCATCGACGAAGGCTTGCGCCGCCTGGAACATTTCTTCACCCGCGTCGAAGCCGCGGCATAGGGCGTGGCAGTCTGGCCAATTCGTCCTGAGCCATTTCGGATGGAACCGGTTTTCGCCGAACGGTTGTGGGGATCAAAGTCGCTCGCACCGCTCTTTCCGGAAATGCACGACCTCGCACCGACGATTGGCGAAGCCTGGCTGACGAGCGTGGCTTGCCGTATCGTCACCGGCCCTTTCGCTGGCCAGACGCTAGAGCAAGGGTGGAAAGAAATGACGGTCGGTTGGCGCGGCGAGAAATTTTGCGACGAGGCTGACTTCCCTCTTTTGCTGAAATTCATCTTCCCCAAAGACAAGCTTTCGATTCAAGTTCATCCCGATGATGCGTACGCTTCCAGGAATGAAGCCGCTGCGGGTGGACGGGGAAAGACGGAAATGTGGTATGTCGTTTCCGCAGAACCCGGCGCGCGATTGCTGGCCGGGTTAAAACCGGGCGTTACGAAGGAAAATTTCCTGGAGGCGATGGAGGGGCACACGTTGGAAGAACTCTTTGCTTCGTATGAAGTCCGCACGGGCGATGCTTTCTTCCTTCCGGCCGGAATGCCGCATACGATCGGCGCCGGGATGGTTATCTTTGAGGTGCAGCAATATTCGGATCTTACGTACCGTGTCTATGACTATGACCGGCGCGATGCAAATGGCAAGCCGCGTCCGTTGCATATTGAGAAGGCGTTGGAAGTCATGAATTTTAAATCGAATACACTTGCCAAAGTGACACCGCACGAGCTGCACGCCGGGGATCATAAAATTGTGGAAGAATTGGTCAGCTGCCCTTATTTCTCAACGTGGAAATGGGAATTTGAAAAGCCGGCCCACATGAACGACCAGAGTCCAAAAGAAGAATTCAGTTTGTGGGTGTTTCTCGAAGGCGAAGGCACGATTGGTTGGTCGTCGCCGCAGCAGGGAATGACGGGAACGACCCCTGGCGGCGAATTCTCGTACAGAGCAGGGGAGTGCTGGTTCATCCCGGCTGAATTTTCGAGTAACGGATATTATCCGAAGAAAAAAACAATCCTGATGCAGGCCATTCCTCGCAACCCTGACGTAATCTCAGAGAAAAACCGCTATGGTCAATGAGACCCTCGCGGCCCACGCGGTCATCCTCGCCGGAGGCCGCGGAACTCGTTTTTGGCCGCGTAGCCGCACGCGCACGCCGAAGCAGCTCCTGAACATCGTGGGCGAGGAGACGATGCTGGAGCAGACGGTTGCGCGTTTGCTGCCCTTGCTTCCAGCAAACCGCATCTGGACGGTTACGAATGCGGTACAAGCCGCGGCGGTGCGAAAGCAAATGCCGGCGGGATCTCGCAAGCGCGTTTTGACCGAACCCGTTGGCAGAAACACGGCGGCTGCCATTGCCTTTGCGGCGCTGCACATACGTCATGCGGCGGGCGGCGATGCGCTGATGGCCGTTCTCCCAGCCGATCACTACATTGCAGAGGCCGAGAAATACAGAAAAATCGTGAGTGCGGCACTGGCAGTAGCGCGCGAACCGGGGCGTATGGTCGTGCTGGGAATTCCTCCGACTCGCCCGGACACCGGATTTGGCTACGTGGAACGCATGGGCGAGGCGCTGGGTGCCGTGAGTTTTCCGGTTTTCGCGGTGAAGCGCTTCACGGAAAAACCTGCGCTGGAACTGGCAAAGGAATACATCGCCTCGGGCCGGTACCACTGGAACGCGGGCATGTTTTTCTGGCGCGTTTCGACATTTCTGGATAATTTGAAGAGCTTTCTTCCGAAAACGCATGACGCGCTGGAGAGGCTCGCTGATTCTATAGGCACTCGCAGTTATGAACGAAACCTCCGCCGCATCTATCCGGAGCTGGAAAATATTTCTGTCGACTACGCCCTCCTCGAACCTGCCACAAAACAATCAGGCAAGCCACGCGTTTTCGTAATTCCCGCCGAAGTTGGCTGGAGTGACATTGGCTCGTGGGGCGCGGTCTACGACCTTCTGCTGGAATCCGGCGCCGCCGATTCAAGCGGCAACATCTTTGTATCGCCCGGCTACGGGCTCGATGGTTACGGCAACTTGATTTCGGTTTCGGGCAAATTCACTGCCATCGTCGGCGTTCGTGATCTCGTCATCGTCGAAACACCGGACGCGTTGCTCGTTGTTCCTCGCGAACGCGCACAGGACGTCGCCAAAATCGTGAAATGGCTCGAAGAACAGCGCCGAGAAGACCTTTTGTAAGCTAGCCGAGCAGGCCAATCCGGCTGTTTTTCCGATATATCGCATCGCGTATACTTCCTTTGGCGTTTATGTCCTCGATCAAATTTGGAACTGACGGATGGCGCGGAATCATCGCGGAAGATTTTACTTTTGCTAACGCGCAGATTGTGGCGCAGGCGATTGCGCGCTACGTCGTTCGCGGCGAGGACGCGCGCAAAGGCGTGATCATTGGCTACGATCACCGCTTTGCTTCGGACCGCGTGGCCGCTGCCGTCGCCGAAGTGGTCAGCGCGAGCGGCACACCCGTGTGGGTCACCGACAAGCCCTGCCCCACGCCGGCGGTGAGCCTGCTCGTACGCCAGCGTGACGCGGCGGGCGGAATGATCGTCACCGCGAGCCACAATCCCTACAGCTGGAATGGCATCAAGTACAAAGCCAGCTACGGCAGCAGCGCGCTGCCTTCCATCGTCGCGCAAATTGAAATGGAGCTCGGAGGCGTTCTGCGCGACGGCGTTCCGCCACTTCCTCCGCGCAGCGACTTGATTCAGTCGATTGAACCGCGCGGCGCCTATCTCGACACCATTGAAAAACTTATCGACTGGCAAAGGCTGCGCCATGCGAAACTCCGCTTTGTTTTTGACCCCATGCACGGCTCCTCCGCCGGACTGCTTCCGGCGCTTTTTGCGCGCAACGGAATCGTTTGCGACGAAATTCGCGGCACGCGTGACCCGCGCTTTGGCGGCATGCATCCGGAACCAATTCCGCCCCACATCGCGCCGCTACAAAAAGCCGTTCTTGCCGGCGGATACGACGCCGGTTTGTGCGCCGATGGCGACGGCGACCGCATCGGCGCTGTCGACCGCGACGGCGCCTTCGTCAATCCCCACCAGATTTTCGCTCTACTCGTCTGGCACCTCGTGGGCACCCGCAAGTTGCCCGGCGATATTGCCAAGACGTTTTCCGTCACAAAGCTCATTGACAGGCTGGCCGCAAAATTCGGCCGCAATCTCCACGAAGTGCCCATCGGTTTCAAATACATTTGTGAGCTGATGCTCGAGCAGAATATCTTGATCGGCGGGGAAGAAAGCGGCGGCATTGGCACGAGCCTTTATCTCCCCGAGCGCGACGCCTCCGTTTCAGCGCTCTTCCTTGCTGAGCTAATGGCGTGGCATGGCAAGTCGCTGGGCGAGCTCCTCGGTACGCTGCACGCGGAATTTGGCGAATACCATTACGGCCGCGTCGATCTGGACGTCACGCCAATCCAAAAGCAAAAAGCCATCGCTCATTTTTCCGGAACTAACCTCTCGCGGCTCCTCGATTGGCCCATCGCGCGCCGCGAAGACATGGACGGCATCAAAGTCTATCTTGGCGACATCGGCTTGGTTATGGTTCGGGCTTCCGGCACGGAAGATTTATTGCGCGTCTATGCCGAAACCTCACAAGCCGAGACTACAAAACGCGTTCTTGGTGCCGTAGCCGAAATCGTTCACAATCTCTAGGTGTCCCGATGGAAACCGTCAATCTAAAGGAAAAATTCAGCCGATTCTCCGACTACTGGAGCCCCAAGGTTCTGGGCGAGATGAACGACACACAAATAAAAGCCGTAAAACTAAAAGGCGAATTCGTCTGGCACCATCACGACAACGAAGATGAGCTTTTCCTGGTGATCCGCGGCACGCTCCGCATGAAATTTCGTGATCGCGAAGCGGTCGTGCGCGAAGGCGAATTTGTGATTGTGCCGCGAGGGGTCGAACACTGCCCCATCGCCGACGACGAAGTGCACATTTTATTGATCGAGCCCAAATCCACGCTGAATACCGGTAACATTCAGAATGAAAGGACGGTCGCCCAGCTCGAACAAATTTGATTCGCTACATCGCCGGGCTGCGACTGAAACCCATGGAACACCGCTTCTATACACTCGACGTATTCACGAATTCACGTTTCGAAGGCAACCCACTCGCGGTTTTCACCGACGGTGACAGCCTTTCGAACGACCAGATGCAAGCGATCGCCCGCGAGATGAATCTCGCCGAAACAGTGTTCGTGCAAAAGCCCACTGACGAGCGCGCGCTCGCCCGCTTGCGAATCTTCACCACCCGCGAAGAACTAAAACTCGCCGGACATCCCGTCGTCGGCACGTGGTTTCTTCTCGCAGAGCTCGGCGTCGTCCCCGCCCAAGAAGGCGGCGTTCACGTCATGCAGGAAACCGGCGCCGGCGTGCTCCCTGTCGAGATTCGCTTCAAGGACGGCCGCCCCCAGCGCGTCACGATGACACAGACAGAAGCAACGTTCCGTCCGATCAAGTTCAAAAAAGCCGCGCTGGCCAAATCGCTGGGCCTGGCACCAAAGGATTTCGATCCGCATCTCGAACCAGAATGCGTCTCGACCGGCATCTTTAATGTAATGGTTCCGCTCAGGAATCGGGCCGCGCTTGGCAAAATCGCGATGAACATGTTCGAGCTGCGCAAGCTGCTCGGTAAAAACGCAACGATGGCCTACTGCTTCACACAAGGCTCGAACGACAAAGTGTTCTCGCGCGGCATGCTGCCCTGGGAAGTCTACGAAGATCCTGCAACCGGCTCCGCCGCGGGTTCGCTCGGCGCGTATCTGGTAAAACACGGCGAGCTGGCGGCGGGCCACACGCTCAGCATTCTGCAAGGCGAAGAAATGGGCCGCCCCAGCCACATCGAAGTGGAAGTGACGCAACGCGGCAAAAAACTTGTTCCGCGCGTCAGCGGCGCCGCCGTTAAAGTGTTCGAAGGCACTATTAGCGTCTGACAGATTGTGCAAAAACAGTTTTGGCGCAGCCCGTAAGAAATTCCAGGGAGATTCGTGTTTTCACCGGCCGCAAACGGAAACTGCCGCTATTTGTTTGACAGAGATTTGTGAATCGCGTCGAGAATACCGTTCACGAACGATCCGGCTTCTTCCGACGAAAACTTCTTCGCCAAATCCACTGCCTCGTTCAGGATCACCTTGGGAGGCGTGTCCGTGGTCAGCAACTCGTAAATCGCCAATCGCAAAATCGCGCGGTCAATCACCGCGAGCCGTTCCAGACGCCAATTCTCGGCCTGTTTTACAATTAACTCGTCAATCGCCGCCGTATCTTTTACGGCGCCTTCAAATAGTCGGTTGGCAAACTCTCGCGTGGATTCTGCCGCCTTCGCCGCGCGCCAGAATTTCGCTTCTAGTTTCGCAGGCGGCTGCTCGCTCATGTCCCACTGAAAGAGCATCTGCATCGCAAATTCACGGCCTTTGGTTCGCAAGGACACGTTATTTGCGCCGCGTCTTTCCGCTGGTAGCCCGTTTCGTCGCTTTCGCTTTGCCTTGCCCCGCGTCGCGCAGCTTGCGCGATACTTGCGCCATCTCAATCGCTGCCAGACCCGCCTCAAATCCTTTGTTGCCGCCCTTCAGGCCAGCGCGGTCGATCGCCTGCTCCAAAGTGTCGCAAGTCAAAACGCAAAACATGATCGGGACGCCGGAATCCATTTGCGCAAGCTGCAATCCGCGCGCCGTTTCCGAGCAAACGTAATCGTAATGAGAAGTCTCTCCGCGAATCACGCATCCGATCGCAATTAAAGCGTCATACCGCCCCGTCGCCGCCATTTTTTTCGAAACCAGCGGCAATTCAAACGAACCCGGCACGCGCACCACATCCACATCGGCACTCTCAGCTCCGGCGCGTTCCAGCGCATCCACCGCCGCCGACAAAAGCCGTTCCGTAATAAAACTATTGAACCGGCTCACAACAATCCCAAACCGTAATCCGGCCGCACTCAACCCGCCCTCAATCTTTCCCGGTTCAATTCCCACGTCGACTCCCTTTTCTCCGCGAATCTCTGTTAGCTCTGTGCTTCTGCGATATCTTTTCTCTTTTTCTTTTTTAATCTCTACTTGCCTTTGAATTCCGGCTTCCTCTTCTCCAAAAACGCCTTGGTCCCCTCGCGCATATCTTCCGTAGCACATGCCAGACCAAAAAGAGTCGCCTCGAAAAACAATCCTTCTTCCTGCGGCATCTCCACGCCGCGCTCAATCGCCTCCATCGCGTACTTCACAGCCACCGGAGCATTCGCAATAATTTTCTTGGCCAAAGCCTCGGCCGCTGGCAAAAGCTCCGCCGGCTCATGAACGTGATTCACCAGCCCAATGCGCATCGCTTCTTCCGCGGTAATCATTTCTCCCGCAAGACAAAGTTCGTGGGCAATGCCCTTGCCGCATAGCCGCGCCAATCGCTGCGTGCCGCCATAGCCGGGCAAAATTCCCAGCTTCACCTCAGGCTGCCCCAATTTTGCCGTCTTACTCGCAATCCGAATCGAGCACGCCAAGGCAATCTCGCATCCACCGCCCAGCGCAAATCCATTGATCGCGCAAATCGAAGGCTTGCCCATCGTCTCCAAAAGATGAAGGACACCCTGCCCAAACAACGAAAACTCCTTGCCATTTACAGGCGTTTGCTGGGATAGCTCCCCAATATCTGCTCCAGCCACAAATGCCTTTTCGCCGGCACCGGTCAGAATCAGTACTCGCACTGCCGCGTCATCCCGCGCGTCCAAGAGCGCTTGCTGCAACTCCTCCATCGTTTTGCGATTCAGTGCATTCAATACCGCCGGCCGATTTACCGTGATGTAGGCAGTTGAATTTTTCTTTTCGAAGAGAATATTTGAGAAGTTCATGGGTTCCTCAAGGCTCGAACGTCAATGTGAACTTTACAGCTGATTCGCCTTCGGATTCTTCGGATCCGAGTAATCATAAAATCCCCGGCCAGACTTCCGGCCATTCCACCCTGCCAGAACCATCCGCTTCAACAGCGGCGGCGATGCGAACCTGCGTTCATGAAATTCCTCAAACATAATCTGCGAAATGTAATATGTCGTATCCAAACCCACGAAATCCAGCAAAGTCAGCGGCCCCATCGGATGTCCGCACCCGAGCTTCATCGAATTATCAATGTCTTCGATCGATCCAACGCCCTCTTCCAGCGCTCGAATCGCATCCAGCAGATACGGAACCAGCAACCGGTTCACAATAAATCCCGTCGAATCGTGCGCCCGCACGGCCGTCTTACCCAGCTTCGCCCCAAACGCGACCATCTCCTCATAAACATCGGTGTCCGTCGCAATGGTCCGCACCACTTCCACCAATTTCATCACCGGCACGGGATTAAAAAAATGCAGCCCCACAAACCGCTGCGGACGTTTGGTGGAAGTCGCAATTTCGGTAATCGTCAGCGATGATGTGTTGCTCGCAAAAATAGTCGAGGCCGGACATAGCCTGTCCAGCTCTGAAAAAAGCTCTCGCTTCGCGGGCAACTGCTCGATGATCGCCTCGACGATCAAATCGCAATCCTTCAAGTCCTCAAGCACGGTCGTCCCATGCAGCCGTCCGCGAATTTCGCTTTGCACTGCCGAAGTAATCGTCCCTTTCTCCACCAACCGCGCCAGATTCTTCTCAATCCCCGCAATCCCCTTCTCGACAATCGCCGGGCTTACTTCCCGCACCACCGTGGTAAATCCCGCCGCGGCACAAGTCTGCGCGATCCCCGACCCCATCAACCCACACCCCACAACTCCCACTTTTTGAATCGCCATTCCACTCCTCGCGTCTTCAGAAATAATTACGACCGGCGGGAAATCTCACCCAACAGAGTGTATCAAAGCTCCTTCCAAAACCTGCAAGCCTCGGAGATAAAATGAACTCAGCAGAGCCCGGTTAGACTATGGTCAAGACCGACGAGTGGCCCTTTTTTGCGGACTCAAGCGCCTTTTGATCCGCACCTAACCTGCGAAGATAAGCCTCTGTGTGGCGCCAACTCTGAAACCGAAGACCCGGAAGCATTTGCGCTTGACCCTCTGGAGGGAAGATAACCGTTGGCAAGCCAATCTTGCCAATGTCAACCACGAGGCCCGTGTGGTTTAGTGAATGAATCATGAATCGGTGCTTTATGATAAGGAAACCCACTAGTTGCTAATCGACTCAACAATCATGGCAATTCCTTGCCCGCCGCCGATGCACGCCGTAGCCAATCCATACCGCATATTATTCCGCCGCAATTCATTCAAAATCGTGATTAACAACCGCGTCCCCGAAGCTCCCAGCGGATGCCCGAGCGCGATCGCCCCGCCATTCACATTCGTCTTGTCGCGATTCAAGCCGAGCGCCTTCTCCACAGCCAAATACTGCGCCGCAAACGCTTCATTTACCTCGACGCGATCCATCTGCTCCAAATTCAATCCCGCCAGCTTCAACGCCTTTTGCGACGAAGACACCGGCCCGATTCCCATAATCGTCGGATCAACTCCCGTGGTCGCCCACGCCACAATCCGCCCCACCGGCTTCAAGCCGCGTTCCTTCGCCGTTTTTTCCCGCGTCACCACAACCGCTGCGGCTCCATCCACAATCCCGCTGGCATTTCCTGCGGTAACAATCCCATCTTTCTTGAACGAGGGCGGCAGCTTTTCAAGCGTCTCCATGGTAGTTTCCGGCCGCCGGTGATCGTCTTCGCTCACCACGATCGTCTTTTTTCCCTGTTTCACTTCCACAGGCGTCAACTCCTCGCGAATCCGGCATGCTTTGTAAGCCGCATCCGCCGCCTGCTGGCTGCGCAACGCGTAGGCGTCGGCGTCCTTGCGCGTAATCCCATGCTGCTCGGCCAATTTTTCAGCCGTCATTGCCATCGGCAATCCGCAATAACTGTCCGTCAAACCTGCCATCAGCGAATCTTCCAGCGTCCCGCCGCCCAATTTCAATCCCGTCCTCGCGCCGCGGACCACAAACGGCGCCTGCGTCATATTCTCCATTCCGCCAGCCAGCACCATCTCGCATTCGCCCAGCAAGAGCCGCTGCGCTGCCTGCGCGACAGCTTCAATTCCCGACCCACACAAGCGATTCACCGTCACCGCCGGCGTCTCTTGCTTCAGTCCAGCTTTCAACCCAACATGCCGAGCCCCGTAGATCGCATCTGCACTCGTCTGCATTACGTTTCCAAAAATCACGTGATCAATTTCCCCCGCCTCAACTCCCGCCCGCCGAATCGCCTCCTTCGAAGCATGCGCCGCCAGATCAATCGCGCTCACCTCCGAAAACGCCCCGGTATATCGCGCCATCGGCGTCCGCGCCCCCGCCACAATCACTACATCCGTTGGAAACATGCATCCTCACTTTCGAAAAACTGCCAGGGCTCAGTTTACCATTCCCATCAATGCTCCTAGCGTGTAGAGCGCGGATCGCCGCAAATCGAGTGTACACTTCGTCATATGCCCAGCAGTTTGCACCTACCGTTTGCGTATCGTCTTGTTCTCATCATGCTTGTCACTACCGCGTCACAAATGGCGGTGCAGCTCGTTACGGCTCAAACGGCTTCTCAGATCAACGCGCACGATCGCGAGTTGGCACAGCGCATCCTGTCCCAGGTACATGAAACTCTCAAGCACAACTATTACGACCCATCTTTTCATGGCGTCGACATTGACGCGCGGCTTAGCAAGTATTCGGCGGAAATTAAGAGCGCCAACACATTTCAGGCTGCCTATCGGACGATAGAATCGTTTCTCATTGGCCTCAACGATTCGCACACCATCTTTATCCCGCCACCCAACAGCAACCGCGTTAAGTAAGGTTTCCGGATCAAGATGAATGGCGATCAATGTTTCGTAACTGGGTTGCGGCCCAACTCCGACGCCGCACAAAAGCTCCGTCTCGGTGACCAGGTTCTGTCTCTCGATGGATACACGGTTAATCGCGAAGATATTTGGCAGATTGAGTATTACCTCAAGTTTCTGCCACCTCGATTAGCCACGGATTTCACTTTGCGCGACAACTCCGGAGGAGTCCGCAAAGAGAGTGTAAACGCTGAACTAGAAGCATTGCCGGCCCGCCGTCCAGCCTCCCCCTCGCTGAGCAGGATGCATCTCGAAACCTGGCAACACAACATTCGTTCTCGGTCAGCGGAGCAAAATGATGTTTTCTTCTGGAAATTCGCATCCTTCAACGAAGAGGAAGGCGGCATCGAGCACATGCTCGGCGAAGCCCGGAAGCATCGGGCTCTCGTTCTCGATTTACGGGACAACAGCGGGGGTTCCCAGAACAATCTCGTTTTTGTGCTGGGCAGTCTCTTCAACCACGACGTTACGGTTGGCAGAGCGGTTACGCGCGAGGAGACAAAACCCCTTGCAGCCAAGTCGCGGGGACGATCCGCTTTTACGGGTCAGCTTGTTGTCCTGGTCGACGGCCGTTCCGCTTCAGCCTCAGAAATTCTTGCCCGCGTCGTGCAAATCGAAAAACGAGGAGTTGTCATCGGAGATCGCAGCGCCGGCAGTGTTATGGCCGCTCGATTCTTTCCGTTATCAGTCGGGATGGGAAACGGCTTCGACTACGGTGTTCAAGTTACCGTCGCGGACCTGATTATGGGTGATGGAAAAAGCCTCGAACACGTGGGCATTACTCCCGATGAGATACTCCTCCCGTCGGCGGACGACCTCGCGACGGGACGCGACCCCTTGCTCGCCCGCGCCGCCGCTCTTGTCGGCGCAAAACTGGACGCTACCAGTGCTGGGAAGTTGTTCCCTGTCGAGTGGCCTTCAGCGGAACCACTCCGGTAAACATGTGACCAACCCATTGCTCAGCTTAGCTAGACTTTCGGCGTATCCAGTGTCACCACGGTGTCCCCGCCCTTTTTCCTTGCTTCTTCCACGCTGAACTCCGCTCGATTGATCAAATCCGTGACAATGTCTTCGCTGTCGAATTCGTGTTTCGCCACGGCTTCCACAATTCCCGCGCTCAGCGTGATGGAAGTCGTATCCCACGGCGGCCGCAGTCCACTCGCCGCGCGCCGCAGCTTATCTGCCAGGTTCTGCGCGCCCGCCAAAGTTGTATCCGGCAAAATAAACGCGAGCGACCACGACGTATATTTCACCGCCACATCGTTCTGCCGCACGATCGACTGCAAAGAGCGCGCCAACTGCTCCAAAAACCGCTCCAGCGGCGACTCTCCCTGCTGCCGCAAAATTTCCGCGCCGCGATCAATCTGCAAAATCGCCAGAGCCAGCGGGGTGCCCTGCGAACGCGCCCGGTCCGCTTCGGTCAACAGACAGCTCTGGTACGAACTGCGGCTCAGCAGCCCCGTGCGTTCATCCGAAACGCCCATGCGCCGCACCAGCGAACGCAGCCGCGTGTGGCTAACGCTCATCAACATCTGATCGCCAATAGCCTGCAAAAAATAAGCCTCATTGGGCTTCCACTTGTGCGGCTCCGAATGGCCCACAATCAACATCCCCGCCGGCGCCTGCGTCTCTTTATCCGTGATCATCAGGCCGAGCGCCGTCGCGAGTCCGAGCTCGTGAAGTATCGATCCCTCCGTCGCGTCCACCACCAATCCGCCCAGTTCGTCCGGTTCCGCTTTTTCCAACTCCGCTAGCAGCAAAACAACTTGTGCACCCGGCGCGGGCTTGGCATCTGGCGCGCAAAACTCCGCCGACATTTCCGGAGGCCGACCCAGCGCGCCGACCACCGCGATGCACCGCGCAGCCCGCAAGTGCGAACCGACTTCACTCACCGCCGTGTTCAGCATGGCCCGAGGCGTCTGCTGGCGGAAAATCTTTTGGTTGATTTCAGAAATCTTCGAGAGATCGCGCAGCGTCTCCGCGCTGTATACGCCCGTGCGCGTCGTCTGCGCAACCACTGGCTGCGCTTCGACTACCGGCGCCGCCGGCACAATTGGTGCGGCAGGCACGGGTTCCGGCTTCGGCTTGGCCGTGCCCTGTGGCCACCAGTTGGCCATCTGATAGAGATTCTGCAAGCGCGCATTCCGCTGTTCTTCCCCCGGAAACATCGCGGCAATTTTTTGCAGCCGCTCGAGCGCCTTGGATTGCAAGGAATATTGGAGGAAAATCTCCGTTTGCACGATCAAGTCTTCCAGCGCCTGCGCGTGCCGCGCTTCCTCCGTGTTTGACGGCCCAGGAGAAACGGGGCCGCCGCCGCCCGCTTGCGACGGCGGCGGCGGCGCTGTCGTCGGGGACTTAGCCAGCCTGCTCCCCACTCGCTTCAAGAAATTGTCGTCCACGTGCGCGCGGAGTTTCTCAATCCGTTCCTGATTCCGGTAGTCATAAGCATCGATGTCTACCAGCCGTTCGAGCGAATCGCACGCTTTCCGGTAGTCGCCGGCATTGAAGTACACGTCAAACAGCTTTACCAGAATCTCGAAGTATTGCGATTCGCGGTTCAGCTCGTTGTAGACCGACGCCCACAACTCCATCATGCCTTGCGAGTGCGGATGCTTCGAGGCCACCGCGTCCAGCTGCGTGGCAAATTCGTTTTGCTTTCTGTCCGCGAACATCCTGCGTTTCAGCGTTTGCAGAACGTCCACGCCTTTTGTGGTTTGCGCGGAAGCTGCATACGCATCGGCCAGCTCGAACATCCGCTCCACTCCGGCATTTTTCTCGCGCAACAGCTTTTCCAGGACTTCGCGGGCCCGGTCGAGATTTCCGCCGCGAATCAAAGCGTCGCCATAGGTCTCGAGGAAAACAGTGTCGCTCTCTGTCGCCGCAAAAGGCTCCAGCAGCGTGGCTGCCTCGGCGGCTCCATCGCTGCGCAGCTTTGCCTGAGCATAAAGTAGCGCAACGCTCCGCTCCTGTGGCGCAAGCTTGTACGCCCGGCCCAGCAGCTTGAGCGCGTCGCCGGCGGACCCGCCTGCGGAAGCCAGTTGCCCCGCCCGCAGAAACGTGCGCGCCGCCAGCGCATTTTTTCCGCACTGCTCCGCGCCCTCAGCCAGGCGAAGCTGCCGCGACAGATTTTCCGGTTCGAGCTGAGCGATACGCTCCCAGCAAAAAAGCGCGTCTTCCTGGCGCTCCGCAGCGGTAAAAAGATCGGCGGCCTTGGTGTACTGGTCGATAGCCTCTTCGGGATGATTTTGTTTTTGCTGTAAAAATGCGTAACGGGCAATACGTTCCGGCGGCTGCGCTGTCGAGCTGGCTCGCAGAAAACGGTTGTAGATGGCCAGCGCCTTGGTTTCGTCGCGGGGCTCAACCAGCAAATCGAAGAGAATCCCGTAATAGACGGCGGCGCGGTCCGGCTGCTCCATCCGCGCGTAAAGATCGCCCAGGGCCTGTGTCGCTTCCTGGTGCTGCGGCGCATCGTCTAGCACCGCCAAATACGCCTCGATCGCATCCTCGACGCGGTTCTTCTCGAGGAAACGCTTTGCGCGATCCAAATGCTTGCTGACGTCTGCGGCCATCCGTCGGAGTTGCCTTTGCTGTGCCCGCCGGCTGCAAGAGTGCTAGGAGAATCCTGCGCCGGCTCTGCGCGCCGAGAGCTGCGCGCGTCCTGTTCAACTATATACCGCGTGCGGAGCACCGGCAAAACACACCTGCAACTCTATGCGGAATCCGTCACGCCCCGGTCAATGAGAGGTCTACTTCACGCCGTTCTTTGGATCCCACGAGCCTTGCTCTTTGCGGACGTAGATAATCTGGCCGATGTGGTAGGCATTGTGCGTGCTGATGTGCGTGAACCTGGATGCTTCCTGCTTCAATTTTTCCTCATCAGCGGTTTCCACCCATTTTTCCAGCTCGGTGAGAACCGCGTCGAGCTGTTGCACGGTATCGTTCCAGGTCTTGGCGTCAAACTTGTCGAACGTCTCCTCGTTGTTGCCGCTGAATTTATCCGGCTGTTCGCCTTTCAGTCTTGCGAGCGACTGACGGTTCCAGAACAACAGGTGATACGCCAACTGGCCGACCGAGTGATTCCCCTTGCCGTCGGTCCAGCTCGCCTGCTCGGCCGTCAAGCCTTTCACCGCAATATTCGCCGGCACGAACCAGTCCTCGTTATTGTGGGTGGTGCGCAACTCCGCCAGCAGAACCTCGCGCAGGGTCGTCGGCTTCTTATCTTGCGCATCGGCGGCAACCGCCACCAGCAAAAACAGAAAAACCGCCACTCGTTTCGTCATTTTAATGCTCCTCCCAACGCTTAGACGGGCCAGCCTTCCGTCCGGCTGCGCCCTTCTTCGATTTATGGCAAACTGGATTGTCATACGGCACGGTTCTGCGCAGCCTGGTATCTTGGCTCCTCGAAGCATACGGCTCCTGCCGGAAGCTTAAAAAACAAGCGGTCGCACAGCGAAAGCGGCCATCGGATTACATGGACCCGAAGTTCATACGCAATTTTTGTATCATCGCGCACATCGATCACGGCAAGTCCACGCTCGCGGACCGTCTGCTCGAAATGACCGGCGCCCTTTCGCAGCGCGAAATGCACGAACAGGTGCTCGACTCCATGGACCTTGAGCGCGAGCGCGGCATCACCATCAAGGCAAAAAGCATCCGCCTGCACTATAAAGCAAAAGACGGGAACATTTACCAGCTCAATTTGATCGACACGCCGGGGCACGTGGATTTCTCCTACGAAGTTTCGCGCGCGCTTTCCGCGTGCGAGGGCGCGCTGCTCGTCGTGGACGCCAGCCAGGGCGTCGAAGCGCAAACCGTTGCCAACACTTTTCTGGCAGCCGGCAATAATCTGACGATCGTTCCCGTCATCAACAAAATTGACTTGCCCGCCGCGCAAACGGAGTTCGTCAAAGAGCAGATCGAAAGCGTGCTCGCGATTCCCGCGGCGGACGCCCTGCTCATCAGCGCAAAAAGCGGCCTCGGCGTAGAGGACGTTCTCGAAGCCATCGTGCACCGCGTTCCTGCTCCCAAAGGCAATTCGGAAAACCCGTTCCAGGCCCTGATTTTTGACTCCTGGTTCGACATATACCGCGGCGCGGTGGTTCTCGTGCGCGTGATGGAAGGCCGCGTGGCCAACCACCAGAAAATCAAGCTCTGCTATAGCAACGAAACCTACGAAGTCGAACAGCTCGGGACGCTCACACCAAAGCCGATCGCGCTCAATGAACTCGGCACCGGCGACGTCGGCTTCATTGTCGCGAACATCAAACGCGTTGCCGACGCCCGCATGGGCGACACGGTGACCGACGCTTCGCGGCCGGCGCCGCCGCTACCCGGCTTTGAGGCCATCAAGCCCATGGTTTTCGCCGGGTTATTTCCTGTCCTCGCCGACGACTACGAGCCGCTGCGCGACGCGCTTGGGAAATTGCAGTTGAACGACGCCGCTTTTTTTTACGAGCCGGAGAATTCCGTCGCGCTCGGTTTCGGTTTTCGCTGCGGCTTCCTTGGCCTGCTGCACATGGAAATCGTGCAGGAGCGCCTCGAACGCGAATTCGGGCTGAACCTCATCACCACCGCGCCCAGCGTGCGTTACCGCATCACGCGCGTGACGGGCGAAGTCATCGAAGTGGACAGCCCCGCAAAATTCCCCAATCCCAGCGACATCAAAATGATCGAAGAGCCGATCATCAAGGCGATGATCATCACCAACGACGAATCCGTCGGTGGAATCCTCCAGCTCTGCCAGGAAAAGCGCGGCATCCAGAAGAATTTCGAATATCTTTCCCCGACGCGCGTCATGCTCACTTACGAGCTGCCTCTCAACGAAATCGTGCTCGATTTTTACGACCGGCTGAAGAGCGTTTCGCGTGGTTACGCTTCGCTCGACTACCATCTCGCCGGGTACAACGAATCCGACCTGATCAAGCTGGATGTGCTGGTTGCCGGCGAGCCGGTGGATGCCCTTGCGCTAATCATCCATCGGGATTTCGCACAGGAGCGAGGCCGCGAACTGGTGACGCGCCTCCGGAAACTGATTCCGCGACAAATGTTCGAGGTTCCCATTCAGGCGGCGATCGGGAGCCGCGTCATCGCGCGCGAAACCGTTGCCGCCATTCGCAAAAACGTTCTCGCCAAGTGCTACGGGGGAGACATTTCGCGCAAACGTAAACTCCTTGAAAAGCAAAAAGAAGGCAAACGCCGCATGAAGCGCGTCGGCCAAGTCGACATTCCGCAAGAAGCTTTCCTCGCCGTCCTTAAGGTTGCCTCTTCGTCCGACGACGATTGAGCACCACCCTTCGACAGCCGTTGAGTGACAACTGAGTTCGTGAGCCGCGCTGCACTTCTTGACGTGGCCCGGCAGAATCGTTAGTTTTGCGCGCATCACTTTTTCTGGAGGTCCTTCGATGCGCGCATTTCGTGACGGCATGATTCTCGTGATTTTTCTTTCCCTCTTCGCGGCGCTCACGCCGGCGAGTACCAATCATCCGAAAATTCTCATCATTTACGACATGGAAGGCGTTTCCGGCGTTACGCACTACGAAATGCTCTGGTTCCAACGCCCCGAGGAATACGCTAAAGGCCGCGAGTCTCTAACGTCCGATGTGAATGCCGCGATTCGGGGGCTCGTTGCAGGAGGCGCGGGACCAATCTGGATCCAGGATGGCCACGGCTCGGGAAACGTCAACGAACCGGATTTGCTCGTAGATAAAATGGACTCGCACGCAAAATTCGATTTTCGCAGTTACGATTTCGACCCCTACAACACGGGCATTGATGGCTCCGTCGCCGCCATCGTTTGCATCGCGATGCACGCGCACGCAAATACAAATGGTTTTATGGCGCACACGGTGACCGACCGCATCAGCTACAAAATCAACGGCGTCGACTTCACGGAGACGCACATCGTCGCGCTGTCCGCGGCACGCTGGGGCATTCCGGTCATTATGGTTTCCGGCGATCAGGTTCTTGGCGAAGAGCTGAAGCCGGATTTTCCAGAGCTCGAATATGCCGTGGTAAAAACAGCGAAGAGCCGCGCGCTCGCCGAAGTCTTGCCGGAAGGGGAGCCCGCGAAGCGCATCGAAGCCGCCGCTAAACGCGCCATGGAAAAATTCCTGGGGGGCGCTTACCGTCCTTACTACCTGCAGCCGCCGTACGACTTCCAGCTTGGATTCCAGAACTGGCAACAGGCAAACGGCGCCGCAACCGCCCCAGGAATCCAGAAAGACGGCGACCTTGGCGTGCGCTACAAAAGCACGAATTTTATTGATGGCTACACGCTGAGCCTGGATGCGCTGCGCCGGAGCAGCGATTCGTTGCAAGTGCTGATCCGCATTCTCAGCCAGGACCCCGAAGGCAAAAAATATCTAGACCAGCTCTCGGACACTTTTTGGACGCGCTGGCTGACGCCGGATAAAGCAGCGCCCTATATGCAGCCCGGTCCGCCGCCACCGCCGAAGACGCGGTTTTACGGAGACAACTAGCCGTGGACTCAAGGTTAGTCGTTCTTTTTAACCTCGGTGCTGATGCGTCCGCGGTGAAGCTGGATGGCGACGGAATCGCCAACATGAATTTGGGCGGCGTCACGAAGCAGGTTGCCAGCGGAGTCGGTGGCGATGGCATAGCCGCGCTCTAGAACCTTTAGAGGGCTCCGCTCCTGAAGCTGAAGCGTTAGCCGCTCGAAGCTTTCGCGCTTAGTGCGCAGGAGGCGTTCGGCACGCACGCCGAGATCGGCGCTGCGTTTTTCCAGGCGCAGTCGAAACGCTGAAATCTTCACGCGAAAATCGAACGTGGCGATGCGCAATTGCAGCACGTTGAAGCGTTTGCGCGATTGTTCTAGGCGCGCACGCAGACCCGCCGCCAGGCGCGACGTCATTTCATCGGCGCGCTGGCGCTGTTGACGCAGCAGATCGAGCGGGCGGCGGAAACCGCGGCGCGCGGAAAGTTCGTGAACGCGCTTGCTCAATTCGATGAGCCGGTAGCGAACCAGGCTCGCGAGCGTTTCGCGCAGATCGGCGATGTGCTTGTCGAATTCGCGGCGCGTCTGGACG
This sequence comes from Betaproteobacteria bacterium, assembly GCA_903970165.1. Lineage (GTDB taxonomy): Bacteria > Acidobacteriota > Terriglobia > Acidiferrales > UBA7541 > Acidiferrum. The sequence continues at coordinate 18,153 of CAJCHZ010000018.1, forward strand.
ACCAACTCGGCGGCAGCGGAAGGAGTCGATGCGCGAACATCGGCTACAAAATCGGCGATGGTGAAATCGGTTTCGTGGCCGACGCCGCAAATGACAGCAATTTCCGAAGCGGCAATGGCCCGCGCAAGAATCTCTTCGTTGAAGGCCCACAAATCTTCCATCGAACCGCCGCCGCGCGCGAGGATGAGCACATCTACGAGTTTCTTCTGGTTGAAATATTTGAGGGCTTTGACGATTTCCGCGGCGGCGCCTTCTCCCTGGACGCGCACGGGATAAACCGTTAGGTGCACATTATGAAAACGGCGGCGCAGGATGCGCACAACGTCGCGCACGGCTGCCCCGCGCGGCGAAGTGATGAGTCCGATGCGGCTCGGCAGCATGGGAAGAGACTTTTTGCGCTCGGCGGCGAACAGCCCTTCCGCTTCGAGGCGTTTCTTTAGCTGCTCGAAGGCCACTTGCAGCGCGCCAAGACCAAGGGGCTCGATATTTTCGACGTAAATCTGATATTCGCCGCGGGCTTCGTAGACGCTGATGGATCCGCGCGCCGTCACCTTGAGCCCATCTTCAGGGCGAAACTTGATGCCGCGCTGCTGCTGTTTGAAAAAGACGCAGCGGACCTGGGAGCGCTCGTCTTTCAGCGTGAAGTAAATGTGTCCGGATTGCGCTTCGCGACAGTTGGAGATTTCGCCTTCGACCCAGATGTCGGCAAAGCTGCGGCCCAGCAGGTCGCGGATACGCGCTGTAAGCTCGCTAACAGTTAGCGCGCGGCGGGTGGGTTGCAGATTAAAAGTAAGTTGGCTCATTCGGCAGTGCCCGGTGGCGGGCGTAAAAGGCCCGCCACTACAATTATGGTTTGGCCGGCGCCGGGGCTGTTGCGGGCGCGGGTGCGGTGTTGAAATTGACTTTGGGGGCTTGGCGAGCGCCTTCGTCGGTTTTGAAGTAGGCGTCGTTGCGCGTGAAGCCGCTCATGCTGGCGACCAGGCTGTTCGGGAAAAGCGCGATGTAGGTATTGTAGTCCTGGACGGTCTGGTTGTAGCGGCGGCGCTCAACGGCGATGCGGTTTTCGGTCCCCGAGAGTTCATCCTGAAGGCGGAGAAAATTTTCGTTGGATTTGAGCTGGGGATAATTCTCGGTGAGGACGAGGACTTTCGCGAGCGAGGCTTCGAGCTGGCTGTTAGCGGCGATTTTATCGGCAGGCGTTGTGGCGTTCATATAGCCTTCGCGCGCTTTCGCGATATCGCTGAAAACCTGCTCCTCGTGCTGGGCAAACCCTTTGACGGTTTCGACGAGATTGGGAATGAGGTCGGCGCGGCGCTGCAGGACGACGTCGACTTGAGCCCAGGCCGCGTTGACGGCTTCGCGCTTGACGGCCATCTGATTGCGGCTCGAAATAAACGAGCCGCCGAAAATCAACGCCAGGATGACGAGTACAGCCAGAATGATCAAAGCCACTTTCATGATGCTTGCCTCCGTAAAGTTACGAACCGGCTTTTCCGGCTCGATGCCACTCTTTCTTGGGAATTTCTTTGTCTACAGCGGAAATTACCACACTCAGAGCGTTTAGGTATTGTCCGTATGTGCGGACGATGTCCTCCGCGTGTGCGTGACGATCGCGGAGTTTATATGCTGCGCCAAAGGCTTCGGCATCAGCACCCGTTAACGCGGCTATACGCCTGAAAATTTCCTGAGCTGCCGCTGGAGGCTCTTCGTCAAACGCGATAATCGCATGCCGCAGAAGTGCGAGCGCGCTGGAGGAGGATTTTGCGGCCGCTGTGCGCAGCTCGCTTTCTTTTTGGGCGGTGAGCAGGAAATGCTGTCGCAGCCTGAGGAGCAAGGTGCGCAGATCGTGTTCGACTTGCACACGATGGAGATTCATGGGGACATCTACGCCCGCGATAACGTCCGCGCCAAAAAGAATCCGGCGGCTTTCCTGCATGTCGAGGAGTTCGATGGAAAAAACATCCGCGGAGGTTCGCAGTTCTTCGGCGGTGAAAAAAAGCGGGGCCGGCTCGTTCTGGTCCTTGCACCACCAGTGAACGGCCGGAGATACGCGGGCCAGTTCGCGGGCATTCAGGGAACGCAGCACGCAGAGCACGTTCAGATCGGAGTGGCCTTCATGAAAATCGCCGCGCGCGCCGGAGCCGTAGAGAATCATGGACTCGAGATTCTCCGCGGCAAATTCCTTCATGCGGCTTACGAGGTCCGTCAATTTCGCTTGCGTCGATAACATAACGCTCCTTTGTAGTGGCGGACCTTTTAGATCCCGAAGGACGGAAAAGTCTGTGGAGTTTGGACCCGGCAACTTCACTTCGCGGAGCTTGCGGAGCTCGATTTTGCGGGCCTGAGAGTCCGCCACTACGCTTACCAGCTGCCGCTT
>CAJCHZ010000019.1 GCA_903970165.1 Betaproteobacteria bacterium
ATCCGGGGTAGCGGAGTGGAACTGCTGTTCCTCCAGTTCTCAGCACGCTCTTTAGCGACGGAACTGCGCCCGAACTCCGCCAGTGTCAGACTACGGTCACAGGTCCGTCACGCCAATCTTCCAGCGCGCGAGCCGGTAACCAAATTAACTCGCAGCAGCAGAATCACTTAGATCAACGATTTCCCGATCCCACGAATCCCTTGCGCAGTGGCCCGCCGTTTGCTCCATCCATAGGCATGGCAAATCAGGGTCGCGCTTTGGAAGTCTACGATTTGGTTATCCTCGGCGGGGGTACCGGATCGACAATTGCCGCATGGACGTTCGCCGGCCAGGGCCAGCGCGTGGCCGTGGTCGAGCGGAAGTATATTGGCGGGTCGTGTCCTAACATTGCGTGCTTGCCCAGCAAAAATATCATTCACAGCGCGAAGGTAGCGTCGTACTTCCGCAGAAGCGAAGAGTTTGGCATCGCGAAAAGAGATTTCACGGTGGACATGGAAGGAGTACGCACCCGCAAACGCAATATGGTTAGGGCCTTAAACGAGGCGTATCTCGATAACTATGAAAAAACGGGAGCGGAACTGATACTCGGTTCTGGACGATTCATCAGCCCCAAAACCCTGGAGGTTACGTTTGCTGACGGAAGAAATCGGCGCCTTCGCGGGAAGAATGTGATTGTCGGTACTGGCACGCATGCTGCATTGGGAGCGATTCCCGGGCTCGCCGAGGCTCAACCGCTCACACACATCGAGGCACTTGAGCTCGATAAAACCCCAGGACGTGTAATCGTGATCAGCGGTGGCTATATCGGATTGGAATTTTCACAAGCACTGCGCAGGTTGGGAAGCAAAGTGACGATCGTCGCGCGCGATGGACGCTTACTGCCGGGAGAAGACGAAGATATATCGGAAGCTCTGCGCGACTTATTCCTCGACGAGGGCGTCGACCTGGTAATGAACGCCGAAGTGAAACGGATCTCAGGAAAGTCGGGTGACTCCGTCCGAGTCCTCCTGGAGAAAAATGGGGGACCTAAAACGCTGGAGGGGACTCATCTGCTTGCTGCCATGGGACGCGTCCCGAACACCGATGGGATCGGGTTGGAGCTGGCGAGCGTTGAGGTCACCGGAAGTGGATACATAAAAGTGAATGAACGCCTTCAGACGACCGCACCCGGTGTGTGGGCCATTGGCGAGGTAGCCGGGAGCCCGCAATTTACTCACGTGAGTATCGACGATTTCCGCATCGTGCACGCCAACCTTACCGGGGGCTCGCGAGTGACAACGGGCCGCCAGGTTCCGTTCTGTCTTTTCACAGACCCGGAATTCGCGCGTGTAGGTCTAAGTGAGAACGAGGCCACGGCGAGAGGCATTGCTTATCGCTTGTTCAAGACTCCAATGGAAGCCAACCTCCGCGCACGCACACTAACCGAAACTCGTGGTTTTCTCAAAGCCCTGGTGGAAGCCGGCACCGACCGGATCCTGGGCTTCACGGCGTTTGGCGTGGGAGGCGGAGAGATCATGACTTCCGTGCAGATTGCAATGAACGCGGGGCTGCCGTATACCGCGCTGCGTGATGCAATCCTGACCCATCCAACCTTGGTTGAGGGGCTTATCCCATTGTTTTCAGCCGTGCCATCGGCGCACGCCGCTGCTGGGGTCGCAAAGGCCTCGGCGTAAGTACGCGTTAGTTATTTTGAAAGATTTAAAACGAGTTCCAGTACTTCCTGAATCGCGCCACATGCTGGCAGACACCCACCTGTCTTCGAGGAAAGCTCTTTAGATTCAATGGCTAAAGGGCTTCCAAATCATAGCCGGTGTGATGAGAAAGACCATTAAAAGGTAACATTCGAAATAGCGATTTTGGAAATGTAAAAAAAGCGTTTGACAGCAAGAGCCGAAGCGACGAGTATAAGCAAGCCGAAATACTAACGTGGCCCCCGTCACTCCCCGCGGTTCCAGGGTCGCTCTACCGTTCTAAGAGGTAATGGCGAAGCCTTGTCCGTGCACTCAACTTTATCAGAGACTCCAACCAATACGCCAAGCGAACTTGGCTCGCAGCGGTGGTTTGCCGCTCACACTCGCTCCTGCCAGGAAAAACGCGTGGCACAACATCTTTCCGCGCGGGACATAGAGTTCTTTCTGCCCGTTTTTCGCAAAGTGGAGCGCTGGAAGAACGGTTTACGTGTGCCCATCGAAAGGCCGCTGTTCCCGGGCTATGTCTTTGTGAAGGTACAGCGCAACGAAAGAGTGCGAGTGCTCGAATTGCCTGGTGTGCATTCTATTGTCGGGGCAGGCCGTGAACCAACCGCGCTGCCAAGCCAGGAAATTGAAGCTTTGCGCCGGGGAATCCATTCACTCAATGTGGAGCCGCACGCATATCTGAGTGTCGGGGACAGAGCCAAGATTCAGAATGGCCCGCTGCAAGGAATGACGGGAATCGTTGTTCGCAAACAAAACGGTTCCCGGCTTGTGCTCAGCCTGGAGCTGATCATGAGAAGTGTGTCCGTTGAAGTGAATCAAATCGATTTGGAGCCGGTAGCGCCTTCGTCCAATGGTTTGCTTTCCGGGGTAGATGCAACTCAGGGAGGGCCACTGGAAATTCCCCCAAGCCTCTCCGAAAATTGTTCATGCGAGCCGTTTTGATGCCCGGGATATTCAAAGTCGGTAAGATGCGATGATCTTGAGTTTCTATAATTTAAGAGAGCAGCCCTTCGGAGTGACGCCGGATCCGCGGTATTTGTACCTCAGTCCAACTCACCGCGAAGCGCTGGCTTCTGTGCGCTATGGGTTCAACGCGGACCGGGGATTCACGGCTCTCATTGCGAAACCGGGAATGGGCAAGACGACGTTGTTGTTTGATTTTCTTGGGGGCTTGCAAAGCCATGCGAAGACAGTGTTCCTGTTTCAATGGCAGTCCTCCCCCCAGGAACTGCTGCGCAATCTGCTGTTTGATCTGGGGATCGAAGATGACGGCAGCGACATGGTGCGCATGCATCGAACGCTCAACGAATTGCTTCTGAAGGAACATAAAGAGGGAAGGCGTTTGGTGGTTGTAGTGGACGAAGCGCAGAACCTGGACGACTCGGTTTTAGAGATGCTCCGGATGCTTTCTAATTTCGAAACGAGCCGGGAAAAACTGATGCACCTGATTCTTGCCGGACAGCCGCAATTGGCTGACAAGCTCGCGAGCCCGAGGCTGACGCAGCTGCGGCAACGAATTTCGATCTTTGCACGGTTGAAACCCTTGAATCCGGCAGAGATCAAACTCTACATCGATCACAGGCTGAGTGTGGCGGGCTACGACCTATCGATGCCGCTCTTTACGGAACGAGCTCAAGCGCTTATTGCAAACGAGACAGCTGGAATTCCGCGGCAGATAAATAATGTGTGTTTCAATGCACTTTCGCTGGGATGTGCGAACAAACAGAGGACCATCGATGCGGACGTGATCCACGAAGTGCTGGATGACTTGGATTTGGGCCCTGTGTGTTCCGAAGGCGCAATGCCGAGCAGGTTGCCGGAGCCTAAGGTTGCAGCAACTAAACTTCTGGCGCCGACACTTCCGGCAGCTGCGCGTGCGATTCGTTCGAGGGTGCCTGTAGATCTCTTAAAATGGTCGCTGTGGGCCGCGGTGGCCGTGACCCTGTTGGCGCTGATAACTTGGCCTTTGGCTAGAAAGAATCCGCAAGTGGCAGGCGCTAGCGCCGTAGTTTCACAACCGCACAATACGGAAACAGCCCCTTCATCGGAGTTCACGCCCACAAAAAGCGAGACAGGCCAGGGAGCTTCCCCGGATGCGGCTACCACGCCCCCGATGCCGGAATACAGGATTATTCGCTCGGTTCCCGGGGATACACTCTATGAAATCTGTCTGAAGGAATTTGGTAAGTATGACGCAGGGATTCTGGCAAAAATGCGTGAAGAGAATCCTTGGTTGACGAATCCTGCTCAAATTCCGTCCGGGAAGGAAATTCGGATTCCAAGCCAGGAAAGCATTACACAAGCAATCCACGGGAGCGACGATCGAGTTCGTGACGCATATGATGTGGAATCGGAGAAACCATGAGCAAGAACTTTGAGCTATTGCAACAGGCAGGGATAAATCTCGATACACCCCCTGTTGTACCGCCGAGGGTTGACTTTCCGCCGTCGGACGCCAAGACGAAGAATGGAAATGGCAACGGTAACGGAGTTCCTGTCCATTCGAACGACGAGGCCGCTCAAGAAGAGACATTCAAGCTAGTGCAGAACATTTTTCTATTAAGGGGGGACGCATCTCCTCGCATTGTGGTTTTCGCGGGGATTGATTCCGGAAACGGATGCAGCGCCATTTGTGCACAGGCTGCAAGCATGCTGGCGAAACAGAAGCTGGGAACCGTGTGCCTGGTTGATGCCAACTTAAGAACCCCATCCCTGCCTGAGTACTTTGGTGTCAGCAACCATTTCGGTCTCACCGACTCCTTGTCCAAGCCTGGTGCTATTAGGGAGTTCACGAAAGTAATTGGTCCCGAGAATTTATCTCTGCTTTCGTGCGGAGGACTGGCGACCGAATCGCTGCGTCTCTTGAATGCAGAGGCAATGAAGACGAGGATCGCAGAACTGCGAAAAGACTTTGACTATGTGCTCGTCGATGCCCCGCCTTTGAACACGTACGCTGATGGCGTCACGATAGCGCGGCTGGCGGATGGGATCGTCCTCGTTTTGGAAGCCAATGCCACGCGACGTGAAGCGGCCAGCAAGGTGACGGAGAATTTACGCGCGGCGCAGGTAAAGATTTTGGGTGCCGTGCTTAACAAGCGCACGTATCCAATTCCAGAATCTCTGTATCACCGGCTATAGAGGTAGGGGATAGCAGTCCCGCCTCAGAAGCGGGTTTCCCCAGTACTTTACACCTGTTGTGACTCAGTATGGCGGAGCCCTGCCCATGGGTAGTCTTCAGAGAATTACAAGCGGATTGCTGCCAGCCCATCCGGAAGTCTCGCTGGACGCGTTGTCGTGGTTCGCGGTCCGGACACGGCCACGGTTTGAAATGAGGATTAGTATCCAGCTTCAGGAGAAGGGCATCAAGACGTTTTTGCCGCTGCACTCCGCCACGCATCGGTGGAGCGACCGGCAGCGAATCGTTGAGTTGCCACTCTTTCCAGGCTATGTGTTTGTACAAACCCGCTCCAGTGTGAACTCCCGGATACCGGTGCTAAGGACAAATGGAGTGCTCCACTTTGTTGGAGACCGAGGAATCGGTACGCCAATTCCAGATAGCGAGATAGAAGTCTTGCAAGCGGTGCTTGATCTTAAGGTCCCGTTCGAACCTCATCCCTATCTTGAGATTGGCCAGCGGGTTCGAATTTGCGGTGGGTGCCTCGAAGGCGTCACAGGTACTCTCGCAGCCGTCAACGGAAATCATAGCGTCGTCGTTTCCGTGAATCTGATTCAAAGATCTATCGCGATGCGAATCGAGGGATACCAGGTTGAGGCGATAGGAGTAACTGCTTGAGGAATACAAAGGAGGTTGGAAGATGAAGGGATTTGGAGCATTTTCGATACGACTGATGTTTCTCGCACTGAGCATGACGGCTACCGTCATTGGGCAGACGAACCCATCAGGGTCAAGCCTTGCACCGGAAGCGATACATGTCGCGCAGCAAAGCGATAACGCACCGGCAGACTCAGACCGGCCTAAGCCCCAACAACGGAATCCGCGCTATAAGCTTCAGCCAGATGACGGGTTAGTGATCTCATTTCCTTTGTCTCCCGAATTCGACCAACCGTCTCACTGCGTGCAAACGACGAACTGCTCAGTTCAAGTGCAGCCGGACGGATACATCGACGTGGAAGGGGCGGGGAGCGTATACGTTCAGGGATTGACTGTGCCGGAGGTTGTTGAAGCTCTGAAGAAGGCCTATGCGGGCGTACTTCATGACCCAATTATCCACGTCGATTTGGTCGAGTTTCAGCGGCCATTCTTCCTCGTCTCTGGCCAGGTTGGTAAGCCCGGGCAGTACGACTTGCGCCATGACACCACGGTCTCGGAAGCAATTGCGATTGCAGGCGGATTCGCGCCTACGGCGAAAACGCAAGTTTTTCTCTATCGCCGTGTTTCCGACAGTACGGCAGAGGTCAAGGAACTAAAGCTCAAAGATATTCTGCACGGCAAGAATGTCAATGAGGATGTCCACTTGCGGCCCGGCGACATGATTTTTGTCCCCGAGAAGGCGATAACCAAATTCCGGAAGTATGTTCCGTATAGTGTAGGATTCGGTGCTTACCCGTCGATACCTACTTTGTGACTCGAGATCTAGCCAACTGGAGTCGCATAAGTCCGATGGCTACACATCAGAGTCGGTGACCAGTTTGAGGAAGATGGATTGAGTTCTCGCAAGGAAAGATAAAACTTTAGAAGGATTGAATATGGATTATTCGAAGAAGAAAGCGTCTTTGGAAGATACATTCCCGCAGTTCACTCTTCGGGACATCCTTATGCCGCTGTTCCGTCACCGGCGGCTCGTGCTGGTTACTTTTTGCGCTGTATTTGTCTGCGCTAGCCTTGTCGCGTGGATATGGGCCGCACAATACTACGTGGCCAAGATGCAGATCGTCGTCGAACAAGATCGGTCCGACCCCGCCATTACGACAGCCCAGAGTGCCGCAATGACAAACACGAAATTGCTAACGACCGATCAGATTAGTTCAGAGGTAGCGCTTCTCCAGGGGCAAGACATGTTTCTCTCCGTGGCCGCAAAGTGCGGTTTGGTGAGCGATGACTGGTCTCCTCTGGACGTTTTCCTGCCATCCGATCCTGCTCGGCGAAAGGCCGCAAAGCTGGAACTCGCGGCTATTCATTTTGGGAAGAAGTTGAAGGTCGAGGTCAACAAGGATTCAGACGTCATTGATGTCAAGTATGGAAGGATGGGCGAACCGGAGACGCCGGCCTGCGCTCTTCAAACATTAAGTAAGCTTTATTTGGAAAAGCATCTCCAATTGCGCCGCCCACCCGGTTCAACCGATTTTTTCGAACAAGAGACGCAGAAGTATAAAGAAGCACTTGCATCTGCAGAGATGCGTTTGACGGACTTTAGCCGTCAAGCTGGGCTTGCTGCGCCTGATGAACTGAGGACAGATCTGTCCCATCAAATAGCCGAGTCCGAGGGTACTGCCCTTCAAGCGAAGGCCGCGATAGTTGCTGATAAGGAACGGATCGTAAACGTCGAAAAACAATTGCAGCAGACACCCACGAGATCGCTCACCCAGCAATCCTCTCTTTCAGCGAATCTGTTATTGGAACAGCTGGGAAGTGCCCTTCTCGCCGCCGAGAACAAGCGGACTCAATTGCTGCTGAAATACGAACCAAGCTATCCCCTGGTCCGGGAGATTGACGAGGAAATTGCCCAAACAAAACACGATATCGCGGAGGCCGAGCAAGCGAAGTATGTCAACGACACGACCGATCGTGATCCCGCTTATGAATTGCTGAGGGAGGATCTTCTTCGAACGCGGGCTGATCTGGCTACTCAGCAGGCCACAGCCGCTGCTCTCGACAAGGGTATCCGCGACTTGAAAATGCAGATGGTGAGTTTAGATTCGAACGCGGTGGAGCAAGGGGCTCTACTTCGCGAAGCAAAAGCAGATGAAGCAAACTATTTACTGTATCTGGGTAAACGCGAGCAACAACGGGCTTCTGACGCCCTGGACCAAAAGAGAATTGCGGATGTAGCTGTTGCCGTTCCAGCTGCAATTCCGGCGGTCCCCGCACACAGCCCGCTCTTGATTATGTTCCTCGGATTTATTTGCGCAATTTTTATGGCAATTGCAGCTGGATTTACTGCAGAGCATCTCGACCCTTCTTTCCGGACGCCAGAGGAAGTCGTAGGAACTCTGCATATTCCTGTGCTTGCCGCGGTATCGAGGCGCGCCGCCTGAGCCTATGTTTTTGATGCCGCGAAATGTTCCGTCAAAACCGTAACAAGAAGCGCGGCCTCTACGATGAGTGATTGGAGCAGGAGTGATTAGAGCAGGAATCCGCAACCTCTATCTATTCTGATATCCATTCTGAAAGACTCGGTCCCGGCGATTCGTCTAGCCTTCTCAGTAAGAAACGTAATCAGGATCGGCGGATCAATTTGCTCCAACCTTTGCGGTTTGCCGGTCGCTCCATTCAATTACCTGCAGCTTTAGATAAACTCCGATGAATGAAACGAAACGATTGCTTTGGCTCAATTCGTTGAAAATGTTTGATATAGCATCCTTGATCGTCGCATTTGTTTCCGCAACCATTCTGTCTGCAGTTCGTGCAGGAAACCCGTCGATCGTCGAAGTGTTTTCGGTGAAAGTGAGACTCTGGAATTTTGTCATCTTTGTAGCCCTGCTCGCTTTCTGGCACCTTGTGTTCAAAATGTGCGGGTTGTATCGCTCCAGGCGCCTTTCGACGACGCAGGTCGAGACCATTGATACGCTGAAAGCAGCCGCGATCGCTACCCTTTCCTTGGTGGTGGCTGCCAGGATTTTGAACCTCAGAATGTTCACTCCGACCTTTCTAATTCTGTTCTGGGCGTTCAGTGCGTCAATCCTGGTTATTGGCCGGCTGGTGGGCCGATTTGTTCTTTCGCACTTACGGCGGCAGGGCCGCAACCTGCACTTCATCCTGATTCTAGGCACGAATGCGCGGGCCATCGAATTTGCGAGGAAGCTTGAGGCAAGGCCAGAATTGGGCTATCAGATTGTCGGGTTCGTCGATGATCCATGGGCTGGCACCGACGAGTTTTCCCGCAGCGGTTATCGTCTCTGCTGCGATTTTGAAAATCTACCTCGTTTCCTCCGAGACAATGTCGTGGATGAAGTGGGCTTCTTCTTGCCTCTGCAGTCTTTTTACGAGTTTACGTCCCGAGTCGCCACGCTTTTTGAGCAACATGGCACCATCATGAGATTTGATTCGGACATGTTCAATTTGAAGTCTGCCCGGCCACGTATCGACGTTTTTGATGGAGAAGCCCATATCACTGCTTATTCCGGAAGGTTCGAGGGCTTGGCTGTTCATGTGAAGCGGCTAATCGATCTGACGGGCTCGTTCGTCCTGCTGACTCTTCTAACCCCGCTATTTCTGCTGGTTGCCATTCTTATAAAAGCCACCTCTACGGGCCCCCTAATGTTTTCGCAGAAACGAGTTGGGCTCAATAAACGACAATTTGTCATGTACAAATTCCGCACCATGGTTTCTGACGCGGAGCAATTACAGAGTAATTTGCTCCATCTGAATGAAATGACCGGGCCCGTCTTCAAGATAAAGAACGATCCCAGGGTGACCAGAGTTGGCAGATTTTTGAGAAAGACAAGCATCGACGAACTACCGCAACTCTTCAATGTACTAATGGGAGATATGAGCCTGGTGGGACCACGGGCCATGTCTGTACGAGACTATCAATTCTTTAGTGAAGATTGGCAGAGGCGCCGGTTTAGCGTCCGTCCCGGAATTACCTGCTTGTGGCAGGTAAACGGCCGAAACTCCATTCCCTTCGAGCAGTGGATGGAGTTGGATATGCAGTATATCGACGGGTGGTCGCTTTGGCTTGACCTGAAAATATTGGCGCAAACCATACCCGCCGTACTGAAAGGCTCGGGAGCGGCTTAAGTTGTTCCACCAACCATAGCTCGCGTCGACACCTGCTCATGGCAGCGAATTTGACAGCCAATCTGACAAAGCGAGAGCAACCGAAATGATGGAATCAGGTGTGAAACCAGCGGACATTGGTTCATTATCGCTGCTCGGGTTCAAAGTGAACACTCTGAGCGATCGCGGTGTCGTCGATCTCATTCGCGACGCGATTGCCCACCATCATCAATACGTTTTCGGACACCACAATTCGCATAGCCTTTATCTCTCCACTAGAACACCCAAGATGCGAGAGTTTTACGCAATTGCGCATTACGTCCTCATTGATGGCATGTCATTAGTTCTGTTAGGACGAATGCTTGGGTTACGACTTAAAAGAGAGCATCGAGCAACATCGTTGGATTTTATGCCGCTGCTCTTGCCGGAAGCGCTGGAGGGGAACTGGCGAATTTATTACCTCGGCTCTCGTCCGGGAGTGGCTGAAAGAGGAGCGATAAAACTCCGCGCACAGTTTCCGGGACTTCAAATTCGCACGCACCATGGATATTTCAATCTTGAAAAATCGAGTGAAGAGAACCGGCAGGTACTCGACGATATCAATGCCTACGCGCCCCACATTCTTCTCGTTGGGATGGGAATGCCTCTTCAAGAGAAATGGATTCTCGAGAATCGGGAAGAGCTGGCGGCAAACGTAATAGCTCCATGCGGAGCTCACATGGATTACGTCGCTGGCGAAATACCTGAAGCACCGCGTTGGCTCGCTACGGTGTATCTTGAATGGCTCTACCGGTTGATTTCAGAACCTCGGCGTCTTTCGTTCCGCTATCTGATTGAACCCTGGTTCCTGGTCAGACTTATTGTTCGCGACAGGATGGATCAGGGACGGCGAAGACCACTCGAACTGGCCGACTAAATCTTTGCCAAGGGAGGAAGCTAGGCCGGTACGCAATCACAACATTTCACAGAACATGGTTCCATTTTTCAATCGCATCACTCAGAGGATTCGGCAGAGCGTCCTTGCCCGCAATTCGGGCTGGATGTTTCTTGGCTTTGGGATGCGCGTGATTGTCCAAGCTTTCTACTTTGTCCTTATCGCTCGTGTACTTGGGCCCCACGAATACGGAGGGTTCGTTGGCGCGACCTCTCTGATTTCCATTGTCGTTCCCTTTGCGGGATGGGGAGCGAGCAATCTACTGATCAAAAATGTCTCTCGGGATCTGACAGTATTCCGTGAGTACTGGGGCAACGCGCTATTCATGACCGCGGTGACTGGGCTGTTATTCTTTGTCGTTATCATCTCGCTGTACCATTTTGTCCTCCCGAGCTCCATTCCCATCGTCCTGGTAATTATGGTTTGCATCGCGGATTTAGGAGCATCCCGGGTCGCGGATATTGCAGCTCAGAGTTTTATGGCGACCGACCAATTGCGCTATTCGGCAAATCTGGGCTTGCTGCCTTACGTGCTGCGGTTGATCGGCGCGGCGATACTACTTCTCTTCTGGCATCGCGCTACCGCACTTGCTTGGGGCTGGTTCTATCTGGGAAGCACTCTGATTTCGTGCGTAGTAGCGTTCGTCGTCACAAGCAGCAAACTGGGTTATCCGAAGCTTGCGCTATGGCGCATTCGAGGCGAATTCACGGAAGGTTTCTACTTTAGTGCCGGTCTGAGCGCTCAGACAGTTTATAACGACATCGATAAGACGATGCTGGTGCGTCTTTCGACTCTGGACGCAGCCGGCATTTATGCCGCCGCGTATCGTTTGATTGACGTGGCATTTACGCCGGTGCGCTCCGTTATGTACGCAGCATATGCAAATTTTTTTCGGCACGGGCAGCGCGGTATGGCGGTCAGCTATTCCTACGCGAAGCGCATCTTGCCCAAGATGATGGGCTACGGCGCTTTGATGTTTCTGCTTTTATTTCTTACTGCCCCCGCCATTCCGCTTTTTCTGGGACCCGACTATGCGCGAACGGTTGAGGCCCTTCGCTGGCTTGCTCTGCTTCCTCTTTTCAAAGCGATCCATTTTTTCCTGGCTGACTCTCTCACCGGCGCCGGTTACCAGGGTATCCGCACGGCGATACAAATACTCGTCGCTGTCCTCAACATCGGGCTCAACCTGTGGTTGATACCTTCCTACTCCTGGCGCGGGGCTGCTTGGGCGAGTTTGGCGAGCGATGGAGCCCTTGTAATTGCGATGTATGCCATGGTGGCTGTCATTTTGCTTAAAGAATCACGACTGTCCCCAACCTTGGGAGAAGAACGGATCTGTCGATGAAGCTTTTCGAAAAGGCCTACTTCATTTTTGCTTTGCTGTGGATGGCTCGCGGAATCATTCCGATTGCCACCGGCCAGGGAGATCAACGCCAAGCCATTGAATTTGACGCCCTATCCTTCGCCTTGCAATTTGTAGTTTTCGCGATCCTGGCGGTTCTTATTTTTTTTCACTGGAACTCCTTCAAGGCTGGCGCTCGGACTTCAACTGCGCTGTTCGTAATTTGCGGGCTGGCCATTGCCTCGGCGGGTTGGTCTTCCGAGCCGGGATTCGCTTTGCGGCGCGCAATCATTTTGCTGGCGACTACGATGTTGGGAATCTACTTCGCCTCGCGCTTCGATTGGGACGAGCAAATGAGCCTCTTCGGATGGCTGGCGGTAATCTCGATTGTTGGAAGCTTCTTCATGGCAATCTTTTTACCTGACTACGGTATTTCGCACGATGTCCATGCCGGAGATTGGAAGGGGATATTCCCTCACAAGAATGTTTTGGGCCAACAAATGGCGTTTGGAATTCTCGTCCTCGCCGTAGGCCGGCCGAAACGCCTCCCAAGAGGCATTCTTGCGGTGGCGTTATTCGGCGCAACACTGCTGCTTCTTCTTTCGCGCTCCGCGACTGGCGTTGCGATCGTCGTCGTGATGGCATTCATCTACGCCACGTTACACCTGATGCGGCTGAGAAGAGAAAAAACACTTCCGCTCTGGTTGGTTTACTCCCCCCTAATTTTTCTCGGAGCGCTCGTTGTCGCAATGAATCGCAGCGCCATCCTCGACATTTTGGGTAGAAGCGCGACATTGACAGGACGTACGCAAATTTGGTCAGCGGTCACGAGGGCAATAGGGGAGAAGGCCTGGTTCGGATACGGCTATTCCGTTTTCTGGAGCCTGGGGCCTCATGGAGACGCAAGAAATGTTCTTGCGGCAATCCATTGGGGTGGTCTCCGGCAAGCTCAGAGCGGGTACCTCGACCTCTGTCTTGACCTTGGATTGATCGGACTAATCGTCTTCATCATCGGATTTTGCATTGCAATGTGGCGCGGGCTGAAGCTATTTCGGATTGGATCGACTCAAGCCGACAAGTGGCCCATCATTTTCTTGAGCTTCTTTTTGATTTATAACTTAGTTGAAAGCAGCCTCCTGCAGCTCTATACCTTTCTTTGGGTGCCCTACGTGATGGTTTTTGTTTCATTGAGTCTCGCGCGGGCTGCCGAGCCGCTGAAGTCTGAGTCCAACGCAGAATCGCTCGTTTCCTTTGATTCCTCCGACCTGAATGAAACGGGCTTTGGCCCAAGCCTTGCCCCGGCATCCGAGTATCAATCTGAATGAGAGTCGTAGCCTATCCAGCGTTTAGCTTACGCGAGCAAAACCCCTACACGCGATTGTTGTATGGGAACATGGACGCCCAAGTGTCCGATTTTTCCTATCGACGTTTGCTGACGACTCGTTGCGACATTCTGCATTTTCACTGGCCCGAATGGGAATTAAACGCGTATACGAATGCAATGCAAGCGGCTGCATGGCTTAAGTTAAAGCTCCTCGCCATGGATTGGCTCCGCGCTCGAGGTGCAAAGGTAGTTTGGACTGCACACAATCTGAGAGCGCATGATGGTCTTCATCCAAGACTTGAGAATTGGTTTTGGTCCTCATTTATTAAGAGACTCGACGCTTACATCGCTCTAACTGAAAGTGGGCGCTGCGCCGCCCTCCGGAAGTTCCCAAGCCTAAGCCGCGTTCCGGGCTATGTGATTCCGCATGGACACTACCGCAACGAGTATCCGAATGGTGCCGGCGCTGGCTTGCGAGAGCAGGTCGGCCTTAACCCAAACACGAAAATATTATTGTTCTTCGGTCAGATCCGCGAATACAAAAATGTTCTGGCGTTGATTCGTGCCTTTCGCGGCATGGGAGGGGACATCGTTCTATGCATCGCCGGCCGGCCCAGCTCCGAACGCCTGGCGGCCGAAGTCCGGAGAGAAGCTGCGCCGGACCGGCGCGTTCTGTTATATCTCTATGATGTGCCGAAAGAGCGCGTGCAGGACTTTTTTCGCGACGCCGACCTGGTTGTGTTGCCGTATCGTGACATTCTCAATTCCGGCACAGCACTTCTTTCTTTGTCGTTCAGCCGCCCTGTGCTTGTCCCGGATCGCGGAGCCATGGGGGAACTCAGATCGACGGTTGGTCCCGAATGGGTACGGACCTATTCCGGTGAAATCGACGCTTCCGCAATGGTTGAAGCGTTAGCTTGGTCTTTCAACTCACTGCGCTCGAGCGAGCCTCAGTTGGATGAGCTTGCATGGCCGCAGCTTGCGAAACAAACCCTTAATGCCTTCGCGGAAATTTGTTCCAAAGATATGCAACGGCATTTACGTACCTCCAATTTCGCAAATGCCAAATTGCCGGATATGAAGTTACCGAATATTAAGAGCAACGAAGGCTCTTCCGTTTCTGGTCAGGCTTAAGATTCCAATCTCCTTAGTATTCAGAGCAGACTGAATGTCAACCCCGTTAGTCTCAGCGGTAATCCCCACACGAAACCGGCCCCCCTTGCTGCTACGCGCCGTACGCAGCGCGCTTGGTCAGACATACGAGAATCTTGAAGTTGTGGTGGTGATTGACGGGCCCGATCCTGCCACTGAGGCAGCACTGCAAGTCATTTCGGACTCGCGCTTGCGTGTACTTGCCCTGCCCCAGAGCGTGGGAGGATCCGATGCGCGAAATCAAGGAGTTCAACACGCAAAAGGAGATTGGATTGCGTTCCTTGACGACGATGACGAGTGGCTTCCTTCCAAAATTGAAAAGCAGATGGATGTCGCGCTGCGCTCCAGCTTTCCTTCGCCAATTGTTGCCTGTTATTTCTTCGCCAGGACACCCGCCTGCGACTATATCTGGCCTCGCAGGACACCTCGGACGGGTGAACCACTCTGCGAATACTTGTTTGTTAAGAGCAGCCTGTTCCGTGGAGAAGCTCAACTTCAAACTTCATTGCTCTTTGCCCGGCGCCAGTTATTCCTAGAGGTACCTTTTGCCGGCGGCTTGCGCAGGCACCAGGACACCGACTGGTACCTTCGAGTTGCTGAAGTAGCCGGTGTGGGCGTTGAGTTTGTTCGCGAACCGCTGGCCGTATGGTATTTGGAAGAGAATCGGCCGAAGATCACGGGGCAGTCCGATTGGCGCAATTCATTGGCTTGGCTGCGCAGCCGCCGGAAACTGACCACTCCTCGCGCATACACAGGTTTTATCACGACACAATTGGCTGCGGAGGCTGTTCAGCAGAGCGATTGGCATGCGTTCTTCCCGTTATTGCGCGAAGCTGTTTTTGTTGGTAGCCCTTACCCGTTTGCAGTGCTGCACTATCTGAGTCTCTGGTTTGTGCCGGTTACGTTCCGTCGCAAACTGCGACAAACGGTTCGATCTGTGGCACAACCTCTTGTTGACAATGTCGAATAAAGACAAAGCACTTATAACGGTCGGATTGCCCGTTTACAACGCCATGCCGTACTTGCCGGAGGCGATGGATAGCCTTTTAGCGCAAACATATTCCCAGTTCGAGATTCTTGCGATTGACGACGGCTCGACAGATTCAAGTTTGGAATACTTGCGCTCCATAAGAGACCAGCGATTGCGCGTTATTTCTCAAGAGAACCGCGGGCTCACCGCAACCTTGAATCGGATGCTGGCCGAGGTCAATTCGCCCTGGCTCGCGCGGCATGACGCGGATGATGTCGCGTTTCCAACTCGATTAGCCATCACTGCTCGGCACATGCAAGAACATCCGGATGCAAGCATGTTTTATTCGCTGGCGGAATATCACCCAGCTGGCAGCGTCGGTAGATTTCGGTCAACTCAGGGCACCCCGGAAGAAATTCGCAAACTCGTTATCGCAGGATATCTGCCGTCTATCTGCCATCCAACGGTGACGCTGAACGTCGCCAAAGTGGTCAGTGTCGGCGGGTACAGATTCGATCTCCACGTCGAGGACATCGATCTTTGGTGGCGCCTTGCCTTGAAGTATGACCTGCGCTTCATACCGGAAGTGCTCGTTGGCTTTCGTCAGAATGCGCAAAGCGTGTCTTCAAAAAATCTCACCGATCAGGCAGTCAGCGCTTTGTACGTACAGTACCTTCTTCTGTCAGAACTGCGAGGGCTGGTTCCATTGGAAATCGAAGAGATTTGGCCTGTCCTTACGCGAATTCTTGATTCCGGCAAATTGCAGTTCAAAGTACACATGCGCTCATCCAATATGGCATTGGCGAAAGGCGACAAATCGAGAGCCCTGTATTCTGGAGTGCGGGCCTTTGCCGCTTCCCCATCGGCTTTTTCGCGGCGACTACTCGATGAGCTCGGACGACAGCGTATGATATTCGGAGGAGAACCAACGTCTCGGTTCATGAAGCTTGAAAAGGAGCTGTGGCCTGGGCAGCGAGTTGCCGCTTCAAATGAGCCTCTGTCGCTTAAGGCGGCGTCCATGAAGACAGATCAGGTTACGGCGAGTGTCGGGGAATCTCTATGAGCAGAGAGTTTTCCAGGCGAGCCTTTGTGGCGACGGCGGGGGCTATGGCCGCCGGCTTCCTGGCTAGTTATCCTTTGAACGCTTCAGTGGACACCTATGACCTCGAGATGCCTCCCGAAAGCAAGTCTTTACGGGACCACGCAACGACAAAGGGACTACTCTACGGGGCGGCCACGCAACGGAGCATCCTTCAAGGCGACCCTGCCTTTGCCGCTGTATTCGCGGAGCAGTGTGGACTTCTTGTCCCGGAGAACGAGCTGAAGTGGGACGTCGTTCGCCCCACGCCCGAGACTTACAATTTCGCTCCGGCAGATTGGCTCTATGCATTCACGCAACAGAACCGGATGAAGTTCCGTGGCCACACCCTTGCCTGGAACAAGAGTCTGCCTTCCTGGTTCGATTCCTATGCAAACTCCGGGAATGCCCGGCAACTGCTGCTCGGTCATATTGCTACCGTCGTAGGCCGCTATGCCGGAAAGATGCATTCCTGGGATGTGCTGAACGAAGCTATAGAACCTGGCGATAAGCGTCCGGATGGATTGAGAGACTCTCCGTGGCTTAATCTGCTCGGACCGGAATATATTGACATTGCATTCCACGCGGCCGCCGAGGCTGATCCACAGGCACTCCTCGTCTGGAACGAAATCCATACCGAGTTCAATTGGGCCAGGGCGAATCGCGAGGCATTTGTCCAAAATCTAAAAACAAGAATCAGTCGCGGAGTTCCGATCCACGCCGTGGGACTACAGTCGCATCTGTGGGCCAACGTTCCCTCGTACGGTGAAGATTTTATTTCATTTCTAAAGACGCTGACGGACATGGGGTTAAAAATCCTGATCACGGAAATGGATGTTATGGATAGCGAAATCCCGGGTGATGTCCCGGTGCGCGATCAGATTGTCGCAAAAATTTATCATGACTACCTCTCCGTGGTGCTGCCCCACAAAAGCGTGGTCGCTGTATTTACGTGGGGCTTGTCTGATCGATTCACATATTTGACAAAATACAAGCCGCGCAAAGACGGCGGCCCGGTGCGCCCGCTGCCCCTCGACTCGAACTTGAATCCTGTGCCCGCATGGGATTCCATAGCCCGAGCCTTTGACGACGCAGAGCCGCGCTGACCTTCGACATCGCGGCGACAAGAAGTTGGCAATAGCGACAAGCGGAGAGGCCGGAAGATTGTTCGTCCGGCTGAAATTGGTCTATTCGACTAGTTGGGAAAATGATTAGAAGCGATCTCATCGTACCCCTCATCAATGTGCTTCTACTCGCGTTGGCCGCATTTATTGTCCTGCTGGCCGCTGAGAGGCGATGGAAGTTGCTGAGCTCGTTTCGGGCGGAAACCGGACCGCCCTTACACCTTGCTTTAGCCCGCGTCGTGATTATATCTGCCTTGCTGTCTAAAGTTAGTTTGCGGCAGGAAATACTCTACAGCACACTAGATAAGTCCCTTGTCGTTCCTCCAGTGGGTTGGTCGCACCTTGCCCCGCACATTCCGCGCAACCCTGACCTGGTTACGATCCTCTATGGATTGTTTGTTTTCTTTGGTGTTCTGGCAATCGTAGGCCTCTTTGGAAGACTCGCCTGCTTGCTCACCTCTGCGCTCGGCTTTTACCTGCTGACCCTTCCCCAGCTCTTTGGGAAGATAAATCATGATCACAACCTGATCCTTTTTGGATTCTTGCTTGCCTTATCGTCCTGTTGCGACACGCTCAGTGTGGACGCGATTCGGGGTGCGATAAAGGCTGGCAGGCGAGGCACGTACACCAGCGCGCCGAAGGACAGCCTTGCTTATGCCGATCCCCTAAAGGCCATGATGGTTTTGATGGGATTGATTTACTTCTTTCCGGGAGCCTGGAAGGTAGCGCGCCTCGGATTCGAATGGTTCTCTGTGGATAACATGCGTTGGACGATGGCAAAGAAACTATTCCAATCGCCTCATGTTACCTTCGTTCAAGAATGGGCTATCCACCACCCTCTCGCGCTTCTGGGAGGCGCGGTCTTCACTCCGCTCTTTGAGCTCGGTTTTATCTTTGCTATTTTCTCGCGGCGTACACGTGCTTTCGCCGCCGCGTGCGGGTTGATGTTTCACAATGCTATCGGCCTTCTTCTGAATATTCCTTTTGTTGGCTTGCAATTATGTTATGTGATTTTTATTGACTGGACGCGTGTACTCGCCTGGATTGCTGCTCAATGGAAGATTGGTCGGATCACCGTTTTGAGGTTCGGCCAAAGCGAATTGCCAGCGTTGAACATTTTGTCCAAATTTGATTGGCTGGATTTGGTCTCAGTGGAGACGCCTGCCGCCTCATTCGCAAGTGAGCTGTTGCTTGCACCCGATAGGAACGGATTGACTGTCGTCGATGACTCCGGGATCAACCTGTCCGGATATGAAGCTTGCTTATCAATAATGAAACGGATTGTTTGCCTTTGGCCGATCTATCCAATCCTTTCGTCAAAGATCTTGCGTAAGATCGGGGCATCCATCTACGAACACTTTCAGCATGCTCGGGAGAACCGAAACTTTGATGCGGGAAGAGCGAGTTTGAACTTGCCTTCCGATCCTCGGATCGGAATCCTGTTCAGGATCGTTTCCGGAACTTTTGTACTCGGCATGATCCTGGCCGGCTTGACCCACTCGGTGAATGCATGGCCCATAGCTTGTTATCCGACTTTCGATCATCTCGAAAGCAACTTGGTGATTGAACTTTCTGCAAGAGCCACGGACGATAGCGGGCAGGTCTACGATCAGACCCTCAGCTTCGACCCCAAAATCGAAGCGAATCTATCGCCTGAGCGCTACGATGCCATGTTAGCAAGCCTGATGAGTCAAGATGTGCCTGATTCCAGGCAAAGAGCCGTCGCCCTGGTAAATATCTGGCGCCAAGCCTACAACTATCCCGAATTCAAGGAAGTCACGCTCTATTCGTGTACCTATGCACTTGATGCCGACGGAAAGTTGAGCCGGCTGATTGACAATCGCGAAATCTCGCACCTGGAAAGAAGGGATGGGTTGCAGTAGTCCGAATATTTCAGGCAATCCTCGATGGTGGAAGGCAAATCCGCTGGGAAATCGAGGAAAATATTCGCACTGACATCGTCATCTCGTTTCTGAGCCTGAAGTTGGTTTTGACCCGGCTCATTTCATTTGCACCTTCGAATCCATTAACAGTGCGTTCTTATTTGATCTTCTGGTTCCCCGGCAGTCCTTCGTTAATGCTCTTTAGCGCCTGAAATCCGTCGCCGACCACTGTCGTTTTAATGTCGCCGCGCGTCACCAGAATGGGTTTCAGCAGAATCACCAGCACATCCGTCTTCCCATTGTTCACCGTGTGAAATCCCCGCCTGTTCTCTCCTTTCGTCAGCCGCACTGCTTCCTCTGCTGCCGCCACCCCTTGATTGCTGATCGGCTTCCCTAACCTCTCATCGCACTGCGTATCTACAGCTTGCGTTGTTCTGACTCCAAGAGAATGAGTTGTCACTCTGGCTCGAAATGGTACGATGGGCGAGATCTCCATGGCTCGGTACGTTTGGTGCTGCGTTTTCTGCTTGCTGGTTGGAGTTCCGTCAGATGCTGTCTCGTTGCGTAGTCTGCCGGACGGCTACACGAGACGTGTGTGGCAAACCCAGGATGGGCTTCCTGAAAACACCGTCCAAGCCTTTGCTCAAACGCCGGATCATTATCTCTGGATCGGTACGAGCGGTGGACTGGTGCGGTTTGACGGCGCAAAGTTCGTCAACTTTGATCGCGGCAACACTCCCGAAATTCACGAGAACAGCATCTTCTGCCTGACCGTTTCGCGCGACGGGAGCTTGTGGGCAGGTACCGACGGTGGCGGACTGCTGCGCTACAAAGATGGCGGATTCCATCTGTACTCCGCGTCAGAAGGACTTTCCAACAGCTTCATTAGAGCCGTCTTCGAAGATCACGAGGGAAGATTGTGGGCTGGCACCGACGACGGATTGTTCCGGCTCGTGGATGACCGCTTCATCCGCATGGACGCCAACGAAAAATTCCCAGCATTGGCCGTGCATGCCATTCGTGAGGACCACACCGGGCGATTATGGGTTGGTGGTTCAAGGCTGGTGATGCTCCAGGGCAATGAGAGCAAGGAATTCCACCTCGAAGGTTATCCGAGCGCCACTCGCGTCAAATCCATTCTCGAAACCTCCGACGGAACGATTTGGGTGGGAACAGTTTCCGGTCTGCAGCGCCCAAAGGGGTCTTTGGAAAGCGGGCGCTTCGAGAAAATTCCCGAAGTCACCAGCACCGTCCGCGTTCTCCGCCAGGATCGCGAAGGCACTTTATGGATCGGCAGTATTGGCGGCGGCCTGGTTCGCTACCGGAATGGAAAATTTACGCCTGTTGCGACACGGGAAGATCCGCCAGGCAGCACCGTCCTGGCTTTGTTTGAAGACAGCGAACAAAATATCTGGGTAGGGCTGCAGACGGGATTGCTGCGCTTAAGCAGGGCGGCTATGACCACATTCCCCCTGCCCGACGCCCCCAACGCAGACTTCGGAACGGTCTACGCCGATCGCGACGGATCGCTTTGGGTGGCGAGCACGCATCTCTACCGAATCAACGCTCGGCGCGACGATTCCGAATTGATCCCCGCGCCGGAGCCTGGAATCCGCGTGCGCAACGTGCTACGCGATCGTTCCGGCGCTTTGTGGATTGGCACGGACGGCCACGGCGCGTATCGCTCGAAAGGCTCGGAGAAATCTCATTACACCACGCACAACGGCCTGACGAATGACTTCGTGCGGGCCTTCCTCGAGAGCCGCGATGGAAGCGTCTGGATTGCCACCGATGAAGGCATCAACCGCTGGCGCGACGGAACTCTAAACAGTTACCGAATGGCCGATGGACTCTGTTATTTCAGCACGCGTGCACTGTTGGAGGACGGCGACGGCGGCATCTGGATCGGCACGGACCGAGGCGTGAGCCATTGGCAAAACGGAGATTTTGTCCACGATCCAGTGGTCAAGCGCCTCAGCGCGGAAAAGGTCTGGTCGATTCACGAGGATGCCGATGGCGGCCTGTGGTTTGGAACGCGAGGAGCCGGACTATTTCGCTGGCGAAATGGCGTACTGACCTCCTTTGGAAGCGACCAAGGGCTCGCAAGCAACAGCATTTATCAAATATTGGAAGATGCGCACGGGATGTTCTGGATGAGCGGTCCGAACGGAATTTCCTCCGTGTCGCGGCGGGACCTGGACAAGCTGGCCGACCACTCCGACTTTCGCCCCGCGATCACCTTGTATGGCCTTTCCGATGGAGTGGAAGCAACGCAAATGCACGGAGGTACTCAGCCTGCTGGAACCCTCACAACGAGCGGCGAACTCTGGTTCCCGAGCAATCGCGGGCCTGTGCGCGTTCTTCCAGACCAGACGCGTCCCGGGGATTTGCCACAGGTGGTGATCGAGCAGGTGCTGGTGGACGGCCGTGAAGAACCTATCTCCAGCCGGTTGCTCGTTCCGCCCGGCGAAGGGAAACTGCAAATTGATTACAGCGCCATCCGCATGCGCTCCCAGGAACGCATTCGTTTCCGTTACAGGCTCGAAAACTTTGACCGCGATTGGACGGAGCCGCTGAACAGCCGCGTCGCCAACTACACGAATCTTGCTCCCGGATTCTACCGCTTCGACGTGCAGGCGTTTGAAATGAACACGCCGGAGAAAGCAACGGACGCCTCCCTGACAATCGAGTGGCGCCGGCATTTTTATCGCACGCCATGGTTTGTTGCGCTATGTTCGGCGCTCGTCCTCTTCAGCGTTTTTGCGGTCTACCGGCTGCGTCTGCGGCAGGTGCACGCGCGCTTTGAAGCCGTGCTCGAGGAACGGAATCGCATCGCGCGGGAAATGCATGACACGGTGATCCAGGGATGCGTCAGCGCGTCGGCTTTGCTGGAAGCTGTCGTGTCGCTCGACCCCAATGGTTCCGGTGCACTCAGAGATTTGATAGATACCGCGAGAAATCAAGTGCGAGCGACCGTGGATGAGGCGCGGCGGGCAGTCTGGAATCTCCGCCAGAGGGAAGTTGCCTCGCCCAAGATCAACCAGCTGCTGGATCAGATGGCGCAGCAGTTAAGTCATGCCGCGCGCGTCCCGATAGTGGTCAGAACTTCCGGCAATCTCGTGCAACTGGATCGCTCGGTCGAGTACGTTCTCCTGATGGTGGCTCGCGAGGCGGTTTCCAATGCCGTGCACCACGCCCAGCCCCGTGAGATCGTGATTGAGATTAAATTCGAGCCAGAAACCGTTACGATGTGGGTGGAAGACGACGGCTCGGGATTCGAGCTGGAAGAAATTCTTGCCACGCCGGGAGCCCATTTTGGAATCATTGGCATGCGCGAGAGAATCGAACACCTCGGAGGACACTTTCACATGGAGAGTGCTCCAGGCCGAGGCACGCGGTTGTCGGTGGAAATTCCTATGAACGCGCGAGTCGAGAAAAAAGATGCAGAGGCCTTGAGCGTATGACCGCGGCGCAAAAAATCGGCGTTCTTGTCGTGGATGATCATCCCATTATGCGGTTGGGTGTGGCTGCGATTATCAATGCGCAATCGGACATGAAGGTTTGCGCTCAGGCAGGCTCCGGCGAAGAGGCTGTTCGCATCTTCAAGAAGCAACGCCCGGACATCACTCTGATGGACTTGCGGCTTCCGGGAATGAGCGGGTTGGACGCTCTGCGCGCCATTCGCCAGGAAGATCATCACGCGAAATGCGTCGTGCTGACGACGTACGAAGGCGATGAGGATATTCACCAGGCGCTCGTGGCTGGTGCGCTTGGCTACATTATCAAAGGAATGTCCCACGAAACTCTGGTGGATGCCTTGCGGCGGGCGCATGCGGGGACGCGTTGTTTGCCTCCGCCGGTGGCGCGCAGCCTCGCAGATCGCACTCCCAACTCCGATCTTAGCCCGCGAGAGCGTGAGGTTCTGTCGCTCATGGTGCAGGGAAAGAGTAACAAAGAGATCGGTTCCATTTTGGGCATCACCGAGGCGACCGTAAAATGCCATGTTAGCGTGATTTTAATGCGCCTCGAAGCGAATGACCGCACCCAGGCGGTCATTGCCGCGCTGCAACGCGGATTGGAACACCTCTAGCGTCCGAGTCGTTTTTTCCTCACGAATCCAACCTTAGTCGGATTTGCAACTATGCATAGTGGCATACAGTCGCCCGGGAATTGCGTTCTCTCGGCGCCTTACACTATGTCCATCCGAACATTTGCGTTGTGCGGAGTTGCTTGCCTTCTGGTTGGCGGCCTGATTCTATCCGTCAGCGCCGCCGCGCGGAATGACGGCGACCCCAAAATGTTTATTGACGCGAGCAAACCGGCAGGCGCGCCTGAGCCGCTCTCGTTCTCCATTGGAGGGCAATCGCCGGGTGGGCACATCCTGTCTGCCAACACGCGCTACTTAACGCTCGATGGAAAGCCGTGGTTTCCGGTAATGGGAGAATTCCATTATTCCCGCTATCCCGCCGAGTATTGGGAAGAAGAAATCCTCAAGATGAAAGCAGGCGGAGTCCAAATCGTTTCGACCTACGTTTTCTGGATTCATCACGAAGAAATTGAAGGCGAGTTCGATTGGTCGGGCCAGCGCGATTTGCGCCGTTTCGTGGAACTCTGCGCCAAACATGGCATGTACGCCTGGATCCGCATTGGCCCGTGGGACCACGGAGAAGTGCGTAATGGCGGGCTCCCCGACTGGCTCGTCGAACACTATCCCATCCGTCAAAGCGATCCCCAGTATCTTCACTACGTACAGCGATTGGATGAAGAGATCGGCCAGCAGCTGAAAGGCCTGTACTGGCAGGATGGCGGCCCGATTGTGGGTATTCAAATTGAAAACGAGTACAAAGAGCGGGGGCCAGGCAAGGGCAGCGAGCACATGCTCACGCTGCTCGAACTCGCGCACCGCGCGGGGATAAATGCGCCTTTTGTTACTGCGACCGCGTGGGACGACGCCACCGTTCCCACTACCGGCTATCTGCCTGTATTTGGCGGCTACGCCGAGCAATTCTGGAATCGCAAAACTACGGAGCTTCCTCCCAATCCGAATTATTTTTTCACGGCGATTCGATGCGATGAAAATGTCGGCGAGGATTTGCACTCGAAACGTCCTGACATTGACGCGCGTTATATTTCACTTCCATTCCTGACCGCGGAAATGGGTGGAGGCATGGAACATTCTTATCATCGGCGGCCATTGATGAGCGGAGACGATACTGCGGCCATGGCCGTCGTAAAACTTGGTTCCGGCGTGACGATGTATGGCTACTACATGTTTCATGGCGGAACGAACCCGGAAGGGAAAAAGACCACCTTGCAGGAATCGCAAGCCACCGGATATCCGAATGATCTGCCCGTGAAGTCCTACGATTTTCAGGCACCACTCGGCGAATTCGGCCAGATGAATGAAACCTTCCGTGACGTAAAAACACTTCACCTCTTTCTCCATGATTTCGGCTCGAGCCTCGCCCTCATGAATCCGTATTTCCCAGACCGCACTCCGGAGAACAAGCTGGACACCAAAACCCCTCGCTTAGCGGCACGCTTCGCCGACGATCGTGGCTTCCTTTTTATAAACAATTACCAGCGGTTGCACCCGCTGCCGGAGCGCAAAGATCTTCAGGCTCATCTGAAACTGGCTTCAGGTAATACCATCGATATTCCCAGCCGGCCGATCGATATTCCGTCCGGCGCCTACATGATCTGGCCGGTAAACCTGAGCATGAATGGAGTGACGCTGCGCTACGCAACGGCCCAGCTTCTCTGCAAACTCGATGACCCGGGCATATACGTGTTTTTCGCGTCGCCTGGTGTCGCTCCACAATTCGTGTTTGACTCCGCGGATGGCGAGTCCATGGAAGCCCCGGGTGCGCGCCTGAAAAAGGAACGAGGGTTGGTTTACGTGGACAAAATCGAACCGGGCCCGAAATCGGCAATCCGCGTCCGCGCCCGCGACGGCAAGCAAACGCAAATCATCGTTCTCTCCCGGGAAGCCGCAAGAAACATCTGGAAAACGCGGATTGCCGGACGCGACCATTTGGTATTTACGCAAGCCGATGTGTTTTTCGATGAGAACCGTGTGCACCTGCGATCCAGCGATGCGTCGCGAATCGCGTTTGGAGTTTTCCCGAAACTGAATCAGCCGCCCCCCGGCTTCACACCAAAAGGAAGTGACGGCATCTTTGAAATGTATGCAAAGCACATCGAGCCGGCGAAAATCACCGCAAAAATTGAGCAACTCAAGGAAGCCGATATGCAGCCTCCAGTCACTATGGGCAAGGAAGTGGCGGAAGCGCCACCCGAAGCGGCCTTTGCGGGAGCTGGTCGGTGGTCGGTACGCGTTCCCGCTGTCGAATCGGATGCCATCGCCGATGTGCTCCTCAAGATCGACTACGAAGGAGACATCGCAAGAGTCTATGAAGACGGCAAATTCGTAACGGATGACTTTTTCGACGGCGCGCCCTGGGAAGTGGGTTTGCGGCGGCCCCCAGCGCATGGTTCAGACCCGGAGCTGGAGTTGAGAATTTTGCCCCTCCGCAAGGATGCTCCCATCTATCTACCTCCCGGGACACATCCCGAGTTTCGCAAAGGCGACGAGGTCGCCCGAATCAAGGGAATTCAGGTCATCCCGGAATACGAAGGAATAGCCGATTTGAGCCCGGCTACCCGTCCTCAGTAATAGTCCTCAGCAATAAGAGTAACGAGCTCTCCCCCTCGGGCAATGCGCGTCTTAGAGCCGTTTAAACACGAGGATTTGCCCCCATTCAAAAAATAGATGCGAATCATCGGCAATCCTACTTTAGGCGGATTCCTTACTTATTTACAGGCCATAGAATCCCGGCAACATTCGGAAACTCGGTTCGGAGCTGACGAAGGCAAGGCTTCGGCCCGGCGGTGCGTGCCGGGCAATTCAAGATTATCGTCGAGGATGTTGTTTGCGTGCGCGTTTGCGTGCGTTGTTGAGTAAGGCGCCAGCGAAGTTTGCCCGGATTTCGAGCCCCGGGAGCGTGAACTTCGCCGCGCTGGCATGGGAGGGTGCAACTGCCTTGCCGCTGATGGCGCCTTGGGAACCCTACGTTTTAAGAGTAGCTCGGCTTTGGGGTGAGATCGGACTCTTAGGAGGCTCAAGAGATGAAAGTGGAAGCGTTTCGCAAAATTGGGTGCCTTTTCGTGCTGCTGGCAGTTGCTGTGCTGGCTCCTCTAGCGAGCGGGCAGAACTCGAACACCGGTGAACTCAAAGGCTCCGTATTGGATCCCTCAGGAGCCCTTGTGCCAGGTGTCGTCGTCGCGATCAAGAATGTGGACACCGGCGTCGTGACGACGACCACAACCAACCAAGCGGGCTTGTACGACGTCCCATTTTTGACGCCCGGCAAGTACACGGTCAAATTCTTGAAACAAGGTTTTAAGGATTTTACCCGCGAAGGCATCATACTTCAGATAGAGACTCAGCAAGTTGACGCTACACTGCAGATTGGCGCGGCCACCGAAGAAGTCATAGTGAATTCGGCCGGGCCGTTAGTCGAAACAGAAACCACCTCGCAGCACCTGGATTTAAATACCCAGGCGGTGGCAACCGCGCCCATCGTTGGCACGGATTGGCGAGCCGATTTGACGCAGCTGATTCCCGGAGTGAACGCCGGCGGAGGAGCCGGCGAAGCGGACGGCCAGTCGATTGGGGTAAACGGCACGCAGTCTTACAACGTCATATTCCTTACAGACGGATCGTCGGCGACGGCTCCAAGAGATTTTAATAGCAGCAACTTCTACCCTCCGATCGATTCTATTTCCGAGGTCAGCATCAACTCGGGAAATGCTCCCGCGGAATACGGCAATGGCCTCACGTCCATCAACTTGATCACCAAATCCGGAACGAACCAGTGGCACGGCAGCGCCTATGAGTTTGTGCAGAACACTGCGTTCAACGCGCGCGGCTTCTACAACCACACGGGCACAAAGGCCGTGGAACACTGGAACAACTATGGCGGCAGTGTGGGCGGGCCAATTCTGAAGAACAAGCTGTTCTTCTTCTTCAACTACCAGCGGAATCCTTCGTCGGCACCGACCGGAGGAAACTACTCGTACCCAACGGCCGCGATGCAAGCTGGAGATTTCTACGGGATTACCGGCTCGACGGGCGCTGCGTTTAACGCCGCTGGCGTTCTTCAAGCTACCTACGATCCTGTGGCGTTAAAGCTGCAGAGTTATTTTCCAGCGGCGACCGCGCCGGGATGGGTTGCCGGTTGCCCGGGCCCGGCCAATGTGGGGCCGGGCGTCGCGCAAACTTGCCCGACCACCAACAACTACGTGTTCAGCGGTTCAAGTCCGAATCTTTCCACCTGGTACACGGGCAGGGCGGACTACAACATTAACGACAAGCAAAAGCTATCGTTCACCTTTAACTATTATCCGAACACGGTCTCGTATGTACCGGCGGATCCCCTCTTTCCCAACGACGCGACGTCCTACTCGCAGGGCAACAACTACAATCTGACCGGACAACTGACGCATGTCTGGACGATCTCGAACAATTTGCTGAACGAGTTTCGCGTCGGCGCAAGCCGCGAGCTGGACAAGTATGTCCCACCCTCACTGGGCAAGAACGACCCAACGACAATTGGCCTTGAGCCGACTTACGGGACCAATGCTCCGGACAACGTATTTCCGAAGATCTCCATTGACGCCGGAGCGGGCGTCGGGTGCATCGCTCTGGGAGCCGGCTGCGGCGAGAATGGGAACATTGATGCCGTGCTCGGCGAAGGCGTTTACAACGTTTCCGACGTGCTGACGTTGATTCACGGACGGCATACGATCAAGGTCGGCGGCGAATACGACCGGATCTACCAGAACTATACGAACTGGGGCGACATCAGCTCCGGCAATTTCGAATTCAACGGCAGCGTTACGGGCATTCCGTATGCGGACTTTCTGGCCGGCGATGTTTACGGCTGGTATGTGTACAACTCCGACCCGACCAGCGCGCACACTTTTCAGACCGCATTGTTTGCCAGCGACGATCTGAAGCTAACCCGAAAACTGACGCTGAACTTTGGTTTGCGCTGGCAAGTGCAGGGCGGCTGGGGCGTGAACCACAACCTGTTTGGCAACTATGATCCGAATCTGCCCAACACGGCGGATGGCGGAGCATTCAAAGGCGCCATCCTCTTCGGTGGCCAGAGCGACACCGCCTTTGGGGGAACCATCGGCAATCTCAACAATATCGAGAACACGAGATACAAGGAGTTCGGGCCGCGCGTCGGAGTAGCGTGGGCGCCGCGAGATAAATGGTCCGTGCGAGCAAGTTGGGGTGTCTTCGATGCGCCACGCGATGCGGAAAATTTTACGGACGGAGCGCTAGGCCTGGGCTTCAATCCGCATGGCAGCCTGGGCTATACCAACGGAGTGGCCGCATTCCAATTGGCCTCGGGACCTCCGGCTGGCTCCGTGGTGTTCCCGACGCTGGCAACGCTTTCACCCGAGATACAGAACTTCAACTCGGCGGAGTATTACCCGCGAACCATCCCCATCACTTACGTGCAGCAGTTCCTGTTCAGCGTGCAGCATGAACTTCCGGCGGGCGTTTTGGTGGACACCAGCTATGTCTACACCCGAGGGACGAACCTGAATTTTGCCACGGACATCAACCAGGCGCTGCCGGGCTCGTTTAGTTGCACGACTTACAATTGCGGAAATCCCAATCCGGTGTTCAACGCGATCACGGCGCAAATCTATGACGGCTGGTCGAACTACAACGCTTTCCAGCTGCGCCTGCAAAAACGGGCGTCTTACGGCCTCACCTTCCTCTTTAACTATGCGCTGTCGAAGTCGCTCGATACCGGAACAGGTAATGGACATGGATCGGGCATAGACGCCTATCAGGATGCCTATCACCCGATAGCGAACTACGGTTTGTCGGACTTCAACTCGACGAATACGCTGGTCGGGCAAGTGCTCTACGAACTTCCGTTCGGAGCGGGCAAGCAATTTGCCTTACACGGCGTTGCTGACGAAATTGCCGGCGGCTGGCGCCTCTCCTCGCTGTTCCAATGGCATTCGGGCGTCCCGTTCACGCCGGTGGTTGAGAGTTCCATTGCGGACGGCGTCGACCCGGGCCTGACGCCCTCCTTCAACGCGGGGTCGCTGTTGTATCCGAACCTCGTTGGCAATCCTCACGTGTCGAATCCTTCTGTCAACGAGTGGTTCAACACGGCGGCTTTCGCGGCTCCCACGTCCGGGACATTTGGCAACCTCGGACGTAACACATTATATGGACCGGGCTTCTCCAACGTGAACTTAAGCATTGCGAAAAACTTCCGTCTGCCAAGGGAAGGTATGAGCCTCGAGTTCCGGGCGGATGCCTATGATCTCTTTAACCACACCAACTACCACAATCCAAACGCGGCTCTTGGCGCCTCTGACTTTGGAGAGATTACTGACTCCGCGGGCTATGTGGCGACGCTGCGCGTGCTTCAGTTGGGCTTGCACTTCCGGTTCTGACGATTGCGGTTGCCCATGCCGTGGCGTGCGGAAGGCCTTTGTTGGTTTCTCCGCACGCCGCACCCCCTTGCCTTTGACTCTGTCGCCCACTCGTTTTTCTGAGGGTTGATTTTAAATGGTTTAGAGTCAGTGTAAGTTGATTAGAATCAGCACTTACACCATGGCTTATCGGTGTTGATTCTAAATCGTTTATGCGTACGGCCTCGAACTGCCCGGTGAGGTTCCTTGCAGTTCCCACCGCCGCGATGCGCATGTTTTATGATGGCGGAGAGCTATCATTAATAACGAGACGGTGAGAAGCTTCTTACGACTTGCCGTGGATTTCTAGCGCTAAGCTTGCTTCGCAAAGGATTGATCCTCAAATTACTGCCCTGCTCAAACCCGCGAACCCCTCTGTTCAGAGACGAATCCTGTTACTGAATTGTAGAGGGCCTTTCTGCGTTGGCCTTTTTATTTTGGTTTGGCTGGTTTTTGCGAGTGCGTTTGCCGCTTTCGCGGCGCAGAACGCCTCCCCCGGTTCTGCCGAGGTTCGCGAACACCTGCGAAAGGCGTTTGAATTTCTCAAGGCCAACGATGCGAATTCCGCGGTGAAAGAGTTCGATGCGGTGCTGGCACTCGATCCCAAGAACTCCGAGGCGTACGCAAATCTGGGGGTGATCGCCTTTGTCCAGCGGGATTACCCGAACGCTGCCCAATACCTGCGCAAGGCCCTGGCGATTGATCCCTCCTTGGTGAAGACGGAAGCTCTTTTGGGGATTTGTGAACGAAGGATGGGACAGGCTTCCGGGCAGGCGCTCCTCGAGAAAACGTTTCCTAAACTGAAAGACAAGAAGCTGCAAATCCAGGTGGGTATGGAACTGGCTGGAATCTATTACCAGCAGGGCAATCTCGACCGCGCCTCTTCCGTGATGCGCGAGCTGGTGGAGATCGATCCTGACAACGTCGAGATTTTGTACCTGGCACAGCAGATTTATTCCGATCTGGCCGACGACACATTGAACAAACTGGCGATCCTTGCGCCAGGTTCGGCACGCATGCAACAGGTGATTGCGGAGCGGCTCATCAACGCCGGCGATTTGAAGGGCGCCATCGAACACTACAGGAAGGCGCTCGAAATCGATCCGCGTCTGCCGGGGATTCGCTACGAATTGGGCGAGGCGATTCTGGAATCCGCGCAAACCGATCCCGCGGCGCAAGCAGATGCCCAGAAAGAGTTTGAAGAGGCCATAAAAAGGGAGGGAGACAGCGCAAGAATAGAATGCCAGCTCGCAAAAATTGCGTTTCTTCATTCGGATATGGAGCAAGCGCTGGCTCACTACAATCGCGCCTATGCCTTAAACCCCGGGGAAGTCGAAGCGCAAATGGGCTTGGCAAAACTCCTCACGATGGCAAACAAGTCGGAAGAGGCATTAAAATACCTGCACATGGCTGTGCAATCCGATCCGCTGAACTCCGAAGCACATTACCGGCTTGCCGGTCTTTGCAGAAAGCTTGGGCTGACGGATGAGGCGGAAAAGGAACTGCGGCTTTTCCAGGAAATCAAGCAGACCAAGGATCGCGTGAAAGAGCTATACCGGCAGATGAACAAGACAACGAAGGATCAGGACGACCAATTATCCGATGCCAAGCCATAGAGCTTTCCCGACCTGCCGGTTGTTCCGCTTCTGCTTCTTAGCCGTGCCCCGCCCACTCCAACCTTAGTCGGATTGCCTTCGTTCATCAGGCAGATAGATTCGTTCCATCCATTTCGTTGAGGATGTGAGAAGAACCAGATCGAGGTCGACCTCCCGCTGGCCCGCTCTCGAGGAGCAAGGAGAAAAGTGCCTGCGAAACTGCGCGCTGTTTCTTGTTGGATTCTCACGGCTCTCGGCGTGTGGTGTGTCTGCGGTTGCGGTGGCGGCTCCTCAACGATCACGCCCCCACCTCCGAACATTGCTCCCCCTACGATTTCCAAAGCATTCGGTGCCGTCAGCGTGGCCCTGAACGCAGCGACCACGCTGACCTTCACCCTTTCCAACCCCAACGCCAGCAGCTCACTGAGCGGAGTGGGCTTCCGTGATGCGCTGCCAGCGGGCCTCGTTATTTCTACGCCAAATGGGGTTACCGGCAGTTGCGGAGGCGGAACGATTACTGCGACGGCCGGCTCGACCAGCGTTGCGTTTTCGGGAGCAACGCTTGCCGCCAATGCTTCCTGCAACTTCGCGGTCAATGTGACGGGGACGAGCGCAGGCCTGCAAAACAACGTCACGGGCGCGGTGACTTCGACGGAGGGAGGAAACGGAAAAACGGCCACCGCCAGTATCACGGTGGTCGAACCTAGCCAGCAGCCGGCGGAACCCACGGACATCACGCCGATCAACGGCGAGGTCTACTACGTTTTGAATCAGCTCAGCGGTTTGCAGGCCGACCTCAACAATAATTCGACCACCGTCGGCGACCATATCCTCGAGAACCAGCGCATCTTCACGGACCTTAGCCAAAGATGGGCGTTCACGAGCTTGGCGGGAGGGGTTTGGAAAATCAGCAATCTCGCGAATCAGTTTTGTCTCGATTCGGCCAGCAGCGGCGGCGTAACCTACGTTGTGCAGAACGCCTGCGCGACCATCGCGACGCAGCAGTGGATTTTGTCTTCTACCGGCGACGGCTACTACGCGATCTCGAACAAAAGTACGGGTCTGCTAATCGATCTCTACCAGGGCGCGCTGGCCGCAGGCACCGTTCTGGACCAGACCGCGCTCGCGGGCAGCGCCACACAGAGCCAGCAATGGTTGCTGCGCCCCGCGTTTTTCCGTGGGATTGACAATGCGCTATTGGAAAAGCAGGAGGCGGCCCGTGCTGCGGCGGGCTTGTCCTGGTGGAACGATGCGGGCCAGCCACTGGATGTGCTGGCCATTCTGAAAAACCACGGCGTTAACATGGTGCGCCTGAGGCCGACCTCCGTGCCGCCTTACGCCAACGCATCGCAATCGGGTTGCGCGGGCAACGCTTGCTACGCGGAAACGGAAGCGCAGGATCTGGACCTTGCAAAGCGCGCCAAGAATCTTGGCATGAGCGTCGAACTTACCTTGCTCTTCGATGGCGGCAGCTCTACCAGTGTTCCAGCGGCGTGGGCCAGCGACACTCTCGCGCAACTGGAGACGGACGTCTACAACTACGTCAAAGCCGAGTTAGAGACATACCGAAAGGCTGGAACGATGCCCGACCTGGTTTCGATTGGCAACGAGGTGGATACCGGATTTCTCGGATCCATCGGAAGCCCGACGGGCGCGGATTTCAGCGGTTTTGCCGGGATACAGATACAAGCCATGCAGGCTGTGAAAGATGCGGCCGCTGACACGACGATTGGCGCCGCGATTCCGCCGCCGCTGACCTGCATTCACATCACTCCGGCATGGGACATCAGTCAATTCTTCGCGCTCGTGAATCAGAACAACATTCCCTATGATGCGATTTGCCACAGCTACTACCCGATTTTTCACGGACCCTTGACGGATGCGCAGGCCGCGGCGACCAACCCAGGCGACAAGCCCGTGGAGCAGAACGTGCTCGTGGCGGCCGCCAATAACCTCGGCAAACCTATCTTTATCGTCGAAGCCGGCGAACATTACGAAAATGGCTTCGATGCAAACGATCCCTGGTATGCTCCGCCGAGTGTCACGTTACAGCGCCAATTCCTGATTGATCTGCAAGACGTGCAAAAAGGCTTGCCGAATAATCTCGGTATGGGTGTCGAATACTGGAATCCCGCCGGCGTGAACATTCCGAAGTTGAGCGGCGGCTTCATCAACGGCGATAATTCGCAGGATGCCATCTTCACGTGGAACGGTCTGACGCTATTCGACAATGCGGACACTTCGGGAATCACCAACGTGCAAGCCGCAAATTATTCCACTACGCTTGCCGGGCTTGACGCGCTGGGCGGCAAACTCGACCCGACATTGAGCTACAAGTTTGTCAACCGCAGCAGCGGAATGATTTTGTCGGTGTTTCAAGGCTCGACCGCCGCTGGGGCCATGCTGGATGCGGAGGCCAGCACCGGAAATCCTACACTGAGCCAGCAGTGGAGCATTACCGGCAACAATGACGGCTATTTTCAAATCGCGAGCCTTAATCCGGGAGCCGGAAACACAATCAATGTGCTGGACGACTCGGGCGGTTCGCTAATGAACGGAAACTTTATTATTCAATCGTCCGCCGGCAGCGCGCAGGAACTGGAATGGAACGTTGTGTCCATCGGGGGCGGCTATTTCAGCTTTGTGAATCGCGCCAGTGGTCTGGTGCTGGACATGCATGGCGGCGTTGGTGCGCAAGCCGGGTTTGCAGTACAAGAGCCGCAAAGCAGCAGCACGTTGACTCAACAATGGCAAATCGTTCCGGTTCACTAACGCGATATGCAAGACGAGGTGCGACGCCAATGAAAAACATGCAAAGCGCGGTTCTCCTTCTTCCGCTCTTTCTGCTGCTTTTTCTTTCCCAATCTGAACCTCTGCGCGCACAGGAATACGCCGTGGGCGCCGATCTCTCCTTTCTCAAACAAGCCGAAGACGGCGGAAAAGTTTTCAAGGACAACGGAGAAGCCAAACCGGGGCTTGTCATCTTCAAAGACCATGGTTACAACTGGATCCGGCTGAGGCTTTTCCATACTCCGACGGAGCTTCCGAACAATCTGGAATACACGATTGCCCTTGCGAAAGCGGCAAAGAAGCTTGGATTTCACCTCCTCCTGGATTACCACTATTCGGACACTTGGGCTGATCCCGGCAAGCAATTTACTCCCAAAGCTTGGGAAGGGATGTCGCACGCTCAGCTGGTCAAAGCCGTTTTCGAATACACGAAGCAGACCATTGCGGCTTTCCGCGAAGCCGACGTCCTGCCGGACATGGTGCAGGTCGGAAACGAAGTGATTAACGGAATGATTTGGCCGGACGGCAAACTGCCCGGCAATTGGGATCATTTTGCCGATCTCGTAAAGGCAGGCATCGCCGGAGTCGAAGCTGGAAAAGGAGAAGATTCGCGCCCGCGCATTATGATTCACATTGACCGGGGAGCCGACAAAGTCCGCACCAAGGAATTCTTTGACAGGCTCAATACCTATCACGTGAATTACGACTTGATCGGCCAGTCCTATTACCCGTGGTGGCACGGCAGCTTGAACGATCTACGCGAGAACATGCTCTTCATGGCTACCGAATACAAGAAGGACATCATCGTCGTGGAAGCCGCCTATAACTGGATGCCCACCGAGTATACGAAACGTCCGCCACCGTTCCCCGAAACTCCCGAAGGACAGAAGCAATTCCTGGAAGAGGTAAATCGAATCGTGCAGGAGACGCCAAACGGCCTGGGTAAGGGAGTCTTCTGGTGGGAGCCTGCGGTGACCGGCACGCTTGGTTCTCGTGGTTTTTTTGATGACCACGGCAGCGCTCTCCCCGTGATCACCGTATTCGACAAGTTCACGCGCCACTGAAGCAGCTTTCAGGACTCCAAAAACCGCGCCGCTCGAATCCAAAAATTTCTTTTGCCGTTTCAGAAAGCGCTTGTGTAAGGTGAATGCAACCTTTACCTTAGCCGCTCCGTTCTTGCCCCTTGGTCTTCAGCACGAGCAGGGAACAAGCCGGCTCCGTAAAATGTCGCAAACACCTTCCCCAGCAAAAAACTATGGCCTTCGGCGCGAGATCCTGTCGCCGATGGAAACCCTCGCGCAATCCGTTTCCACCATTGCTCCCACCACAACCCCGGTTGCCACCATCCCGCTGGTCTGCGCCCTCGCCGGCAACGGCACCTGGCTCGCCTACGTTCTCGCGACCGCCGCCATTCTTCTGGTAGCCCTCTGCATCAGCAAATTCGCGCGTTACTCCTCCTCTCCTGGTTCCCTCTACACCTACGCTTCCATGATTCTTCCGCCCTCTCTTGGCGCTACGGCCGCATGGAGCCTTCTACTCGCCTACATCGCCACGGGCTCAAGCGTGATCGGAGGCTTCTACCACTTTGCAAACCTACTGCTTCGCGATGCCACCGGCCACGGCACTTCTGCCGCATTCCTCGCGATTCTCGTGACGGCTATCTCCATTTGGATCGCCTGGCGCGACGTGCAAGTCTCCGCACGCCTCATGCTTTGGATCGAAGCTGTCTCCGTCTCTTTCATCCTGATTGTCATCGCCCTTGTCCTTCTTCGCCACGGCAGGCATGCGGACTGGCCACAATTCCATTTACAAGGCATGAGCGGCAGCGGCCTGCGTTTGGGCCTCGTGCTGGCGCTCTTCAGCTTTGTCGGATTCGAGAGCGCCACCACACTGGGCTCAGAAGCCCGCAACCCTCTCAGAACTATCCCTCGCGCCGTCATTCAAAGCGCCCTTCTTTCCGGAGCGATGTTCATCACCTGCGCGTACACGGAAGTCTTCGGACTTCGCCTCGCTGGCCAGGATCTGGGCACAAGCCTGGCCCCTATGCGCGTCCTGGCGCAAATCGGCGGCCTTCCCCTCCTTGGTCTGCTGATTGATATCGGCGCACTCATCAGCATGTTTGCCGCAACTCTCGGCTGCATCACCGCCGCAGCCCGCGTCCTCCTTCTCATGTCCCACGGCGGCCTGGCACACGCTTCGCTGCGCAAAACGCATGACCGAAATGAAACGCCTGGCCTTGCTATCGTCGTGACGGGAACCGCCGCTGTGCTTCCTGTCGCGATTCTGGCAGCCCGCGGCGCCAGCGGGCTCGATGTGTTCGGCTGGCTGGGCTCGCTCGCCACGTACGGCTTTATCGTCACCTACGCCCTCGTGAGTATCGCTCTCCCAAGATATCTCCGCGCCCACAACGCCTATCGTCCCGGCGCGCAAATCATTCCTTGGCTGGCAGGCTGCGCCATGCTCCTGGCTCTCGCTGGAAATCTCTACCCAGTTCCGGAAGGCCCCTACGGAAAGCTTCCGTTTATCTACCTTGCTTATCTTGCCGCTGGCCTCCTCTGGTTCTTTTTCCGTGTTCGCAATCGCAAACCAGCGCTGGCCGATAGCTGACTCGCTCCGCTCGGTCCGTTTTCCACAGCCCTCTCGAAATTTAAAAAATCAATTCAGGCCAATCGAAAATTGCGTTTCGATTCTGCGCCCAATTGAAATAGTTTCCTCAAAATCTATTACTGCACGGGGTATGGCCAGGCGCTGAGGAACGAAACCTATTCGCAAATCCTGCTTGGTCTGCCTTCATCGGACTGCACCTCTGGGGTGTTCACGGAAAGTGGGAGGCGTTACGGGATGACTAAGACATCTGCCAGATTTTCTTTTTTTGTTGTCGTTTTTTGTTGTTGTGCGGCTCTCTTTTTTCCGCTGAGTGCGTTTCCTCAGCAAACTCTCGGCGGCATCACCGGCGTCGTAACCGATGCCTCCGGCGGCGCCATCGCCGACACCGAAGTCACTGTCGTCTCGGAAGCAACGACGCTCACCCGTACGCAAAAAACCAGTAGCACCGGCAGCTACGATTTCGTGAATCTTCCCATCGGTCCCTACACGCTCACCTTCTCGCATAACGGTTTTGAAACGCAGAAAGTCCCGAGCATCGTCGTGCAGGCCGATCGCACCGCCACCGTCAACACCGTTCTAAAGGTCGGCCAGGTCGGCACTACGGTCACGGTCGAAGCCAGCCCGCTGATGAACGCCGTTGACACCACCAACGGATACATCCTCGAAAAAAATCAAATCGAAAGCATACCTCTACCGACCGGCAGCTTTACCGGCCTCGCCATTCTTTCTCCCGGCGTCAACGCGGAACTCTCCGGCGGCACCGGCGTCAATCAAGGCCTCGGCAATCAGCCCATCTGGGCCAACGGCCAGCGCGACACCAGCAACACCTTTCTCCTGAACGGCGTTGACGCCAGCAATCTTTTCAACGGGAAAAGCACCAGCTCGGTCGCCTCCGCACGCGTCGTCAATAACACCGGTATCGGCGGCGCCGCCAGCATTTCCAGCACCACCGCCGAACCCATTCAAAGCACCGCTTCACCCTACCTCGCCATTGGCCAGGCGCTTCCCACTCCCGCGCCGGAAACGATTGAAGAGTTTCGCGTCAACACCTCGATGTACGACGCGCAGCAAGGCTCAACCAGTGGCGCGCACATTGATATGAGCACCGCATCGGGTACCAACAATC
Source organism: Betaproteobacteria bacterium (assembly GCA_903970165.1). Classification (GTDB taxonomy): domain Bacteria; phylum Acidobacteriota; class Terriglobia; order Acidiferrales; family UBA7541; genus Acidiferrum. The sequence goes on from CAJCHZ010000019.1 coordinate 38,035, forward strand.
TCCACGGCTCCGCTTACCTTCATCGCGGCACGAACGACCTGAACGCCGCTCCTTTCTTCTACAATGAAGACCCCAACATTCCCGCCAGCGACAAAGTCCCAGGTCTCCACCGTTACACCGCAGGCGCGACGGTCGGCGGTCCCATCCTCAAAAACAAGCTTTTCGGTTTCATCTCCTACCAGCACATCGAAGATTCCGACGCCGAGATCGGCAGTTCTCGCGTGTCCGTTCCCCCGGGCCTCACCAACGACCGCAGTGCCGCCGCCCTGGCCGCGCTCGTGAACGGCACTACCTCCGCGGACTGCCCGGCGCTTCCTTGCAACTTTCCTGATTCCGCGCCAATCAATGCGGTTGTCGGCACGGCCACCGGAGACATCAGCCCCATTGCCTACGGCTTGCTGAACTACAAGCTACCCAACGGCCAGTATCTGATTCCGTCGGCCAACAGCTTCGTTCCCACCATCACTTTCCCGGAAAACACGTTCACCACAGGCACCGCCTACTTCCTCTCCCATCAAGCGGTCGCTAATCTCGACTGGATCGCCACCTCCAAAGACACCGTGGCCCTCAAGTATTACTATCAGCACGATCCCAGCATCGCGCCCTACGCCTATTCCGGTTCACCCGGTTTCAGCCAGCATCTCGACGCCGGCAGCCAGGTCGCGAGCATCACCAACACCCAATCCATCAAGCCCAATCTCAGCATTGTCGAAACCTTCGGCTTCATTCGCGAGAAGGTCTACAGCACCATGTCGCAGCCCTTTACTCCACAGGCTTTCGGCGCCTATGTCCAGCAGCTCACCGGCGCGTCCCTGTCGGACTCTACCATCAACACTTTTGGCTCAAATTACTTCCCCGGCATCTCCATCGTCGACGACTATGGCAACGACGCTCCTTACAACCAGAATTTCGTCTTCAACGCCGCCACCAATATCGGCAGCGGCGCCGCTTCCCAAGGCGCATTCACTGGCGTATTCCAAAACCGCTTCATGCCCTCCGCCAATGCCATCTGGACTCTGGGCAAGCACACCATCACCTTCGGCGGCACCTACGCTTACACCCAGCTCAACGCCCGTGACGAACGCACCGACAAGGGCACCATCGGTTTCGACGATTTCTCCCAGTTTCTCCAGGGCTTGGTCACTTCCTACACTCCCAACGGCTTCATCACTACCGCTTTCCTCCAGGGCGATGCCAACCGCTATTACCGCTCCAACGACACCGGCCTCTACCTTCAGGACAAGTATCAGATCTGGTCCAACCTTAGCCTCACTGCCGGCCTTCGCTTCGATGATCACGGTGGTCTGACCGAAAAAAATGGCCGCCTCTATAATTTTGACCCCTCGCTCTACGATTACAACGAGGCCACCGACACCATCGTCAACTCCGGCTTTCTCATCGCCGGCAACAACAAGGACTTTCCGAGCAAGGGCGTTAGCGATTCGACGCTCACGGGCAGGCAGTGGGGCTTGGCTCCGCGTCTCGGCGTCGCCTGGAGTCCCAAGAAGTTCAACAACAAGATTGTCGTCCGCGCCGGTTGGGGCATGTACTACGATCGCGGCGAACTCTTCACCTACCTCTCACCAGGCTTTGCCGCGGGCGTGATCGCGGGCGGACCCTTCGGTGTCAACCAGGCTCCCCCGTTCGTCAATTCCCAGGTTTGCAGCTCCCTCGGCACTCCTTATATGGGCTTCATCCCGACCTGCGATCAGACCCAAGTGGGTCCTGGCACCAGCGGAACCGGCGGCTCGTTTTCGAATCCCTGGGGTAATACGCTGCAACCTCCGCCCACCGGCAATCCCGCCACTATCGTCCTTCCCAACGCCGCGGCCATTGAAAACGGTGCGCAGCTTTTCTCTTTCGCCGATTACAACCGCGCCAACAAACTTCCTTATTCTCTTAACCAGACCCTCGATATCCAATGGCAGCCGCGAAAAGACCTGGCCATCACCATCGGCTATGTCGGCAATCTCGGCCGCCATGAGGTTATTCCCGTGCCCTTCAATCAAGCCGGCATCGCTACGCCCAGTCATCCCATTCACGGGCAGAGCTACAGCTACGGCTACACCGTTCTTGGTCCGGCGGGATGCGATCCGGGCATGTCCGCGATGAGCTGCGCGTACAACTCAACGTGTAATCCCAACGCGAACCCGGCCGCGACCACAGGCTGCCAGCCAATCGTGCTTCCGGACGGCACGACCATGATGTCCAACTACGAAGGAGGCAACATCGACCTTCGCGTACCCTATATCGGTTACTCGTCCGAATCAGAGTCGTATACTGCCGCGGGCATCTCCGCTTATAACGCCCTGCAAGCACACGTGGAAAAGCGCCTGAGCCACGGCCTCCAGGTCGGCTTTTCCTACACCTTCTCTCATGCCACCGACGAACAGAGCGGCTTGGGCCTCTTCTACAACGGCAACAATGCCACCAACCTCCGCAGCGGTTACGGCTTGTCGGACTTCGATCGCAAGCACGTTATTAACTTCACGTATCTCTATGAGTTGCCGAAATTCTACGAGCTTACCTCGTGGCGCGGCCGCTTCGCCGATGGCTGGGCCGTTTCCGGCCTGGCCATCATCCAGAGTGGCCAACCCTACAGCGTCATTGACTACTCTGGCGCCGTCGGCAGTCTCTTCTATGGCACCAGCGACGGCATAACCAATCCTATCGTCCCGCTGGCACCCGGCTGCACGCCTTCCAGCGCCCTTACCGGTGCTAGCGGCACCAATCCCGGGCAGCCCGCCCTTAATCCCAATTGCTTTACTTTGCCGCTTCTAGCCCCCGGCGATCTGAATGGCGCCATCCCTCCCGGCGACACATACGAAACGAATTACACCACCGGCCAGCGCAACATCTTCCGACAGCCCTGGCAGCGTCGCACCGATCTCTCCGCCATCAAGCTCACTCAGTTGACCGAGCGCGTTAGCGCCAGGTTCTCGTTCGATGTCTTCAACCTCTTCAACACGCCAAGCTTCGACATCCCCATAGACAACGTAGACCAAAACCTGAATTTCAACGATTTCCCAGTCTACGGCACAACCCTATATTCCTCCCCCTCGCTAAGCGGCCTCGGCATAGTCAACAAAACCATAGGCAGCCCGAGGCAAATCCAAATGTCCCTGAAAATCATCTTCTAGGTAGTGGCCAACCTTTAGGTCGGCGTCAGATGTCTTTTTGCGTCTTTGCGTGTTTCAGGCAGCTTTTCCCATAAACCTCGTCCTAACCCACTGAACCATAACAACTTACATATATATTGACATATTTACTCTTTTGTGCTATAAGTCTCCATGAAGTCTATCAGCAATCGCCAACGTCTTGCCTCCGGCTTCGGACCCGTCGCGCTCCTTTCTTTAAACTACGTTGTAAGTGACGTAAGTTATTTAGAATCAACACTTCCAAGTCACCTCGTAAGTGTTGATGCTAAAGCGTTTAGGCGAAACCTAACTCCTTTAGATACAATATTTACGAAAAACCGGGGGAAGGGGTACCCGTGCCTCTAGACCGCGCCACTCTGGTCGCTCTCCCCAAAGTGCTACTGCACGAGCACCTCGACGGCGTCCTTCGCCCATCCACGGTCATCGATCTTGCCAGGAGTGAACGATATTTTCAGCTTCCCACGGAGGATCCGGCCGATCTCGCGCGCTGGTTCCACCAGGGCGCAAACCAGGGCAGCCTTCTCAAGTATCTCGAGGGCTTCGCCCACACGATCGCCGTCTTGCAGACCGAAGAAGCCCTCGAACGAGTAACCTATGAGCAAGCCCAGGATCTTGCGGGTGACGGGGTCGTCTATTTTGAAACTCGCTTCGCCCCCGTCTTTCACATACAAAAAGGTTTAACCCATCAGCAGGTGGTCTCCGCGGTCCTGAAAGGCCTCGAGCGCGGCCGAAAAGACTTTGGCATCACTTCGGGCCTGATCATCTGCGCCATGCGTAACATGGACGTCTCTCTCGAAATGGCCGAGCTCGCCGTCGATTTTCGCGAGCGGGGCGTTGTAGGATTCGATCTAGCCGGCGAAGAGGGTGGCTACCCTCCCAAAAAACACGTCGACGCCTTCCATTACATCCAGCGCCAGAATTTCAACATTACCATTCATGCCGGCGAGGGTTTTGGCAAAGAATCGATCTGGCAGGCCATCCAATATTGTGGCGCGCATCGCATCGGCCATGGCACACGCCTGATTGACGACATCGCTGTTGCGGAAGACGGCAAAGTGGTGAAATTGGGCGACCTGGCCCAATACGTTCTCGACAAGAGAATCCCGCTCGAAATCTGCCTTCTTAGCAACGTGCAAACCGGCGCCGCAAAGAGCCTCGCCGAGCATCCCTTCAAAGTTTTCTTTCAAGAGAAGTTCCGCGTCACGCTCAACACCGACAACCGCCTCATGAGCGACACGTCCATGACCAAAGAATTCGAGGCCGCCCGCGACACCTTCCACCTGAACCTCGACGACTTCGAGAAGATCACCATCAACTCCATGAAAAGCGCCTTTCTTCCCTACGACAAGCGCATTGCTTTCATCTACAAAGTCATCAAGCCGGGCTACGCAAAGATTCGCGCCAGGTTGTAGGCCAAAGGACAGACTCATCAGGGGTGAGCAACTGCACAATCTCTGGCGTCAGGAAGCAAGCGCGGCGAGCGTTTCCGCAAGGACCAGAACTCCGCGCTCAATATCTTCCGGCGAAGAATATTCATCAGGCCTGTGGCTGTATCCATGGCGGCAGGGAATAAACAGCATTCCCGCCGGAACGATGCGAGACATAAAAAGTGAATCGTGATACGCGCGGCTCACCATTGGAATCGAAGCAAGCTGGTGTTTCGTGCAAGCCCGTGAAAGTGCCTCGGTAATCTCGGTAGCACACTGTGCCGGCGCGTCCGCGTTCACAAGCTCCTCCTGGATCACGACTTGCCGCTTCGCTGAAATATCCTCCCGCGCCGCTTGGATCACGCGCAACACCGCATCCCGCCGCTCCAAACTCGTATCCCGCAAATCCAAAGTAAAGCGAACGCGGCTCGGAATGCTGTTCACCGCGCCCGGAAAAACATCGCAAATCCCCACCGTTGCCACAGTATCAACAGCGCCGCTAGCCTTGGCAGCAGTCTCGATTGCGAGAATCAACTCTGACGCAGCGCACAGCGCATCACGTCTTTCCGGCATGAGCATCGCGCCGGCGTGCCCGCCAGCGCCTTCCACCGCGAAACGAAAACTTGCCGGAGCGGCAATGCTAGTGACAATGCCGATAGGAACTCTGTGGCGTTCGAGCAGGGGACCTTGCTCGATATGCAATTCCACGAACGCTTTCAAGTAGCCGTGGCTAAGTTTCACTTCTTCGAGCGCACCTGCGAAACCCGCGTTGCGGCGCACTTCTTCGAGCGAAGCGCCTTCCTTGTCCACGAGTTTCCGTGCTGCGTCCGCCGGCATCGAGCCCGAAAGCAGCCGGCTGCCGAGACATCCAATTCCAAAACGCGTCGGCTCTTCCGAAGTGAAGAGCAGCAGTTCAAGCGAATGTTTCGGGCGAAATCCGCTGCGTTGCAGCGCGCGAATCGCTTCCAGCCCTCCCAGCACGCCCACGACTCCATCGTATTTCCCGGCGTTGGGTATCGCATCGATGTGCGAGCCAGTGCCGACCGCTGGAACGTCAGGCTCCGTCCCGCTCCATCGAGCAAAGGTATTTCCCACAGGATCGTGGCGCACTGCCAGTCCGGCTTGCTCACAGAGGCCGATAAACCATACGCGAGCTTTCCCATCGGTCGGAGAAAAAACAACGCGAGTCACCGCAGGCGGCTCGGCGTCGGAGATCAAAGCAAGTTTTTCGATTTCGTTGAATAGCCGCCCTCGATCTACTTCAAGATTCATCGCGAAGAATCCGTACCCGGCGTGGCTGAAAGCGGATAACGGTTCGCGTCCTTATATATGAGGTATTTCGCGGGGACTTTGCCAATGGCGCCAAACCATTGTGGGCACCACGGCGCCATCCAGATGAAGTCGCCGGCCGTGACGGGATACCACGAATCGCCGAGGCGATATATTCCCCCGCCTTCGAGCATGAGCAAACCGTGCTCCATGATGTGCATTTCAACCTGGCTAAGCGAGGCGCCTGGCTGGTACACCATGGAATTGACCGCGAAATCGAACTGCATCAAATCGGGAAGGAGAAGTTTTACACGCAGACTCGAATCGTCGCCGAGAGCTTGTGAGGACACCGCGTCTTCGCTCGAAACAATGGCGCTCGGAGGCTCGATGGAAGGGAGCGGCTGGTACGTTTTTTCGATAACAGTAGCAAGGCTTACGCGCGTTGCGGTGACGCGGTGAGGCAGGCCCTGCGGCAAATACGCGTAGCCGCGATCGTTCAGATCCGCTTCGCTGCCATCGGCTTCCAGCTTGAGCTCGCCGTTCAGCACGTAAATAAAGCGCTGCGCCGAAGTTTGGCCAAGTTCGCCGCCGTCTTCGAAAGCAGCGGTGTACTCCGTGAATTTCGCTCCCATCGCCGGGCCCGTATGAACGACCGCAGTGCATCCGTTCATGCCGGGCAGAACGGTGCGGACGAAAGTGTCCGGCGTCAGAAGTACGTGATTGTCTTTTTGCGCGCTGCGCGTTTGACCAAGATTATGCACGGCTCATCCTTCTCCGAGAATGTTTATACACGAGGCATCCTTTCTTCACGCGTTCTTACGAGCTTCGCGTCCCATTAGAAATTCACGAGAAGCCGCAAGCTGATCGAGCAGATGCAGCCCGCATTGGAGCGCTTTCGCAACGTCGTCCAACTCGACGGATTCTGCCGGATCGTGGCTGATCCCCCCGGGAGACCGCAGAAAAATCATCGCGACGGGAATTTTTTCGGCAAGGGTCATGGCATCGTGTCCGGCACCGCTGACGATGCGATGCGGCTTGCAATCACTATTGCGGATGGCTTCTTCGATCTGAGCAGCAAGAAAGGGATCCATCGCGACTGCATTTTGGTTGAGCAGGACGCAGTGTTGCAGCGACAGTCCACGTGCGGCGGCAATGTCCCCGGCAAGGCGAGCCAGTCCGGCGGCGCTTTCTTTGCGAATGGTGTCGGAGGCGTGACGAAGATCGAGACTTAAACGCGCTTCCGCCGCGATGACATTCACTGCGCCGGGTTTTGCTTCGATCTGGCCCACCGTTGCCACGAGGCCGGGCAAGTTCCGGGCTGTGCGTTCGACGGCGACAATCCACTCTGCCGCGGCAGCGATGGCGTCATGGCGAAGATGCATGGGTGTGGTGCCAGCGTGGTTGGCGCGTCCAGCAAACACAAACTCCATGCGGGTCTGTCCCACGATGGCTTCGACGACTCCGAGCGGCAGCCCAAGCGACTCGAGGACTGGTCCTTGCTCAATGTGAAATTCGAGATAGGCGAGCGTATCGTCGCCGAGCACCGCACGCGGAATCTCGGAGGGATTGAGCCCAAAGTTTTCGATGGCGGCGCGAACCGAAATGCCGTTCGCATCGCGGCTATCGAGCAGGGATTCATCCAGTTTGCCGACGAGCGCGCGGCTACCAAGGAAAGGTTTGCCGAAGCGGACACCTTCTTCTTCGGAGAAGGCGACGACTTCGATAGCGAACGGAAGGCGACGAGTTTCGAGGGCTTCGAGCAGCGCGACCGCAATGAGGACGCCGAGAACGCCATCGTAGGCTCCGGCGTTTGGAACCGTGTCAATGTGAGAGCCAAGCAGTAGGCGTGGCGCGGCGGATTGCGATGCGGCATAAAACGCGCGCAGATTTCCAGCCGCATCGACGGTCAGTTCAGCGCCGGCGGCTTTCAGCCATTTGGCGATCTCGCGGTGGCAGTCGCGCATCGGAGGTGAAAGAAATGTCCGGCGCGTGCCGCATGCGTCTTCCGAATAGGCGGCCAGCTTCCTGCATCGGGCAAGAATTTCCTGGGCGCGAATCTGTGGGTTGCTCAGCGTATGCACGTCGTTTCAACCTTGGCGGCAAAGGCGTGCTTCTATGGTGCCGTGGGGCTCGTCGATTGGAACAAAAATCTCGTTGGGGTTGTCCTGGCCAAAACGAGAGAGGTCGGCGAGCAGATAATGCTTGTTTGGCATGATTAATTCGATGTCGTCGATTTCCGGAACTTGAGCGAGGGCGCTTTCTCCCATGGCATAAAGAGTGTGCTGGACAGATTTGCTGGCGTGCTCGGCGAATGCGCTCAGCAAAAGTTGGCGAATCCTTGAACGCAACGCAGGAAAAGGCAAGTGCGGCGAGGAATAGTTCCAACGCGCGCGGACGGAGGTGGCGAACAGACGGTCGTTGGCTTCGGGAAGAGTTGTCAGGGAATCTCGAAGGAAGCCCGCGAAGGCAGAGTTGGCAGTTTTCATGATGACGAGATTTTCGAGGCCGGAGCAGACGGACGGCTGGGCGTTTCGCTTTGCGGCGACTTCCGTAGTTTGCTGTTCGCCGGAAGGTTGCACGAAGGTTGTGGGATGCCGTTTTCCGTCGGTGTGGAGATGATCCCAGAATTTTTCGGCGAGCGTGATTCGTGTGGCGGAGACTTGCGGGTTGCGATCAAGAAAGAAAGCCGCCAGCTCTTTGCCAAACTCTTCCATGGAACCGGCGGAAGAAGCGCGCGCCAGCGAGTAGACGGTGTTCTTCATTGTGTCGGTCGGAAGGATTTTGCTGTTGTCGCCGGCGACGAAGCAGGAGTCAAAATCACCCTGAAGCGAAATCTCAATGGTCCACTCGTGAAAATCGTTGTGGTCCGCGTAGCGCTTCAGTTTGGCGAGGCGGACTCGCGATTTGCCATACGAATTTTCGGCCAGCTTGGTCATCGCTCAGCTTCCCGGCTCAGCTTCCCCGGTACGTCGTGTAACCGTGTGGACTCAGCAGCAACGGAATGTGAAAGTGCGATTCGCCGTCGCGCACCTGGAATATTATTTCGACGACAGGATACAGTCCTTCCATTTTTTGTGCGTGCAGATAGCTCGCCGTGTCGAATGCCAGACGATAGGTTCCCGCGCGCAATGTTTGGTCCGCTGGAAGCAGTTGAGCGCAGCGGCCGTCTGCATCTGTCTGCGAAGCGGCGAGCAAGCGCCATTCTCCCGCAGACTCCTGCATTTCGAGACGCACCGGAACATGCTTCGCGGGCTTGCCCTGCGCAGTATCGAGAACGTGTGTAGAGATGCGGCTCACGAGGAAAGCCATTTCTTGAGCCGCAAATGCGCGATCTGGCGCTGCTGCTCGGCTGCTTCGAGAAGTTCGGTGGCGTCGTCGTTCAGCAAACGACGGCGAAGGATTTCGAGGATTTCGTGAGCGGATTTGCCGGTGGCGCAAACGATGAAGATACGGTGGAAGCGCTGTTCGTAGGCGCGGTTGGCTTCCGCAAGAGCAAGTTTTATATCTTCGTGCGCGGCACCGACTTTTTGCTGTTCCTGTCCGGACCACGCCGCTGATTTTGCGGGTGCGGAAGCGGGAGCACGCGATTCGCCAATGCGAGGATGACTGCGGAAGGCCTCGAGCCAATCGGATTCGGGCAGCTTGGTCCAGACTTGATCGCATGCGGCCAGGAGCGACGCTTCGTCCTGTATCGGACGATGATTTGCCATTCCGCTGGCCCATGATTTGGAACCGCAGCAGGGAAGAACTTCTTCGGCCGCTTCGCCTGCCGGTAGCGCGTTCCATCGCGCGAGCATCGCGGCGATTTTCTGTGCGCGTTCGTGATTGGCGGCCAAATGCTCTAGGAATTCGGCGACTAGATTGCCAGCAACGGCCTGGCGATAGCTCTGAGTCGAACGAATATCGTCAATCGGACGAATTTCGCCGGCCGCAGTTGTTCTAGCCAGAGTGATGATTTGGGAATCGATGTGTTTGCCTTCCACGATTCGTTCGGTTTCGCTCAATCGCAAAGGAACCGGTGCGACGCTTCCCATCGCGAGGCGAACGTCGTCCACTACGCCACCCGCGATGTGCCCCAACGCGGCGAGGCATACCTTCGAGATGGCCTGTGCGTTGCGAGCGCCTACTTTGCGCGCATGCGCATAGTAACCCGAAAACCGCCTCTTCAGGCAGATGGCTCGAATCAGTTCATCCGGCGCGAGCTGCGTTTTGCGGTAGCCAGTATGAAAGCCGGCGTAAGGCACGAGGCGCTCGCTTCGAGCGGAAACGAGAAGGAGTTCGGCTTCGTAGACGAGAAGCGCGGGAGGAGAATCGGCGGCGGGCGAAGCGTTCACGATATTTCCGCCGAGCGTGCCGCGATTCTGGTTGGCGACGCCGCCGGTCCAGCCGGCAGCAAGGGACAGCAGCGGAAATTCGCGGTTCACGATTTTGTGTTCGCGCAAATCGCTGTAGGTACAGGCGGCGCCGATTTGAATTTCATCGGCGGAGATTTCGATACGGCGCAGTTCGGGAAGATTCCAGATGCTGACGAGATGCCGCGCGGAAAGTTTTCCAGCCGAATATTGGACCATTACGTCGGTGCCGCCAGCGATGGGTTGCCAGCCACCGGGTTTTTGCGCGAGGAGGGACAACACCGCGGGCAAACTGCCAGGAGCGACGAGCTCGAATTCGGCGGGATTGGCTCTCATGTCGCCGCTTCCTGCTTTACAGACCCCTGTCTTACTGCCCCTTGCTTCGCCGCTTCCGTCACGGCTTCGAAGATTTGCATGTAGCCCGTGCAGCGGCAGAGATTGCCGCTGAGCCCTTCACGGATTTCATCGAGTGTGGGCTGCGATTTTTTGCTGAGCAGGTGATGGGCGGCGAGGATCATTCCGGGAGTGCAGATGCCGCACTGCGCGCCGCCGCAATCGAGGAAAGCCTGCTGCAGTATTTGCGCGCGCGGTGCGCGTGCGAGACCTTCGATGGTGATGATGTCCGCTCCATGGGCTTGCAGCGCGGGAATCAGGCAGCTGTTTACGAGTGCGCCGTCGAGCAGTACGGAGCAGGAGCCGCACTCGCCTTCGCCGCAACCTTCTTTTGTGCCGGTCAGCGCGAGATCAAAGCGCAGGACGTCGAGAAGACGAGCCATCGGGTGAACGTGAACAGTTTGCGGCCTTCCGTTGACCGTGAAAGAGATTTCGCAAAGCTTGCCCGCGGTCGATTCTTGACTCATTCGCGGCCTCGGGCAGAGGGTACCAAGGTTTTGGGAGTCTCGTGTTCGCCGAGAGCGGCGAAAATATCTTCGGGGAGCAATGGCACGGAATTGAATGGAACGTGGATCGCGTCTTCGATCGCGTTGATGATCGCGGGCGCCGGGCCGTCCATCGGGAGCTCGCCGATTCCTTTGGCACCGTAAGCGCCGTGAACGTTGCCCAGTTCTTCAAAATACGCGCGAATGAAAGGCAGATCGGCTGAGGTAGGCATGATGTAGTTCGTCATTTGACCGTTCTGCATGCGGCCCTGATCCCAGATGACCTTTTCATAGAGTGCGAAGCCGATGCCTTGCGCGACGCCGCCGATGATTTGTCCTTTTGCAAGAACCGGATGGAGCACTTTGCCGACTTCCTGAAGGGCGACGAAGTCGTCCACCGTTACGCTGTACGTGGTGAGGTCGACGGTGACCTCCGCAATATAAACGGCCCAAGCAAAAGCGGCGTAAGCTGAGCCGCGATATTTTTCGTCGTCCCAGACAATTTCGCCGGGCTGTTCGTACTGCGCGGTGGCGAGGAATTTGCCGCGTTTTGCGATGTAGGACCGGCAGGCGGCGCGAAATTCTTCCGGCGAATAGGAATCGGCGAGTAGGCCGCTGGAGGTCAGCGTTTTTCTTATGCCGATGGCCGCGGATTGAACGAGTTTGCCGACTACCATGACCGTGCGCGACGCGACGGTTGGCCCGCTGTTCGGAACCTCTCGCGTATCGGGCTGCGCGATGGCGACGTCTTCGTAGCGGAGGCCAAGCGCTTCCGCTGCGATCTGGCACAGGACCGTGTTGGTGCCCTGGCCGAACTCGGTGCTGGAAACAAGAATGCGCACGGTTCCGTCGGCGCACGCTTCGACACCGACAACGGAGCCCAGGAAACGCTCACCGGAACCGGTGAAACCAGCGCCGTGCAGGAAGGCGGCAATGCCGATGCCTTTTTTGCGATTGGCGAGCTGATTTTCTTTCGCGAATTGCTCTTTTTGGGGGTGGTAGGTGGAAAGTTCGAGCGCGTGATCGAGAAGTTTGCCGAGATCAATGTCTTCGCGGACGATTTGTCCTGTGGTCGTGGTCTGGCCCGGCTGGAGGAAATTGCGCTTGCGGATTTCGATTGGCGAAAGCCCCACGATTTGCGCGATGCGTTCGATGTGGCGTTCGAGCGCGAACAGAGATTGTGGCGCGCCGAAACCGCGGAAGGCACCGTGCGGTGGAGCGTTGGTAGCTACTGCTTTCGCGCGAATGCGGACGCTGGGCCAGTAGTATGCGCCCCCAGCATGAAGCGCGCCGCGCGAAAGAACGACGGGGGACAATGTTTTGTAGGCGCCGCCGTCGATGGTGAAATCAATTTCTCCGCCGAGGATTTTGCCTTCTTTGGAGACGGCCGTACGCAGGCGAGTGCGCGAAGGATGGCGCTTCGTGGTGGCGGCCATATCCTCCATGCGGTCGTAGATAATTTTTACGGGTTTGCCGGATTTGCGAGCCAGGAGTGCGGCGTGGGCGGCGATCATCGAGGGATATTCTTCCTTGCCGCCGAATGCGCCGCCGGTTTCCATTTGCACGATGCGGACTTGATCGGCGGGAAGCGCAAAGAGTTTCATCAGCGCCTTGTGGACGTAGTAAGGACATTGGAGCGAGCCCCAGACGGTGACGCCGTCTTGCGGATCGAAGGCGGCAATCATTCCGTTATTTTCGATGTAAAGCTGCTCTTGCGCGCCGGTAGCGTATTCGCCTTCGACGACATGCGCGGCGTTTTGCCAGATGGCGTCGACATCGCCTTTCTCGATCAGTATTTCCTTGAAGATGTTGTTGCTGCCCCAGATGAGTTGCGTCGGGGATTCGCTTTCTTCGATGGTGAAGATGGCTGGTAGCGGCTCGTATTTGACGGAAATGGATTCGACGGCTTTCGGAAGAATGTGGCGATCAGGATGCGCCAAGAGCAGAAGAGGCTCTTCGGGATGATTGACGGTGGTGTCGGCGAGTGCGGGCTGATCATCTTCGATCAGAGTAATGCAGTTTTTTCCGGGAATGTCAGCTGGAGTGACAATAACGAATTCGTTCCAGTTGATTCCTGCGCCGAAATGGATTTGTTTGATCTTTCCGCGCGGAATTCGGCTGCGCACCGTGGCGCCATAGAGCATGCCGGGCAAAGTCATGTCGTCGACATAGCGGGCCTGGCCGGTGACCTTGGCGCGCCCCTCCATGCGGGGGACCGAAGCGCCGACGATGGCAGCGTTTTTTGTGCCGTTGTTCATGCGAGTCGCGAAATCATCCAAGCTGGCGCACAGGCGTGGCCGCAGATCATAGTTTATGAAACTCTTGACCCATCGGCACGCCTGGAAACTCGCCGTTGAAGACCAGTGTTCCGCGAAGATAGGTGGCTTTTACAAGGCCACGTAGCTTTTCTCCGAGATAAGGCGAAACCGGGTGACGGTAGAAGAGGCGGTCTGTGCTCACCACGAATTCGGCCACGGGATCGAAGACGACGAAATCGGCATCGTAACCCGCAGCGAGTTGGCCTTTTCGTTCTTGGCAACCGGCTAGCGTTGCTGGACCTTCGGCCATCCAGCGCGCGATGTCCGTCAAAGTAAAGCCACGCTTACTGGCTTCGGCGTGCATCAGCGGAAGCGCTAAGGAGAGGCTGGCGATGCCTCCCCAGGCAGTTTGGAAATTTCCTTCGGCGAGGCGCTTCATTTCCGGCGGGCAGGGAGAATGATCGGTGGCTACGAGGTCGACCGTGCGATCGCGGAGGGCTTGCCAGAGTAGGTCACAGTTTGTGCGGCTGCGGATTGGCGGTGCGCACTTGAAGAGCGTTGCTCCATCGGAAATTGTTTCGGCGTCGAGGTGCAGATAGTGAGGGCAAGTTTCGACGGTGATTGGAAGACCTTCAGCACGCGCGGCGCGCAGCTCGGGAAGGGCGCTGGCGGCGGAGAGGTGCACGATGTGGAGGCGGAATTTGTATTCGCGGCAGAGAGAGAGGAGCAGGTGGATCGCGGAGAGTTCGGCTTCTTCCGGGCGCGACTGGAGATAAGTGTTGTAAAGCGTCCAGTCCGCGCCGGCAAGATTTTTTGTGGCTGCTTCGATTGGGCCGGGAAGTTCGGAGTGAACCAGCAAGGGCAAACCGGTCCGCGCGACGTGGGGCAGAGCTGCTCGCAACTGCGGTTCGGTGACCATCGTGAAACCGTCGATGCCGGGGTGAACAAGGAAACATTTGAAGCCAGGGACGCCTGCTTTGGCGAGCGGCTCGATGTCGGTCGGGTTGTCGGCAACAACTCCGCCCCAGGCCATCCAGTCCACATGGCATTGGCCGCGGGCGGCGTAGCGTTTGGCCTCAAGCGCGGCGACGTTGGTGGTGGGCGGGAGGCAGTTCAGCGGCATGTCAACGAGGAGCGTGTAGCCTCCGGCGGCTGCGGCGCGCGTGGCGGTTGCAAAGCCTTCCCAATCGGTGCGGCCGGGCTCGTTGATGTGCGCGTGGGAATCGATGAGGCCGGGGAGCATGGCGAGTTCGCCGAAATCCTGGACTTCGGCGCGAGTTGGAATTTTATCTGGCGCGACGACTTCCTGGATTTGTTGGCTTTCCACCAGCAGGGCCGCTGGGCGCACGCCTTGCGGCGTCACAACTTGTTGGGAGACGAAAGCGCGCAAACTCATAGTGAAAGACAGGTCCTTGCGAGTCTCTTGAGATTGAGGCATGAGGCTGGCCTCGCGTCAATCGTTTTTCGATTCGGCAAAATCTATAATTCAACTTGAAAAAAGTGCGAATTGCCGATTTTCTGGACATATACTTGCTGCCCGAAGTAGCTGTTTACGGTTATTTCGTTGCGACGTGAAGGGCGCGCGAAGTAACAGGGCAGGTAGTTTACGACAGATCGATTTTCCGAATACATGAACAATCCTTTCATGGCACGCGCCATTCAGCTTTCCATCGAGGGGGTTCGCTCGGGTAAGGGTGGGCCGTTTGGGTCCGTGATTGTCGCCGATGGCCAGATTGTCGCCGAGGCTTTCAATCAAGTGACTTCGAGCAATGATCCAACGGCACATGCGGAAGTTCTGGCGATCCGCGCGGCTTGCAAAAAACTGGGTGTCTTTGAGCTGAAGAATTGCGAGCTGTACACGTCGTGCGAACCCTGCCCGATGTGCCTGGGCGCGATTTATTGGGCGCGGCTTTCGAGGATTTATTTTGCGAACACCGCGGAAGATGCGGCGAAAATCGGATTTGACGATTCGTTTATTTACCGCGAGCTGAAAGAGCCCCACGCGGAGCGCCGAATTCCGGCGATTCAGATTATGCGCGATGAAGCGCTTGCGGGATTTCGCCGATGGGCGGAACGGCCGGACAAGATTCCTTATTGAGATTGTTACGGACAGATTCGCGGCTCCGGAGTCCGTCTATTTTTTTTTGCGAGATCAGCGGACCTAAAGGTCCGCCACTACATGGGGATGGCTCCAATCGGAGAACACGATTGATCGCTCGCTATTTTAAATTTGCCGATAATCAGACTTCCGTGAGGCAAGAGTTGCTGGGCGGGCTGACGACGTTTGTCACCATGGCGTACATCGTGGTGGTTAATCCGCAGATTCTCTCGCAAGCCGGGATGCCAGCAGACGGCGTCGTGTTTGCGACTTGCCTTTCGGCGGCTGTGGCGACGCTGGTGATGGGGTTGTATGCGAACTATCCCATCGCGCTGGCGCCGGGAATGTCGCTGAACGCGTACTTCACCTACTCGGTTTGTCTTTCGATGCACGTGCCGTGGCGAAGCGCGCTAGCGGTGGTGTTTTTTTCCGGCGTTCTGTTTCTGGTGCTTACGGTTACCCGAGTGCGCGAACAGATTGTCAACGGTATCCCCGATTGCCTGAAGCATTCCACAGCGGCGGGAATCGGCATGTTCATTGCATTTGTGGGATTACGCAACGCGAAGCTGGTGGTGGCCAACTCGGCGACGTTTGTCGGGCTGGGCAGCTTCGCCGACAAAGAAGTGCAGACGGCGTGCTTTGGGCTGGCGCTGACTCTGGTTCTCATGGCGCGGCGGGTTCATGGCGCTATCCTGATTGGGATTCTCGGCACCACCATCGTTGGAATGCTTCGCGGCATTTCGAGCTGGCCTACGGCGTTTTTTTCCATGCCGCACCCTTCCAGTACTTTTCTTCAGCTCGATTTTCGAGGAGCACTGCACCTCGGCTTTCTGGAGATTCTTTTCGCGTTTTTGTTCGTCGACCTGTTTGACAATGTGGGCACGCTGGTCGGGGTGTGCGAGCAGGGAGGCTTTATTAAGGATGGCAAAATTCCGCGCGTTGGGCGCGTGCTGATGGCCGATTCCGTCGGCACGATTTTCGGCGCCTTGACGGGAACTTCCACGGTCACAAGCTACATTGAAAGCGCGGCGGGGGTTGCGGCCGGGGCGCGCACCGGCTTCAGCAACATTGCCGTTGCCGGGCTCTTCGTTCTGGCCATGTTTTGCGCACCGCTGGCGACTGCTATTCCCGGCTTCGCGACCGCTCCCGCGCTCATCCTGGTGGGCGTGCTGATGTCTCAATCCCTGGCGCAGGTGAAGTGGCTCGACTTCAGCGAAGCCCTACCTGCGTTTATCACCATGCTGGCCACGCCGCTGACGTTCAGCATCGCGACAGGGATGAGCCTCGGGCTCATTTCTTATACGGTCGTGAAAGTGGCGTCGGGAAAAATCGCGGAAGTGAACGCACTGATCTGGATTCTTACGGCGCTCTTTATCCTGCGCTATATCTATCTCGCCGCCGCTTAAGGCGTTGCATCCGTTTCCAAGTTCACCAAAATTCCGGGCTGGCAGCCGAACGCAAAAACTAGTAGCTTCCTTCCACACTATGGATGCAGCGCGACCAACCCCCGCATCTGGCATTTTGAAGTCACCGGCTGAAAACCCGGCGGCCAGCCCTTCGCCGCCTCAAGGAGTTTCGGTCAGCGGCTACTTCCGCTGGGCCATTTGCGCGCTCCTTCTCTTCGGAACCACTAAGAATTACATGGACCGGCAGGTTTTGGGCGTTTTGAAAACAACTCTACAGCACGATTTTGGCTGGGATGAGATCGACTACGGAAAACTGGTCCAGGCTTTCCAGATCGCATACGCATTCGGGATGGTGCTGGCTGGCCGGCTGATCGACCGGCTCGGCACGCGCCTTGGTTATGCGCTCGCAATGATTTTCTGGAGCCTTGCCTCGATGGGAACCGCTCTGGCAAATTCCCTGAGCAGCTTCGCGATTTCTCGATATGCATTGGGATTTGGAGAGTCCGCCATTTTTCCGGCGAGCATTAAGGCGGTAGCGGAATGGTTCCCCAGGAAAGAACGCGCCTTGGCGACCGGCATTTTCAATGCGGGAACCAGTATTGGAGCCATCATAACGCCTCTGGTCGTTCCCGGGATTGTGGCGCACTGGGGCTGGCGCGGGGCGTTCGTGGGAATTGGAGCGCTCGGATTTGTCTGGCTGGCGTTTTGGCTGATGATTTACCGCAAGCCGGGAGAGCACTCGCGAGTTTCCAGCGCAGAGCTGGAATACATTCGCAGCGATCCCGCAGAGCCCACCGGAAAAATAGCGTGGGCCAGGCTTCTAACGCTGCGCCAAACCTGGGCGTTCCTTATGGGAAAATTTCTGACTGACCCGGTCTGGTGGTTTTATCTTTTTTGGGTGCCGGGGTTCCTGCAAAGCAAGCACGGGCTGGACCTTTCGGGAGTCCGATTTCCGATTGTCGCGATCTATTTGATTTCCGATGTCGGCAGCGTGGCGGGAGGATGGATTTCCTCTTCGCTGATTCAGCGCGGGCGCAGCGTCAATGCCGCCCGCAAGACTGCCTTGCTTATCTGCGCTGTTGGCGTTGTGCCAGTGGTTTTCGCGTATCGGGTGGAGAGCACGCGGTCCGCGGTTTTGCTGATCGGGCTTGCGGCGGCTTGCCATCAGGGATTTTCCGCCAATCTCTACACGCTGACCTCCGACATGTTTCCCGTGCGAGCCGTGGGATCCGTTATGGGGATCGGTGGCATGGCGGGCGCGATTGCCGGGGTTTTCAACGCGGGCGTCGTGAGTCACCTGCTGCAGTGGACTGGGAGCTACCGGGTGCCTTTTGTGATGGCGGGCGGCGCGTATTTGGTGGCTGTTGCGGTTATCCATATTTTGGCTCCGAAGCTGGAACCCGCCCGGCTCAAGCCAGAAACGCAATGAAACGTTTGAACCAATTCCGGAAGAAAAGAGAATGCGCAGTTGGCAAAGAAGAACGCGGGGTTGAGGTGAATTCATGTGGTTGACGATCAAGACGAGAGAAGAGTGCCGCTGGGATTTGGTCAGCTTGGGTGAGGTAATGGTGCGGTTCGATCCCGGCGACCGGCGCATCGCCACGGCACGTTCCTTCGAGGTGTGCGAGGGGGGTGGAGAGTACAACGTTGCGCGCGGATTGAAGCGCTGCTTCGGTTTGGAAGCTGCGATCGTTACGGCGTTTGTGGATGATCCGGTAGGCCGGCTGCTTCAGGATTTGATTTATCAGGGAGGCGTGGATCAGTCGCTGGTGCGCTGGGTTGAGCACGATGGCGTGGGCCGCGCCGCACGCAACGGACTGAATTTTACGGAGCGCGGATTTGGCGTGCGCGCAGCGCTGGGAAGCTACGATCGCGGGCACACCGCGGCGTCGCAATTGAAGCCGGGTGAAATCGATTGGAATGAGGTTTTTGGGAAGAAGGGCGCACGCTGGTTTCACACCGGCGGTATTTTCTGCGCGCTGTCCGCGACGGCTCCGGAAGTTGCGCTGGAAGCGATGCAGGCTGCGAAGCGTCACGGGACGGTCGTTTCCTATGATCTTAACTACCGGGCTTCGCTTTGGAAGTCTCATGGCGGAAAACAGAAAGCACAGGAAGTGAACCGCCGCATTGCTCCCTACGTGGACGTAATGATTGGAAATGAAGAAGATTTCTCGGCGGCGCTGGGATACGAAGTTCCGGGCATGGACGAACATCTTTCGACGTTCGAGGCGGAAAGTTTCAAGCAGATGATCGCAAAAGTGGTGAAGGACTATTCGTTTAAAGTCGTGGCCACGACTCTGCGGAAAGCAAAGACCGCGACAGTGAACGATTGGGGCGCGATCTGTTATAGCGACGGGGACTTCTTCCACGCGAGAAATCGGGAGAACATTGAGATTTTCGATCGCGTTGGGGGCGGCGATTCATTTGCCTCAGGCTTCATTTACGGACTCCTCGCAGGGAAGGGCCCGCAGTGGGCAGTGGACTGCGGGGCGGCGCACGGCGCTCTTGCCATGACCACGCCGGGAGATACTTCCATGGCCACGATACAGGATGTACTGCAGGTCATGAAGGGAGTCGGAGCGCGCATCGCGCGTTGAACAGCAAATTTCGGATTTCGGGAGAAGGTGAACACCTAATGCACAAGCAAAAAGTTCGCGAGCGAATCCTAGAGATCGGAATTGTGCCGGTGGTCCGCGCGTCGTCGCCGGCTGAAGCATGCCTTGCCGCGGAAGCTGTTTGTGCGGGAGGCATCCCCATTGTTGAAATTACGATGACGGTTCCCGGCGCCATCGAAGTGATCCGCCAACTTGCCTTGCAATGTGGTTCCGATGTTCTTATTGGAGCTGGCACGGTTCTTAACGCCGAGGCCGCCAGAAAATGCCTCGATGCTGGGGCGCAGTTCCTTGTCAGCCCTGGACTGCATCTGCAGACGGTTGAATTTGCGGCGAAGGAAGGGAAGTTGATGCTCGCCGGAGCATTGACACCGACGGAAATTATGGCGGCGTCGGAGGCTGGGGCAGACTTCATAAAAATATTCCCTTGCGGCCAGGTTGGCGGAGCGAAATACATCAAGGCGCTAAGGGGGCCGTTTCCTCAAATTGCGTTTGTACCGACCGGCGGAGTGAATCTGCACACTGCCGCGGAATTCCTAGAAGCGGGTGCGGTGGCGCTGGGAATCGGCGGGGAATTGGTGCAGGCAGAAGCGCTCAAAGCCAACAAGCCCGAGATTATTGTTGAAAATGCGAAGAAGTTTGTCGAGATCGTGAAGCACACGCGGGTCCGGCTGGCTGCGCCGAGCTCTACAGCCAAAAACGGCCACTAAGTCCCTCGCCTATTTCTTCGCAGGTTTCGAGGAAATGCGGACAGTCAATGATTCGGCGATGACTTCATCGAGTTGCTTGCGGACATTCATGGCTTCGCGCCCCAAACGCTTCTCGCTGTCTTCGCGTGCCTGCTTTATGGTGGCAAGTTCCTCGCCGGGAGATTTCTCCAACAAATCCTCCGCGTGAAGAAAACTCGCCAACGCGTAACGCTCTGGTTGGTATTGTTTTCGCAGGAATTGACCGTAGTTGAACCAGTCCGAAGCCGCGGCCACTGGATCAGAAAGCTCCGCATCCAGACGCAAAGCTCTTTGATAAGACCGCACGGCGCCGCTGACGTCGCCCTGCTTCTCCTCGAAATCGGCAAGGTGAATGAGCGCCAAGCTTTCAAGAGGTTTTTCGCCGGCCTTCTCAGCAAAAGCGGCGGCGGCTGTAAAACCTTTGAGCGCATCGCTCGTGTGGTTCACCGCAGCATCGGCGTCGGCAACTTTTATGAGCGCGGCGAGCAAGGGAGCCTTGGCAAGATTGTTTTCGTGGCGCGCGCTGACGAGTTCGATGTAGGTCCGATAGTGGCGCGCCGCCGCTTGCAGTTGGCCCTGCTGATCGAGAGCCTGCGCGACGTAGAGCTGCGCGTTCGATTGTGCCGGATCAGCATCAATGGCGCGCTGCCAGCTGTCGAGGGCTTCTTCGTCATGGCCAAGGCGATGAGCGAGGAGTCCATAGTTGATGAGGGCGTCGGCGTTCCGCGGCCAGCGCGCTATCATTTTCTGGAACTGCGCATACGCGTCTGCGTCGCGACCCTCTTCTATCAAGCTGCGCCCGTAGGATTCCTGGATCGAAAGACTTGCAGGATTGAGCGAAGCGGCGCGCTGTATTGCGGCGAGCGCGGCCTCGCGCTGACCGGCGGCCTGCTCAGCATTAGCGAGACGCGCCTGGATGGAACTATCGTCGGGATTCAGCTTCGCCGCCCGCTGAAGCGCACGAAGACTGTTCGCTTCGCTGGACCACCAGAAGTGCAATTGATCCACAGCAGCCCAGGCGAAGAGAACTGCGACGGCAGCAATGCGCACCGCGCGAGCGGCCGGAGTAGCTCCTCTCAACCAGTGAGCCGCGGCCGTAAATCCGCTTCGCTTGACGGTGCCCTCCGGCTGCGATTTTTGCTTCGCATCGAGCAACAAAGACGCAATCCGCGAATCGCGCAATTTCCAGATAGCGCCGTCGAGAATAAAATGATGAATATTCACGAGAGCGGTAAATGTTAGAAAGCTGGCCGCGAAGTCGTTATGAAAAACGCGGCTAACGATCCACGGTCCCGGAATGAAAAGCGCGATGCCACCCGCGATCAGCGTCACGAGGTATCGCCAGAACGACCAATTGGAATCGCCTCCGGCGACGGCCTCTTTTTTCTGGTAATAGCTCGTGATCCACAAATATTGCGTGGAATGCAACACCGCGAGGATGCCGCTGCTGTACCGCGTCTGGGGAATTCCCCGGCCGCTGATAAGCTCGATCGCCGCCGGCAGCAGGAACCAGAGAAACTGCGTGACCGTCAGCGTGACCACCGGAAGAATCGCGCGAAGGCTACTTCTGCGCGCCAGCGAAACTAGCGCCCATCCGCCGCATCCGACGAAAAACAGCGCAAGGCAAGCTCGCGCGGGCAAAGTGAGCTTCGCAGCTAGCCCCAGGGAAAGAATCAGCGCATCCCCGGACGGCCCGGTATTAAAACTCAGCATCAGCAAAATGTAGGATGCGATAAAGGAGAGCCGGAGCGCATGGCGTTCCGTTTCCGTCGGCAAAACGCCGGCGCGCCGAGCGAACATCATCATCAATCCAAAATTTTGCCCGGTGTAGTGCCATGGGCTCCAGCAGATGTACAGCGTGAAGATCCACGGAAGCAACGCGGACCACATGTGCGTGACAATGCCGGCCAGCGCGAGCAGGAGCGCCACATGCACCGTGTAAATGCGGTATTTCTGGAACTCGTCGCGCGTGTGGTACGCGCGATAAACCGTGGCCATGAAGTGCGGGTAGTTGGAGAGCAGCGCGAGAAAATAAAATGCCACGGTCCAGCCGCGGTTGTACGAATTGGAAAAATAAAACCCCGCGAGCAGCAATGGCGCGGACCATGCGCCACAGCCGACGATCAGGTCAATCGACGGACGATAGATCCAAGGGCTCCGCGCCGCCTCGGTTTGCGCGGGCGCAGGAGAGGAGGTTGCTGGCTCTGGAGGAGCTAAAGTTAATGATCCCATTCTCTTGCAGAGTAGCGCAGCCGGGTCACCCGCATGCACGCAAGGCGCGTGTCTCATGCGGAATCGGTTACTTGTACCTCGGGCCGGGAATTTCAGGCCCCAACAGCAACTTTTCATCCCCATCCTGTGTTTAAGAGAGGGCAGTAGTGTCCGGCTCGCGTCGGTTACATCGGTGAAGTGAGTGAAGTGAACTCCGCTTTTGGCCCGCCGGTTAAGTTCCAGACGAGAAAGCCAGGGCATCCCCAAGAGCAGTTTCCCCTTGGGAAGACGTACACCCTTTCAAATTTGCGCGCATCTAATTTCACGTAATAGAGAAGAAGGAGTTACCAGCATGAAAATGAACACACGATCGAAAGGGGCTCTGTTGTTGGCTGCCATTGCTCTGACGATGGCCGCTGAGGTTTCTTTCGCGCCAAATGCGGCGGCGGCGGATAGCAGCTCGGTCACCACGACGGTCACCGCAGTAGGCAAGAAAGACACGCAGCCCGCACCGCTTACGCAGAACGACGTCCAGCTCTATCAGGGAAAGGAAAAAGTTCAGGTCGCGGATTGGAAGCGCGGCGATACGCTTTTCCTCGCGATACTGATTGACGATTCACTGGAGAGCGTTGTTGCGAATCAGTGGGGCGATTTGAAAGCCTTTATGATGGCGCAACCCGAGAACACTTATATCGCCGTGGCTTATGCGCGAAACGGCGCGGCGATGGTCGCGCAGGACTTCACCAAGGACCACGCTCTCGCCGCGAAGGCGCTGCGAATTCCTCTTGGAAACGCAGGCGCTTTCACAAGCCCGTATCTCGCCGTTCAGGATTGGGAAAAACGCTGGCCAGATTCCGGCGAGAGGAAATCCTTGATTTTGCTCTCCTCAGGCGTTGATTATTTTCGCGGCAGTTTTGATCCCGTCGATCCAGACCTCGATACGACCATTGCTCACGCCCAGAAACAGAACATCAATATCTGGACGATCTACGTTCCGGATGCCGGGCATGTAGGGCGCCGGTCGTTCCGCGTGTTCAACGCGCAGTCCAACCTGAGCCGCCTTTCCGAAGAAACGGGCGCCGAATCGTATTATCTCGGTTTCGGTTCCCCCGTCACGTTGAAGCCTTACTTCGACGAAATCCTGATGCACCTCAACAACCAATACTTGCTTACCTTCGTCGGTAACGGCGGCAAAAAGGGAAAATTCGAGCGAGTGCGGGTGACCACGGAAGTTCCGAATGTGGAGTTTTTGACTCCGTCGGAAGTTTTTCTGCCCGCCGTGCAGTAATCCGTTTCCGGATCGCTACAGAAGCTCAGAGATAAGACAGGCGCGGGCCGTAAGGTCCGCGCCTGTCGCTTTCTCGATACCCCTTGTCTCATTTCTGGCCCTCGGGCTAAACTACGGCCCGTTCACAAGACTGCGGACGCACGCTCGCAATTCGGCTATTGAAACGGTTTAAATGCTGCGATTTGCCGGAACACGTGAAGAGGGGTGCGAGATGATTGTCGGGTATGGCAGGGAGCGGTTTGGTTTGGGGTGCACCGCTGCAAGTTTGCGCGCGTACAGAAGCTTTGCGGTACCGTTTACGTTGCTCGCTGCGCTGCTCGCATCGGCGGCGATAACCGCGCCCGCTTCATTTGCTGACGGCGACATTACTTTGAGCGAGGGATGGATGGTGCAGTCCTCCGCAAAAGTAAATGGCGGAGGTGAGACCGTCTCCGCCGCCGGGTTCGACGCCTCCAGTTGGTACAAAACTTCCGCACCGAAGACCGTGTTCGCCGTGCTCGTCGAAAACGGCGTCTACAAAGACCCGTACTTCGGCATGAACCTGCGCACTTTTCCCGGCGTCTCTTACGCGATCGGTTCCGAGTTTGCCAATCAGGAGATGCCGGCGGATAGTCCTTACGCTGTCCCCTGGTGGTATCGCGAAGAATTCGATGTCCCCGCACAATTCAATGGCAAGACGGTGTGGCTCGCGTTTCGAGGAATCAATTACCGCGCCGAAATCTGGATCAACGGTAAGAGACTGGCGGGTTCGGATCAGGTGGTCGGCGCATTTCGCCGCTACGAATTCGACGTCACGTCCTTCGTCAAAACGGGTGCAAAAAATGTTGTCGCCGTGGAAGTTTCCTCCCCGCACGCCAACGAATTGGGAATCACATGGGTGGATTGGAATCCCACGCCACCTGACAAGGATATGGGCCTGTGGCAAGAAGTTGTTCTTTCCGCAAGTGGGCCAGTATCCGTGCGGCATCCAGCCGTCGAAACAAAGCTGGATCTCCCTGCGACCGACAAAGCTCACCTCACCGTTCGCGCTGAACTTCAGAACGCATCGGATACGACCGTAAGAGGAGTCGTGCGCGGTAGAATTTTCGGTGTGAAGAACAACGGCATGGGCCTCAGCCCGAACGAATTCTCTCTAAATGTTGAACTAAAGGGAGGCGAGCGCCGGTCCGTCGCGGTCACTCCAGACCAAGCCTCGTCTCTGAACGTACAGAATCCCCGCCTCTGGTGGCCCTACCAGATGGGCGAGCCCTATTTGTACACGCTGGAACTCGAATTTGTTCCCGAAAACCGCGGAGCCTCGGACAAACAAACCATCCAATTCGGCATCGTGCAAACCGATTCCGAGCTGACGCCCGAAGGCTACCGCCTATTCAAGGTGAATGGCAAACCCGTTCTCGTTCGCGGCGGCGGTTGGGCTCCCGACATGATGCTCCGCGTAAATCAATCGCGCCGCGAAGCCGAATTCCGCTACGTCAAAGAAATGGGCCTCAACACCATCCGGCTCGAAGGCAAGCTCGAAGACGAATCTTTTCTGGAGCGCGCCGACCGCGAGGGCATTCTCATCATGGCCGGCTGGTGCTGCTGCGACGCCTGGGAAAAATGGGGCAAGTGGGGAGACGAGAACCGCCGCGTCTCCGTGGACTCGCTCCGCGATCAGATTCTGCGCCTCCGCAAACATCCGAGCCTGCTGGTCTGGCTGAACGGAAGCGACAATCCACCTCCGCCCGACCGTGAGCGCGCCTACCTCGATGCAGAAAAAGAAGCAAACTGGGCCAAACCAGTCATCTCGTCCGCCACAGCGAAAAAAACCGAGCCGACCGGCGACAGTGGTGTCAAAATGTCCGGCCCCTACGAATACGTCTCCTCGAACTACTGGCTGCTCGACACAAAAGCCGGCGGCGCCTACGGTTTCAACACGGAAACTAGCCCGGGCCCCGCCGTTCCCCCGCTCGAAGAACTGAAATCCATGTTCCCGCCGGACAAGCTTTGGCCCATCAACGAATTCTGGGATTTCCACGCCGGCGGAGGCAGATTCAAGAACATAAAGGTCTTCACAAACGCGCTGGAAAAGCGCTACGGCGCCGCGAAAGATGTCGCCGACCTCGCATGGAAGTCGCAAGCCATGACTTACGAGGGCCAGCGCGCCATGTTCGAAGCCTATGGCCGCAACAAGTACAAATCCACCGGCATCATTCAGTGGATGCTGAACAACGCCTGGAATGGTCTCATCTGGCATCTCTACGATTACGATTTACGTCCCGCCGGCGGCTATTTCGGCTCAAAAAAAGCGCTCGAGCTCGTGCACGTGCAGTTTTCCTACGACGACCGCACCGTCGCCATCGTCAATGGCAAACCGGAGGCTCTTACGAGCCTGAAAGTCGTCGCGAAAATTTATGATACCGCCATGAAGGAAAGGTTCTCACACGAGGAAGTTTCCGGCGTGTCGGCGGATGGCGTCAGCAAACTGTTCTCCATCCCACAGCCGGAGGGCATCACTCCAACTTACTTCCTGAATCTCCAACTCTATTCGCCGTCGGGCGAACTTCTCAGCCGCAATTTTTACTGGCTGTCCGCAAAACCGGACGTTCCTGATTTCGCCAAAACCGAGTGGTACTACACGCCGCTAAGCGCCTACGCCGATTTTGCCGCGTTGCAGGATCTGCGCAAAGCGACAGTCAAAGCTTCCTGGAAAGTTTCCGACGCGGGTAGCGACACCGCCGCACATGTCACGCTCGAAAACACTGGGTCTGGCTTGGCATTCCTCGTGCGGTTGCGCATCCTCGAGGGCAAAGACGGCGCGGAAGTCCTGCCCGTCTTCTGGGACGACAACTACATCTCCTTGCTCCCTGGCGAAAAACGCGAGGTCGCAGTCAAAGTGAGAAAGTCGGACCTGGCCGGAGCAGCCCCCGTTGTCGCAATCGACGGTTTCAACGTTGCGCCAGCCCAGATCCCCTAGGGCCCACGTCGCGAATTTCCCTAGTGTGGCCCGACCCATTGAGCATGCAGCGTTTATATGGCATGGAGTCCACCGCTCAACGGCTAACGGGACAGAAACCCCCGCACTCTGCTGGTTTTCATCGACCAAACGGCCAAGGTTTCTTTCTTTCCATGTTCGCTCATCGTGAGGGTTTTCCGAATGTGCGCGACCCAGGGCTTCCGGTGGAATTGGTGGGGAGAATTTGCTTGGGGAAGATGGGCGGGGGACTTCCTTCTACGAGCACTACGCAAGAAGAAAAAAGGTCAATCGTTCGAGCTGCCGTGAGAAACCGCCCGCGTCGAATCGCGAATCACCAGCTCGGGGTTCATCTTCTGGCTTACAATGCTCCACTCCCGCTTTTCCAGCCCGGCCTTGATCCCATCCATCACGATGTTGACGGCAAGTGTCCCCATGTTCTCCAGCGGCTGGCGTATGGTGGTTAGCGAAGGCGCGCTCAACGCCGAAAACGCCACATCATCAAATCCGGTCACGGAGCAATGTTCCGGCACCTTGACCCCCGCCTTGGTCAAAGCGCGAATCGCCCCCAGCGCCGTCAAATCGTCAAACGCCATCACCGCCGTGAACTTCTTCTTTTTTTGCAGCAGTTCTTCGACGAGCCGCTGGCCACCTTCAAAACCCGAGTTTGGGTCGAACGAATCCGGCAGCTGCAGCACGAGCGCGGGATCGATCTCCAGCTCGACGGAGTGGGCGAATTTCTGGACGCCGCGCCACCGCGGGCCGCTGTCGATGATCATCTTCGGCCCGCGAATGAACGCGATCTTGCGGTGGCCCAACTGGTAAAGATGATCGAGGGCCATGCGTCCGCCCGTCTCATTGTCCACCATCACGGAGCTGACCGTGGGCAGCTCCCAGCCAATCGTCGCTGCGGGAATATTGCGTTTGCTCAAATCGGCCAGCAGATGAATATCCACGACCAGCCAGTTGGCCACCACAATCAAACCTTCGACGTGGTGTTCCAGCACCATCTCCAGATAGCGCTCAAAACGGTTCCGCTGGTTATGCGCGTCCGCAAAGATCGGAACGTAGGATGACTGGTAAAGCGCATTTTCAATCCCGCGTAAGACCGGCATGCAGAAAGGATCGGTAATGTCGAAGAAAACGAGCCCCACGCTGTGGCTGCGCTTGCTGCGAAGAAATCGCGCCATGGCATTCGGCCGGTAGCCCAGCTTTTTGGCCACTTCTTCGATGCGCTTTTTTGTTGCCGGTGCGATGTAGCGGGCCAGTGGAGCATTATTCAATACGATCGAGACGGTTGCGGGCGAAAAGCCGCTGTCTTCCGCGACGTCCCGCATCGTCACCGTCTGGCTTTTGCCGCTCGCGCGCTTCACCGGTGTGCCTCCAGGGAGTGTCATCATTCTGCCAGAGTTAACCTTGGATTCCCTATCGGTGAAATGTCGGTCCCGGCTACGACTCTTTGAAATCGATCATTACCGGCGCCGAGCGGAACCAGTTTGTCTTGAAGCCCACATAGACGAGTCCGATGACGAACCAGATGCCGCCCACTGTTTTCGCGATGATGTTCAGATTCACCCAGATGAGGCCGCAGAAAAGAAATCCAGCCAACGGCAGCAATGCGTCTCGCACAAAGTTTATCGGAGCGCCCTGCTGCCGCCTCACGGAAAATTGCCAGAAGCAGGCGAAATTTACTCCCGCGAACGCGAGGAATGCTCCGAAGTTTAGCAACTCTCCCGCGTGCTCATAGGCGCTGCCAATGTAATTGAGCATCACCGAACCAATAAACGAGATTCCGCCGATCAGCAGGATGTTATTGGTTGGCGTACCCGTCCCGGGCGTTAGCTGTCCAAAGAACTTCTTTGGCAGTACGCCATCGCGGCCCATTCCGAAGAGCAACCGCGCCGCGCCAAGCGTGCCCGTCAGCCCGCCGCCGAAGGCAGCCACGATCAGGACGAGAGCCATGGACCAGGAAAGGATGAGTCCGCCGGCTCGTGCGCAAATATCCATAAAGGCGGTCTCCAGGTTTGGAAACGATCGCCAGTCCGGCCACACCCGCGCTCCAAGGTACGCTTCGAGTCCGCTGAAGACGGCGGCAAACACGCAGGTCAATACCACGGCCAGCAAAACGTTGCGCTTGGGATTCTCGACGTCTTCGGCCAGCGTTGTAACTCCGTCGAAACCGATATAGGTAAGAGCGGCAAACGAAGTCGCCATGAGAATCTTGTGAGAATCAAATGTCTTGGGATCGTAGATCGGTTGCATCGAGAAGAGGCCGGACCATCCTTGCCCGGCATACAAGAAGCGAATCGCCATCACAAAAAAGAGCACGACGACGACCGACATGCCTGCTAACAGAAACTTGTTGGCGTTCGCGGAAGCTTTCACTCCACCCAAATTCAAACCCGTCATAACTCCCGTGATGATCAAGGCCCAGACGATAAAATGAAGCTGCGGGATGTGAAAATATGCGGCGCGTTCGTGCAGCGCCGTCGAGATCCACACCGTATTGATCAGCGGCTGCAGCAGATAATCGAGGATCATCGCCCAGCCCGCCAGGAATCCAAGATGCGGGTTCAGCCCTTTGCCAACGTAGGTGTAAGCCGACCCGGCCGTCGGATAGAGCGCGGCCATGCGTCCATAGCTGACGGCAGTAATCAGCATGGCAAGTCCGGCGATCAGAATGATCAGCACGAAGTGGCCGTCCGAAAGTTTCTGTGCCACGCCGTAGAGCGGAACGGGCGCAATCGGCTGGATGAGAACAATCCCGTAGAAAATCAGGTCCGACAGCTTAAGCGTGCGCCGCAAATGCGGCACCCCTCCACCAGCTTCGTTGCTCAAGCTCTTCTCCTTTTTTCGGGCGCGCCGTTCGCACCAAGAACCACCGCCCGTGACAAATTCTTAGGTACGTCCGGATTCAGCCCTTTGCGCAGTCCGACCTCCAACCCCAGCAATTGCGCCGGAATCGAGGTCAACGCCATGCGCGCGTATTCGGGTTCATCCATGCCGAGTTCGACCAGCAAATCGCTCTCGCGACGCAGCGCAGGCGTCGTATGATTTACGACCACCATGGTTGTCGCACCCAGTTTTTTCAGTTCCCCGATCAGCAGACTCTCTTCAGCTTCCGCGGCATCGGAAAGGAGAAACGTAATCATTGTCTCGTGGCCCGCAATCGACTTGGGCCCGTGGCGGAACTCCAGCGTGTGGTACCCCTGCGCGTAAGAAGAAGACATCTCCGTCATTTTCAGCGCGGCTTCCTGGGCGAGCCAATAATGCGCGCCCTGACCGAGGAAAACGTAATTCGCGTATTGTCGCTGCGCCGCAAAGCTCCGAATCTTATCAGCATTCACGCCGAGCCACTTCATGGTCTTTTGCGGCAGTCTGTCCAGCGCTGCTGCAAGAGCGCTATCGCTCGCGTGTCGCGCGCCAAGCCTTTGGAACAGTATTAGGATCGAGGTGAACGACCGCGTCATCACCATGCTTTGCTCGTCCGCCCACGGCAGTTTCAGCGTGAGCGTGCACAGCTCATTGAGGACGCTGTTGTCGTTGCAAGTCACCCCCAGCGTCCGTATCTGTTCTTGTGTCTTAAGCCAGTCCGCCGCCCGCAAAACCTCGGTTGTTTTTCCTGATCGCGATACCAGCACAACCTGCCGCGCTCCAGTGCGTTTCAAGGTTTCGAAAGGCGCGAAGAGCAGCTCCGATGCGGGCACCGCATTGCAAGTCACTCCAAGGAGTTTCGTCCATTGCGCTGCAATCGTGCGCGAGAGGTAGTAGCTCGAGCCGCAAGCTACAAACAGCCACGGCCCTTCGCGCGAAAAATGCCGCAGCACTTTGGCGAGAGTATCGTTTTGCCCGAACTGTGCCCCCGTCTTTATCCAGGTGTCCGGCTGAGAGAGGATTTCCGCCAGCGTCTGCTTGCCTGCAACATTCGGAGCGGACCGCCGCACGCGCGCATCCGCCTCTTTCTTGTGCAAGACTCCTGGCTTGTCTTTTTTCACTCGGCGGCCCTGGTTCCTTTCGGCTGCTCGTCCTTTGCGGAAAGGCGCCGTCCTTGCTCCGAGGAGCAACGCGGCGATCGCTTGCCCTGCAAGCTGTTCATTGAATCGTTTGAATGCAGGCATTTTCCACGAATCGTTCCTGCTTCGCAAGGCAAAACTTCTCTGCTCCAGCCGTGCTCACACCAGGGGTCTTGTCCCAAAACACAAATGGTTTCTAAGTCTCGCCCGTCCGACCTGTCCTTTCGTACAGGTAAGTTCAATTTCCACAACCGGTGTCTCTTGGTTAAAGTTCTCACGCTTTTCCGGCAACGGCCGTCTCGACAATGGAGTCTAATTAAGTAGCACCTCGTCCCGGTCGAGGGCCATCGGTATGGGCGAGAAAACTATGAACGGTCGTAGACCGACTAAGCCTCTCTTGTGGCACGTTCTGGGATTTGCCCTCGCCTTCCTGGCCGCCTACTCTCTCAGACGCGTCCACCTTGAACCTGACCACGTTCTCCAGGGCTATCTCCAGGTCATAGGCGCCCTATTAGCCTTCGTTTTTTCCGCGCTCACGTTCGTCCGCTTTCAAGGCACGCAGGACCGCGTCTCGCTGATCCTGGGTGCGGGATTTCTTCTTTCCGGCGCCGTACTCTCCGCCTCCAGCGTTCTCTTTTTCCAATTTCAGCAGGATCCGACGGTCAGCGTCACGTGGGCTCCGGTAGCCTGGTGGCTCAGCCGCATGGTTCTGGCTCTTCTGCTTCTTGTCGCCTTGCTGGTCGAGCGCTTCATTCCACGTTCGCGCCACACGAAAGCGGAAATTACCGGCGCGCTGCTTTCCGTCATCGCACTCACATATCTGATCACCGCCGCGCTTCGCCGGCTTCCGCCGGAAGCATCCCGTCATCCCTTTGCGGTCGTGCCCAACCCGCAGCAGCTCCTGCCGGGCCTGATTTTTCTTGCGGCCGTGATTTGGTATCGTCGCCGCCTACAGTCAGAGGACTCGGCGTTCGACCGCACCGTTTATGCCGCCGCCTGGCTGAATTTCGCCGCGCAGCTCGCCGCTTGCCAGTCCATTAAGTTGCTCGACGCGCCCTTTGTCCTCGCCCAAATTCTTACGGTCAGCAGTTACGCGCTCGCGCTCGGCGGCGCGCTACTCGATAATGCGCGCCTTTTTGAGCAGGTCCGCCACTTGGCCGTTAGCGATCCCCTCACCGGACTCGCCAACTACCGCCGTCTCCTCGACGTCCTTGAAAATGAAACCGAACGCACCAACCGCACCAGCCGGCCTTTTGCCGTCCTGCTGCTCGACCTGGACGGTCTGAAAAAAATTAACGACCGCCACGGCCATCTTGTCGGCAGCCGCGCGCTCTGCCGTGTCGCCGCCGTTCTCCGCATACACTGTCGCGCAATCGATACGGCTGCCCGCTATGGTGGCGATGAGTTTGCTCTCGTTTTGCCAGAATCAGAAGACGCCGAGGCCCAGCGCGTCGCAAATCGCATCCGCCAGGTCTTGGCCGAAGATGAAGAAAAACCGCAGCTCTCTGCGAGTATCGGCGTTTCGATTTATCGTGGGGAAGGCGAACGCATTGAAAAACTTCTCGCGGACGCCGACCAGGATCTCTACGCAGAAAAAGCCCGCCGCGTAAACCGGGGCATCGCTGCATTTCACTACCGTCGCCGCACGCCTAAGGCCTGAAATGGTTCGGTTGGCAGGAAGCGGCGGGGCATGAGGAACCTCGCTCGCACTCCGCGCGATTAGTAAACGGCGCGGTTCTGGGTTGTCGCCTTCGTATCCAGCGAAAAGCGCGGCTCGGCTTTCGCCTTGTCGAGAAGTTGCCCGGCAAGATACTCGCCCACGGCAGGTCCGTGCTTGAAGCCATGCCCCGAGCCGCCGCCCACGAACCACACATTTTCCATTTGCGGATGGTGGTCAATCAAAAAATCACCGTTGGACGTGTTTTCATATTGGCAGACGCGCGTCTCGACCACCGGCGCACCCTTCAATGCAGGGAAGCGGCTGGCCACATATTTGTGGACGACTTCTGCTTCCACGCCCGTGGGCAAGCGTGATTGCGTGTCGGGGTCCACGCGCTCGCCGTGATGGTCCAGCGCAATTTTTAATCCGCGGCCCTCGATGTCGGGCATTCCGTAATACTCGTCTTCCTGAAATAGCCAGGTCGGCAAAGCAGGCGGCGCAAATCGCTGGTCTCCCGGTGGCACGCCAAAAAAGAACACTTCCTGGCGGCTTGGAAAAATTCTATGTCCAAGAATCTCCGGGAAAACCTTGCCGAGCCACGAGCCGCAGGCAAAAACAAATTGTCCTGCAGAGATCGTTTCGCCGCTGCTGCAAGTCAACGTGTTCAGATTTCCAATCGCTCGCGGCGTTTCCACTTTCGCAATCCGAAAGTCCACTCCCCGATTCACGCCATCTTCCACAACAGCAGCCACAGCTCGCCTCGCCATCAAGACTCCGCTCGTCGGTTCCAGAAATCCGCGCGTCACACGATCAAACGAAATTTGCGAATAGCGCTTCCCGAGCGTCGCTTTATCCATCTCTTCGAACGGTATCTCGCATCGCTTCAGCATGGCCATGCTCTGTCGCACGCGCGAGTCATCTTCACCAGCCAGCCACAGCACTCCTGTCTCGTGAAAAAGCCGCTGCCCCGTTGCCTGGCAAAAGCTCTTCCACTGTCCCAGTGACCGCTGCGAAAACCGCGTGTAAATCTCATCGCTCCCATACCCCATGCGAATGATGCGCGTCTCTCCGCCTGAGCTTGCCCGCGAGTTGCCCGGCCCGTACCCCTCGAGCAGCACCACACGCTGCCCACGCCGCGCCAGATGCCACGCGCTCCACGCGCCAAACACTCCTGCCCCAATCACCGCCACATCGTAATTTTTATGAGAGCTCATATGCCTGCATCCTACCGCATAAGCCTCGAAATTGGTTTGCGGCGGACGGCAACAAGCCGCTCGGCACTCGGGCCGTACCCATCGCCGTCCAGATTCCCGTGCAGCTTCACATCGGCGAATCCCGCGGCCTCGCCGATGGCACTGGTGCTCGATGCCTTGCCGGCTTCCGCCGCTTTCCTACTAGTCTTTGTAGTTTCTGGCTCTCCACCAGTGATAACATCCGATGTTCTTTCACTCATCTTCGGGGGTTCCTGTGAGATTGCTTCGCCAGCGGCTCTCTTCTTTTGTTTTTGCTTGCGCTCTCCTCTTTGGTTCCTCGCTTCCCGCCAACTCCCAGCAAATCGACCCTAAAACGTATGGAGGCATGAAGTGGCGCCTCATTGGCCCCTTCCGGGGCGGCCGGGTCATCACTGTGGCAGGCGTGCCAAGCCAGCCTTACACCTACTATTTTGGCGCGGTCAGCGGCGGCGTCTGGAAAACGACCGATGGGGGCATCTCCTGGGATCCGCTCTTTGACAAGCAGGGCATCTCTGTTTCCTCGATGGGGGCCATTGCCGTTGCGGATTCCGATCCCAACGTGATTTATGCCGGTTCCGGCGAAGCCTGCATTCGTGGCAACATCTCGTTCGGCGATGGTGTCTACAAATCCACCGACGCCGGAAAAACCTGGACGAACGTCGGCCTCAAAGACACGCGACACATCGGCGCCGTCATTATCCATCCAACGAATCCTGATGTGGTCTATGTCGCCGCGCTGGGACACGCTTACGGCCCGAACACGGAACGCGGCATCTTCCGAACGCGCGATGGAGGCAAAAGCTGGGAAAAGGTTTTGTACCTCGATGATCGTACCGGTGGCATTGATGTCGTTTTCGACCCCCATAATCCACACGTTCTTTTTGCCGCGATGTGGGAAGGCTGGCGCACGCCCTGGACTCTGAACAGCGGCGGTGCAAAGGATGGGCTCTATCGTTCGAACGACGATGGCACGACCTGGAAGCGCATCGAAGGCAACGGCATGCCGGAAGGAACTCTAGGCCGTATCAGTGTCGCAGTTTCTGGCGCAGATTCAAACGTTGTCTACGCGCTCATCGAAGCCAAGAAAGGCGGACTCTACCGGAGCGACGACGGCGGCGTGAACTGGGCGTTAATCACCGACGACCACCGCTTCACGCAGCGCGCCTGGTATTTCACGCACGTCTGGGCCGATCCCAAAAATGCAAACGGCGTGTACATTGCCGACACCGGCCTCTTCGGCTCAAAAGATGGCGGCAAGACATTCGAACGCATCAACGCACCGCACGGCGATCACCACGCCTTGTGGATCGATCCCATCAATACCAACCGCATGATCAATGGCAACGATGGCGGCGCCACCATCAGCGTGGACGGCGGCAAAAACTGGACCACGCAGGACAACCAGCCTACGGCGCAGTTCTACCACGTGGCCGCCGACAACGATTTTCAGTTCCGCGTTTACGGTTCGCAGCAGGACAACTCTTCCATCGGCATTCGTACCCGAAGCGACCACGGCGCAATCCTGCCAGGCGACTGGGACGCTGTCGGGGGCGGCGAAAGCGGCTACATTGTCCCTGACCCGCGCGATTCGAACATTGTCTACGCCGATGACGAAGGCCCCGTTTTCACACGCTTCGATCGCCGCATCAATCAAGCCCAAAGCATTGAAGAGTGGCCCGAAGATCCCAACGGCTACGCCGCTGTGACTCAAAAATACCGCTACACCTGGACCATGCCGATTGTCATTTCCGCGCACCATCCGGACGTCATTTACCACACTTCGCAATATGTTTTTCGTTCGAACGACGCCGGACGCACTTGGACCACGATCAGCCCGGACCTGACGCGCAATGATAAATCCAAGCAGCAGGATTCCGGCGGCCCACTGACGAAAGATCAGTACACCGTCGAATACTACGACGTGATTTTCAGCCTGGCGGAATCGCCGAAACAGCAAGGAGTGCTTTGGGCGGGCACGGATGATGGTTTGCTTCAGCTGACGCGCGACGAGGGCAAGTCCTGGGCTAATGTTACGCCAAAAGACGTTCCCGAATGGGCCATGATCAGCCTCATCGAGCCTTCACCTTTCGACGCTGCCACCGCCTACATCGCCGTTGACGCCCACAAGCTCGACAATTTCAAGCCCTACATTTTCAAGACCGGTGACTTCGGCAAAACGTGGTCAAAAATCATCACGGGATTGCCCGACAATGTTTATGTCCATGCCGTCCGTGAAGATCCCAAGCGCAAAGGCCTCCTTTATGCCGGCACGGAGACGGGCATTTGGGTTTCCTTCAACGATGGCGCAAACTGGCAGCCGCTTCAGCTCAATCTGCCTCCGGCACCCATCCACGATCTCATTATTCACGACGACGATCTCGCCGTTGCCACCCACGGGCGCTCGTTCTGGATTCTCGACGACCTCAGTCCTCTGCGTCAGGTCACTGCGGCTACGGCCGCGGAGGACGTGCATCTCTTTACGCCCAACACTGCTTTCCGCACGCGCGAGGGCCATACGAGTCCGCGCCGCTATCCTATTGGCGAAAATCCGCCGTCCGGCGCGATTCTCTATTTTTACTTGAAGGACGCACCGAAAGACCCCGCCAGACTCGAGCTGCTGGATGCCGGCGGCAAAGTCATCCGTTCTTTCACCAGCGAAGAAAAAAAACCCGACAACGTTCCCGATGAAGGCGAACGCGACCTGCCCACGGAGCAGATCCCGGTCAAGCCCGGCCTCAATCTCTTTGTCTGGGATTTGCGTTACGAATTGCCCAAGAAAGTTCCGGGCTTGATTTACGACACCGGCGAACCAATCGGTCCTTTAGCCCTTCCCGGGAAGTATCAAGCTCGTTTGACTGTTGCAGGGAAATCGCAAACCGTTGCGTTCGAAGTGAAAATGGATCCCCGCGTCCAAACCTCGGCGGAAGATCTGCGCAAGCAGTTCGATCTCATGATCAAAATGCGCGACCGCCAGGACGAGATGAACAAGGCCGTCCTGGGCATTCGCGATTTGCGCGCGCAGTTGCAGGCTCTCGAAAAGCGCATCGGCTCTGAAGACGCCTCAAAATCTCTCGTCGCAACCTCCGCCGACCTGCGCAAGAAAATCAGCGCCATCGAAGAAGTACTGGTCCAGGTCAATTCGAAATCCAGTGAAGACCAGGCCAACTATCCGACGATGCTCAACAGCAAATTCGCCCTGCTGCAAAATCTGGTGGACAGCGCCGACGCCGCTCCCACGGCTGCGGAAGCCGCTGTCTTCGCCGACCTCGATCAACGCCTCGAAACCCAGCTGGCTAAATGGCGCGAAGCCCTCTCGAAAGATTTAGTCGCCTTGAACGAAGCCATGCGCAAAAACAACGTGCCATTCGTAGCCCCGGCGGCCAGTCCGGCACGATAGAGGATCGCACGCGTAGCCTTTGCGTGAGTGCCCCTCCCGGCGCCATTTCGACCGTCATGCTGTGCATTTTTCTCGGCTGAAATTTCCGTTGCAGAACAAATCAACGGCCAAGCGCGCGTCCAAGCGGCGCCGCCCAATGCGAAAGGTGATTCAACGACTTCGTATCCGTGGCATCCAGATGCAACGGCGTCACCGAAACCGTCCCATCAAAAATCGCCGCATAATCTGTATCCGGCTCGACGTCTCGGTCAATCCTTTGCTCGTACAACCAGAAATAAATTCGTCCCCGCGGATCTTTTCCTTCATGCAACTGGTTCCGCGTAATCTTCTTCGACTGCCGCGTAAACTTAACGCCGCCGCTCCACGGCTCCGGCACATTCACGTTCAATAGCACCTGGTCCGGCAATCCTTCTTTCAAAATGAGTACCGCTGCTTCCCGGGCCACCCGTGCCGCCGCTTCAAAGCTCACTTTCGGCGCCTTTGAGCAAAGCGACATCGCCACCGCGGGAATGTGATGCAGAGCCGCTTCCCGCGCCGCTCCGACAGTCCCCGAGTAATACGCATTTTCACCCAAATTGGCCCCGTGATTGATCCCGGAAATCACCAGGTCCGGTTTCTCTGTCAAAAGTTTGTGCAGCGCCACAATCACGCAATCCGCCGGCGTCCCATCAATCGCCCACTCGCGCTCTCCGAACTGATTGCAAACAATCGGCTGCCGCAATGTCAGCGACTGCGCCTTTCCGCTCTGCTCGGTGCTGGGCGCCACAATGCTCACGTCCGCAAATCCCGCAAACGCAGCCGCCAGCACGCGCAACCCTTCCGCGTGAATTCCATCGTCATTCGTCAAAAGTACGTGTTTCATGAACTGTTTTCGGTGGGACCAAAAGAAAATGGTCGGGACGCCCGGATTTGAACCGGGGGCCTCACCCACCCCAAGGGTGCGCGATACCAGGCTTCGCTACGTCCCGACCGACTACGGCGAAGTGAGCTTTACAGCTTTATCAGGCTATCACTTGCGTTCGAGGAGCGTCAAGAAACCGCGCAAACTATCCCGCAGGTCTAGTAGCATTTTGCGGCTGAGCAGCTGCGCCGCGCCTTCTGACGAAGCTGCGCCAACGCCCGCGCCATTACCAGCCCCGCCGTCGTTTTCGCCGGAAACCGCACTCCCGCCCGCGCCATTCGCTTCGCGCAAATGGCGCCGCGCGCCTGCGATCGTGAAACCTTCGTCGTAGAGCAGCCGTTTGATCCGGAGCACCATATCCACATCTTCTTGCCGGTACAAACGGTGTCCGCTGGAACTCTTCACCGGCTCCAGCATGGGAAATTCGGTCTCCCAATAGCGCAGCACAAACGGCTTCAAGCCAGTCAGCCGGCTCACTTCCCCGATGCGAAAAAAACCCTGTTCGCTTGTCGTTTGTGTCGCGGTCGCAGTGCCAGGCATCTCGAATTCCTGTCCGAGGGGGGACGCGGCTATCGTAGCAGATTTTTTCGCGCCGGTACGGGCCTGCTCTTATTCCTTCTCACGCTCACGCCGAGGCCGGCCATCGCGCTTTCGCAATCTCTGTACAAACCTCACTGGCGTCCCCACAAACGCCCATTTCTCCCGCACCTGATTCTCCAAAAATCTCTCATAACTGAAGTGCATCTTTTCCTTCTGATTCGTAAAAAGCAAGAAAGTCGGCGGCGCCGTCTTCGCCTGCGTAATGTAATAAATCCGCACCGGCCGCGCCTTTGGCGTCGTCCCGCGCTGCAAATCCACGTCTTCTTTGAGCCACCGGTTCAATTCGGGAGTGGTAATATGCATCCGCCGCGCCGCTGCCACTTCATCAATCAAGGGATAGAGCTTGTTCGCCCGCTCCCCAGTCTTCGCCGAAAGAAACACAATCGGCGCATAACTCAAAAACTTCAATTTCCCGCGAATCATCTTCTCGTAATCGAAAAGCAATTTCCCCGCATCGAAATCCTCTGGCCGGTGTCTTTCTCCCGGCCCTCGCTTCGCCTTGCCCTTGGCGCTGTCCGCATCCCGCGCAGCAGCATTCCGCGCCGCCACCACCGCCAAATCCCACTTGTTCACCACAATAATCACCGACCGACCGGACTCCTCCGCATAGCTTGCAATCTGCGCATCTCCTTGCGTCACTCCCTGCTCGCCGTCCACCACCAGAAGCGCCACGTCGCACCGCTCAAGCCCGCGCCGCGCCATCACCACGCTCAATTTTTCAGCCACCAGCGTCGTCTTGCCCTTGCGCCGAATCCCAGCCGTATCCACAAACCGGTACGTATGGCCTTCGCGCGTCACTTCTGTATCCACGTTGTCCATGGTGGTCCCGGGAATCGGCGAAACAATGGAACGCTCTTCGCCCACCATGCGATTCAACAAAGTGGATTTGCCCACATTGGGCCGGCCGATGATCGCCACTTCGACCGCATTCTCCTGCTTGGCTTCCTCTTCGGACTCGACAACATCCACTTCCGCCAAAGCCGCGTCCAAAAGATCGTCCACGCCGGTCCCATGCTCCGCGGCAATCGGAAATACCGGCGCTCCCAGCGAATGAAACTGCGCCGCATTCGACTCCTGCGAAGCCGAATCCACTTTGTTCACGGCAACTACAAACGGCTTTCCGGTAGTCCGCAAAAGACGTGCCAATTCCTGATCCAAGGGAGTGATTCCCGCATGGCTGTCCACCACAAGAACAAGCAAGGCGGCCTTCTTGATCGCCACATGCGCCTGTCGCAAAATCTCCTGGGGAATCAGTGCTTTGTCGTCCGGCACAATTCCGCCGGTATCCACAATCTCCAAGGCCCGCCCGCGCCATTCCGCCTTCCCATAGATGCGGTCGCGCGTAATCCCCGGCTCGTTCGTAACGATCGAGCGCCGTGTCCCCGTCAAACGGTTAAAAAGCGTGGACTTGCCCACATTGGGCCGTCCAACAATCACCAGCGATGGAAGTGCTTGGGTCATGGAATAGAGTATTCGCGCAAGCCGCCGCAGACAGTCGAGAATCGCAACCGCGGCGCAACTCTCAACTCTACCGCATCAAGCCCCGCATCCCTAACGTTAGACACTCCCAAAAAGCGAAAGCGCCCCGACATAAACAAAACTGTCGAGGCGCTTCCGGAAGTGATTTGTTAAGCCTGACGCAGCCGTTAGAAAATAATCTTTCCAACCAGTTGGATGTTGCGTGCTTCCCCAGGACCGATTGCAGGGGCCCCGTTGAAGTCGCCGATGGTGTCCGTCACCGTTCCGAACCCGCCCGCGCCCGTGCACACGCCCGTCGTCAGGTTAGGCGAGCAATTGCTGTTCACCGACCCCACGCCCGACGCGAAATTGATCCGGTTGAAGAGGTTAAACACATCCGCTCGCAACTGGATTCTCACCCGCTCTGTGACTTGAATGTTCTTGATGAACGACAAATCCACATCGCTGAAGCCCGGTCCCGCGAACTTGTTGCGTGAGAGGTCGCCGATACCGGCTGCGCACGTCCCCACGCCCGGCTCGCAGAATGCATCCGGGTTCCACCACTGAACGCCGGGAATGCTCGACGTGAAGCTGTGGCTGACTCCCGCATAGGGATTCCCAATGAGGTTCAGTCCAAGCAGCGTTTCGTCGGAGGGTTGTCCACTGTGCCAGTTCATGACGCTGCTGAGCTGCCAGCCGTTGAAGATTCGCTGCGACCATCCGGAAGTTGCCCACGGCGCCTTCGGAACGTCATACGTCAAGGCCACCGTGAAGAGATTCCGCGTGTCGAAATCGCTGTTCCCATAATCCAGCTTGGGGTCCGTGTAGTCGGTCAGGATCGCGCCGCGATACTCGCTTACCTCGTCCAGCGCGTGCGACCAGGTATATGCAACCTGCGATGTAAGTCCGTGCCACGACCGCAGCCGGAAGGTGGTTTGCAGTGAATTGTAGTTCGATGTGCCGATGGTATTGAGCTGCAACACGTTGCCCACGTTGGGATATTCTGTATTGAGTGGCCCGAAAAGCGGATTCGTGATTCCCCCCTGAGCCGGGTTGATGTTGCTCACGATGTTGAGCTTTCGTCCTTCGCTTCCCACATAACCAACCTGTAGAACTCCGAAGTTGCCGAAGCTCTTCTCCACTTGCAGGTTGAAGTTGAAGAAATACGGCGTCCGGAAATTCGGGCTCACCGAGTACACGCCATATAGATTCGCTCCCGTCGTGTAGTCGGGATTTCCGCAATTGTCGGTTGCGGACTGCGTGGCGACGTTCAGGGTCGAGCAGGTCCTCACGCCGGGGAAAATCGAAGCCCCCCCGGTTTGCACCGCGTCCCAGTTGTAGCCGCTCAGGCTATACGTCGAAACCGGATTGGCCCCCACAGGATTGCCTTCAATTCCTTGCGGCGCTGCCACCGGCGGACGGAAATCCAGGAACGGGTTCAGGTTGATTTGATCGTAGAACACGCCGAAACCGCCGCGCACCACCACGTCCCCCTTGGGAGTCGGTTGGTACGCGAAGCCCAGGCGCGGCGCGAAATGATCTTTTCCAGGGTTGAACAGCGGATGGCTGCCATTCTGAATGACAAATCCTGTCCCGGGAATGAAGTTCGCGATGTCATTGCCGTTATCGCCCATCGGCCCGAAGTATTCGTAGCGCACCCCGTAATTGACGGTAAGTCTCTTGTTGATTTGCCAGGAGTCTTCGAAATAGGCGTTGAACGCGGTCACGTGAACAAATCGCTCCGGGTTTCCAACGGCAATGGTCGAGCCGCAGAGGTCGCCATCGGCGATATGCGTGGCATCGCAGGCAGACACATCGCCAGCAAGAAAGTCGGCCAGCGAGCAAAGGACAGGGTTGTCCGTGCAGGTCGTGCTCCCCGCCCAGGGGCCCGCGGTGCCATCGAAAACAAATTGACCCGTTCCGCGCCGGTGATAAAACTCATCCAGCGTCGCACGCCGCACTTCCGCTCCGTACCGGAACTGGTGCGCTCCGAACGTCTGCGAAACGACGTCGGTTATGTGCCAGGTCAGGTCGCTTCGGCCTTCCGGCGGCGTCAGTCCCACCTGTTCAAATCCACCGGACCCGCCTGATGAGGGCGGGGCAATAACTATGTTCGGCGCCCCCAGAATGTACTGCCCGTGGTTGGTCGCGTCCGGGCTCAGGTAAAGGCCTAGCGCTTTCGTGTCGAAGCTGTTGTTGTTGTCGTGAAATAGCTGGTTGAAATAGTTGGCGCCGAAAAGCAGTTGATTGGTGATTGTGTTTGTCAGCGTCGAGTTGAGAACCGCTGAGTAATTGAATACATGAATGGGCGCTACTTCAAAGTAGTAGTCCAGGTTTGAGCTTGCCGTTCCAAGGGCCGGGCTGCCTCCCAGAGGCGCCGTTTGGCTTCCCTGGCCGCCGAACGCGCGCAAGTAGAGGTGGTGCTTCGAGCTGATCTCGTAGTCCACCCTGGCCACGCCGTTGTAGCTATAGCCGGTTTCCGCGCTGGGGCTGAAGAAGTTATTCGTCGTTCCTGCCAGGCTTCCGATTACATTCTGCGGCCACAATCCATTGGGGCCAATGAGGTTGCTCGACACGGTGCTTTCGGGGACGCTATACGTATTTAACACTCCCAAAGCTTGCGTGATCCACGCATTGGATGGCTCCGTGGCTATGCCGGAAAGTCCGAAGATGAACTGCTGTTTTTCGTAGTTCGCAAAAAAGAAGAGCTTGTTCTTGCGGATGGGTCCGCCAAGAGAGAATCCGTAATTTTCGTTGCGCTCGGGCGGTGCTTTGGGAACCTCCGGACTCGGCGAAAAGAATGGCGAAGGATCGCCAAACGCTTCGTTGCGGTTGTAGTAGTACGCCGAACCATGAAAATCGTTGCCGCCGGATTTGGTAACCACGTTGACCGTGCCGCCGGCGTTTCGTCCGCCTTCCGGGCCCGAGGAGGTCTGCGCCGAGAATTCCGTAACCGAGTCGATGGGAAGCACTACGCCGGCAATTCCCGAAACTCCGCCCTGATTGACCGCCGGAATGTTGTGCCAGAAATCGTTATTGTCCACGCCGTCGATCTGCCAGTTGATTTGATTCGGACGTGTTCCAT
>CAJCHZ010000020.1 GCA_903970165.1 Betaproteobacteria bacterium
ATTGGTGCACTCGGTCGGGTGCTTTTATCCGAAGGAGGGGATTCGCGGGATTCCTGAAGCGC
The DNA here is from genome assembly GCA_903970165.1 of Betaproteobacteria bacterium. Lineage (GTDB taxonomy): Bacteria > Acidobacteriota > Terriglobia > Acidiferrales > UBA7541 > Acidiferrum. The sequence continues at coordinate 63 of CAJCHZ010000020.1, forward strand.
TGGTTCGGGCGGCGGAACATGCAGGCGTGGAATTTCGATTTCGGACTAAAACCAGGAAGATTTGTAGCGATGGCGGCCGTGTAAGCGCGGTGGAAACTTGCGAAGGAGAGAGAATTCCCGCCGACGCTGTCGTTTCGGATTGCGGGATTGCTACTTATCTCGATTTGCTGGATCTGAAAGAAAGTGCCAGCAGAAGACGTTGCGATGCGCTGCCCTTGCAATCACCGGGAGTGTGCGCATACCTCGCAGTGAAAGGGAAGATGGACGCGCCTTACTTGCAATTTTCGCTTCCGGGTGGGGAGGAGCGATGCCGGCTTTTTATACGCCCGGGAGTGCTGAATCCGGAGGAGCGGCAAGGGGAGTGGTATCCGGCGCGTTTGCTTGGGCCGATGGATCATGCGAAGGCGCAGCGAATTGGCGCCCAAGGGCAGGCGGAGTATTTACAGGAATTGCTGCAAGAAAAGTGGTGGCAAGAGGGGATTGGCGAGTTTCGCGTGTTAGCTGAGCGGACCCCGACGGAGTGGGGCGCGGAATACTCGCTTACGCGAGACAGCATGAATCCTGTGATGACCGCCAAATTTATGCGCGAGGGAAGGTTGGCGCACCGTAGTCCTGAAGTGCGCGGGTTGTATTTGGCTGGGAGCGCGACGCATCCGGGACAGTGGGTTAGCTTTTGCGCGATTTCAGGCGTGTTGGCGGCGGATTGTTTGCAGAGGGATTTCACCTGATGTTGGCAACAGCGATGGAAATGCACGGCGGTCGCAAATTGCGCGTGGCGCGACTTGGCAGCGTGATGCGACCGGGCCGCGGCGAGCCGGTGATTCTGCTGCATGGGTATCCGGATAACTTGCAGGTGTGGTCGGAGTTGGCGCCGCGATTGGCGATGCGGCACGAAGTGGTTGCGTTTGATTGGCCGGGGATGGGTTATAGCGAGGCCTGGACCAGCGGGGCGACGCCATTTGACTTTGCAAAACGGCTGCGGGTGTTGATGGAAGACTGGGGCGTCGAGAGGGCGGCTCTGATCGGGCACGACATGGGTGGGCAGCCGGCACTCGCGTTTGCGGCCGAATATCCTGAACGGTTGAGCAGACTTGTGGTGATGAATTCGCTCGTAATTTGGGACGAGAAGACATCGTGGGAGATTGCGTTGTTGAGGAAGTTTGGGTGGAACCGCGTTTTGCTGGAACGGCTGCCACGAGCGGTTTTCTTTCGCGCGGTTCAAACGTTTCTGCCGCGGGGGTACAAACTGAGCGCGGAGCTGCGCAGGGATTTGTGGGAGAGCTTTCAGAGGCCGGAGGTGCGGAAATATGTGGTGCGGATGTGCGCCGGTTATCAGGGGACTTTGCCGCGTTTGAAACAGCTTTATTCTTCCATCAAGAGGCCGTCTTTGTTTCTTTGGGCTGAGGGCGATAAACATTTTCCTCTTGCGCATGCAAAGGTTCTTTCTGAGATGGTTCGGGGCTCTGAACTTCAAATGATTCCCGAGGGTGAGCATTGGATGGCGCTCGATCGCGCGGAAGAGGTGAGTTTACGGATCCTCGGATTTCTTGGTAGGAGCGATGCTGAGTGAATCCGGCGTGACGCTTTCGGCCAGCAGGGCAGGTTATTACCAATGGCTATTCCTCGGGGCTGCGTTTTGGAACATGGTTTCCGCCGGCGCCACATTGTTTCTTCTAACCGATGCTGAGTTTCGCGCGAGGATGCGGTTTCCGGGTATGCCTGACAGCATCAGCCTGCAACTTTTGGCGGCGTGCTTGTTTGTTTTTGGATTGGGATACTACTGGGTGAGCCGCGATCTTTCGCGGAACCGCGATTTGGTGAAGCTTGGCGTGGTGGGGAAGCCGCTGGTGTTTCTCGTGTTTATTTTGCACGCGCTGGCGAAAGAGATTCCCGTGTTGCTAGCCGCACCGTCGGTGGTGGACTTGCTCTTTGGGGTTTTGTTTTTGGAGTTTCTGGTGCGGACACAAAGCAAAGCGCAGTAAGCTAGATGGAAAGATCGGTGGTTGCCTCATGGTAATAACGTCATGACAACTCATTCCAAAATTGCTTCGCTGGCCGAGAATTTGAGCGCGGAACCATACCGTTCGATTCCGCGCATCTTTCTTGATCTTTTGTTGTGGGCGGGCCTGGCTGCGGCCGCGATTTATTTTCAGCGGTGGGGGCTGACGGCGATCTGCATCTTTGTAACCGGGTTTGGGCCACTGCACGATTTGCTTGTGCAGGGACACGAGGGCACACATGATCTCATTTCGCGGAACCGGCGCCTAAACGATTTCTTCACGTGGTTCACGCTTGCGATTGCCGGGATTTCCGCTGAGGCGCACCGGCGATTTCATCTAGACCATCATCATTACGCGCATTCAGAGAGAGATCCAGAGTACAGGTTCTTTGATCGGGTGGTGCGGGGAGTGCCCGGCTGGGCTTATTTTTTCATTCCGATGTTTGCGCAGATGGGCGTGAACGCCTACGGTTTGCAAAGAACGATACCGGGCCAGGTGCGACGCAGGATTGTAATGGAGCTTGGCGGCGCTGTTCTTCTGCATGCGGCCATCGCATTTGTGATTGGCTGGCGCCGCTATTTGCTATTCGTTGTGGCGCCCATGGTGACGGGACTCTACGTAGCTTCGGTTTTGCGAAGCGTGACGGAACATCATGACGTCAGCGAGGGCAGCGAATGGACGAATGCGCGGTCGATTGTGACGCATCCCGTCATCGAATTTTTGTGGTCGAACGTGAATTATCACCTCGAGCACCATCTTTATCCGTCGGTGCCATATCACGCGCTGCCAAAGCTTCGAGAGGCGCTTTCGCCGGAATTTCAGGCGCATCATAGCAACGTTGCAAATGGCTATGGCCGAACGGCTGTGCACCTGTTGAAGGATCCTCAGCACTTCGCTTCCAAATGAAATCATCCCGGCAAAATGGGCCGGCGTGCCTTGACGCATGTTCGCGTGGCCGTTAGTCTGGCATGCGCATGCGTTCATCGTGGGGGAAGCTCCTCGTCCTATTGATCGTGCTGGCGGCGGTGACGTTCGCGGTTTACCGATTTGGTGGGACGCTACGCGGCGCGAGCTTCAGCGGGGACAAGCTCTGGCTGGCGATTCGAAATGCAAATCCTTACCTTTTGCTGCTTTCCGTGGTGGCGATTTACGGGTGCTACGCGCTGCGGGCACTGCGCTGGGGTGTGTTCCAGCAAAACCTGGGCGCTTCGAATTTCTGGCCGATTTATGGAATGACGCTGAGTGGTTTCGCGGCTGTTTTTCTGCTGGGGCGCGCCGGGGAGCCGGTGCGGCCGCTGCTGCTGGCGAGAAAAGAAAAGCTGCCGGTAGCGGATATGTATGGGATTTACGCGCTGGAAAGAATTTTTGACGTGGTGAGCGCGGCGGTGATTGCGGGGATTGCGCTGTTGGCTGAAAAAAGGCATGTTCCCGTGGCCAATACCACGGGGGTGATTTTGATCGGGGGAGTGGTTGGAGTTATCGGGTTTCTAGTGTACTTCCGGTTGCACGGAACAGCGGCGCTGGAGCGGGCGTTGGGCAGTTGGCAGAGCGCGCCGGGTTTGCGGGCGAAAATTGCAGGGACAGTGTTGGGATTTGCGCGCGGCGTGCAGATTATTCGAAGCTGGGGCGAATTGGCGAAGACGATCTTTTTATCGGCAGTACATTGGGGGCTGGTGTTTTTGGTGTACGTATGGATCACGCACAGTTTTGGAGGGAAATTCAAAGAGTTGGGCCCTGCAGATGCTTTGCTGCTGATGGCGTTTACGCTGGCCGGTTCCGTGTTTCAATTGCCGCTGGCTGGCGGAGGCTCGCAACTCGCGGCGATTTCCGTGTATAGATTCCTGGGCATAGAGACGGAGCCGGCCACGGCCGCGGCGGTGGTGTTGTGGCTGATTACGTTCGCAGCGTGTAGTCTTGTCGGCATTCCTTTACTGGTGCGAGAAGGGTTCTCGCTAGGGAAACTGAAGAAATTAGCTGAAGATGAAAGCGAAGCCGCAAGCACACAAGAGTTGAGGAGACCGGCCGAGTGAAGTGTCCATTCTGCGCGCATCTGGACGACAAGGTGATTGACTCGCGCGAAGGCCGCGCCGGGGATACCATTCGGCGCCGCCGGGAGTGTTTGAAGTGCAGCCGCCGATTCACGACCTACGAGCGCATTGATGAAATTCCTTACATGGTGATCAAGAAGGACGGCCGGCGGGAGCGATTTGAACGGCAGAAGATTTTGCAAGGATTGTTGAAGGCTTGCGAGAAGCGGCCGGTGGCGACACCGAAGCTGGAAGCCATTGTGGACGAAATTGAGAGCGTGGTTCACGAAGCGACGGAGCGTGAGCTGACGACCACCGAGATCGGCGAGATGATTATGAACCGATTGAAGAAGCTGGATAAGGTGGCCTATGTGCGGTTTGCATCGGTTTACATGGATTTCAAGGATGTTCAAGAGTTCATGTCGGAACTGAAGAACTTGCTAAAGGACCGATCGAAGAGATAACGCTGGTTGCGGCTAGCGCGGCCAGACGCCTGCTGTGAAGGTTCTAATCGTTGTGAATCCTAATTTTTTGTAGAGTTCCACCGCGCCGTAGTTTTCTGAAGTGACGGTGAGCGTTAGCTCGCGGAATTTCATGCTGCGCAGGGTTTCGCCGGAGGTCTGCATGAGCATGCGGCCGATACCGTGGCCCTGGTACCCGGGAAGTACGCAGATTTGCGTCGTGTGGCCGACACCGGGGGAGACTTCGCTGGTGAGGATGGCGGCGACGAGGTCGTCGCTGCCCGGTTCGCGCAGGACAAAGGAAGCCGGGGGCACAAAATGTCCGCAGCCTGGCAACAGGATAATGTTCTTCAGGAATTTTAGCGCGCCGGCGCGGCTGCGGTATTGATCGTTGATTTCGCCGTCGATGTGGTTGGCGTAGGCAAGATAAATCAGTTTGGAGCATGGCTCAAAGAAGCGATCGTTCCAGCGATCGAGGCGCATCCCGGCGGAAGCTCCGGTGCGCGTTTCGGGGAGTTTCCCGAGATCCTGAAGCATGAACTGGCGCGAATAGAGGCGAAAGCCTTGATCTCCCAGCGGGATTTCCACGGGACCGCTGAAGGGCATGAGCTGTGCTTCAATGCGCGAAAGCTGAGGAATGGCGCGCATGGAGAAGAGCATCTCTTCGAGTAAACGCTGCCCAATGACAGCTTGGGAGAATTTTGCCGAAACGTAAAGGCCGCCGATCAGGCCCTTCTGTTCCTCCAGCACGTAGAAGGAATAGCCGGCGGCATTGCCGTTTTCGAAGGCGACACAGCCGGCGAGCGCATGCGCGTCCAGAAAGCGTTTGATGAGTTCGAGGGCGCTCCGGTAATCCCAATGGAGTTCGTCGCGCCAATGCCGCGCTTCCTCTTCAAGGAGCGGCTCCAGCTGGCGGACCGTAGTCTGGCGCAAATCGACAATGTTCATGTAGGAGAGAAGTGACCCGCGGCCCCTACCGCGCAGGCTCTATGATAGCCGAATCGGAGGGCTGGCAATCAACTGAGGGCTTGCTTGCAAGGATACAATTGCGACACAAGCAGGAAAGGCTGGCGGAAAGCGCACGGAAAAGGTGTGCTAACATCGCGCGTATCGTGCTTGATTAGCGAGGATAAATCGGGCGGCGTTGCCGCCCTGTGGCGCAAAATACGCATGTCTATCCTGTACGAGATCCGCTATCCAACCAAGTGGTATACGAAATTGCTTATGGCCGTGCTAGCGCTGGTTTTTTTTGCGGTACTCGCGACAGTGGCGATTGCGGGATTCCTGGTGTACCGCATTGTGAAGCCGCAGCGCACCACCAGCGAAATTGACATGGAGAGTTTTCCGGGCAAGCCGGATCCCGTGGATTTTAGCGTTGCGGGGTTGAAAACGCATCATGGCTGGTTTTTTCCAGGATTGCGCGGGGCTCCTACGATTGTGCTGTGTCACGGATATGGATCGAGCCGCGGGGAATTGCTGACGCTGGTGTCGGCGTTGCAGGATCACCAGTACAATGTCTTTGATTTTGATTTTGCGGCGCATGGCGGGAACGACGGGATCACTACTTTCGGGTACCGGGAAGCGGACGAAGTGCGTGCGGCGGTGGATGCCGTGGCTGAACGCAAGGATGTGGACCCTGCGCGTGTCGGTATGTGGGGCTACAACCTGGGAGCCTACGCGGCTTTGCGCGAAGCGGAAAACGATCACCGGATTCGGGCTATCGTGCTCGATTCCGTATACGACTCGCCGGAACAGATGGTGAAAATTGAGGTCGGGCATAACGGGCTTGGTGGATTCCCGCTCATGGCGCGTTCCGCGGAGTTCAGCTTTGGCTGGCTGAATTACAAATACCGGGAAGATCCGCCGCTCTCTAAGAAACTGGCTTCGCTGGCGGGCGTACCGAAACTGTTTATCGAAGCCAGCGATGAACCCGAGTTGGGAGACATTACGCGGCAGATATTTGTGAAGTCGCCGGAGCCGCGCGATCAAATCATTATTCCGCACGGGAACTTTGTTGGGATGGATGATAGTGATAAGCGCGATTATGAGAATCGCGTGGTGAGTTTTTTTCTACTTAGGTTGCCCGCTACCGGCGGGGCCGTGCATTAGAATTGGGAAACCCTTGCCGGCTTCGCATACCCAGACTCGAGGAAAAGCAATATATCGGGGGCACCAGCCGCCAAGCTGCTCGAGTTCTCGCGCGTTTGCGTAATCCGTGAAGACGATGGCCAGTCCTTCCCTTTGGGGCGACCACTCTTGCGTCTCTCGATGAAGATAAAAATCGACCTGATATTTGTAAGAGCGCCTCAGTTTGAAAACCGTTGCAGCGGACGCTTGTTGCGGCGTCAAGTGTTCGAGCGCGACTTTCACGCCGGGGCGCGCGGAGACGCCCGCATCGAGTTCGCGGTAATCCCACTGGGAAAGCGACCACGACAAAAGGCTGACGACGGCCAGTACCATAATCAAAGTTGCCGGTGTGGTTCGCCTAAGTGACGCGAGCGTTGTCGCGATCATTCCGCCGAGTATCGCGAGAAGGGCGATTTTTGTGACGCCTGGTGAAGGGCGAATGTCAGTCACGAACGGGATATTTTCGCTAAACAAAAAAGCTAAAACCCCCATCAGGACAAGCGTCAACCCACCCATGCAGAACACCCACCGACCTGACTTCTTTTCCATGTGCAGTGTAATCGCTCGCGCCGTGAACAGCGTAAGCGGTGGGAGCGCAGGAAGAATGTAGCCTGGGAGTTTGGACCTGGATACCGAGAAAAAGAGAACCGTGAACGCAGGCCAGCAGAAGAAGAACAACGACACAGGATGCAGGGCTCGGAATAGCCACAGCCTTCGAGCTCCGGTAATGCCAGCGCAGGCGGAAAAGACCGACCAAGGAAGCAGAGCTGCCACGACTATGGGAAGGTAAAACCAGAAGGGTTGGATATGCTGGAATTCGGGGGTGAGGAAACGCTTGAAATTGTGTTCGATGATGAAGATGCGGAAGAAATCCGGGTTGCGGCGGGCGCAGAGAATGTACCAGGGCAGCGCGGTGAGGCCGAACGTGGCGATTGCGGCAGGATGAAACAGACGAAACGCATCGCGCCAGCGCTTCGTAAAGATTGCCCAGAAAAAGATGGCGCCGCCAGAAAGAATGATTGCAGCGGGACCTTTCGCGAGTACGGCAAGGCCCAGGAAAAAACCGAAAAGGAGGAGTGCGAGCCAGGGTGTCGTGGGGTTTGCAGGGGAGGGACTTGCACCGCCTTCCTCAGCCGGCGCGAGCCGTATCACAATCGCCGCAAAAACCATAGCGATGGTTAGCATTGCGCTGAAGGGCATGTCGGTCGCAGCGGCGCGCGAAAATCCAATCATGCCGACGGTTGTGGGTAACAGCAGCATCAGCCAGCGCGCGGTTTCTTCGCCGTACAGCCGACACGCCAGCCAGGCGAGCGCCAGCGTGGCAAGGAGCGCGCAAATCGCGCTCGGCAATCGGGCCGCAGCTTCGCTCACTCCGATAACTTTGAAGCAAAGCGCCGCGCCCCAATAATAGAGAGGAGGCTTCTCGAACCACGGCTTGCCGTAGAGACGCGGCGTGACCCAGTCGCCGGTCTCGGCCATGTCCCGGGCAATCCACGCATAGCGAGGCTCGTCCGGCCCAACGAATCCGATTGCGCCCAGGTGGCTGAAGTAACAGACGTAGAGAGTGGCGAGAATGAGAAAGGCCCAGCCGACGCGGGCCGCGGTCGTTTGCGACGGTTTTTCCGGGAAGGAAGTTAGCGGTTCGCTCACGAAATGGAAAGTCTAGCATTGAAAGTCTATCTTCGAACCGCTCACCTCTTGCATACTGTCGCGCGTCGGATGCTGAGTGGCCGCCTGCGCACAGGATGAGAGAATGGTTTGAATACGCCGCCGTTTGGATGGTCTTGAAAACCATGGGTGTGCTTCCGCGTGCAATGGCACGCAGCTTTGCGGCAACGGTCACAGCGGTTGTATTTGCGATGGTGCCGCGACTGCGGAAAACAGCGGAGGTCAACCTGCGGCTTGCGTTTCCGGAGTGGACTGAGGCACATCGCCGGGACGTGACGCACAAGATGGTCCGCAATTTCGGCTGGATGGCGGCGGAGTTCGCGCATTTTCCAAGGCTGACCGCGGCCAACATCGAAAAGGTCGTGATTCTTGAAGGTCACGAGAATTTTTTGGAAGGGCAGCGCCGCGGCAAAGGCGTTCTCTACTTGACCGGGCACATTGGCGCTTGGGAGCTTTCTTCCTTCGCGCATGCGCTCTATGGCTACCCTCTGCACTATATGGCGCGGCCTCTCGACAACAAGCGGCTGGATGAGATTGTCAATCAGTACCGCTGTTCTTCGGGCAACAAGCCCATTTTCAAGAACGAATCCGCGCGCGTCATGCTGAAAATTCTGAAGGATTCAGGGACGGTCGGGATTCTCGCGGATCAAAACACCATGCCGGAAGAGGGCGTGTTCGTGGATTTCTTTGGGAATTTGGCTTGTACGACAACCGGGCTGGCGCGCGTCGCGCTCCATACCGCGGCGGCTGTGGTCCCCGGCTACGCTTATTGGGATGAGACCATCAAAAAATATCGCCTGCGCTTCGAACCGCCGGTGGAATTGACGCGCACTGGCGATGCCGAGCGCGACATCCTTGAAAATACGCAAAAGTTTACGAAGGTAATCGAAGAGATCATTCGAAAATATCCAGACCAGTGGGTCTGGATTCACAAACGCTGGAAGATGCGACCGAAAGGGGAACCACCGCTGTATGATTTTTGAGAGAGGTCTTCCATGAGGCAGACAGCAAAGCAACTGGCGGAAGCCGTCGGCGCAAGGCTCGAAGGCGACACGGCATTGGAACTGCGAGGCGTTGCGGCACCCGAGCGCGCAGGGCCGCACGACCTTATTTACGTCGAGAAAGCCAAGCATGAGGACCGCGCCGCAGCCTCCGCTGCAATCTGCGTAATTGCCTCCGAGAATATCGAGCTTTCAGGAAAGACAATTCTCCGAAGCGCACAGCCGAAACTGGCATTTGCCAAAGCAGCCGCTCTCCTTCTTGATAGGGCTCCTATTGCCACCGGAATTCATCCGACGGCGATTGTCGCACCTCTCGCGAAAGTCAGCCCCAGCGCCGGCATTGGGCCGTTTGCGGTAATCGGCGAAGACGCCTCGATCGGCGAAGACACGCAAATTGGTGCGCACAGCGTGATAGGTGCAGGCTCCTGGATTGGCGACCACTGCAGGATTCACCCCCGGGTGACGCTCTACGCTGGTGTTCGCATCGGCCATCGAGTGGAAATTCATTCCGGCGCTGTCATCGGAGCGGATGGTTTTGGCTATGCGCAAGGGGAAGGCCGCTACTGGAAATTTCCGCAAGCAGGCATAGTAGAGATTGCGGATGACGTCGAAATCGGCGCGAACACTACCATCGATCGCGGCTCGTTGGACGACACGCGTATCGGCGAAGGGGTCAAGCTGGACAATCTGGTACACATCGGCCACAACTGCCAGATCGGCGCGCACACCGTAATGGCCGCGCAGGCCGGGCTATCTGGTTCCTGCGATTTCGGCAAACACGTCGTCGTCGGCGGCCAAGCCGGATTTGGCGAACAATGTCACTTGGAAGATGGCTCTATCATCGGCGGCCAATCCGGCGTGTTGGGCGGCAAAACGATACGCACAGGCCAAACGGTGTGGGGGACTCCGGCGCGATCGCTCGAAAAATTCAAAGAGCAATTTGCCTGGCAAGCGCGTCTGCCGGAACTAGCCGCGCGGATCAAAGAACTGGAAGCTAAGCTGGAAGGGAAGTGACGTGAGTGACGCTCCGCGCTGGCGCGTGATTGTGGTCGGCGGGCACACGCGAAGCATCGGCAAAACGCAACTGGTATGCGACATTATCAGCGCCTTCCCGCAAGCGCAGTGGATAGCTGGAAAAATCACGCAATACGGCCACGGCGTCTGCGCGCAAAACGGCAACAACTGCGATTGCGCTCCCGACGAACATATTACTGCTATTGAATGGGAATCCATGCCGCAATCAGGAACGGACAGCGCGCGATTTCTAGCTGCCGGCGCGAAGCGGTCTCTTTGGCTAAGAACCAAGCAAGGTTTTCTAGCGGAGGGATTGCCGCAGTTGCGCCGGGCACTGCAAGAAATATTCCCTGAAACGAACCCGGAATTCTCGGCGCTGATTCTGGAAAGTAATTCGCTGATGCAATTCCTGAAACCGAGCCTCTATTTCGCGGTGATAGACCCATCCCGCGAAGACTTCAAAGACTCCGCCCGAGCCGCCCTGGACCGCGCCGATGCCCTGGTATTTCGCGGGTCCATGAATTCCGCGGCAGCCACGCCCGGCTGGCTGAAGCTCCCGGCCAACCTACTACGCACCAAGCCCTCCGTTTCCCAACTGGAAGGTGAACCCCTGCCTGAGCCGCTGCACGTCCTTGTGGAACGAGCGTTACTGTCCCGGCCAAGCATCGTTATCTGACAACGCCTATATCACACGAGCGCATCTTAGAAGTTGACCCGTTGGCATAAGACGGCGATAATTCAGTGGTACTAGTGTTACTCGGTCTCTTTGGGGGCCCGGAGCTTTCGCCGGGAGTTTTTGGAAGTTACTCGGAACAGGGCATTTAGGGGCATTCGGGCAGTGGGGCAAGTTTTTTCCTCTTGTTGTCAACAAATTAGGGGAGGGGGGAACCAGATTTGGCGACAGGTACACGCATCGGACTAGACCGACCAACCCCGGTTATGCCGCCGCTTTGGCGCGAGCAGGACCTGGGGCGGTCTCTCGAACAGACTATCGAGAATGGCGCGAATCTTCTGCTGTCTCTACAAGCCGAGGAAGGCTATTGGCTTGGCGAGTTGGAAGCGGACACGACGCTCGAATCCGATTACATCTACTATCTGTACGTTCTTGGAAAGGCCGATCCGCTCCGTATCGCCAAGCTGGCCAACTATGTTCGCCAGCGGCAATTGCCCGACGGCGGCTGGAGTATTTTTCCTGGCGGGCCTTCCGACCTAAACGCCACCTGTAAAGCGTATTTCGCGCTAAAGCTCGTCGGCGATGATGTGAACGCGCGGCACATGAACCTGGCGCGAGAGACGGTGCATCGCCTGGGTGGTCTCGAACTCACCAATTCTTACGTACGCTTTTATCTGGCGCTGATCGGAGCCGTCGGCTGGGAGCTGGTTCCTTCGATTCCGCCGGAGCTGTTGCTGCTGCCGACCTGGTTTTATCTCAACATCTACGAGATGTCGTCCTGGACGCGTGGCATTGTCATTCCGATGGCCATTCTTTCCGCGCTTCGTCCGGAGTGGCGGCTGCCGGAACGCGCCCGCGTGGACGAACTCTTCAAGGATATCTCGCACAAAGCCGCCGCCTTCGATTGGAGCGAGCAGCTCATCTCCTGGCGCAACGTTTTTCTGGCCATCGACCGCGGTCTTAAACTTTACGAAAAGCTTCCCTGGAAGCCGCTGCGACGCCGCGCCCTTCGCGAGTGCAAAGCGTGGTTGCTGCAGCATATAGAGCGCAGCGATGGTCTTGCCGCAATTTATCCCGCCATGATGAATTCGATTTTTGCGCTTATGGCGCTTGGGCACAGCCCTGAGGATCCCATCACGGCGCGCGAGATTCGCGAATTTTCGCGCTTCGAGATTGAAGACGCCGATACGATTCGCATGCAGCCATGTGTTTCGCCGGTCTGGGACACCTGCATTGCCATGGTTTCTCTGGAAGAAGCGGGGCTGCCTTGCGATCATCCCGCGCTGGTGAAGGCCGCCGATTGGATGCTATCGAAGCAAGTCCTCGGTCCTGGCGACTGGCAGTTCAAGAACAAAGACGCCGAGCCAGGTGGCTGGGCGTTCGAGTTTCGCAATGATTTTTTTCCGGACGTGGATGACACCGCGTTCGTCCTAATGGCGCTGCAGCGCGTCAAGCATCCCGATCCTGAGCGTATGGAAAAGTCCATTCGCCTGGGTCTTCAGTGGCTACTCAGCATGCAAAACAAAGATGGAGGCTGGGGCGCCTTTGACCGCGACAACGACCGGCAGCTTCTGGTCAATATACCCTTCGCCGACCACAATGCGATGATTGATCCGTCCACTGCAGACGTCACGGCGCGCGTCGTCGAATGCCTCGGGCGTTTTGGCTGGCCTGCCGAGCACCCAGCTATCCAACGGGCGGTGAAATTTCTGCTAAAGGATCAATGCGAAGACGGCTCCTGGTTTGGCCGTTGGGGCGTGAACTACGTTTACGGAACGAGCGGTGCTCTGCGCGCCCTTGAAACGGTTTCGCTCACGGCAAAAGAATTTTGCCAGCGCGCCGTAAGTTGGCTGCGCGCCGTACAAAAACCGGACGGCAGTTTTGGTGAGTCCCTCTGGAGTTATACCGACCCCACAACCAAGGGGCAGGGCAACAGCACGCCATCGCAAACCGCTTGGGGACTGATTGGATTGCTTGCAGCAACACAACCAGAGGATGTGTCGGTACAGAAAGCTGTTTCCTATCTTGTTCACCAGCAGAACACGGATGGCTCCTGGAGCGAAGAAGAATTCACCGGAACCGGATTTCCCGGCGTGTTTTACCTGAAGTATCACCTCTACCGCAATTCTTTCCCCCTTTATGCACTTGCGCGCTTTAAGAACCAAGTCCAGGGGCCGCATGAGTATTGCGCCATGAAATTCCAGCCGGCTGAGTTCCGGCTGCGTAGCGGATTCTAGTGGCCGAGATGTGGTTTCCGGCTGGCTTGAGCACGCGTCTCTGGGGACATAAATTTTCGCAGGTCTTACGCGGGAAACGTTCGCCCGCGATTTTTCAGCTCTCACCTCTTGTCAGGCATTTCGCTCCCGGCGCGCGGTTTGAAAGCGCCATCCCTGAGGCCGCATGGCACACCCCTGAGGCTTGTGTTCAGGCGGCAAATCAGGTGGGAGCTCCCGTGGTTTGGATCGGCAGAGTGGAACCGCTCCTTCATCCGGGGATTGGAAAAGTCACAACAGCTTTAGCGCAAAGCGGGCGACATGTTTTCCTCGATACCAGCGGCCAGGATTTGCGCAAACGCGTTCACGAGTTTCAGCCGGGGGAGCGATTTTTCTTTGCATTCCAGCTTGGTGATAGCGAGGTCGCTTACAGAGGAAAAGGCAACAGCCGCGCGTTTCAAAGCGTGATCGAAGCCCTTCGTATCGTGAAGCTCTCTGGTTTTTTCGCCTGTGTGCACTTGATCGTGGGAACCCAAACGCCGGTAGCGGAAATGGAGCCGCTTTTTCGGTCGCTCGAAACGAGTCGAGTCGACGGAATTGCCGTCTCTTCCGATGGAGCCTCCGCGAGCGATGCAAGTGATACCGCGTTCGGTAAAAAAATCGCTGAAATCACGGGAATGATTCCATCGCGCCCCTGGCGGAAACTATCGAGGATGCTGGAAGCCTCCTACCCCCAAACGGCGGGCGTCCAGGAACAAGCTGGCGTGCGGACGCGAGGCACGGACGCCTGCGAGGAATCGGCATAAATGGATGCCATGAATTCAAATAAATGACCACTCTGGTTACAGGAGCGTCGGGCTTTCTCGGCAGCCATGTAGCGCGCAAGTTGGTCGCCGCGGGGGAGCCGGTCCGCGTGCTGATGCGTCCTTCCAGCACAAACCGAGCCGTTGCGGATCTTTCTCTTGAGTACGTGACCGGCGATCTGCGAGACCCGTCCTCTCTCGACCGCGCGCTCGCTGGCGTGCAGTACTGCTTTCACGTGGCCGCGGATTACCGCTTGTGGGCGAGGAAATCGCGCGAAATCTACGATTCCAACGTGGGCGGCACAAAAAACATTCTCGAAGCTGCCAAGCGCGCCAAGCTCGAAAAATTTATCTACACCAGCACGGTAGCCACGATTGCCGTGGATCGTCCGGAGCTGCCCACCGAAGCAACGGATGCGCGGCTCGAGGAAATGATTGGTCACTACAAACGTTCGAAGTGGATGGCTGAACAAGAAGTGTTAAAGGCCGCCAGGGAGGGTCTGCCGGTCGTGGTAGCCATGCCAACGACTCCGGTTGGCCCAGGAGATTGGAAGCCGACTCCGACCGGCAAAATTATCCTGGATTTTCTGAACGGGAAGATGCCCGGATATGTGCAGACGGGCCTGAATTTTATCGGCGCGGAAGAATGTGCGGAAGGGCACCTGCTGGTTGCGGAAAACGGTAAAGTTGGCGAACGCTATCTGCTCGGCGCTGAGAACCTGACGCTTAAGGGATTGCTCGACGTTCTCGCGAGGATAACGGGCCTGCCTTCGCCGAGCCTCAAGATTCCTCACGGCGTCGCTTTGGGTGTAGCCTACGTGAATACGGCTTTCTCGCGGCTTATCGGAAAAGAGCCGCAAATTCCCGTCGAGGGTGTGAAAATCGCGCAACACACGATGTTTGTGGATTGCTCGCGAGCGCAGCGCGAACTGAGTTTCCAGCCCGGCCCGGTGTCTGCCGCGCTGGAACGCGCTGTACGCTGGTACGTGGACAACGGCTACGTAAAGACGCGCCGCGCGAAAAAAATGCTCCGTGCCGCGGCGTAGATTTTGGTGGAACAGGCTTCGAACTGTGCTCGACTCGGAGAGCTTGGCGACCGGCTAAGATTCAGGAAGGGTTTTGTAGCGTGGGGCCTCAGCCCGGCATCTTAAACTGTTGAACTGATGCGCATCCTTGTCACATTCGCCGTGAAAGCCGAGTTCTCTCCATGGAGCTCGCGTCATCCTTTTGTCCCCTACGAATTTGAAATGTGGGAAAAACGCCGCGACTTCGATCTCTTCAAAGCAAACATCGGCCGCGACGAGGTGACTGTCCTGTTAACCGGCATGGGCGCCGAAAACGCAGCGAAAGCCATGCTCTCGCTTCCCGTCGAACAATATGACATTTGCATTTCCAGCGGCTTGGCAGGGGCACTGGACGCAGGGATAGAGCCGCAAGAAGTTATCGTCGCTCGCACCGCGGAAACGATGGACCAGAGTCTCAGAGGGGTGGCGGACGCAAGTCTGGTGGAATTAGCTACTTACACGGGCGCAAGCCCTGTGAACATTTCTCTGACTTCTGGAAAAGTCATAGCAACAGCGGAAGAGAAAGAATCCTTGAGTCAAAAGGGAAGCATCGTAGAAATGGAATCCGCACACATTTTGGCAGCTGCCGGCCGCCACCACTTGCCAGCCGTAGTGATTCGCGGCATCAGTGACGCGGCCGACGAAGACATGCCCGTAGATTTCGCGCGTATCCTCGATTCGCGCGGCCACCTGAAAATGGGCGGGCTCCTGAAAGAGGTCGGCCTGAGTCCATACCGGATCCCGCTCTTAATCCAATTTGGAAGACAGAGCCGCGCTGCCGCTAATTCGTTAGCGGACTTTCTCGATCGTTACGTCGCCGCGATCTCGGAGAATTGGACCAGAACCGCTCATCCCAAAATAGAAGAGGTTCCGGCCACGTGAGCGGCGTAGGCACCATGCCTCAATCCCTGCAATCGCTCGGGCCCATCCCGAAGACGATGCGCGCCGGCGTTTTTCGCGAAAAGGGAGTCGTGCACGTCGAAGAAGTCCCGGTTCCTGAAGTGGACGAAGGGGAAGTCCTCATCAAAGTCGCCGCCTGCGGCATCTGCGGCACCGACATCAAGAAAATCTTTCAACGTTACGTCGAGCCGCCGCAAATCCTGGGCCATGAACTCGCTGGCACAGTCGTCGCCGTCGGCCCCGGCGTAACAAAGTGGTTTCGCGGTGATCGCGTGATGAGCTTCCACCACACGCCCTGCGGCCGCTGCTTCTACTGCGAGAAGCGCCTCTTTTCCCAATGCAAGCAGTACAAAACGACGGGGCTTACGGCGGGTTTCACGCCCAACGGCGGCGGCTTCGGCGAATATGTCAAAGCCATGCCCTGGGTCGCCGAGCGCGGCATCGTGGCGCTTCCCGATAACGTCACGTTTGAGGAAGCCACCTTCATCGAGCCCATCAACACCATCGTCAAAGCCGTTCAGAAAGCCCGCATCGTGACAGGAGAGACCGTTCTCATTCTTGGCTGCGGCCCTATCGGTCTCCAATTGCTCATGGTCAGCAAGCTCGATGGCGCTCGACTCTACACAAGTGATCCTATCCACCAGCGCCGCGAGAAAAGCCTCACTCTTGGCGCCCTGGAGTCCTTTGACCCAACCAGTGGTAAGCTGGTAGAAGAGATTCGCGCCCGTACGGAAGGTCGAGGGGCGGACGCGGTCCTGGTTGCCGTAGCGCATCCATCGGTGGTTACGGACGCTCTTGCAACGGCCAGGCCAGGTGGGCGCGTCTTACTATTCGCGGCAAACGATCCGGTTACCAAGATTGAGTTTCCCGCCGCCGCCGTGGGCATTGACGAGAAGGAAATCCTGGGCAGCTACAGCGCCGCCGTGGATATCCAGGAGTCGGCTGCGGAGCTGGTGCTGGGAAAGAAACTGCCTGTAATGGAGATTGTTACGCACCGGTTTTCGCTGGATAAAATCCAGGAGGGTTTGGAACTGGCGGCCAAGCCGACGGCCGAATCTCTAAAAATTCTGATCAAGCACGCATGAAAACAACTGTCCCCAAAAAGCTGGATGTCGCCGAAGAAGTTCGATTTGCGCCCGCGCGAGTCTCCGTGCCCTCGAAGATGACGGCAGCCGTCTTATACGGCAGCGAAGACCTGCGCATTGAGATGATTGACGTTCCGCCGCTCGCCGCCGACGAAGTCCTTCTCCGCGTGCGTCTCGCGCTCACGGATGGCACGGACCTTAAAGTTTGGAAGCGCGGCTATCACGCCAAAATGATTCAGCCTCCCGCGGTATTCGGCCACGAGGTCGTCGGCGATATCGCTGCCGTTGGCAAGCGCGTGGATGCGCGCTGGCGCATTGGCATGCGCGTCGTCGCCGCAAACTCCGCGCCGTGTCTGCGCTGCTATCACTGCCGCCGCGGCCAGGAAAATTTGTGCGAAGACTTGCTCTTCAACAATGGCGCCTACGCCGAATATATGCGCATCCCGAGCCGCATAGCGATGGAAAACATGCTCGAAGTGCCGCATTCCGTGGATGATGGCAGCGCCGCGCTCGTCGAACCTCTGGCCTGCGTGCTTCGCGGCATTCATGAAATGGAAGTACGCACCGGTGATACGGCCGTGGTCATCGGCTGCGGCCCCATCGGACTGACATTCGTGCGTATGCTCTCGCGCCGCGGCGTTCGAGTGATCGCGCTGGCGCGCCGCTCCGCCCCGCTCGATGTAGCCCGCCGGCTCGGCGCGATTGCCACGATCAACGTCACCGAAAAGACCGATGTTGTAGCCGCGGTAAAATCTCTAACCGAAGATCAGCGCGGCCCGGATTCCGTTGTCGAAGCCGCGGGAAACCCCGCGACCTGGCAGCAAGCGCTCGCCATCGTTCGCCGCGGCGGCGTGGTCAATTTTTTCAGCGGCCTTCCCACCGGCACGAACGTCTCGATCGATCCCGCGGCCATCCACTATTCCGAAATCAAGCTGATCTCTCCGTTCCATCACACGCCGCGTTTCATCCGCGAGGCTCTCGAAGCTATCCGCCGCGGCGACATCATAGGCCAGGACTTCGTAACCGAAGAGATTCGCTTGACTGACCTGCCGCAAGCCTTTGAGCGCATGAAGAGCCGCAGCGGCGAAATCAAGCTGGCCGTCCGGCCTTGATCGCCCCGGCCGCTTTGCTTTCTTTGAATGCACCCTTGATCTTTTCGCTCAGATCACTACACCGTGTCATTCCGAGCGGAGCGAGGAACACGCTTTCCCATGCTGCGTCCCGGTGAGCTCGAACTAGCCGCCAACGCTCCGGCGAACAACTGCTCTCCGGAAGCCGCCCAGCAATACACGCGCTGGCTCGCCACGCACCATTACGAAAATTTCAACGTTGTCTCCTGGCTCCTACCAAAGGATTTGCACCAGCATTTTTATAACGTTTACGCCTATTGCCGCTGGGCTGACGACCTGGGCGATGAAATCCCGCAAAAAGAACGCGCCCTCGAGCTGCTCGATTGGTGGGAGCGCGAGCTTGACGACTGCTATCTCGGCCGGCCATCGCATCCCGTCTTTGTGGCCCTGCGGCAGACTATTCTCGCGAAAGACATTCCCAAGCAGCCTTTCGCCGACCTGTTGCGCGCCTTCCGCCAGGATCAAAACGTAAAGCGCTATCCCACTTGGGATTCCGTGATCGGCTATTGCGTCTATTCTGCAAATCCCGTCGGCCGCCTGGTCCTCTATCTCTGCGGGTATCGCGACGAGCCGCGTCAAAGACTCTCCGACGCCACCTGCACGGCTCTCCAGTTGGCGAATTTCTGGCAGGACGTTTCCCGCGATCTTGAGAAGGATCGCATTTACATCCCGCTCGACATCGCCGCCTCGCACGATCTGACAGAAACGGACATCGTCGACCGCCGTTTCGACCCGCGTTATCTAAGCCTTATGAAAGATTTGATCGCCCGCACGCGCGCACTTTTCGCCGAAGGTGCTCCGCTAGCCAACATCGTCGACGCTCGCCTGAGCGTGGACCTCGACATGTTCACCCGCGGCGGCGTAGCCGTTCTCGACGCCATCGAAACAATGGGCTACGACACGCTCAACACGCGCCCATCCATCGGCAAAGTAAGACAAGCTCGCCTCTTAGGCCGCGCCCTGTTTAGCCATCTCCTCGGCAAACCCGCGAAACGTGAAACGAGCGGCGGAAGCTTCGCTCCTTTGGCGGGTCCGCACGCTGCGCCCCTATCGCCTACGCCGCTGCCGGTCCCGGATTCCTACGCCTTCTGCCACGCCACCGCTCGGGCGGCCCACAGCAATTTTTACTACGCCTTCTTCCTTCTGCCAAAGCCGCGCCGCGATGCCTTGGCCGCCCTTTACGCCTTCATGCGTCTGGTGGATGACGTTGCCGACGAAGGCGACGACCTCTCCGTCAAGCAGCGCGGCTTGGCCAACTGGCGCGCTGCACTCGATGATGCCATCACCGGTGAACCGCAACTCGCCGACGGTTCCTCGGCTCTTGCCCAAGCATCTCCAACGGGCGCGCCGGAGGTCCTGCCCGCGCTCGTAGACACAATGGACCGCTACAAAATGCCCGCTCGCTATCTCCACGACCTCATTAGCGGCGCCGAAATGGATCTCACCATTCGTGCCTACCCAACCTTCGATCGCCTCCGCGAATACTGCTACCGCGTGGCCGGCACTGTCGGCCTCACCTGCACGCACGTTTTCGGTTTCGAGGATTCCCGCGCTCTCGACCTGGCGGAGAAACTCGGTCTCGCATTTCAACTGACCAACATCATTCGCGACGTCCACGACGACTATGCTCTTGGCCGCGTCTATCTCCCCGAAGAAGACCTAGCCCGTTACGGCGTAACTGCGGAGGATTTTGGTAAAAGCGAAGCTACCCTCGGTGTTCGCGAACTTCTCCGCTTCGAAGCCGACCGCGCCTGGCAAAACTACCGTGAGGGCTCTGCACTCTTCAGCCTCATCCATGCGGAAAGCCGCCCAGCCCTCTGGCTCCTCATTCACACGTACAGCGCACTGCTGGCGCGCATCGAATCGCTCGATTTCGCCGTTTTCGGAGAACGCGTCCGTCTCTCGAAACCTGAAAAAATGCTTTTCATTGCAAAGGCGCGCTTCGGCCGCCTCTCGGAAGAGAATATCCTTGAAAACCGTGATCGTGATCGGCGGCGGGCTGGCGGGGCTGGCGGCCAGCGTCGCGCTGGCTGAAGCAGGCTGGCGTGTACGTCTCTTTGAACAGCGCCCGTTCCTTGGCGGACGCGCGGCTTCCTACGTTTTGCCCGACGGCGAGCACGTGGATAATTGCCAGCACGTCACCTTCGGCTGCTGCACCAACCTTGAGGATTTCTACCGCCGCGTCGGCTCCGGAAATAAAATAAAATTCTTCGACCGCTTGCTTCTTCTCGATCCGCAGGGGCGCCGCGGCGAAATGCACGCAGGCATTCTTCCAGCCCCATTTCACATGACCGGTTCCTTCCTGACGTTTTCTCCGCTAGCGCTCAAAGACAAAATCGCCATCGCTCGCGCCTTCTATTCCATTCTCCAAAGCGGCGGCCATCCCCCTGAACTCGACGAACCCGGTGGTCTCTCGATGCTCGCTTGGCTCCAGCGCCACAAACAAACGGACGCAGCCATCAGCCGCTTCTGGCGCGTAGTTCTCGTCAGCGCCCTCTCCGAAGAGCTCGATCACATTGATGCCCGTTATGGAATTGACGTCTTCTGGAAAGCCGTTCTCTCCAACAAAACCGGCTATCGCATGGGCGTCCCCGCTGTAGCTCTCGGCGATCTCTACGACGGCTGCCGCGCCTCCATCGAAGAAAAGGGCGGGGAAGTCGTCTTTCGCTCTCCGCTGCGCGGCCTAAAAATTGAAAACAATAAACTAAACGCCGTGATCTTCGACAACGGCCGAGAAGAATCCGCCGACGCCTACGTTATCGCTCTACCTCATCTCGTACTTTCTGCGATTCTTCCCGAAAGCCTCAAGCAAACCGACACGGCACTCGGCAATCTCGATAAAATCATGGTGGCCCCCATCACCGGTGTTCATTTCTGGTTCGATCGACAGGTCATGACCGAGCCCTTCATCACGCTACTCGACACCACCACGCAATGGATTTTCAACAAAACGGCTCTCTACGCGACCGAAAATGGCGCTTCCACTGTGAAAGCCCCCGCGCCAGCGCAAGCTTCCGCGAAAGAGAATGGCCAGTATCTCCAACTGGTTATCAGCGCCTCCCACGACCTGCTCCAAAAGCCTCGCCAGGAAATCATTGACCTATGCCTCGCAGAAGTCCGCCACGCCCTTCCGGCCGCCCGCGAAGCTGTCCTGACCAAAGCCACTGTCATAAAAGAAGCCGCCGCCATATTTTCTCCGCAACCCGGGGTCGACCGTTGGCGTCCAATGCAACAGACGAGTATCGCTGGCCTCTTTCTGGCAGGCGATTGGACCGCAACAGGTTGGCCCGCCACTATGGAGGGCGCGGTCCGCAGCGGTTATCTCGCTGCCGAAGCAGTTCTGCGTTCCGCCCGAACGCCACAAAAGTTCATTCAACCGGATCTAAAGCCGGACGGTCTGGCTGGTATTTGGGCGAAGGATTAAATCACCGAGTTTTCTGGTTGCATGTTGTAGGGGGCTTCGTCGCCCGTAGTAGGGGCTGGCGACACGGAGAGGGTTGCAAAATCGGCATCTCTTTATCCGTCGTTTGCTAACCGCTCAAAGGCTCCCATCTTGCTTTCCGTTAAAGTGAGTTCCTCGCACTCCCTGTCGATGGCAAGATAAGCGTCCCGGTTTCTTCGCCGGAAATTTTCGTAAGCTGCACACGAATCCCAGAAGTCGCACGTCAAATAGGTAAGCTCACGCGTGGAATCGCGCAGGAGGAGAGTTCGCTGATAAGCCGGGTCGCTGCGAAACAATTGAGCCCATTTTCCGGACGGCCCATATACCAGTTCAAACCGTTCCTCATTTCCTGGCTTGACATCGAACTCCCATAGGACTAAAAACATAGATGTCCCATCTCCTGCTTGGACGTAGCCAATCCTGTGTGAAACCTCGTAGTCAAGATTGCGCTGTGGACCGAGTGTAGCAATCCGATCGGATACACACCAAGGAAGAGTGCGCATCTGCGCCAAATTCTGAGCAGTCATCGTTGTACTCCGGCATTGCGTCCGGACGGAGGCGTTTGTGGATCGCAAGTACGGTCACCGCGGTTACCGCGACACGGAAAAAGGCACAAAAAGAGAGAAAGGGCAGGATCGCAAGCCGCCGCAAGGCGGCCCGCGCGCCGATCAATTCGGCCCGCGCACCCCGCGCATGGTCGGCACCGTCACACGCGGCCGCTGCGCCAATTGCGGGGCAGTCCTCACCGCTGGTTTTGACCCTAGCGGTAAATGTCCCAAGTGCCAATTTGAGCTTCACAGTTGTAAGCAGTGCCGCTTCTTCGATTCCGGCGCCCAATTCGAGTGCACCCAACCCGTCCCCGAGCGGATCACCCCCAAAGACACCAAAAATAATTGCAAGTTCTACGAATTCCGCATGACCATTGAAAAAGACACCGCGCCCACTTCCTACGCCCAACCAGCCCAAGTTGCTGCCGCCGCCATCGCGCCCCCTCGCACCAACGACGCCCGTCAGGCCTTCGAAGACCTCTTCAAAAAGTAACTTCGCCCGTCCCCATAAGCCCCGCGTATCTTTCGAATCCAAAACTTGCATTTGCCTTCCAAGCCGGTTCGGAGCAAACTCTTTTCAATAGCTGCACCCTGATTCGCCCTGTGATCGTTCCGTGGTGGTCGGCTATTGGGCCTGCCAAATTAATTTTCGGAGGAGCCAAATGCTCAAGCGAGTGTGCGTATCTCTTTTTTCCCTTTCTATCGTTGTTCTGGCCGCCGTACCCCTCTTCTCTCAAGACAAGAAACCCAAAGACTGTGCCGGAATGATCAGCGACGACGCATCCTCGTTCACTTGTGAGAAAGACAATAAAGTCTGGAAAGTTTCGAATCCGGGGGCTCTGCAGGGTATGGAAGGTCATCACGCTAAGCTCACCTTCCGCCCGAGTTCGAGCGGCGATGCTTTAGTCCTTTCCGCCTCTGCGATGACCCAGCAAGATCAGCAGTCGGCCAAGGCTGCCCCTGCACCGCAGCCGAAACCCTGATCGCTTAACGCGACCGGCCCTATTCCTCCGGGACTGGAAATGACGTCGGGTGCGACGGTTGGCCGCGAACGATTGCTTATTTGCAGGCTCGGCAGTAATGTTTCTCACAAATATTTCTACGGGCCCGTCATTCCGGCGCTCGTATTCGGCTTGATGGATTCGCTCACACCAAACTGATCCCCAATTTGAGACGCTCTTCCTCGCAAAAAGTGGTCCTTCGGTGCATACTGTTACGCTTTTCCTCTTCCAAAAGGAGCTGCCCGTGCTTAAATTGCGAATTCTCCTCGCCGCTGTGTTGCTCTGTGTTCTGACTCCTTTCGCGCACACTCAGGAAAAATCAAAAACCTCAGGCCCCGTCCCCAAGCCCAGCGATTTCCTCGGCTTTGAAGTCGGCGCCGACCGCAAGCTCGCCGACTACAAACAAATTTCCTCTTATTTCAAAGCGCTCGCAGCCGCCTCTCCGCGTGTGCAGATTGAAGCCCTTGGCAAAACCACTCTCGGCGAAGACATGTTCATGGCCGTAATCTCCACTCCTGAAAATCTTGCCAACAAATCCAGGTACAAGGAAATCGCCCGCAAGCTCGCCGACCCCCGCGGCCTCTCCGTGCAGCAAATCGACCAGTTGGCTCACGACGGCAAAACGATCTTCCTTCTCACCTGCAACATCCATTCCACAGAAATCGGCTCCAGCCAGATGTCTATGGAGTGGGCCTATCAGCTCGCTACCTCACAAGACCCCGAGATCCTTCATCGCCTCAACGATTCCATTGTTCTCCTCATTCCTTCGTTGAATCCAGATGGCGAAACCATGGTCACCGAGTGGTACCGCAAATATCTCGGCACCAAATACGAAGGCGGAGAGATGCCCTATCTCTACCACCACTACGTCGGCCACGATGACAACCGCGACTGGTTCATGCTTACTCAGATCGAAACCAAGAACGTAAACCATATGGTTTACCATGATTGGTTTCCGCAATTCTGGCTCGATGAGCACCAGATGGGAGAAACCGGCCCGCGCATTTACATTCCTCCCAACGCCGATCCCGTCGCCAAGCTTGTCAATCCGCTTGTTCATCGCGGCAATAATTTAATGGGAGCCGACATGGGCTGGCGCCTGGAAGAAGCAGGAAAGTCTGGCGTGATTTTCGGCTATTCCTTTGACGCGTACTGGCCCGGTGGCACGCGCAACACAGGTTGGTGGAAAAACATGTATGGCGTCCTCACCGAGGTCGCTTCTGCCCACATCGCCACGCCCATCGACGTCACGCCCGACGAACTCCAGGGCGGCAGCAAAGGCCTCGTCACCTACGAGCAACAAATCAATTTCCCCAACCCCTGGCCCGGAGGCACATGGCGCCTCCGCGACATCATGGACTACGAACTCATTGTCTCCAACGCCGCGCTCGAAACCGTCAGCAAGTTTCGCCAGGATCTTCTCCGCGGCGTCGCCACCATGGCCACACAAGCAATCCAAACCGCTGACCCGCAAGTCTGCTGGCGCATTCCCATCGAGGACCAGCGCGATCCCGTCGTCGCCGCGCGTCTCGCCGCGCTTCTCATCGAACACGGCGTCGAAGTCCGCATCAACTCCGACGCAAAACTCTATCTCGTTCCCACCGCGCAGCCCTACGGCCGCTTTGTGGACGAAATGATGGGCGTCCAGCGTTATCCGGAAGTCCGCCCCGCCCCCGGCAGCGGCATCCTCGAGCCCTACGACGTCGCCGCCTGGTCGCTACCTCTCATGATGGGCGTGAAAGCCGAGCGCACCACCATCCGCCCGGACATTCTCAACTCCTCCCGCGTTATCAAATCGCCTGAATGGCCCGAGGGCGGTCTTCCCAACCCAAGCGGCAAATATTTCGAGATTTCCGACCACCAAAACAATATTTTCGCGCTCGCCAACGCTATGCAAAAAGCCGGCGCTCAGGTTTACCTGTCGCAACAAAAACCCAACGGGACTCCCACATTTATCTTCGCCGCTAACCAGCAACTTTCCGCCAACGCCGAAAAATTCCACCTCCAGCTCGTTGCGCGCCCCGATCTTCCCCAGGGTGCTATCCCCATCAAGCAACTCCGCGTCGGCCTCTACAAGCCCTACATCGCCTCTCATGACGAAGGCTGGACCCGCTTCCTGCTCGAACAATACGGCTTCAACCTAAAAAATATTGAAAACAAGGAAATGCGCGCTGGCAATCTCAATAACTCCTACGACGCTATCATTCTTCCGGACTCCAGTAGGGAAGTCATCGTAGATGGCAAAGAATCCCGCTACGGTTTTTCTTCCGAAGAGTTTCCGCCTGAATATCAGGGCGGCATCGGCAAAGAAGGTCTTCACGCCCTCCGTGATTTCGTCGAAAAAGGAGGCACGCTCATCAGCCTTGCTAACGCTAGCGACGTCCTGATTGGCGAAGACTTCGGGCTTCCCGTTCGCAACGCCCTCGCTGCAGGAGGCGCCCGCGGGGCGGCAGCCAGCGCGTCCGACTTCAATATTCCCGGCTCGCTACTCCGCCTCTACGTGGACACCGACCATCCCGTCGGTGCCGGCCTTCCCAAAGAAATCAACGCGTTCGTGGATTCCCCCATTGCGTTCCAGACCTCTCCGCCTCCGCCAGACATTCAGCGCAGCGTAATCGCCTGGTATCCCGACGACGCGAAAGATATTCTCGTCTCCGGTTACGCGCACGGAGCGGAGCGCCTACAACGCAAAGCGGCCATAGTCGCCTTCCAGCGCGGCAAAGGCAAAATTGTAATGTTCGGTTTCCGCGTCCAACACCGCGCCCAAACCGAAGGCACCTTTCAACTTCTCTTCAACGCCCTCTATTGGTCGGTGATGTAGTGGCCGACCTTTAGGTCGGCGTCTTTGCTTCAGGCAAGCGCTGAGGGGGGCGGCCTTTTAAGCCTGTCTCTCTTTCTATTGCTCTTTCCTTTTCTTCTCAGCGCACTCTGCATCTCTGCGTTATCTTTGTCCCTTCCTTTTTTTCTCTTCCTTTTTTTCTCTCGTCCCCGCCGCGCTCTTCCTCTCACGCCGCCAAAGCTATACGCCCCTCGAATTTGATACACTGCTGTCCCTGGCAAAGTCGCACCTGCCCTCTGGAGAAAAAATGCGCCGAATCCACAAACTTTTTGGTTCGACAGCCACCCTCGGTTTCTTCCTGGCCGGGATGACCCTCACAGGCTGCCGTGACCGCCACCATGGCGACCGTGTGTTCGACCGCGAGCACAACGACTACCACGCCTGGAATGACCGCGAAGCGAGCGCCTACGCCCGGTGGGAGGCCGAGACCCGCAGGTCGCACGTGGAATTTACAGACCGTCCGCCAGCCGATCAGAGCAGCTACTGGGCCTGGCGCCACTCTCATCCCGAGTAGCCCTCCCGCCGATTGCGCCAGAAGTAAGGGCGGCAAGAGGGGCATTTGATTAACGATAATTGGACCCTCCCCCCGTTTTGTATGAGCGTTGCATCTAAACGGGTTAAGGCTGTTTGTTTTGATACTCATTCATAAGTGTTGATTCTGCGGGAGTTGCGGGAATTATTATGGGACATAGGGTATCGCGAAGTGGTTGGGGGCGTACAAGGCTGGGTTGAGCTCTTGAGGGACATGCTCACCACCGCATAGCAATTATAACACATTAGTATCGTCTGTTAAGTATTATATTATAAGCTATTTGTTTTTAGTAGAGAAGGCGGCCTGGGGCGCGGGGAGTTGTGGAGGAAGGGGCAAGACTGTAGTCGTGGCGCGACAGGAGGGAAATGGTTTCGCGATTGAGATAGGCAGGACTGTCTGGGCTACCGAAAGAGCGAGGGTGATTCGGGAGGGCGGTCGGCGATGGAGTCCAGTTCGGGGTAGCGTGCGCGGAGGGGTTCCGGGACGTTCACTTTGGAGTTTTTCAGGATGCTGATGAGCTGGAGTGCGTTGACAACACCTTTGCCCTGATAGTGATTGTTGGTAATGACAAAGACGTCGCGCGATTTCTCCGCGACTTTCTTCACGCGCGCACCCCACGGGGCAAGTTCTTGGGTGGAATAAAGATAGTTGTAGCGTTCATGGCTCGGAACCTCGAGATCATCAGAAAACCAGGTGTCATACCGCCGCCCATGCAGCCGCACGTATCCGATTGGCGAGGTCGCCTCAGCCGAAGGTTCGATCGACTTGCCGATCACGGGCTGATCAATGTTGCAGAATCCGGTACCGCATTCCGCAAGCAGCGCCAACGTCTCCGGCTTCCGCCACGAAGCATGCCGGACTTCGACGACCAGCGGATAATCCGCGAAGCGCTTCAAAAGCGCTTTTAGATGAGCCACCGTTTCAGGAGTTCGGTGAAACGAGAAAGGGAATTGCAGCAGCACCGCGCTGAGCTTTCCCCCGGCGCGCAGTACGTCGAGTCCCGCGCGAACGGCTCGCTCATCGGCGGCGCTCGGAACAGGAATCGCGGAACTCGCAGATTCTGCACTCTCTGAAAAAAGGCCATGCGTAAATCGCTGCCAAAGCTTTGCAGTAAAAACGAACCTCGGATTCGCAGAAACGCGCTCAATCCATTGCGCTGCATGCTCCGGCCGAATCGGATTGTAGAAGGACGTATTGATCTCGATGGTGTCAAAAAACTCAGCCAGATATGTCGCCTCGTGGAACCCTTTCGGGCGCCGCGAGGGGTAAACATACCCAGCCCAGTCCGGATAAGACCATCCCGCCGGCCCAACACGAATCACAGCGTTCGATTCTGGGGAATCCTCACGGGTGTTGGATGTTCCGGAGCGCGTAGCCGCCTTCGGAGTTCGGAATTGGTGGGAACGTGGGGAATTGAAAGAAGCCATACCTTGAGCGCACAAGTTGCGCACCATCTGAAAGTAGCACAACTCCTGCTTGCCTTGAGAACCGGACGGGCTGCGCGCCTTTTGGCCGACGCACCGCAGAATTCGCGGCGAAACTTCTATCCGCCGACGAGGATCGCAATGCGCAGGACGAGTTCCATTATCCTTGTGAGCGCTTCTTTGCGACCTTCGATTGCCGCTCTCGCCTCACGCTGGTATGCTCTAGGCATGATGCGGAGCACGTCAAATTCCCGCGTCGGTCGTCCCTTCCGCAAGAAACCCTACAGGTGCATCCATGAAAGTATTGATCAGCTACAAGAACGACGAGCCCTACAAACTCGCCGAAAAAGAACTCACGCACTACACCACCAAACTGAATCGCTTGCTGACAGCCTATGATCCGGACCTCGTACAAATCCACGGGGTCTTCACAAAAAGCGCCCGCTTCGAGGAGCATTCCTTCTCGCTAAATCTCTCGCTGCCGACCGGCACACTCCACGCGACCGGCAAGGGCGAGAACGTCCGCGCCAGCTGCAAGCAGGCCTTCAGCGAATTGCAATCGCAAGTAAAGAAGCACCAATCGCGCCTCCGCAAGGACTACGAATGGAAACGCAAGCGCCCGCGCCAGGCGATCGAAGTGCCGTCCTGACGGCTGCTGAGCAAGCCTGGTAACGCCGGGAAAACCAATCGGAAAGACGCCAGCTAGCTCACAATGAGATAACTGGCAAGGTTAAAAGCAAACCTTCGCTTCAGATCATTGCCAACCGGACTGGCCCTCAACGATTTTAACGTAGCGATTGATGGGAAGGTCTGTAAATCGTTGCACAAGCCCGCTGGGCTGGGGCCATTTGATTTCGAGCCAATCCAGTTTTTCGTGCTTGCCGACTCCGAGGACAATACGCGGATCGTGAGATGAGAGATAGCTGCCGCCTCCTACCTTGAAACGAATTTGCTTCAAATCACCTGCCTGGTAGGAGATACGCGCGCCGACCGCGTCGGGGTTCGATTTTTTGCCGATGAGGTTAAGCCCGAGCCAGTGGTTGGTGCGGCCCACATTGTTGCGCAGCAAAACGGGCGCGCCGTTATTGATGGCTATAAGGACGTCTACCGCGCCATCGTTATCAAAATCGCCTAGCGCCATGCCACGCGCGGCCAAAGGCTGCGAAAAAATCGGACCGCTTTCGCTGCTGACGTTTTTCAAGCCGTCGCCGGTATTGTGAAAGAGCAAAAGGGGCTCGAGGTATTTGACGTTGTCCACGCGACCGTCAATTTTATCGTCGGGATGGCCATTGCAAAGAAGGAGATCAAGTTTGCCGTCGTTGTCGTAGTCGAAGAATTTCAGACCCCAGCCGCTCATGAGCTTGGTGGCATTCCCAA
Organism: Betaproteobacteria bacterium; assembly: GCA_903970165.1. GTDB lineage: Bacteria > Acidobacteriota > Terriglobia > Acidiferrales > UBA7541 > Acidiferrum. The sequence goes on from CAJCHZ010000020.1 coordinate 29,392, forward strand.
TGCCGGTGGGGAGGGCGATATCGCGGAACGTTTCGTCTTTGTTGTTGTGATAAAGAGAAAACATCTCCTGGTCAACATTGGCGACGAAGAGGTCGAGCCAACCGTCCTGATCGTAGTCAGCGGCGTCGACACCCATGCCAGAGCGAGCTTTACCGTAGGCACTGAAACCGACTCCTGAAAGCAGGCCAATTTCTTCAAAATTACCCTTTCCGCGATTGGCGAAGAGGAAGTTGGGGAGCGTGTCATTTGCGACGAAAAGGTCCATCCAGCCGTCGTTGTTAATGTCGGCGGCGACAACGCCCCAGGCTTTGGCAGGGGAGGCAGCAATGCCGGATTGCTTGCTGACGTCGCTGAAGGTGCCGTCGCCGTTATTGTGGAAGAGCCAGCAAGGCATGGGGTCGTAGACGCGAGGAATGCAATACCAGCGCTGATTTGTATCGCGATTGCCGCACCATTTGTTTTTTGTTTTGCTGAAATCAACGAAGCGGCAGACGAAGAGATCAAGGCGGCCGTCATTGTCGTAATCAAACCAAACAGCGCTGGAAGCCCATCCAGGAGCGGCGACGCCGGCTTTTTCGGTGACATCGGAGAAGGTTCCGTCGCCATTGTTGTGGTAGAGAATGCTGCGGCCATATTGCGTCAAGTAAATGTCAGGGAAGCCGTCGCCATCGTAGTCACCGACGGCTACGCCTTGCCCATAGCCGTTTCCCCCGACACCGGCCTTTTCGGTTACATCCGTGAACGTTCCGTCGCGATTGTTGCGGTAGAGAGCGTTGCGGAGCGGAGAGGAGGGCGTGTAAAAGTCGCAGGGACCGCTATTGACGAGATAAATGTCCATCCAGCCGTCATTATCGTAGTCGAGAAAGCCGCAACCAGCGCCGGTTGTCTCCGGCAAATACATCTCGCCCGAACGTCCGTTCACGTGGGTCCAGGTGATCCCGCTTGCGGAGGGGGCGATTTGAGAGAAAGAGGGAAGTTTTTCATCAGCAGGAATTGCAGGGAAAGGAAGTGCAAAGCATGGAAAGGAAAGCGAGTGGATTCCCTGAGCAGTAGTGGCGCCGGTCAGTGCACGAAGGAAGGCTCGGCGCGAGAGACCGTACCGGCGAAAGAGATCATCAGCGAAGCTCAAGGGTGTGGCTCTCGACTGGGAGTTTGTGGATGAGAAGCGAAACGCTGAAGGGAGATTTTGGAGGTGCCTTCTTCGATCAGGTAGAACTTGTCCGCATCGAGATCGCGAAACAGTTGTTTTTGTCCGCTGGGCCAGCTTATTTCGACGGAGTCAACGTGGGACGTTTTGCCGAGGCCAAAATTTGCGCGGAGATCGCTTTGAGAAAGATAGCTGCCGCCACCGGAGATTTCACGGATTTGCGAGATGCTACCGGCAAGAACGCGGATACGCGCGCCCATGGCGTCGCGGTTGCTTTTGCGGCCAACGAGTTTCAGGTTCAGGAAATGATTGCCGTTGCCGCCCATGTTGCGCAGCAAAAGCGGGGAGTCTCCGTTGTTCCCGACAACCAATTCCACAAAGCCGTCGTTGTCGAAATCGGCGAAGGCGACACCGCGTCCGACGTACGGGGTTTGAAATCCTGGGCCGGCAATCTTAGTAGTCTCTACAAACCGGCCTTTGCCTTCATTGTGAAATAGAGAGTTGATCTGCTTGAATTTCACATCCTGGGAAACCTGTTCGACCTCAGGATAGACGTGGCCGTTGGCGACGAAGAGATCGAGCCAACCGTCGTTATCGTAATCAAAGAACCCGCAACCAAAGCCAAGCTTGCCACGGGTCGGCACGGAGACTCCCGCCTGGTCGCTGACCTCATCAAACGAGCCTTTGCCATTGTTGTGCCAGATATGGTCGGAATTTCCCTGAAAATCGGAAATCAGCAAGTCGAGGTAGCCATCGTTGTCGTAGTCGCCGAGGGAGATGCACATGGCAGCCATGGCGTAACCGGGGCCGGCGAGGCCCATGCCGCTTGGAGTGCCAATTTCGTCGAATGTGCCATTGTGTTCGTTGTGATAAAGGTAGGCATTGAGGCCGTCATTGGCGACGAAGAGATCAGGCCAGCCATCATTGTCGTAATCGGCGGCGCCAACGGCAAGATTTTTTCCGTGTGGTTGAAAGATTTTGGCGGACTTCGTGACGTTCGTGAAGGTGCCGTCGCCGTTGTTGTGATAAAGGATGTCGGATGTCCCTTTGTACGCGCTCGGCGGGCAACTGGTCTGTGCACCGCTAACGTTGCAATAACGGGGAGCACCGGGACCGAGGTCGACGTAGCCGCCAACGTATAAATCCAGGAGGCCGTCCCGATCATAATCGAAGAATGTAGCGCCGGAGTGAAAGAGGGTGCCGAAATCCAGGCCGGCAACACCGGCTTTGTCGGTGACATCGGTGAAGGTGCCGTCGCCGTTGTTGTGGTAGAGGACGTTGCGTCCAAACTGAGTCACAAAGAGATCGGGAAAACCATCGTTGTCATAGTCGCCCCAAACGCAGCCCAAGCCATAGCCGGTGCCGGGGACGCCGGCATGTTCGGTGACGTCGGTGAAAGTGAAATCACCGTTGTTGCGGTAAAGAGCGTTGCGAGCAGGAATGCCCTTGTTGTGGAGATCGCGGCCGTTGACGAAGTAGATGTCCTGATAACCGTCCTTGTCGTAGTCGGCGACGCAAACGCCGGGGCCAAAGATCTCGAGGTTGGTGGGAATGCCGTCGTTGCCACGGAAGTGCGTGAACTGGATTCCGGCGGAGGCAGTGGCGTTGGCGAATTGGATGGGGGAGGATTCCGGATGTACAGGGAAGGGGCGTGCGGCGCACAGGGCAAGCACGATTGCGGAGAGTGAGATGGCGACTACGAGCAGTTCGCCCGCGAGGCCGAGGGGGCTATTGCGGAGCATCCGCCGCCTTCTGCTTGGATTGCTCGATCTTATCCGCGGCTTCTTTTTGAAGCATGGCTTCGCGCTTCGCGTCTTCTTTGCGGCCAACCCGATTGTAGGCGATGGCCAGTTGATAGTGGCCGGTAGGATTGGCAGGCTGGAGCTTCACGCCGGTTTCGAGCGGGGGGATAGCGTCGGCGTAGCGGCCGACGGAATTGAGGGAGAAGCCAAGACCGAGAAATGCGTCGGCAAAGTTGGCATCCAGGGTCGAAGCTCGGGCGAAATGGGCAATGGCATCATCCCACTGTTGAGCTTGGCGGGAAAGCTCTCCCAGGATGTACTCGGCGTCGGCGTTGTTAGGATCAATCTTGAGCTCGGCTTGGAACTCGGCGCGAGCGTCGTCAGGCGTGGTGGGCGTGGCGGTCTTGGAGAGGATGATGCGGCCGATGCGAAAATGAATACCGGTAAGGCCGGGTTGCTGCTTGAGGATTTGGTTGTAGATGACCTCAGCGTCGTCCCATTTTCCCTGGGACTCAAGGGCTTCGGCATTGAGTTCGAGGGCAGGAACGGAAAGAGGAGCTGATCCGGCCAACTGGAGAGCGGCGCGAGTGGAAAGATCGGAGAAGGCGTGGGTGGTGACGTAGAGGACGTCGGGGTCCGTGGGGAAGTCACGGTTGAGCCACAGGAGAGCATTGACGGTGGCGTCCATCTGATTGAGCGACAGGCCGCAGCGAACAGCGGCGAGACCGGCCTTGAGTTTGAGCTGCTTATCAGTGGCGAGAGGGGCAAATCTCTTCAAGATGGGAAGGGCTTCGCGGCAGTGTCCGCGTTCGGCCAGCGAGATACCTTTTTGGGCCGAGGATGAAGAGTCCGGAGAGCCTGCCTTGGAAGGGGATTGAGCGGAGGCGGGGAGCGGGAGCACGCCGAGGGCGAGGACGACAGCTAGAAGTCTGCGAGAAGGACGTGGCATAAAAAAACGAGGCAGGCGGGGGTGATCGCCTGCCTCATTATACGTGTATTGGGGTTAGAAATAGAGCTTCAACGCAAACTGAATGTTTCTGGCAGGTTGCGAAGCCTGAATGACGCCGGTGGTGGATTCGGTGACCGTCGTATTGGGAACGGCAAGGTTGACGCGGTTAAACGCGTTCAGGAAGTCAGAGCGGAATTGCAGCCTGAAGCGTTCGGTAAGCTGGAAGTTTTTCTGCAAGCTGATATCCCAGTTGTACAGGCCAGGTCCGCGCAAACCACCGAGCTGAGGAGCGCAGGTTCCAAAGGTCGTCGTGGGGTCTGAGTAGTTGCTGGGGTCAAACCAAGCGAAACCGCCACCTTGAACCGCAGTAGCATTGCGCCGACCCCAAACGGTGTTGGTGCCGTTGCAGTCCGGACGCAGTCCGCGAGAGTCGGTGCCCGTGGGGTCTACGGCGTTGGTATAGAGAGCCAGCGGGAACCCAGTGTGAAGGGTGACGATGGGGCTGACGGTCCAACCACCAACGAATGCGTTGGCCACTTTGTTCATGTCGTTGCCGAATTGGCGGCCCTGACCGACAGGCAAGTCATAGACAGCGTAAGCGGTGAGGTTGTGAGTTTCATCGTAGTAGCAGGGAGCCCACTCCGCGCCTGGGTCGTAAATGTTCTGCCAGTAGGGAGAAGCGGTCGAAGATCCTCGAGCTCCAGACCAAGTGCCATAGTAGCCGGTATTGTTGGACATGCATTTGGCGTAAGTGTAGGAGACTTGAGCCTGCAAGCCCTTGCTCAGGGTTCTTTGAAGAACTGCTTGCAAGGCGTTGTACATCATCCTGCCGTTGGACTGCGTGCCGGATACGGTGCCGCCGCCGGTGTTAATAGCGGCGAGCAATGCCGGACCCTGGCCGTTGGCGAAGAAGGGACTGGGCGCAGTGCAAGGAGGCGTGGCGCAGGAGCTGGCCGGTTCGGAGATAGCTTGGCCGTAGTAAAACGGTACCATCAAGTGATAGGCGACCTGGCCAACGTAACCGACCTGCAGGGTGGTGTGGTCATTGAACTGGTGCTGAACGGTCAGGTTCCACTGATCGTCAATGGCGGGTTGCACCTTTTGGTCCCATAGACGAAGAACGGCGCCATCAAAGCAGGACAAGTTGGGGCAAGAGAGACCCGCAGGGGCGGGCGCAATGATGCCGTCGGAAGCTGTACTGCCGGGCAACGGTGTTAGCAGGTATTGGGTTTGGAACTCGCCACCTGCCGAGGCTCCGCCATCATAGGGCGGATTCAGAGGGAGGCGCAGGTTGGTGCCAGTTCCTTCCAAGTAATCAGAAATGGTGAAAGCGCCACGGAAAACGGTATGGCCGCCAGACCAGCCGGGAGTGTAGGCAAAACCAAGACGAGGCTGGAAGTCCTTGCCGCCATAAGTGCCCTGATAGAGAGCGCGGCTGTTGCCATCCTGGCCGGCGTATTCGATCTCACCGGTGACGGGGTTGAAGTTCGATTGCTGATTGTTGGCCTCAATCCAGGGAGTGTGCGCTTCATAACGGAGTCCAAGAGTGAGGGTCAAGTGATCGGTGAGGCGCCAAGTATCCTGGCCAAAGAAAGCAAAGATGTTGGAGGTCTGGGTCCAACTGCCGCTGCTGAGTCCGCGGCCAAATGCGGTGGGTAAGCCGAGAAAGAAATCAGCCATTCCTTCACCAGTGTCTGGGAGCGGGTTCACATCGGAAGAGGCCGTGAAGTTGGGACCAAAGGTCATGCCGCCCAACTCGCCGCTGTTTCCGGAATAGAAGACCTTGATGCTGTCGCGCATGTACTCGCCGCCAAACTTGAAGGCGTGGCGGCCCCGGGTCAAAGTGACGGAATCATCGGCCTGCCAAACGGTGCTGTTAAAGCTTTGGGTGACCATGCTGTTGCCGATGTTGGTGAGTGTGCCGCTACCCGGGCTGGTTGGAGTTCCGCCGCCGAAATCAAGTCCCAAAAGGCCGATGAGGCCAGCGGGGTTGGAATCGGGAATACCGATGGTCTGACCAAAGGCACCGACGGAAGGATCCCAGGCCGTTCCTGTATTAAGGATGATGTGGTTCCAGCCGAAGCGGACATCGTTGACGAGGCTAGGGGTAAAGGTGTGGGTGTAATCGCCAACGGTGCTCCAGATAGGAGCGGTGACCTGACCATTGCCGAAGAGAGGCTGCGAGTTAGTGGAAGGGTCTATCTGCAGAGCGCGGGTAAAGCGACCGGAGAGCTGGTCCTTGTCGGAAATGCGGTAGTCCACCCTGGCATCACCCTGATCGCTGTTGTAGGCGGTTGAGACTTCTTCAAGAGCGTTATTGGTGAGGTTATTGTTGATGGTCTTAGGATAAAGGGACGATGCAAAAAGAGCGGCGGCAACAGGGCTGATCATCGAAGAAGGAATAACGTTGCCTGGGAACGGCTGACGTGTTGTTGCGGCGACGCAGGCGGTGCCATTCTGGCCGGTCGTGCCTTGACAGGGGTTATAAAGCTGGATGGGTGTTGCCGCGGTCAAAAGAGCACCGAAATTCCCGGTTTGCTCCAGAGGGGTGTAGACAGAGATGAATTGTCCGGCAGGCGGATGGTCGAAGCGCTGGCCTTGATAGTCAATGAAGAAAAACAGCTTATTCTTGATGACAGGACCACCGAGAGTGCCGCCAAACATATTCCAACGAAGAGGAGCACGTGGAATGACCGCCGCGTTTGGATTGATTTTGTTTTCCCATTGGTTGGCATTCAAGACGTCATTGCGGAAGAATTCCCAGACGTCGCCGTGAAAGGCATTAGTGCCGGACTTAAGGGTGACGCTGACGATGCCGCCCATGAAGTTCCCGAATTCAGCGGGAGCGTTGTTGGTGATGAGGTTGAATTCCTGAATGGCGTCGGGAGCCGGAGTGTAACCGAGGAGGTTGTCTGAGACTTCGTTGTTATCCAAGCCATCGAGGAGGAAATTGTTGGCTTGCTCACGGTTGCCGTTGATGAAGGGACGAGCGCCGGAGTTTACGTTGTCGCCGTTGTTGAAACTGCTGGGATCGGGATGGACGGCGCCGGGAGCGAGAAGCGTCAACTCAACATAGTTGCGCGTGGCGAGGGGCAGTTCGTCGTTCGTCTGCGCGTCAATAATGGTATCCACTTGAGTGGATTCGGTCTTAAGGACGGGCGCGGCGCCGGTAACTTCGACCGTTTGCGTGAGCTGGCCGACCTTCAAAGTAGCGTCGATCCGAGCGCTCTGATTGAGAACGAGAGCGAAGGATGGAAACAGGGAAGTTTGAAAGCCCTGCTTTTCAACACGGAGCTCATAGTTTCCGACGGGGAGCAGGGAGATGCGGTAGAGCCCTTGTTCGTTGGTCACGGCGGTGTAGGTTAGGCCGCGTTCGACAGATTTGGCGATGACATTGGCGCCAGCCACGGGAGCGCCACTAGGATCAGTGATCGTGCCCGTAATTGTGGCGGTAACATCCTGGGCGCTTGATGCATTTGCCCCAAACAGAAGCGCGAAAATTGCAAGGCACAAAAGAATGAGCCGCACAGACCGCATTTTTTTCATATTCCATCCTCCGAGGCGAGGCCCCCGACCGGCGATTCGCCTCACCTCCGCTGTCAAAGTGTTCTGCATAGCAACAGCACCCGTGCACCGCTATAGGTCCAATTGGTGACTAGCTATATAGCACGATTTTTGACTTGTCAAGCGAAAAGTAATGATTTATAAGGATTGTGGATATCGGGATGTATAGCACGGGGCGGTTGTGATGTATAGCAGTGTGGCGGTGCGCTCTATATCACCGATAGCAAGCCGGGAAGCGCCTGACCAGCGCCAGGCGGACTAGTTTGGTATGGCCGCAGCGTTCGGTTCATTGGCAGTGCTGTTCTGAGACGTCCAATCCTCACGAACGAGAATGCGGGAAGAGATTACCGATTTATACGGCCAAAACTAACCAGGAGCCGTGCCAGTTCGTCGAAGGTTTATAAATTTCGAGGGCGAGAATGCCTGCTAAAAGTCGAAGCAACGGGTTGCCGGCGTACCAGAGAATTCAGGGCACCCTTCGCAAGCGAATCGATTCCGGGGAATTGCGCACGGGAGATGCCGTACCTTCGGAGCGCGACTTGGCAAAGATTCACCAGGTAAGCTTGATGACGGCGCGACATGCTTTGGCGTCGCTGGAGCGGGAAGGCGTGGTCGAGCGGAGACGCGGGATCGGGACATTCGTTTCCACGCCGAAAATTCATTTCAATAAACTGATGAGCTATACGGAACAGATGGCCAGCCGGAGCATGACGGCGGTCTCGAAGGTTTTGTTCGCGAAAATGATTGACGATGAGCAGGAGGCGAATGCGCGCCTTTCGCTTTCGCCGAAGAGCGGGGTAATCAAGCTGGAGCGCTTGCGGCACGCGGCGGGAGAGCCGTTTGCTCTAGAGACCTGTTATTTGTCCGCGGCACAATTTCCAGCCTTGCTTTCGGCTCCGCTGCAGAGAGAGTCCTTGTTCGGAATAATCGAACGCGATTATAAAGTGGAGATCGGGTATGCCGACGAGGAAGTGGATGCCACGGCGGCAGATCCGCGGACGGCGGATCTATTGGATGTGCCGAGGCGCGAACCGCTCCTGCGGATACGGCAGGTGATTTTTTCAACGAATGGGAAAGCGGTGATGTACGTTCTAGGATTCTACCGATCGGACCGGCACAACCTAGTGATACGACGGTTTCGATAGAGCGAAATTTCGAGTGCGGCTGAGGCCCCAGGCCTGTGCTAGTCTGTCAATAAATCACCCCAAAAATAGAATGGATGGATCTCTTAAGGCTAACCAGCCGGGCTGCTCATGAATTGGCGGCTGCTTAAGGAGAAAAATGATTTTGGCGGGAGACATTGGCGGCACGAAGTGCAATGTCGCGGTGTTTGAGGAAAGCGGTGCGGCTTTGCGGCTTGTCGCGAAGCGTCGATTCGCTACCGGTGAATATGGCAGCCTTGAGGAGTTGCTGGAAAGATTTTTGTATGAGTGCTCTCGGGAAATTGGTACACGTTTTGACGGCAGGATTGAGGCAGCCGGATTTGGCGTTGCCGGAGCCGTAGTGGATGGGCGGCTTGTGGCGAACAATATCCCTTGGGACCTGACTGCACCCGCGCTGGCCGCCAAGCTCAGCCTCAATCCCGAACACCTGGTTTTGATCAACGACCTTGTCGCTACTGCCTATGGCTTAGTGCATCTGGCGCCGCAGGATTTTTTGGTTTTGAATCCGGGCGTGCCGCAATTCAACGGCAACCAGGCGCTGATCGCCGCGGGGACGGGGCTTGGTGAGGCCATGATTTTCTGGGATGGGCGGCAACACAGAGCGTCTCCCTCGGAAGGAGGCTCCGCCGATTTTGCGCCGCGGACGGAGCGGGAAATCCAGTTGCTGCGATTTTTGAAAAGGCGCTTGCCACGGGTTCCGTGCGAAGAGATATTTTCCGGGCGCGGCTTTCGCAAGTTTCACGAGTTCCTCGATCCTGCGGTTGTTCATCCAACGTTTGTGTTGCCAGAATCGGCTTCAGCCAGCGAAATTACGCACAACGCCTTGACGGGCGAGTGTCCCGTGTGTGTCGAGGTGCTCGATTGGTGGATCGACGCGTTCGGCGCGGAAGCCGGGAATCTGGCGCTGCGTGTCCTGGCGTATGGCGGCGTTTATTTTGCGGGTGGAATTGTTCTGAAAATACTTTACAGGCTGCAGAAGAGCAATTTCTGCCAAGCGTTTGCGGACAAGGGACCGTTGAGTTCGGTGCTTTCCAATATACCGATCTCGGTGGTTTTGAACGAAGATGCGCCGCTTTTGGGAGCCGCGTACCAGGCCTTTGCGACGGCTTCTGCTTCGACGCGAGCGGACAATGAGCGGCATGAGATTCTGGTTGAGCTTGATCCCGCGCGAAAAGATTTCGTCCGATAGTTCGCCCGCCCCTCCGTTTGGAACAGGATGTTTGTTTTTGATCTTCAGTCCGGCGGCCTATTGGTTGTCTCGCAAGTGTGGCGCGGGCCTTGGGTTGACGCCATCACTCTGTTTGGAATTCCATCTGGACGCTCCGACGCGTGCGGGGGGGGCGGTCGTTACGGTCTGGCATTGGACATGATAGACTGCAAGGGTCGGATGTTGAACATTCCGCGAACGAAGAACGAAAAACCCGTTCACGTTCCTTAAACGCCGCCGCAGTGGCCGCCCTGAACGAAGTGTATTCGCGAGCGGCAAAGTAGAGGTTGTGTTCAACTTGGTCAGTGCTCGGCGTAGGTTATTGTGCAGAACAGTTTAGGGGCGTAGCTCAGTGGTAGAGCAGCGGCCTTTTAAGCCGAAGGTCGTGGGTTCGATCCCCACCGCCCCTACCAATCCTTCTTCTTGATAACACAGGAGTTCTAGCGGCGCGTTTCGCCGTGTACCCCGCGTGTACCTCTCCTATCACAGGATCGTTGCTCCAAGCGGCCCTGAGATCGGCTTCAATTTGCTCTTGGCGTGAACGTGTCCACGGCGCGTAGTGGCGCTCAGTTATGCGAATGCTACTGTGTCCGAGGAGAATTGAGACCCTATCGAGAGGAACACCCGCGAGCAGCAATTCGACGGCGAACGTATCCCGGAATTGGTGCGGATGACCCTTGGGGACTTTTGCGAATTCAAAAAGACGCTGCAATCTGCGTTGCCATTTTCCCTTTGCGCTGTGGACCTTCGATGCGCCTGTCCAGAAGAAATACCGCTCACTTGAGCGCGGTGCCACGTGCAACGCTTCAACGACCACATCAGGCAGAACACAGTAAACAGGTACACCAGTCTTTTGCGTGTGCAGAAGTAGCTTGTTCCCGTCGAGTCGGCTTACATCAAGCTGGGTTGCATCCCCGATCCTCAATCCCGAATATCGCAGCAGCAAAACAAAAGCGCGGAGGCGGCGCGCGTTGCGAGCGCCCGCGCTCTTGCCGTAGGGTTCAAGCGCGGCAAAAATGCGAATCATCTCTTCCCGAGTGAAGGGCATTGTCGGCTTGTTGGGAACCTTGGGAGCTTTCAGTTCAGTTGCCGGATTGTCGTCAATCCATTTTCTCTTCTCGGCGAAGCGCATGAACGCCCTGAGCCGTTCCAACTTTTTTAAGCTTGTCCGAGGTCCCTCCGTCCACGTTGCACGAAACGTTGCAAGCGTGTCCAGGTCTAGCTGGATGAGAAATTGCAGTTTGTACGTCTCCGCAAAACCATCGAGCTGTCGGAAGAGCAGGTGGTATTTGTAGAGTGTGGAGTCGTTCAGCTTCCGCGCTTCCGCGTCCGCGATAAATTTCTCATGAGCATCCTTAATCGTGACCTCTTGCTCTTGCTGGCGTGTGCGCCGGTCCTCGGCTTCCCACTCGCGGATCATCTCTTGCGCTCGCTGCCAGTCGCGGAGTTTCAGAGACTCACGCATTTCTTTCCCGCCGAGCGCTCCGTCAACCCAAATGGGGCACTGACAGTGTCGGTATTTCCGCCCCTTGGCCCGTTGCTTGCAGTTCTTGCGGTGACGGCGATAGATGGTCAGCATTTTGGAAGACTCCTAACGGACGCCGGACTTCGATGATAAACGATGATGAACGCGTTCGAGCACAGTTTGAGGAATGCGCAGCGTAACGTACCGTCTCTTGTGGCGTGGACTCCGCTCTCCGATTACAAGCACGCCCGGCTCATTCTCGAAAAGTTCACGAACCTTATCACCGCTCAGATTCCACATCTCAGCGATTTCCGCAACGGCGTAGTGCCGCTCGATATGCACTGAGGTTTCGATTTGGGTTGGTACGGCCATTGCGTGTTAGAGACTCCTATATAGGGTCAAGAAGGTCGTCGAATTGGCTAGTTGGCTTCCGAGAGAGCTACGGAAAACATTCTTCTTGCTTTCAAGTGCCAATCGAGCTACGCTAACGTAAACATCGTACAGCGATGTAGGAAGACTTGTCAACCATGATGTCGATCGTCAAGAAGAAGCCACGGCACGAGGTAATCTCGATCCGACTCAGCGAAGACCGCCTCAAACTCTTGGAGCGCTACCAGAAGGTTCTCAGTGAACAACGGGGACGCGAGGTGTCCTTGGGAGAGGCTGCCTTCCTAGTTATCGAGGAGCGCGTCGAAGGGATGGACCGTGAAACAGCTCGTCATGAAATGCTCAGCACGCCGACCGCTTCGCTCTATCGCATTCGCAAGAAGTGGGAGTCACAGCACACTCTTTCCGCCGCCGAGTGGGATGTTCTTGCGCAGTACGTGCAAATTGGCACAGAGGAAGGGGCTCAAGAGCCGCCGTTGCTTTGGCCTGCGATTCCGTCCAGGGAGTCATACCTCAGATTACTAGAAGCCTTTGAAGCGGTTTATCAGAACCGGAAGAAGCATGCCTCGAAGCACGCCTGGTATTACTTCGGAAACCTTGGCGGGCACTTCACAGGAGTTCGGCTTTCCGATGATGACGCCGAACAGAGACATCAAGCTGTTCTGAAACAAATTTCGCTTCGCAAGGAGATGCTGAAGCCGGCGGAGAAATGGCAGAACCCCGGCACCATTGGAGGATGCTTCCTAGCCGCCATTAGTGATGAAGGAGTCGAGAGCACTAGACTCGATCAAATCCTTGCCCCGTACTGGCCGACGCTTTGGGGCCTCGCCGCTCGGGGCCATTGGGTGCGACATGACCGCCAGCCCGTGCGACCAACGGGTTCAAACGAAGATGATTTTCGCCGCCGAATTATCTTGCCTGATCCGCTCAAGGTCGATGACCTGAAACTCTCGTTTACGACGACCGCTTGCCCGGAGCTGGGCGTGTATATCGACTTTGGCCCAACACGCCGCGTGAACTATCTCATTGCTCGGTACCCCGACCTGGCCGAGTTCCGGGCCATGCTCGAAGGATGGTCGGCCAAGAGTTCGTGGAACGGCAGGCATTTCCTCACGACGCTGTCCAAGGAGAAGGGGCCTACGTTCACGCTTTGGCTTCGGCAGAACGATGTAGGTATCGACTTCACCGAGAACGAATGGAACGCCTTGCGCAAACTGTTCCAGAAGGCGTGGGCGATCCCAGAGCTTCAAAGGTGGATGCAGGAGCTGCAATTGGAGTATGGCGAACAGGGTTGATTACGCGAATCGTGAGTTTGCGCCGCGTTTTGCGAAGGGCGGTGCCTACGGCACCGGGAGTTGGACTGTCGCGGTAGGGATACGGATTGCTCCGTACCCCCCGCACAGATCCGTACGAGCGGGTTTCCCGCATACGGCTCTTGCCTCAGGTGGTGACGCGCAGGCGGCGCAAAGGATAGGGATGGCAGA
>CAJCHZ010000021.1 GCA_903970165.1 Betaproteobacteria bacterium
CGGGCACCGCCTACGCCGACGGCGGCGCCTAAGCAGTAATTTGCCCTCTCCGCGGAGAGTTTCAGAGGACAACTCAATCCATCGAGTGGTATGCGGAGACTACGGAACATGTGCGGCAAAACTGGAACATCATCTGCACGCCGCCGCCGCTACCTGTAAAGGTTTTCTCAACTTCGCCGGAAATGCCGTTTCCCGTGGCAGCGTCGCAGATGCTTGCCAGGACGGGCATTTCCGCAGAGCAAACGGGGCAAAACGTTTTCGCAGGGTTGCAAACGAAAGGAAAACCTCCAACTTGGTGGCGAGGTTCGAACAGATCGTCTGCCGACTCTTCGTAAACGGACTGGTCGATTTGGTATTTGGCGAGTCTGCTCTGTGCTTCCTCACTGATGGGGCGAAGACTCACGTGCTGATGCGGAAACACCCCCGTGTACCCGTCGTAGGGTCCGGCTTCCCCGTGTTCGACTTTCGGGCCTTGGCGGGGAGGAACCACTAACACCTCAACGCTGGCGTCAGAGTTGATTCGGTAGCCGAATTCGCCGAAGGGGATGCTGCAGGTCCAGCAATACAACAAATGGACCGTGGGGTGGTGGGCTGGATCGAGATTTAATCGGCTGTCAGAAGCCCGAAGCGACAAGAGCCTGAGCAGCGGCTTATCGCAATTGGGGCAATGCGCGCCGGCGATTTGGTGGGCTCCGCAAAAATCATGAAGAATTTCGTGAGAATCAGGCGAAAAATTCAGTTGGTAGCCCCATTCTGGATTTCCGCGCGACTGAGAATCACTCTCCATCATAACGCTGTCCTCCGCGAAGGGCATTCTACGGTCGATGGGCTCGAATCGGATAGAGCCTCACGGATGCGCAGGGACAATGGGTTTGTAGATTAGGCCGATGACGATGCCGACGGCTAGCCATTCGATGAAGTAGGCGACGGATTGTTGGATGGTGAGTTTCAGGCCGATGTTGAGGTTGACGAAATTGTGGACGACGAAGGAGCCGATGGCGAAGATGCCGATGAGCGCGCCGAAGGTTGCGCCTTCGGTGAGGCCGGAGCCGCCGCGGTAGAGTCTTGCGTAAATCACAGCTAGCGCGAGAATGGCGATAAACATGGCCGCCATACCGGCGGGCATCACGCTTTTCATAGCGTCCTCGGAACGGTAGACGGACGGATATTTCAGAAATTCGTCTTTGAGCGACGGTAACAGGCCAAAAGCCAGACCGCCAATCACAAAGTAGATTAGGAAAGCGCCGAGGCCGGCCAGGGCAATCCGTCCGAAGTTCATTTCTGAAACGCCTCCTCGAAAAAGCAAAGAGCTGATCATAATTGTTAACCGCCAGGCTAACTATATTGACCGGAGGCAATAGAAGTCAAGAGATACTTAGCCGATGGGCTAAGCATTGAGAATCGCCGACCATCATGGATCGGAATAAGCACGATTTATCCCGTCGCACATTCGCCTTGCCCTACTGTTTTGGCGTGGCAACGGGTTGCGCGAAGGTGATGAAATGGCCTGCGGGATCCTGGACGGCGAATTCGCGCATGCCGTAGAAGGCTGTGCGTTCGGATATTACCTTGCAGACGTCCTTCATGGCGGCTAGGACGGCGTCGAGGTTGTCGACTTCCAAATACAGATAGGTCGGGCCCTTTCTGGCGGCTCCGGCCATGACAGGCGGGGCGTCCTGCTCGACGCTAGCGTAGGTCTGGTACATCACTTCGGTGGATCCCTTTTGGAAGGCTACAAAAGCCAACTTGCTGCCGTCTGGGACTTCGATGGTTTTGGTGAAGCCGAGGCGATCGATCCAGAAGGGGAGAACGGGTTCGATTTCGTTGACGAGCAAGACGGGAGTGATTTTTTTCACGTTCATCGGATTTGTTTCCTCCTTTGGTTTGGCTTGCGTATAAGCAATTGCGAAAAAAGAAGAGAAACGGAAAGAAAGAAAGTTCCATGGCGCATGTCTAAACTTTTCCTTGCGCGGAACACTAGTCTTGTTTAGACTAGTAAACGATAGGACAGAGAGAATCATCTGTCAAGGAGATTTTATGCCCGGGAAGGCACGAAAACTTGAGGATTTGATTTCGATCGGGCCAGCCATGCTGCGGGATTTCAAACTTCTGGGGATTTGCAGCGTCAAGCAACTGGCACTGCAGGATCCGCGGAAGATGTATGAGAAACTCGAGCGCGTCGCGGCGCAGCACATGGACATTTGCGTCCTGGATACGCTCTGCGCGGCGGTAGCGCAGGCGCGGAATCCGCGGTTGGCGGCAGAGAAATGCCAGTGGTGGTGGTGGAGCGCGAAGCGAAAGAGAGAAGGAAAGAAGTAAGGAGAAGAACGAGAAATTGGCGAGAAAAACCAGCGTTACCAGGAAATTTGTTTTGACTACGCCGGATTTGGTGATGTTGAGTTTGCTGGCGGAGCGGCCGATGCACGGGTACCAGGCGAATGCGGAATTGGAGCGGCGTGAGATTCGGGATTGGGCGGGGATTTCGCGGCCGCAGGTTTATTACTCGCTCGAGAAATTGGCCCGAGCTGGTTTGGTGCGAGCCTTGGAGACGGAGGAACCGGCCGCCGGGCCGGAGAGGAGCAGTTTTGCGACCTCGGCGAAGGGGCGGTTGGCTTTGGCGGATGCTTTGGAGCGGGAACGGTGGACTACCGGACGAGACCGGCCTGAGTTTTTGACGTGGATGGCGCTGTCGTGGCAGGCACGGCCTGCGGCAGTGCGGTTGCAGTTGCAGCGGCGGGAAGAGTTTCTGAACCGCGAGATACTGCGAACAGAGGAAATTCTTGAGTCGGTGTTGAAAGAGGTGGGACACCGGTACCATGAGGCCGTTTGGATGCTGGAGTTGATGATGGAGAAGTTTGAGGTGGAGTTGCGGTGGGTGAAGCGGGTGGCGCGCGAGATGCGGCGGCGCGGGAAGGCTCGGCATCCGGAGTATGCGCGAGAATAGTCTGCGGAAATAACAGGAAGGGAAAAGAATAAATTAAAACGCGTAGCCGCAGAGTGCCGCACCCCTACAAATTTAGGGAGCCGGAGTGGGCTACACGGGGTTTGCCGGAGTCGGCGCGTTCGATGCGGCCTATGCGAAAGAATTTTTCGCGGCGACGTTTTAGATCGGATTCCACCGATTTTACGTTGGCCGGGGGAACGATGAGGATCATGCCGACGCCCATATTGAAAGATTGCAGAAGTTCGTTGGTTTCGATTTTGCCGAGGGTAGCGAGGAATTTGAAAATTGGCGGGATGGGCCAGGATGAAAGATCGATTTGCGCTTTTACCCCGCTGGGGAGAACGCGCGGGAGATTGCCGGGGATGCCACCGCCGGTGATGTGCGCGAGGGCGGAGACCCAGCCGCGGGCTACGATGCTTTTCAACGCGGGGGCGTAGCACAAGTGCGGCTTGAGGAGCTCCGCGCCGATTTTATTTCCTACTTCGGGGACGTAGGTTTCCGGCTTTAGTTTGGCTACTTCAAATACCAGTTTGCGTGCGAGCGAATAACCGTTGGTGTGCAGGCCGGCGGAAGGCAGAGCCAGAAGCGCGTCGCCGGGTTTGACGGATTTTCCTGTGAGAAGTTTTTTGCGCTCGACGGCGCCGACGATGAACCCAGCGAGGTCGTATTCCCCGGGGGGATAGAAGCCGGGCATCTCCGCCGTTTCGCCACCGATGAGGGCACAGCCCGCTTTGCGGCAGGAGCGGCTCATGCCTTCGATGATTTGTTCGACGACGCTGGGCTCGAGCTTGCCCATAGCCAGGTAGTCGAGAAAAAAAAGCGGGGTGGCGCCCTGGACGAGAATGTCGTTAACACAATGATTGACGAGGTCACCACCAACGGTGGAATGAACACCCATGGCGATGGCGACTTTGAGTTTAGTGCCCACGCCATCGGCACTGGAGACAAGAACCGGCTCTTTCCACTTTTTGAGGTCTAAGGCGAAGAGCGCGCCGAAGCTGCCGATGCCGCCGAGGACGCCGGTAGTGAAGGTACGGTTGGCATGGTGCCGGATGCGCTGCTTGACTTCGTCGGCGACAGCAATGTTGACTCCGGCATCGGCGTATTTCATCGGGGGCGATTCGCTTTCGTCTTTCGTGGGCGCAGATTTCGCGCCGTTTTGCTTTCTGCGGAGATCATGCCTACTGCCGCACTGGGCTTGCGGCGAAACTTTTTATTGACGCGAAATGGAAGCGCACATCACAAAATATGAAAGAGACGCTTCCATCGTACCGTGCTCGGATGAATGATCGCGTTCGCGTACGCAGCGAATCTGTCGCGAATCTGACCGGGCTCCCAAGCGCTGGCCGGAACATCAAGCGACATATAGATGAGGACAGGCGTGCCGATAATGTCCTTGCGCGGGACGCAGCCCCAGTAGCGGCTGTCGTAAGAGTTGCCGCGATTGTCGCCCATCACGAAATAACAATTGTCGGGAACAGTAAGAGGAACGTGAGCATCGTAAGGCTCGCTGCGGCCGAGAGTGTAATTTTCGATGAGTTTTTGGCCATTAATCCAGACGGATCCGTCGTGAATATCAACCGTGTCGCCCGGAAGACCAATGACGCGTTTCACATAATCCGACTGCTCCGGCGCAAACGGCGGTTTGAAAATGATGATTTGCTGACGCTTGGGATTGCGCCAGAGCGAGACGTGCAAATTGGTGAAAGGGATGCCTGCGTCGTAACCGAGGCGGCTCATGATGAGGTGGTCGCCGATCAGAAGCGTGTTTTCCATCGAGCCGGAAGGGATGACGCGGGCCTGGCCGAGGGTGCCATTGATCAGGAGAAAAATGAGCGCGACCCAGAACCAGGCAATCGCTTCGCGCCGCACACGAACGCCCAGCGGGGGCTTCGGTTCTTCGGCTTGATCGTTTTCTTCTTTGGTGGGCGCTTTTGGTTTAACGTCAGACTTCATGTTCCACCGGTACCGGCTTTTCCAAGGTCGTGTTGTCGAAGGCGTTTCCGTTGCTCTCGCGGACTTCAAGTTGCACGAGGTCGGTGGGATAAACGCCAGTATAACAAGACGTGCAGAAGTTGCCCTTGGTGTCATTCACGGCCTGGCGAAGGGCGGGGAGCGAGACATACCCCAACGAATCGGCGCCGAGGAATTTGCAGATATCTTCCGGGGAATTCGAGGAAGCGATCAGTTCCTCGCGCGTGGGTGTGTCTACACCGTAGTAACACGGAGAAATCGTGGGAGGGCAGCTGATGCGCACGTGGACTTCGCGCGCGCCGGCTTCGCGGACCATGCGAACGATTTTGCGGCTGGTGGTGCCGCGGACGATGGAATCGTCGACGAGAATGATGCGCTGGCCCTCGATCAAGCCGCGGACGGGATTAAGTTTTAGCTTTACGCCGAAATTGCGGATGGCTTGCGACGGCTCGATGAACGTGCGCCCGATGTAGTGGTTGCGGATCAAGCCCATGCGAAACGGGATTTTGGATTCGAGCGAATAGCCAACCGCGGCCGGAACGCCGGAGTCCGGGACGGGCACGACGATATCGGCCTCGACGGGATGTTCGCGCGCGAGGAGACGGCCGAGGGCCTCGCGGCTTTCGTTTACCGAGCGGCCGAAGATGATACTGTCCGGCCGCGCGAAATAAACGTGCTCGAAAATACATTGTTGGCGCGGCTTTTCCGGGGCGAAGTGGATGGACTCGATGCCGGAGCGGGAGATGCGCACCATTTCGCCAGGCTCAATTTCGCGCACGTATTGGGCGTCGAGAAGATCGAACGCGCAGGTTTCCGAAGCGACCAGCCAGGCTTCGCCGCCCGTGGGAATTGTCAGGCGGCCAAGGACCAGCGGCCGAAAGCCGCGTGGGTCGCGCACGGCGATGAGTTCGTCCTGTGTCAGAACGAGAAGCGAGTACGCGCCTTCCACTTGATTAAGGGCGTCGCCGAGCGCGCCGGAAAGATTGCGGGCTTGCGAACGTGCGATGAGATGCACGATGACTTCGGTGTCGCTGTTGGTCTGAAAGATGCTACCGCGATGCTCGAGTTTGCGGCGCCACTCGGCGGCGTTGGTAAGATTGCCGTTGTGGCCGAGGGCGACTTTGCCCTTGTTGCAGTCGATCATGATGGGCTGAGCGTTCAGTAGAGCTTTGTCGCCGGCTGTGGAGTAGCGCGTGTGGCCGATAGCTAGCGGGCCTGGTAATTTTGCCAACACACCTGGCACGAAAATTTCTTCCGCTTCGCCCATCGCGCGGTGGAGGTAGAGTTCGCTTCCGTCGCTGGAGACGATGCCGGCGGATTCCTGGCCGCGATGCTGGAGCGCGTAGAGGCCGAGATAGGTGAGATTGGCGGCTTCGGGATGGCCGAAGACGCCGAAGACACCACACTCGTCGTGGAAATGATCGTCAGCGAAGGCGAGCTTATGAGTCATCTTGGTGTGTGACCGCCTACCTATACGCGAACTTTGAGATTCCGTTCGAGCGAATTGGCCCAAACATCGCGCAGTGCGTCGAGGGGGGAGTCGATCACTGCGTGCCCCTTATATTCGATGCGGAGCGCGGGTGCAAGGTGCACTTTGCCGATTTCCCGCGCCGACACCTTGTATTGTCGCGCAGTTGCGAGGACGGCGGCAAGACTTCTTGGGGAGACGGAAACGACGCAACGGGCGCCCCGTTCGTCGAAGAGGGCATGTTCGGCAGGAGCAGAAGAGTCGTCGAAATTTACGATGGCACCGACAGAAGGCGCAGCAAGCGTCGCCCCCGCGTAAGCGAAACACGATTCGGCGATGGTAACCGCCACCCCGCCATCGCTGATGTCGTGGGCGGATTGCAGAGTGCCTTCGCCGGCGAGAGCAATCAGGCAATCGATTAGGCGTTTTTCGTCAGCCAGATTGATTGTTGGCGGTTCGCCGGCGACGATGTGGCCGATCGTTTTGGAATATTCGCTGGAGGAGAATTCGCGGGCCAATTTCGATCGTTGGTCGTCGGGCAGGGGCGCGGCAGGCTGCGATCCGTCGAGCAGAAGGATCCTGTCGCCTGCGTTGCGGAAGGCGATTTTCAGGACGCGGTTCGCGTCATCAAGAATGCCGAGAACGCCGATTACCGGAGTCGGATAAATGGATTTGCCGAGGGTTTCGTTGTAGAAGCTGACGTTGCCACCGGTGATGGGCGTGCCAAGTTCGGTACAGGCGACGCTCAGGCCGTCGATCGCTTCGCTGAACTGCCACATGACTTCTGGTTTTTCTGGGCTGCCGAAATTGAGGCAGTTTGTCGCGGCGATTGGGCGCGCCCCGCTGGCGGCTACGTTGCGCGCTGCCTCTGCCACCGCGTGCATGGCGCCTACGCGGGGATTTAGCTGGCACCAGCGGCCGTTGCCGTCAGTGGAAAGGGCGAGTGCGCGCTTTACGATTCCTGTCTGCGGATCTTTGATGCGGACTACCGCGGCGTCGCTGGCGCCGGGGCCTGCGAGCGTGTTGGTGCGGACGCTGGTGTCGTACTGTTCGGTGATCCAGCGTTTGCTGGCGATGGCCGGCGATGCGAGGAGTTTTTTGAAATTCGCAGTGAGATTCGTAGCGTGCGGAGCGAATGGGAACCAGTCGGCTGGCGTTTCGTTGCGCACCGGCGGTTGCGCGAGAGGGCGGCGGTAAACAGGGCCCTCTTCGGCAAGAGGGTGCGCGGGAATTTCCGCGGCGACTTTTCCGTGATGCAGAACTTTTGCGATGCCGCCCTCAGTAACTGTGCCAACGACGACAGCGTCGAGTCCCCATTTTTTGAAAACGCCGAGGACTTCGGGCTCGCGGCCTTTTTCGGCGACCAGGAGCATGC
Organism: Betaproteobacteria bacterium; assembly: GCA_903970165.1. Taxonomy (GTDB): domain Bacteria; phylum Acidobacteriota; class Terriglobia; order Acidiferrales; family UBA7541; genus Acidiferrum. The sequence continues at coordinate 7,762 of CAJCHZ010000021.1, forward strand.
GCTCCTGCGATTCGCTAAGCATGATTTCGTAAGGCGTCATGCCGGTTTCGCGCTGGGGAACGTTGGCGAGATCGATTTCGATGCCGGTGCCGCCGCGCGAGGCCATTTCCATGGTTGAGCACGTGAGGCCAGCCGCGCCCATGTCCTGAATCGCTACGACTGCCCCTGTTTGCATGGCTTCCATGCAGGCTTCGAGCAACAACTTTTCCATGAAGGGATCGCCGACTTGAACGTTCGGGCGTTTTTGTTTGGATTCTTCTGTGAACTCGGCTGAGGCCAGCAGGGATGCTCCGTGAATGCCGTCGCGGCCGGTTTTTGCGCCGACATAAATCACCGGATTCCCGATGCCCTTGGCTTTCGCGAGGAAGATTTCTTCTTTGCGGGCGATGCCGAGCGCGAGCGCATTCACGAGGGGGTTTTGCGAATAGCACGGCTCGAAGGCAACTTCGCCGCCGATGGTTGGGACCCCGAAACAATTTCCGTAATGGCCGACGCCGCGGATTACGCCATCGAGAATGCGGCGATTTTTCGCCGCGTCCTCTTCTGTAGTGCCTCTACCCGGCGAGATTTCTCCGAAGCGGAGGGAATCCAGAACCGCGATCGGACGCGCGCCCATGGTGAAAATGTCGCGGAGGATGCCGCCGACGCCAGTTGTCGCGCCCTGAAAGGGTTCGACGTAGCTGGGATGATTGTGCGATTCGATTTTGAAGGCTGCGACGAGACCGTCGCCAATGTCCACGACGCCGGCATTTTCGCCGGGGCCCTGCACGACGAGTTTCCCGCGCGTGGGAAGGCGCTTGAGGTGAACTTTGCTGGATTTGTAGGAGCAGTGTTCGCTCCACATGACGCTGAAGATTCCCAGCTCCGTGATGTTGGGATCGCGGCCGAGAATTTGCTGGATGCGGGCGTACTCTTCGCGAGTGACGCCGTGCTCGGAGGCCATTTCCGGAGTGACTTTGATTTCGACGCTTGCTGTAGCCATTTGTGCGCGTTACGGTCCTTCAGTCGATTTTCTTTTCGAGATAGTGTTCGAATCCTGCCGGCCATTCGACCGGGGGGATGCCCCGTTCCTCGGAGTCCTTTAGCGGCTTCAGCAGCGTGAAATCATTCACGAGTCCGAAGAACGCTCGGAACTCGCCCCAGAGCGCGAGGCCGCAGACGGACTCGTCCGCCGCCCAGCCAATGTCCACAATATCTTCCTCGACGGCGGCATCCGCGTGATTGTAAATATGCGCAGCTTTCAGAATTTTCCGCTGATTCGCATCGTAGAGATAAAACCAGCCACTTTGTTCAGAGTCTTCGAATACGGCGAAAATTCCTTGCGGACCATCGGAGTATAAAATGAAACGGCTGTCCTCGTCAGGAAGCAATGCATTTTCAGAGTTTGCGGAAGCCGCACGTTTCACAGACTCTTGGGTTTCTTGTTGCATGTGCAGCTTCCGAGCGTGAATAAAATCCTGATAGCTCAGCTCGGGTAGTTCTTCCGTGCTCACGCAGTGGCCTTTGCGGCGCCTGCAAGCGCTTCGATCATGGATTTGAAAATGACCAAGCCGTCGGCGGAATCGAGAGCGGATTCAACGGCGCGCTCGGGATGAGGCATCAGGCCGACGACGTTGCGTTCGCGGTTGCAGATGCCGGCGATGTTTTGCATGGAGCCATTCGGATTGCCGGCGCTATCATCTGAACCGTCGGGCGTGGTGTAGCGGAAGACGATTTGCCTATTTTTCTCAAGTTCAGCGAGCGTGGCCTCGTCGCAGGTATAGTTGCCATCATTGTGGGCGATGGGGACTTTCAAAATTTGGCCCGGCGGTGCGGCATTGGTGAACGGCGTGTCGCTTTGTTCGACGCGTATGTAAACGTGGCGGCAGATGTAGCGGAGTCCGCTGTTGCGCATCATGGCTCCGGGAAGAAGGCCGGCTTCGCAGAGAATCTGGAAGCCGTTGCAGATGCCGAGGACCATCCCGCCGCCGTTGGCAAATTTTTCGACCGACTTCATCACGGGAGAGAAGCGCGCGATAGCACCGGTGCGCAGATAATCGCCATAGGCAAAGCCGCCCGGCAGAATTATGGCGTCGCAATTCCCGAGATCCTGCGACTGGTGCCAGATGAACTCGACAGGCTTGTGAAGGACGTTGCCGATGGCATAAAAAGCGTCGTGATCGCAATTCGAGCCGGGAAAAACTACGACTCCAAATTTCATGCGGTTGTGGCTCCCTGCAACATTTGGGGAACTCATATTTTAGCACACCGCTGCGTTTCGTCGACGTTCAGTCCGGCTGACCGCTATAGTCCATGGAAAAGGCGAGGCGGAAGCCGAAATGGTCCGCAACGACCATTTCGTAACACTTGTAGACGCGCAGAGTCGGAGGTTCAACGATGGTGGCGCCGCGAGATTTTAGTTCAGCGTGCAGCGAGTCGAGATCGTTGACCCAAATGTAGGCGTCGACTGCGATCCTGCGGCGGGCGACGTTCGGTGATGGAACAGCGCCGTCGTCCGTTTTGGCGAAATGGATTTCGACTTCGTCGCGCGCAACCATTGCGAAAACCGGCGGGTCGAGAAAATATCCGAGAATTTTGAAGCCGAGCACATCGCGATAGTATTCGGCGGCTACCGCTACGTCGGACACGACGAATACAGGATTCACCATTTTGAAGCGAACGACTTGCTGCTTTCGTGGTTCCGCCATGACCGCACCTCAGCTTTGCTGCTTATCGGCGCTTCTTGGTGCGCTGGCCCCGCTTGGACTTTTTTGGCGACCGCGAACCGTTCTTCTTCCCCGGCTTTTCAGCGGCGGCTAACTCGCGGCGTTTTTTGGAGGCCCAGCCGGGCTTGTTCACCTGACGGCCGCGCGCGATGGCCAGAGCGTCGGAAGGGACATTGTCGGTAATCGTTGAGCCGGCTGCGACATAGGCCCCATCGCCAATGCGGACGGGTGCCACGAGCGCGCTGTCGCTTCCGATGAAGACCTTATTGCCGATCGAGGTTGGAAATTTGTGAAAGCCGTCATAGTTGCAGGTAATGGTGCCCGCGCCAATGTTGGATTTCGCGCCGATTTTCGAATCACCCAGATACGTCAGGTGCATCGCTTTGGTGCCTTCGCCGATAACGCTTTTCTTCAGTTCGACGAAGTTGCCAATGCGCGCGCCGGCTTTCACATGACTGTCCCCGCGCAGGCGCGCAAAAGGGCCGATAATTACGCCTGCATCGAGGCGGCTTTGTGCTACCACGCAGTGCGCCTCCACGGTGACGTCGTCACCGAGCTGCGCGTTGGACAAAACGCTTCCGCTGCGAATGGTGCAACGTGCGCCGATTTTGGTTTTGCCGAGAAGCTGCACTCCCGGCTCGATCACCGTGTCTTCGCCTGCCGTAACCTCCGGATCGATAAGAACGGTATCCGGCAATTGAATCGTGACGCCGGCGTCCATTAGCGCAGTGCGCTTACGCTCGCGAAACACGCGATCCACTTCGGCCAGATCCGCGCGCGTGTTGCAGCCTAGTATTTCGCGTGAGTCGGGCGCGACTACCGCGAGGACGGTGTCGCCCGCGGACGTCATCGTGCCGATGGTGTCCGTGAGGTACAACTCACGATGCTTGTTATTCGGTTTCAGATGGGCCAGCGCCGGCCAAAGCTTGTCCAACGAGAAGCAATAAATGGCGGAGTTGATTTCGTTGAGCTCGCGCTGCTCCTCGCTTAGCTCGGACTCCTCAACGATCGCCGAAACGAGGTTTTCCGACTTTCGCAGGATGCGTCCATAGCCGGACGGGTCGGCAAGCACGGCGGTCAGGATGGTAGCGGCGGCATGCCCGGCGCGGTGCGTGGCAATCAGAGACTTGAGCGTTTCGGTGCGCACAAGCGGCGCGTCGCCCGGCAACACCAGAGCAACCTTGGCCCGGCCTATGGCTCGCCGCGCAACCTGCATGGCATGGCCAGTACCGTGTTGCGGCTGTTGCAGCACAGCTTCGGCGTCGAACGACTCAGCGACTGGCGAAACTTGCTCTGCCTGGTGGCCCACAACGACAACGGTTTTCTTTGCACCAAGCGGCGCGCATGCCCGCAAGGCGTGCTCCATGAGCGGTCTCCCACCGGCCCGGTGCAGAACCTTTGCGAGGCTGGACTTGAGCCGGGTGCCCTTTCCGGCAGCGAGAATGACGACAGCGAGATCGTGATTTGCCATAAGCGTGAGCCCATTTTGCGGGAGCTACCCGGATTTCGCAACGGAGGGTTGTTTAGGACGATTCCAAGAGCTAATCAGTGGCTGGCGCAGGAGTGAGACTGGTCAGGCGAACTTCGCGCTTGGCTGGTTCGGCTTCCGCAGTGGTGATCTCCCAAAGCGAGCGATCGGCAAGCAGACGGCTAACCAGCTGCGTGTGCAAGGCGTGGCCCGCCTTGTGGGCTTCGACGCGCGCTAGCAGCGGCAAACCTGCCAGTGCTAGATCCCCAATCAAATCTAGGGCTTTGTGGCGCCCAAACTCATCGGGGAAGCGGAGCGGGCCATTCATGACACCATCATTGGTCAGAACGATGGCGTTTTCCAGCGAGCCGCCGCGGATCAAGCCCATCGAGCGAAGAGGCTCAATGTCGCGCTCAAAGCAGAAGGTGCGCGCACGGGCAAGCAAGTGACGGAATGTCGCGGGGCTGACCACCATCTCGACTTCCTGCTGGCCGACCAGTGGATGCGGAAAGTCCACGTAACAGCGCACGCGAAATTCCTCCGCCGGGTAGATGCCGATGCGCCGGTCACCCTCTTCGACTTCCAATGGCTTTAACACTCTGAGAAAGCGGCGTCTGCGGCGGAGTTTGCGAACGCCAGCCTGCTCGAGCATCTGCATAAAAGGCTCGGCGGAGCCATCCAAAATGGGAATCTCGATGGAATCAATGTCGATGAAAATGTTATCAATGCCGCACGAGTAGATTGCCGCGAGTAAATGCTCCGTCGTCGAGAGGAGCACGCCCTGTTTCATCAGGCTGGTGGCGTAACTAACGCGTGCCACGTTGTGACCCTGCGCTTCAATCGGGAAATTATCGAGGTCGGTGCGGCGGAAAACGATGCCCGTATCTGCGGGTGCCGGCAGAAGGCGAATGTGGCCGAAAACCCCCGTGTGGAGGCCCACACCCTCAGCGTGCGATTCGCGAGCTATGCTGGTTTGGAACATTATCCCCACCGCTATGGTAGCAGGTTGTTGGCCAAGATTTCACCTGCTTGTCCCTATTTTTCAGTAACTTATACGAACACCGAGTCTTTGTTTTTGTCGCAGTGTGTCAATAACGCATCATTTGAACGGCTGGACGTGTCTTTGCCTCAACACAACGCCAACCCTATTTAGCACATTTTCTCTTCGGAGGCTTCCTTTCTCATTCCTGAGGCGTCCCATCTTCTGACAGTGGTATAATCTGAGTTCTATTTCTTTTTGTGACGCTTCTGGGCGATGGCGGAAGGGGTCAGGTGAGGCAATGAATCGAACGGCTCGAATCGGGATACTTATCGTTTCCGTGGTCATCTTCTGCTATGCGGGTCTGGGCCACGTCCTGGGACGCACGCCGGACGACAAAGCCTACAAGTCGCTCACCGTCTACAGCGAAGTCCTGCAAAAAATTCAGCAGGACTATGTCGACGAGCCAAACCTTCATCTGGTAACTACGGGATCGCTCCACGGCTTGCTCGAATCGCTGGACGCGCAATCCAGCTACTTGACCGCGCGTGAGTACGCGGAATACAAGCAAAAGATTGCAGCCAATACGATTGGCGATGCTGGCCTTACCATAAGCAAACGCTTCGGCTATGTGATCGTGGTTTCCGTGCTGCCGGACAGCCCCGGAGCCAAGGCCGGTATCCATAGCGGCGACATTTTTGAGTCGGTGGCTGGCTTCACGACGCGCGACATGTCCGTTGGCCAGGCCATGAATTTCTTTCACGGGCAGCCCGGCACGGGCGTAAAAGTCGGCGTCATTCGGCGCGGCAAGGCCGAACCGGAAGAAATTGATCTGGTTCGCGAAAAGCTTGCGCCGTCGAAGATCGTAAGCGAGAAGGTTGACCCGGATGTTCTCGCCTTGCGTTTGCCTTCGCTCGACCCGGGACGCGCCGATGAGATTCGCGCGAAACTCGCGGAAGCGGAAAAGCAAGGCATTCACAAATTGATCCTGGACGTCCGCGAATGTGGCCGCGGGCCCGTTTCTGAAGCGATTGCCGTCGCGAGGTTGTTTGTAGCATCGGGCACGCTTTCGACGCTGCGCGGCCAGACGGTTTCCACGCAGGTTTTCTCGGCCGACCCAAGCAAAGTGGTTTGGAAGGAGCCTGTTTCCGTGCTTATTGACGCCACGACCTCCGGCGCCGCGGAAGTGCTGGCCTCCGCCATCGGTGCCAATCACCGCGGCGACGTTGTTGGAGAGCGCACTTTCGGACTTGCTTCCGAGCAAAAGCTGATCACGCTCGATGATGGCGCGGCGCTCTTCCTGACGGTAGCGAACTATTACAATCCCGGCGGCAAATCGATTCTGGAAGAAGGCGTTATACCTTCTGAAGTAGTTCACGCCGTGGCGGACGACGACTCGGATTCTGCCGATGACGATAGCGCTGCGGCTGCGGACGGCACCCAGAAAGAGACAGCGCCACCGCGGCCGCTGTCTCCCGAAGATCAAATCTTCCGCAAGGCCCTCGAACTCTTGAAGACTCCGCAGAAAAAGGCCGCCTAACGTTCCGTGCGGTTTTGGCGCGGAGCGACAATTCGATCTTTCAGCTTACCGCGGGCGGCCTGCAACGGTCTCCGCTCTTATCGTTTCCACTGCGCTTTGCTCTTTTTGGCGGCGTTTTCTTTCTGCGGATGCAGAAACGAATCTCCCAAGCGCCTCTCCTCGGCCCAGGTGCACGCCATAACGCGCGAGATGATGCACACCGCAGGAAGCTTCAGCAAAGCGCCCGCCGACCTCTCATCGCACTTGCAGTTCGATGGCATTCATCCAGACCGCGCCGATCAGCTTCTTATCGCTTTGCCTGCGAGTGTCTCTGAACAATCGCGTCGCGAATCGGTAGCCAGTCTCATACAATCCCTGGACCGCATCGGCACGGCAAACAATCTCACACGAGACCCGGAAACAAGCTCCGGAGCACTGCTAAAGCTGGATTACCGGAGTGCCGGCGTAATCACGAATTCGGTGCACATCGTGGCCCCCCTGCCGGGCAGAGTTGCTCCCGCGGGCCCTGCAAAGCCGGACAAATCTGCCGGAACAGTCCGGTTGGCGATCATCCTCGATGACTTGGGCAGCGATCGTGGGGCCGCGGACGCCATTTTTGCACTCCCTTATCCTTTGACGATCTCGGTTCTGCCCAATCACGCGCACTCCGCGGAGATCGCGGAAGAAGCGCACCGCCGCGGTTATGAAGTCATGCTGCATCTGCCCATGCAATCGGTCGGCAACGAAACGCCGGAAGTACAGGAACTGCACCCCGGCATGCCCGCGGGAGAGATCCCCGAGCTTTTCGAACAAATGATGCAGAGCGTTCCGAATGCCGCAGGAGTCAACAATCATCAGGGTTCACAAGCAACCGCCGATCCCGCGCTGATGCAGGAGCTGATGCCCGTCCTTCTGAAATGGAATCTCTTTTATGTGGATAGCCGCACCACGGCAGCGACCGTCGCATACGACACCGCGCAAAGCGACGGAGTGCGGTCCGGCTTCAGGAATGTTCCGTTCCTGGACGACATCGCGGAGGTGACCGCAGTGCGCAAACAACTCGAGCTGGCCTTTCGAGGCGCTCATGAGAAGCGCGAGGCCATAGCCATCGGGCACCCGCACCCCGCCACCCTAGAAGCCCTTCGAGAACTTCTGCCCCAAGCGGAAGCGCGCGGCGTCCACCTCGTCTACGTCTCAGACGTCGTGCATTAGACGTTTTGGTTGGTCGCAACACTCATCTGCGGCGTGGCTTTTGCCGGATAGAGGAAGTGAACCACCACGAAGAAAACAAGGAGGATCAGGAAATCAAAAACGCTGGCTTCCGGGCCGGGCGCGCCGCCAGTAATCCACGACGGCCCCTGCAACGTTGCGTTGGAAAGGTGTCCCGGTAATACCATGCCGCTGTCGGGCACGGAAAACAGAAAGGTCTCGCCAAAATCGAAGGCCGCGTGCATTCCCACCGCAAACCAAAGGCTTCCTGTTCGCTTTAGCGTGAAGCTCCAAAAGAGTCCCACGAGAACGACACCCAAACCTCCCTTCCAGTCTTCACCGGGATTGCTCAGATGAATGGCGCCGAAAATTACAGACATTAGGATGGCGGCAGGCCAGAAACCAATTCCTTCCGCAAGCGTGTGCAACGTGTAGCCGCGGAATAGAAACTCCTCAAAAAAAGCGACCACCATAAAAAATGCCGAAAAGAACAGCGCCCAGCGTGCGAGGCTGCCACCATGTTCAGCGAGACTCCCGAAGGAATAACCGCCGAACGCCGCTATAATCCCAATGAGCCCGGAAATTTCAATCAGCCCGAACGCGCAACCCTGCCAAAACAACTTTCCAAATGACCCTCGCGCTGGAAGTCCGTATGAACTCAGAGGGCGCTGTTCCACCAGCGACATGATCCACGCCGCGGAAAACGCTGATAGGAAACTTGCCGACTCAGCAAGGAATTGCGCGGCAAGCGAAAAGACATTGCGTGCAGGCTGCAAAACCAGGTTGATGAGTAGTCCGGAAGCGTTCCACACCACGAAAAAAATCGCCGTGTAAATCAGGAATCGCCAGCCCGTACGCAGGCCCGTTTTCTTTAGGAACACACGCTGAGGGAATCCGCCGGCAGACTCGTTGGCCGATCGAGGGACGTCCGGCGTGCTGAGAATTTCGTCATCCATTCTCACTCCAAAACTCGCACCGGCCGCCTTCCTTTCTGACGCCGTGCGGACCACACTGTGAGCAGACAAGCAGCTCTAGACCACCGGTGAGGACAGCGCTGGAGGATTGCCCACTCTGTGGCTTCAAAGTAGCACAGGACGGGGAGAATGCGCTCGGCACCCGTTACATGAAGTTAAGATTAATCGGATCGCCTGCCGCGGCAGAAAAGAAAAACTGGGTGACACGCACTAACTGCTTTGATAGATTTCAGTGGTTAAGCTGCGGCGAAGACCGCTTTGTCTATGTCTAACCGGTGTTGAAAGGTATTCCAGCATGTCTAACCACTCCTCGATCCGAAGCCTGATTGGGGGCCGGCTCTCCATCGATTTCGCCAACGATTTGGGTAGCGCCTCCGACTTCTCCTGGCAGCAACTTCTCCATTTTCTTCTGGTTACGCGCATCATCTCGTCGGAGCGTAGCAGCCAGTTGCTAACCCTTCCTCAATACGACCCGCAAAGTGCCGGTGCACTCCTCCGCAAGGCGCAGGGGTTGCACGGTGCTTTGCTTGATTTTTTTCATGCGATAGTCGCCGAGAACCCTGCGGTTCGAGATTGGGCTGAACCTATTAACGAGATCCTGCGAATAACGGAGGGGCACGACGAACTCGTCGAGCAGAATGGGAATTGGCGGTTGGAGTTCGTGGCCACGGAGAGCGGCCTCGATTGGCTCCTGGCAGCCATTGCGCGCTCGGGCGCGGAACTCATCGCCGAAGGCGCCGGTGCCAATCTGCGAACCTGCTCCAACACCAGTTGCGGCCTGTTTTTCTACGACACCTCACGTACGGGACGCCGGCGCTGGTGCTCGATGGCCACGTGCGGCAACCGACACAAAGTCGCAGCCTTCTCCAAACGCAACACGGCGGGACGGCGTACCCACTGAGATTTCATCCTGGGTAGGCAAGCCATGCATTTACTTCACGTACTTCACGTATTTCGGTGATTCGCCCTTCGCCCAAGGATCATAGCTGCGCGCAAAAACCAGCCGGTCATTGATGGGCGGATGGGAGTAGAGCCAGAAAGTGATAAACGGCGGTGGATTGGGATCCGACAAGTCAAGCTCTCCCAAATCTTGAAACGTCTGGGCAGCCACCTCGGACGAATCCGGGACAAGACCGTGGATCACTTCCACCGCATAAACATCCGCGGCATGCTCCTGCATCCGGGAGAAACCGTTAATCACGGGTGCGGCGAGGAACGTACCGATCTCCAGCAGGAGAAGCAGCACGGCGAACGAAGCCCAGTCCTCTTGACCATAAATGCGCCAATCGCCACTCCAATGATCCAGCGTCCAGTGAAGCGCGCGAAACAAGGCATAGAACCCGACGAACAAAAGACCCGCGGCAAACAAAAAACCCTTCCAGACATGCCCAAGAACGTAGTGCCCAAGCTCGTGTCCCACGATGCAGAGCGTCTCGTTAAGCGTAGCCTTCTGAATCGTGGTGTCCCAGATGACGACGCGCTTGGATGCTCCCATTCCGGTAACATACGCATTGATCTCGTTTGTTTTTTCGCTCGCTTTCATCAGGAACATTCGGTCGCGCGGTATTGGCACTCCGGCATGCCGCGTCAGATTCTCAATGGCCGAGACCAAATCCGGGTGCTCCGCTTGCAATGGCTCAAACGTATTGAAGAGCGGGTCAATAAACCACGGCGCGACGAAAACGAAGAAAAGCAGGACGGGCAGCGCCGCAAGCCAGGAGTAAAACCACCAGCGCCGTGGACTCTTGCGTAGGATGGCGGACAATCCCCGAACAAGAATCAGCCCCAGCCCAACCATGAGTAGCTGTTCCTTGAACCAATCCTGAAACCAGGAACCCCATCCCTGTACCGACATTTCATAGCGGAGCGAAAGCACGTGACCATACAAGCGCACGGGCAAGGAGGCGATGGCCAGAACAATCACAAGCAGCGGCGCAAAAACCAACCCCTGCACCCATCTTTGGTCACTTGTGCTCTCGGCCCAGTCGCGAAACCTTGCGGCGATTCCAAGCTGCAGAATAATCAGGGTCACCAGGACGGTGAGGAAAACCGACACAAAATACAAAGTATAAGAAGCCCGCGAGTACGCCACCGCTTTTTCATAGCGGCCTGGAGGCAGCGTGTATTCCCTGGGATTTGCTTGTGGAGCTGTAGATTGCCTGGCTAAAGCGCTCGAATTCACGGTAGATGCCGACACAGCGGAAAACGCGGGCGCGTTTGGCATCGTCGCTTCTGGATGGCTCGCGTCCGCAAGCGCCGCGGCGCACAGCGTTAAGCAAAAAACCGCTCCGAAACGGTGAAAAGAAACACACCGCCCCATGAAGACCCCCTCGCAAACTACTCGCTAAAAACAGCCCGCGCAGCCCCACCAAGACCGCCCGCGGGCGCGAGTATGCCGCAAGGCATCGCAGGGCGCAAGACGCCAGGCAAGAATCGAGAGTCGGACCGAAGCACCAAATCGCGGTCTTGCGCCGGAGAAATGATCTGACTTAGGAAGAGCCAGGAGCGACGGCGGGATGCGCTGTCTTCAAACAATCATTTCGTGCGGCCCCGTTGTCGCCACGCCTATCTGCAGGATGGAAGTCCAGCGCTCCATTTTGTGATGGCCGTAGTGGTGAAATAGGTAAGAAATGGCAATCGAAGTGCCCGTTGCCACGGCGCCGGAAATTCAGCGTCGAAAAATAATCGAGTGTCCGCGCTGCTCCGACTCCGGCGAAGAGCCAGTCGTTTTCTTTGTCCGAGAAGTGGTGCGCCTCTTTGGGCTCCGCGCCGGGCGGCAGCCGGATCGGCTGCAAGCGGTAGGTCTGGCCTTGCCGTGCCCGCCGTTGCCCAAGGCACATCGAACCGAAACACAGAAACCCGCCGCAAGCCAAGAGAAGCGCCTTGAGCACGGACTTCCCGCTCATCGCCCCGGCTATCTCGTCACGCTTTTGTCCAATTCGCAATGGAGTATAATCACAATGCTGTCACTTGAGACGCGCCGATATAAAGGATTTCTCAATGACCCGTCGCCTGATTTCGCTCATTTGTATTCTAGCTGCCTTTGGTGCGCTTAGCCTCGCCGCTCATCCTCGCCGGAACGCCGCAGTGGACTCCTCTCGGGAAGCAGCCACGCGTTCGTTCGAGTTCACCTACCAGGTGCATTTCCCGGCGACGGAAAATCCCTCTGGCCCTGTCCGCCTCTGGCTTCCGCTTCCGCAATCCGACGGCTATCAAGACGTGCGTGTCCTGCACATCGATTGCCCGGTCAAATACGCGCAAGGCCACGATCCCGTTTATAAAAACCGATTCGCCATGTTCAAGCCAACGCCACAGCAGACGGCAGCCGGCTTTGACGTTACGATTCGATTCACGGCCACTCGCCGCGAACACAAAGTTTCTCTGGATGATGCGACTTTGAAGAATGCTTCGGCGACCGCCTCTACGGATCCCCTGCTCAAGCGCTATCTCGAACCGGACGATATGGTTCCCCTGAGCGGAACCATCGCTGACCTCGCGAGAGAGCACACCGCTGGCGACACCACGCAAATCGAACAAGCGCGCCACATCTACGAATACGTCGTCTCCACGATGCGATATGACAAGTCCGGCGAAGGCTGGGGCCGCGGCGACGCTATTTGGGCGTGCACCTCGAAACGCGGCAACTGCACCGACTTCCATTCGCTTTTCATTGGCATGATGCGCTCTTCAGGTATTCCCGCCCGCTTCGAAATTGGTTTCCCACTTCCCGAAGGCAAAACCGAAGGCGACATCGCCGGCTATCACTGCTGGGCAGAGTTCTATTTGAATGGTGTCGGCTGGGTGCCCGTGGATGCCTCGGAAGCCTGGAAAAATCCCGCCAAGCACGATTATTTCTTCGGAGCGCACGACGTCAACCGCGTTTTCTTCACCTACGGCCGCGACATCAGCCTCTCCAGCGATCAAAAAGGCGGCCCGCTCAACTATTTCATCTATCCCTACGCAGAAGTGGATGGCCAGCCAGTGAAGAACCTGCAGACCCACTTCTCGTTCCGCGACGTGTCCGTACCTCAGCAAGCAGCCGCGCGATAGGGTCGACTGGATTCGGTCGCAAGCCAGTACAGGATTTCCCAAAATCCTCAACCTGCACCCTCCGTCTGGAGTTGCCGCATTCGCAGCACTCCAGGATGTCGCAATTGTAGGCCGCCCAACGTCGAGCTACTCTTAAGTTAAGCGCAGCCGGTAATGCAGGGGTCTACAACCATGTCAAAATACATCTTCTTCCGCTTGGCTGTTCCTGTCGTCGCCGCTGCTTTTGCGCTTCCACTGGCAGCGCATGAGCAATCGCAAGATTCGCAATCGCAGTCGGAGTCCGTCGCCGACGCCGCCCGCCGCGCCCGAGAGCAAAAAAAAGCTGCAGCCACAAAGCCTTCTAAAGTCGTTGATGACGACACCCTCAAACCAGCAGCTGCTACTGCGCCAGAGACAAATCCCCCGGCAGCCGCCCCCGCACAAGCTCCGACGGCAGCTCCAAACTCAACTTCCGAGAGCGTCCCGCCGCCTACTGCACATCCTTCCAGCACTCCCGCTCCAGATAATGCCGCAGCCGCCCCCGCTCCTCCAGTCTCCGTTGCAGACGATGCTGAGAAAAAAAAGCAAGACGACGCGGCGTTGGCGGGCATGAAACAGCAGCTGGCCGAAGCGCAAAAAGTTCTCGATCTTCTTCAGCGTGAATTGGCGTTGCAGCAGGATGCCTTTTATACGAATCCCGACCATGACCGGGACACGTCGGGAAAAGCAAAACTCGATGACCTGAAGCAGCAGGTCCTCGGCAAGCAACAGTCCGTCGACGACTTAAAAGCGAAGCTTGCTGCTTTCGTCGAGTCGCTTGGCATCGCAGCTCCGGCTCCCGCGCCAGAGCAGACCCCGCCGCAATCCTAGACGCTACAAACCGCAATTTCTTTCACCGAATCTTTTTGCGGAGTCACTCTCGCGCAAATCCCTCTCTATTCGAATTCCCGTAAACTTTTTAGACGCCGGAAACGTATTCTGTCTAGCACGCGGGGCTGGATAACTCCTGGAGGTGGTGTCCGATGCAATTGCTTGTTGAAAAGCTCAGCAAAAACTATCGCGGCGGCGTCCCGGCTTTGCGCACCGTCCAGCTTTCGCTGAAGCCTGGCATCCTCGGCCTGCTCGGCCCGAATGGCGCGGGCAAATCCACGCTGATGCGCATTCTCTCCACGATCACGCGCCCTTCCTCCGGCCGCGTCCTGTGGAACGAAATCGACATCGCTCGCAATCCCGACGCCCTTCGCGGGGTTCTCGGCTATCTACCGCAGGACTTCGGCGTCTACCCCCATCTGAGCGCCGTCGAATTTCTCGATTATCTCGCCGCTGTAAAAGGTATCCCCGCCGCAGCTGCGCGCCAGCGAATCTCTGAGCTCCTCGTGCTCGTCAATCTCGCGGACGTTGCGAAGCGTCCCCTCGGCGGCTATTCCGGTGGCATGCGCCAGCGCGTCGGCATCGCCCAGGCGCTTCTCAACGACCCGCAGCTCCTCATTGTTGACGAACCGACCGCCGGCCTCGATCCAGAAGAACGCGTGCGCTTTCGCAATCTGCTCTCGGAACTCTCGGGCGAGCGCATCGTGATTCTCTCGACGCACATCGTCTCCGACGTCGAAGCTGTAGCCACGGACATCGCGATTCTCGCGCAGGGCCAGCTCCTGGCTCACGGCGCGCCCGAAGTTCTCCTCTCCCGAGTCACCGGCAAAATTTGGGAAGTCGTGGTCCCCAGCGCCGAACTTCCCTCTCTTCGTCAAAAACATTTGATCAGCAGCACAGCTCATCGCAGCGATGGCGTTCACGCCCGCGTAGTCTCGGATACCCAACCTTCCGCTGAAGCCCGCCAGCTCGAGCCATCGCTCGAAGACGCTTATCTCGCCGCCCTTGCATCGCAGCGAAGCGTCGTCACGGGTATCGCCGCGTGAGCCCCATTCGCTCCATTGCAGCGATCGCTCACGCCGATTTTCTCGAGCGTACGCGCCGGTACAGCTTCCTTCTCGCTCTTCTCTTCGCCGTTTTTCTCGGCTACGCGACGGCCACGGGAAAAGTCTTCCTGAATTTCGACGAGTACCGCGGCGTCTACACCTCCGGATGGATTGGCACGCTGGTCGCTATGGTCATCACCTGCTTCCTCACCCTGGCCGGTTTCTACATCGTAAAAAACTCCATCGAACGCGACCGCTCCACCGGCGTGGGTCAAATTCTCGCGGCCACGCCTCTTTCAAAAACCGCCTACGCTTTCGGAAAATTCTTCAGCAACTTTGCGGTGCTCTCCTGCATGGTAGGCGTGCTGGCCGTGGCCGCGCTCATCATGAAGCTTTGGAGCTCTGAGGATCCGCGAATTAACCTTTGGGCCTTGCTCTCGCCGTTTCTTCTCCTGGCTCTGCCCGCCGTCGCTCTGACTTCCGTCTGCGCGCTCTGTTTTGAGGTGTTGCCTCTCCTGCGCGGAGGCCTTGGCAATGTCGCCTGGTTTTTTGTTTGGAGCTTTGGCCTGTCCGCTCCCCTTCTGAGCGGCCGCCGTTGGCTCGACCCTGTGGGAATTATGACCGTGGCGGATTCTTTGGGCGCGGAGGCCACGCATTACGTCCCCAACTACCACGGCGGCATGTCATTTCAGATCAACATTGGCCAGCGCTTGCACGTCGTGCAAGACTGGCACTGGGCGGGAATCCCTTGGGGCATGCATTCCGTTCTTCTGCGGCTCATGTGGTTTGCAATTTCTCTGGTTATCGTTCCACTCGCGGCCCTTGTTTTTGACCGCTTCGACTCCGCCACGTCCGCAAGACGAAGAAGTCGCGCGGAAAACGCAATCTCCGCCACCGCGCAGCAAGTGTCGACGGCACGCAACCTCCCTCACCCCACTTCGCACATTCGCCTCACTCCTCTCGCGTCCACTGCACACGCCAGCGCCTTCGGCCGCATCTATCTCGCCGAACTCCGCCTCGCGCTCCAGGGACTCCGCTGGTGGTGGTACGCCGTCGCCGCGGGACTCCTCATCGGTCAATTTGCGGCGCCCCTGAAGGCTTCGCGGGGCCCTCTCCTGGCCGTGGCATGGCTCTGGCCCGTGATGATTTGGTCCGCGATGGGTTCGCGCGAATCGCGCTTCGGCACCCGCGCCCTTCTTTTCTCCTGCGCCAGAATTCTTCCCCGTCAGCTTCTGGCGTGCTTTCTTGCTGGAGTCACCGTCGCCGCGTTGGTTGGCGCAGGCGCCGCGTTCCGCCTTCTGCTTGCTCACAGTTCATCCGGACTCTTCGCTTGGCTGGCTGGCGCTCTTTTTCTCCCCGCCGCCGCACTGGCGCTCGGCATCGTGAGCGGCACCGGCAAGCCCTTCGAGGCTCTCCTCACCATCGCCTGGTACGTGGGCCCGATGAATCACGTCCCCGGCTTCGATTTCACTGGCGCGGCCAATGGCGGGCAAACAATTCCTTATACCCTCGTCTACCTTGTCCTTAGCACCGCGCTCCTCGTCGCCGCCTTGCTATTCCGCTCGCGCCAGCTTCGTTCCGCCTGAGCCTGGGTGCACAGTCCTGTCCGATGTAGTTCGACCCACTCCGTACTGACTCACTCAGATTCCGCAACTCCACCACAATTCCTTGTAGCGTTTTCCCTTGACACCACAGTCGTCCGGCAGCACAATCTGCGCCATTGAAGTCTGGTCCGGGCTGCCCAGGGGAACTCCGCCGCGCTCCCGCCGCGCAGGCAGAGCTGGCTGGCCACTGAGGGGTGCGCATGCAGTATTTGCCCGGTTTCACGGTGCAGTGCATCAATCCGATGTGCGATCTCCGCGGGCACTGGCTCCGTCCGGATGCCATTGGCCCTATCTCCGACGACGGCCGCTGCCCCTGCTGCGGCGATTTCCTCCGCACCGTTCCTCCGCCGCTCAGCCCGCGCTTTCGCATGCGCCCGCGTGCACTCACCGGCCCCCGGCCACTCCGCCCCCGCCCCCGCTAACTGGGTAGCGGCGGCTTTACGCCGCCGCCCGCTGCCGAAGCGATCGCTGCGCCGCCGAATTTCAGCGAGCCTCCGGCAAGGTGTACGCAAACTCATAAAAGTGTTTTCCGCCTTCCATCGTAATGGTCATCGAACCAGCAATCCCCATGAGCTCCCCGGTCCCCGAATCGGGTACCACCGTGACGCTCATCGACTGCTCACCGCGCGTCATCGTCCCTTGGTGCTGCAGCGCGAAGGTCCCGCTCCGCCCGATCAGCGCTCCATTCACTCGCTCCATCGCCACATATCCAGCCGACCCTTTCACTTCCGTGCCCACTGCCAGCATCTCTCCCGCGCTGATCCCCTCGATGTCTCCGTGAAACACCTTGTCCAACGACCACCTTCCCACGTTGGCACGTTCAGCTTCCTTGTTATCCGCCTTTTGCGGTATCACTTTCACCTCAAACGTCCCACGCGCATGTTTCATCATCGCCGCCTCCATCAAAACTGTATTTCTAGATCGCACACGGATGTCCGCATAAACCGCCCAAAAAAGCCCCAGCACTAAAACACAGGCTCGCAGCAATGTTCCTCCTCCTGCTTCCTCTGTCCTCTGCCACACTATAGAAGGTCATCGCCTGCAATGATTGGAAAAACGCGACAAAAATCCACCGCCGAAATCGAAGAAGTCTTTGATCCGGAAGTTGGCCGGGCCCGCGGCATGCTCAGGCGCCAGTTGCCGGCAGGAAAGATGAGGCACTCGCGCAAGCGTCCCGCTGCTGATCTTTCCCCGTGGATCGCTCACTACTGGATGATCGGCTGGGATCTGCGCGACGGTACGCCGCAGCACGTCGAGAGCCTGCCGCATCCCAATATCCACCTGATATTTGAGAGCCAGACCCCGGTAATCGCCGGGGTGCAAACCAAAAAATTCTCCCGCACCCTCGAAGGCCAATCGAGAGTCTTCGGTGTCAAATTCAAGCCGGGCGCCTTTCGTGCGTTTTTTGCCGCCCCTGTCTCGAAACTCGCCGATCGGACCATTCCCGCAACTCGCGTTTTCGGCAAAGAGGTTCTTGAGCTCGCCGACGTCGTGTTTTCCGACCGCCCGGAAGAAACAAGGGTCGCAGCCGCCAACGCGTTCTTCCGCAAGCGCATGCCGCCGGCGGACGAAACGCTGGACCTCGCCGGCCGCCTCGTCGAACGCATCCTTCAGGATGTCCAAATAAGACTGGTGGATGATCTGGTTCGCAGTTCAGGCATCAACAAGCGTTCGCTCCAGCGCATCTTCAGGGAATACGTCGGAGTAAGCCCCAAATGGGTAATCCGCCGCTACCGACTGCACGAGCTCATCGAAAAGTTCAACTCCGGCATCACCGTCGACTTGTCTCAGCTTGCTCTCGATTTGGGCTATTTCGATCAGGCTCACCTGATCAACGACTTCAAATCCGTGGTCGGCTATTCCCCTACGCAATATCAGAAACTAGTGTCAAAGAATTCTTGAGCTTGCTTGCCTTATGGGGAGTGCGGAAGCCGTTTGGGACCATGCACCGGCAAGATCTGGCAAAATTAAATCCAGGTTCAACTCAACTTTTCCCAAACGAAAAGCATCGTACAATCGGTTTGCCCGCCGCGGTCACTGAGGAGGAATCATTTCATGCGCGCAATTGGCTTGCTTACACCCACCGTATTGCTTGCGGTTGGAGCCGTCCTATGTTCAGTCGGAGCCGTCGCCCAGCAAGCACCACCGCAAATCCAGCCTCCTGCAAACGAACGCCTTGTTCTGCAAGTCCATGCCAAAGGGTTTCAAGTCTACACGTGCAAAGAGGATGTCGACCGTTATGCGTGGGAACTAAAAGGTCCCGAAGCCGAGCTTTTCGACAAAGGTGGCAAATTCTTCGGCAAGCATTATTACGGCCCCACTTGGGAAGCCAACGATGGCAGCAAAATCGTAGGCAAAGCCGCCGCCAATGTCCCATCGCCGGACGCCGATTCCATTCCCTGGCTGCTTGTCACGGTGGTCGACCACAGCGGCAAAGGCGCTCTCGCAAGCGTAACATCCATTCAGCGTCTCAACACCAAGGGCGGCAAAGCCCTATCCTCCGGGTGCGACAATACCCACGCCGCCGAGGAACTTCGCGTTCCTTATTCCGCCGATTATCTGTTTTTCGCCCCGAAATAATTCCAATTCGCGAAAATACATGCGCAGGCGCACCTCTTCTCCGTGCTCTCTGTTCTCTCAGCTCAGTGTCCTCTGGGTAATGTTTTTTTTTGCGAGCTTCTGCTTCACTTCAAGGCCGCAACCGCCTGCAATTCCCGGTTCGCAAATTCCGCAGGCAGCGGCGCATAACCCAACCCCTCGCACTGTTTCTGCCCATTCGTCAAAACCCACCGGAGCAGGTCGCGCATGGCCGCCGTTTTCCCCGTATCGCGGCTTTCCATCGGCACCAGCAGCCACGTAAACGTCGCGATCGGATAAACATGCTTTCCGCCCGCATTCGTAATCGACAGCTCAAATGCCCCGTTTTCAGGAATCGCCGCCGTTTTGGCCGCTGCCGTCACACTGTCCAGATCCGCCTTCACGAACTCCCCGGAAGCATTCCGCACCGCCGCAAAATCCAACTCATGCTGCAACGCATAGATAAACTCTACGTAACCGATCGAATTGGGAGTATTGCGCACGGCTACAGCCACGCCCTCGTTTTGCGCCGCGCCCTTCCCCACAGGCCAGTTCACCGTCGTCCCCGCTCCCTCAGCGACCTTCCACTCCGCGCTCACCTTCGACAAATACTCCGTCCACACAAACGTCGTCCCACTCCCGTCCGAACGGTGAATTACGGCAATCTCTTCATCCGGAAGATGCACATGTTTGTTGATGGCATGAATCTCCGGAGCATTCCACCGTTTAATCTTTCCCAGAAAAATTCCCGCTAGCACCTCCGGCGTCAGGTTCAACTCGCCCGGCGCGCCTTTCACGTTATAAATCGGCACCACGGCTCCCAGCACCGTCGCCACCTGCAGCATCCGCCGGTTTGCGCTCTTCAGTTGCGGCTCGGACAGAGGCATGTCGGTCGCACCGAAGTCTGCTTGTCCAGTCAGCACTTTTTGGATTCCCTCCTCTGAGCCCACCGCTGCGTACTGAATCTGAATTTCCGGCCGCGCATGCGCAAAGCTTTCAAACCACTTTTGATACATTGGCGCAGGGAAAGTCGCTCCCGCACCGGTCAATCCCGTAATGGACGAACCTCCGTTTCCTCCCGGTGGTGTGCTCCCCGTTGTTTCTCCCGCGCTCCTGCTTCGCGATGCCTCCACAAATTCATGCACTAACTGGTCGGCCAAATCGTCCGTGATACCTCTCCACCCCACAGGCCGCGGCGTAACCAGGTAGGACCACAAGACTTTTCCGTCTTTCCCGGTCACATCCGCCGAAGCATATCCACGATAGATTGCCTCTTGCGCACTCCTCGACTTGGGGCTCGGCGAAACGTACCCGCTCACCCAAATCGTGGCAGCACCATGCAGCACTGCGTCGGCCTGTGCCGCTTCCGCCACGATTTCCACGCCTCCCGCCTTCAGCTTTTGCACCAGACGGTCCCGCACCGCTGTGGAACCCTTCTCGGTTCCCGGCCAATCCACCGCTACCCGCTTCACTCCCGAAAGCGTCTCCGCCGCCTGTGCTCGCAATCTCCAAACAGAAAGACTACAAGCCAGCAAAACCGCAAGCGCGCCCCAAACGTATCGCCGCATATATGTTTTTCTAGAAACGCCTGATCCCATAATCCTCAGCACCCATCCGGGTCGAGTATATCCGCAAGCAAGCAACCGCGCCTGGCACTTTCAGAACGAGCAGCCTTTTACCACGCTTCGCTGCTTCGGTTGCTTACAACCGCTGCCCTTCCGATGCGGGCAGCCGTTCCTGATTGTAACGGCTTCAATCCGTGGACAGCTGAAATTTGCCGTTCTACTTTTTATTAACAAACAAATACTCTTTTTCATATATTCATTACTAGATAACAGGGTATTGTGGCCGGACCTTGGTCCGCCATCCGGGGTCCGAGGCACCCCAACAAGAACCTACAAGCCCCGAAGAACACGAGTTGCAATCGTCCAGTAAGTCCTTTGGAATCAGATCTTTCGCATACCCCCGCCCCATAACTCCTTTGCTTTCACATTTTTCCAAAAATAAGGGGGTAGCAGGCCGAGGGGCCAAAATAAAGGCCGGAGGAATGAACCCTCCGGCCACCATAGGATCGTTTGCTCGTCTGCTTAGCCCGCGACGAGTCCCTTGTCGATCATCTCTTCGTCGCTGAGCCAAAGGTCCGGTATATTCGCCGACCCTAGCCGCAAGATATCCTCGAGGGCCCCGCGCACTTCCGCGAGCCCGAAGTCCACGCCGATCCGCTCCAGCAATTCGATCAGCGCCTGCGCGCCCTCAGCCAGTGACGGTTTCGGCTCGATGCCATCGGCATCCAAACGGTGATAGGTAACCACATAAATGGCACTGGGGCCGCCGCCGTGCCGCACGATATGTAAAAATCCGCGTGTCTTCTGCTTTTCCGGTGCCAGCCTGGCGGCCAGCCCGGAAGCGGAGGATTGTACGCTCATCGTGTCGTGTCCCTCGGCCTCCTGGATGCCCTCAACTGCACCCGCTTGTGCTCCCGCAGTTTTCGCACTTGTAGCACGCCCCGTTCGGCACCATCAGCATGCCGCACTCGGAACAAGTCGGCGCACCCTCGTGCGCGTCCCGCTGTTTCGGCGAAGCCGTTGCCATCGGCAACGGCGCGGCAACTGCCTGCACGAGCGGCGGAAGCGGCATCGACGCAATGGCTGCCTGCACCGATGACGCATCGCCGTTCAGTTTCAGATAATCCGCGGAAATAAACCGTCCGCCGAGCCATCGTGCCAGATAATCCAGCACCGACGAAACGAAGCGAATATTCGGATTCGCTGTGATGCCCGATGGTTCAAACCGGGTATTCACAAGCTTGTCCACGAACACTTTGAGCGGCACTCCATATTGCAAGCCAAGCGAGACAGTCATCGCCAAGCCGTCCATCACGCCGGAAAGGGTCGAACCTTCCTTGGACATCTTGATGAAAATTTCGCCGGGCCGCCCGTCCGCATACATACCGACGGTTACGTAACCCTCGTGTCCGCCAACGCTGAATTTGTGCGTCACCGAAGCGCGCTCCACAGGCATTTTCTCGCGCTGTTGCCGCCCAAACAGCTCCTGCTGCACGGCAACCGTCGCGGGCGCCGGGCTCGCCGCGGGCTCAGCTTTCTTCTCCTCTTTGCCTCCGCCCGCGTTCAGCGGCTGTGAGCCCTTGGAGTTGTCTCGATAAATCGCCACGGACTTTAGCCCCAGCTTCCAGGACTCGATGTACGCGTTTCCGATGTCTTCGATCGTCGACTCTTCGGGCATGTTGATGGTCTTTGAGATCGCGCCGGAAAGAAACGGTTGCGCCGCCGCCATCATCTTCACGTGCCCTGTCCAGGCGATAGACCGTCCGCCTCCGAGCGGCGCCAACGAGCAATCGAACACCGGCAAGTGCTCCGCCTTCAAATAAGGCGCGCCTTCGATTTTCCCCTGCTTGTCGATGTAAGAAACGATTTCGTTCGCCTGCTCCGGCGTGTATTCGAGCCGCATCAAGGCTTGCGGCACGGTGTTGTTCACGATTTTGATCACGCCGCCGCCAACCAGCTTTTTGTGCTTCACCAGCGCAAGATCCGGCTCGATCCCGGTGGTGTCGCAATCCATCATGAAGCCGATCGTACCTGTCGGCGCCAGCACGGTGACTTGCGAATTTTTGTAGCCGTGCTTTTCGCCATGCTGCACCGCCGTGTCCCACGATTCCTGTGCCGCCATGAACAATTGCGCTTGCACGTGATCTGGTTTGATCCCGCGCATCGCGTCGCGGTGCATGCGCATTACATCCAGCATCGGCTCGCGGTTCACCGCATAGCCCGGGAACGGCCCCATGCGCTCGGCAATGCGCGAAGATTGCGCATAGGCCTCCCCGCACATCAGCGCTGTGATGGCTCCAGCCATATCGCGGCCTTCATCCGAATCGTAAGGAAGCGCCAGCGACATCAGCAGCGCGCCAAGATTCGCGTAGCCCAGGCCGAGTGGCCGGAACTCATGGGAGTTCTTCGCAATCTTCTCGGTCGGATAACTGGCGTTATCCACCAGAATTTCCTGCGCCGTAATCGTCACGTCCACGGCATGCTTGAACGCTGTCACGTCGAACTGGCTGTTCGGCCCAAGAAACTTCATCAGGTTCAGCGAAGCCAAGTTGCACGCCGTGTCGTCGAGGAACATATATTCCGAGCACGGATTCGATGCGTTGATGCGCGCGGTGTTCTTCGAGGTGTGCCACCGATTGATCGTCGTGTCGTACTGCATCCCCGGATCGCCGCACTGCCACGTCGATTCAGAAATCTTGTAGAGCAGGTCGCGCGCCCGCATCTTTTCCGCCGGCTGTCCGTCCGTCACGTTGCGCGTCCACCAATCGCGGTCTTCTTCCGCTGCGCGCATGAAGTCGTCCGTCACGCGCACCGAGTGATTCGCGTTCTGAAAGAAAATCGAGCTGTAGGCGTCGCCGTCAATCCCGGCGTCATATCCACTCGAAATCAAGACCTGCGCTTTCCGCTCTTCTTTCGTCTTGCATTCGATGAATTCCACGATATCGGGATGATCTACGTTCAGAATCACCATCTTGGCGGCGCGCCGCGTCTTTCCGCCGCTCTTGATCACCCCCGCAAACGCATCAAAACCTTTCATGAAGCTCACCGGCCCCGAAGCGATGCCGCCGCCGGAAAGCGATTCCTTACTGCCGCGCAGCGAGGAAAAATTCGTTCCTGTTCCCGAGCCCCACTTGAACAGCATGCCTTCGGTCCGCGTCAGCCCCATGATCGATTCCATGTCGTCCTGCACGGAGTTGATGAAGCACGCCGAGCACTGCGGCTTGGCCTGCACGCCTACGTTGAACCACACCGGCGAATTGAAAGCCATTTTCTGTTCGACCAGCAGGTGCGTCAGATCGTCCTTAAACGCATCGCGCGAAGCGTCGCCGTCAAAGTACCCGCCTTCCTGGCCCCAGCGTAGAATCGTGTTCACCACGCGGCTGATGAGCTGCCGCACCGATCCTTCCCGTTCCGGCGTCCCCGGTTTCCCGTGGAAATACTTGCTGGTGACGATGTTCGTCGCCGTCTGCGACCAGCCCTTCGGCACTTCGACGCCTTCCTGCCGGAAGATCGTCACGCCCTTTTCGTTTCCGATGAGGGCGGTGCGCTTTTCCCACTCCACCGCGTCGAACGGAGACATCTTTCCGTCCGTAAAATATCTTTCAAACGTCAGGCCCTTGCCTGCTACCGATTTTTCCGGAGTCACACTCGTCATCGAGGAATTCCCAGTCAATGCTTGTTTCACTGTCGCCATCCCGTTCCTCCGCTGCCATCGAGCTCCCGCCAGGCGGGGAACTCTTAATTTTACTCCACTGCAACTTGTCCCGCAGGGCTCTGGGTGGACCTGTGGGTCACCGCTGGTAAAGGAAAATCGAACAAAAACCGTCCATCCCCTGGACTAGAGAAAAAGGCGACCGCTTGGCAGCCGACCTTTGTATCGACCGCCTCGCGGTCACGCAAAAAAGCAATATGAAACGCCAATGCTATGCCGCGGGCCGGTGGGTCTCACTCAGCCTCACAGCGACTTCCGCGCCTGAAATACGGGCGCGAAGCTTGTACTGCGCGCTCGATTTTTTGTTTAGAACCCGGGTTGACTACGCGGATTGCTCCCGAACCTACCTTGCATCCTCGATTAGGTCCGCCTGGCGCTTCCACGTCCCCCGAATCTGGAATCGCAGTATCAACGCCCGCGCATTTCCTGTCAAGAGAAAAACGCAAAATGTGGGTGACCTTTTCGTATCATGTCTATCTATAGTGGTGCTCTTTCCGAACCTCACCGCTCGTCGCAACGTTTTTTCCGCGCTGCCATCCCGCGCTACACTGGATCATACAGGCAATATGAAAAAATTCCGGCTCATCCTTTTCCTTCCGTTCGTTTTCATCTCCGCAAATTCACCGCATCTTTCCGCGCAGACGCAACAACAAGCAGCGCCGGTCCTACATTCCGCCTACGGCGCGAAACTGCGCATTCCCGGCATCCCCAACGCTGGAAAAATCAATGACCACTTGTATCGCGGCGCTCAACCCAGAGATTCGGGCGTCGCGGAGCTGAAAAAAATTGGTATCACGACCATTGTGAATCTGCGCCAGGAAGATCCCACGCAAATCGCGGCGGAGCAAAAAACCGCGGAATCATTGGGGATTCGCTTCGTCCACATTCCTGTCAACGGATGGTCTACTCCGACCGATGAACAAATCGCGCAGTTTCTCGGCATCTTCCGTGACCATCCGCTGGAAAAAGTTTACCTACATTGCCGCTACGGCGACGATCGCACGGGCGTTTTTGTCGCCACGTATCGTATGGCCTTTGAAAAACTGCCGCCCGATCAGGCTTTAAAGGAAATGTATTTCTTCGGATTTAACGGCCCCTGGCATCCGGAGATGGCCGCCTTCGTCCGGGAATTTCCCGCTCGCCTCGCGGGCGCTCCCGCGTTGGCGCAATTCAAAAACCCGTAACGGTTCGCTTTCCGGAAACCGCGCGAGGGAAATTTCACCGTTTTTCCAGGACACAAAATAGATGAAGGTTCTCTCATGTCAATCTCTTGCTCCAGTACTTCCGTACTCTTCCTAGTAGACCGCCCGCTTCATTTAATAGAGCAACCCCTTTCCGTATGCTTCTACGAGTAGGCGTGTTCAACACTGAGGGAAAGAGCCACCATGCAAGTAGGCCGATACGAAATCATTGACGTAATCGGGACGGGCGCAAACAGCAAAGTCGTGCGCGCCCACGATCCCATGATCGGGCGCATCGTCGCCATCAAGCTTTTCTCTCCGGGGCTCGCGCAAGGCGCCGGCCGAGACAAGTTTCTTCAGGAAGCACGCGTCGTCGGACAGCTTTCGCATCCCTGCGTGGTCACTCTGCACGATATGGGTATCGACGAAGCAACGCAAACGCCCTATCTGGTTATGGAATTCCTGGAAGGGCAGCCGCTCGATAAGTTGCTTGGCAAGGGGAGCATTCCCCTCCCGCGCGCCTGTGCCTGGGTCGGCGAAATCGCTTCGGCCCTTCATCTGGCGCATCGCCGAGGCGTGATTCACGGCGACATCAAGCCCGCCAACATTCTGATCCTCGATGATGGTCGCGTGAAACTGACGGACTTCGGCATGGCGCGCCTGGCCAGCCACGACAAAAAGGACACGCCCCTGCTCGGCACGCCAGCCTACTGGTGCCCCGAACAGATTATTGGCCGCTCCCAGGACGCGCGCTCGGACATTTTCTCGCTTGGCGTGGTTCTTTACGAGATGGTCACCGGCAAGCGCCCGTTTGATTCGGATTCGCTCCAGGGAATTTGCACCCGCGTTCTCTCTTCCAAGCCGCTTCCCGTTTCTCAGGCGAACCCTTCGGTCCCGACCGCGTTCGATTCCATCGTGGCCAAGTGCCTCGAAAAAGATCCTGGGCACCGCTATCCATCCGTGGATTTGCTGGCCGCGGAGTTGTATCCGCTGGCACGCCGCAAACCTAGCGGACAGCCGCAAGCGCACACGTCCACTTTCCGCGAACGAGCTACACGATTGTTGCGTTCCGCATGAGCCCAAAGGTTCAGACCGGCCGCTACGAAATCATCGAGACTTTGGGATGCGGCGCAACCAGCCGCGTCGACAAAGCACGCGACATGATCATTGGCCGCACCGTCGCGGTGAAATCATTTCTTCAGGGCTTTGGCAGGAACAGTGAACAGCAGTTCCTAAGCGAAGCGCAAACCATCGGCCAGCTTTCGCACAGCTCCATCGCACAGCTCTATGACATCGGGACAGACACAGGAGGTGCACCATTCCTGGTCATGGAATTTGTTTCCGGGCAGAATCTCGAGCAACTGCTTGGGCATTCCCGGATTTCATTTACCACCGCCGCCATTTGGGCCGCCGATCTAGCTTCGGCGCTCTCTTGCGCGCACCGCGCTGGAATCATCCATGGCGACGTAAAGCCCAGCAATATTCGCGTCACCGAAGATGACAAAGTGAAGCTCGTCGATTTCGGAATCGCGCGATTCGCCTCGCAAGTCACAGGATCCGACCGCGTGCTCGGTACCCCGGCTTATCTTTCACCCGAACAAATCGAAGGCAAAAAGCAGGACGGTCGTTCCGATCTTTTTTCGCTGGGAGTTGTGCTCTACGAAATGATTACCGGTGTGCGGCCTTTCACCGGCGATTCCCTCGGTGATGTCTGCGCGCAAATTCTTACGGCCACTCCCATACCGCCGACCAGGCTCAACCCGTCGGCGCCCGCGGCCCTCGATCGAATCATTGAGCGCTGCCTCGCCAAAAACCCGGAGGAGCGCTATCCGTCCGGCAACGATCTTGCGCGCGCTCTTTATCTTGTGGCGCGCTGCGGAAATAAGCTGACCTCGGAGCCGAAAAAGTCTTACTGGTTCCTGCGTCCAGCTCATCCGCGCGATCTTTTGGCCATTGCGTCAGCGGTTCTGCTGCTCATGGGCGCGCTCGTCGCCGGAGGCTCTATACGCGATTGGTTCCGGGCTCAGTCCACCCCGTCCATCGCCGCGGTCCAGTCAAAGCCGCCGGGAGACTTGACGCCTCCAACACAGACCAGGACACTCGCGAATCCGGAAGAGGCCGTTCCGGCAAAAAGCGCCGCGCTGAACACTCCGAAACCGGCGAAAAAGGCGACGGCGCATCGTCAAGACGCCGCCCCTCCGGTGCGGCAGGCGAGCGAGGCTTCTTCGCCTGCTCCGCTTACGGACCCTGCCCGGATTAATTAACTTAATTGTTCTGTATATTTCCGCGGTTCGGCTTGTATAAGCAGCAATACAAGCCCGGACTACTCCTACGAAAATACCCTCAGGCGGTCTGAGCAAGCGGCTCCAAGGTCACTTTGTGGCCCAGACGTTCCAGCCGCCTGACCAAGGATCGGCGAATGCGGTTCATGTCGATCCGGTCAAAGTGGTCCGCACCGAGTTC
>CAJCHZ010000022.1 GCA_903970165.1 Betaproteobacteria bacterium
CAGCCATACTCGTACGCGGGCTCTACCAGCGCCAGAGTAGCTCGGCCTCCGTCGCCAACGCGGCTCCACTAACGCTACGCCGTCTCGAGCCCATTTTCATCCTTCGTTGTGGTCCCCGGAGGGGGCCATGATTTACTCGTATCGCAGCGCCGTCAGAGGATCCACCGTGGCGGCGCGCCGCGCAGGGAGCCAGCACGCAAGCAGTGCCACAACTGCCAGGAAAAGAGGGACAACCGTGAATGTCAAAAAGTCGTGCGGAGCGACTCCATAGAGAATGCTTGTGAACAACTTCGCCAACGCAAGCGCTCCGGCCATCCCAAGCCCCATCGCGACGACCGTAAGCGCCATGCCTTGCCCACAATCAGCCGTTGGACTCCGCCAACCTGCGCTCCCAGCGCCATGCGAATTCCAATTTCGCGCGTTCGCCGGCTTACCGAATAATTCATTACGCCATACAGTCCAACCGCTGCGAGCAGCAGTCCCACGAATCCGAAAACGCCAAACAGCGTCCCGGCCAGGCGCGGTAAAAACAGGGCCTCTCGCACATGCTCTTCCATGGTGGCTGCGTTATAAATGGCCAGCGTCGAGTCCAGCGAACGGATTTCACCTCGCACGGCGCTGGCCACCATCGCGGAGTCGCCCGCCGATCGAACGATCACCGTATATCCAAGAAAGGACGGATCGCCGCTTACGCTCTGTGCGAGCGAGCGGTAGAGAACGGGCCGGAGATCTTCTCCCAGCGTCCGGGACTTGATGTTCTTCACCACGCCGATAATTTCGTAGGTCACTCCTGCACCGGTGACGCGCTGACCAACAGCGTCCCCCTTCGGAAAAAAGTGTTGTGTGAAGACTTCGTTGACAACAGCCACTCTAGGCGCAACGGCGCTCTCGTTGCCGAAATCGCGGC
The DNA here is from genome assembly GCA_903970165.1 of Betaproteobacteria bacterium. Classification (GTDB taxonomy): domain Bacteria; phylum Acidobacteriota; class Terriglobia; order Acidiferrales; family UBA7541; genus Acidiferrum. The sequence goes on from CAJCHZ010000022.1 coordinate 908, forward strand.
CGGCGACAAGCGACATGCCCAAGCTCTCGAAGTAACCGGCAGTAGCCATATACATGTCAACGGACGGATTTGGCCCGGCAGGGTCTGGCCTGCCTTCCACACTAAAACTGTCGCTCCGGTTGCCCCCTGAGAGTGGCGCAACATCCGTGCACGCTGCTGAGACAACTCCCGGCAGCGCAGCCACACGCTCGCGCAACTGCTCTAACAGCTGCGTCGTTCGTGCGGCGGTATAGCCGTGTTCTCGCGGATCAACAGACATCATCAAAACGCCGCGCGACCGAAATCCAATATCAATACCTGCGGCGCTCTGCAGGCTGCGCAGAAAAAGCCCGGTAATGCAAAGGAGCACCAGCGACATCGCAATCTGCGCGACTACAAGCACATTCCTCAGCGTCCAGCGGCGTCCTGGACGCGCCAGCATGTCCTCGCCTTTCAGCGCGCTCGTCAGAATCGTCCGCGAGGCAGCCCACGCCGGTGCCAGCCCAAATAGCAACCCGCTCCCCACGCTCACCGCCAGCGTGTAGAGCAAAACTCTCCAATCCACGTTCACCCCGAAATCAAGCGGGACAGGAGCAGGAGGACGAAATGTGGATAGCGCTCGAGTCGCCCACAAAGACAGCACTACGCCGAGCAATCCCCCGCCAAGCGCCAGCAAGACGCTTTCCATAAACATCTGCCTCATTAATTGCGCGCGCGATGCGCCCAGCGCCATCCGCACAGCCATTTCGCGTTGCCGTCCGGAAGCCTGGGCCAGCAAAAGGTTCGCAACATTCGCGCAAGCGATACACAAAACCAGCAGGACCACTACCGTCAGCCCGCCAAGAAAAATCATCACCATGGGTTTGTCCCGCGGAGAAAGTGTCCCTGCCGTCTCGAAACGAAAACCACCGTCCTTTTCCGTTTCCGGATGGGCTTCACCCATGCGCTTCGCAAACACATTGAGTTCCGCCGCAACCTGCGCCTCGCTGACGCCGGGCTTCATCCGGCCAACAACCGCCAGCCAATGATAATTACGAGAATCGTAGTTGCTCGTCTTCGGCAGCAAATCGTCCAAATTGCCTAGCGGGACCCAGAATTCGGGATCAAGTGGCAACTCCAGTCCACGAAAGGTGGGCGGCGCGACGCCAACCACGGTGAACGGCCGCCCCGAAAGCGCGACGCTCTTCCCCGCAATGGCCGGGTCCGCACCAAACCGTCTTTCCCAAAGTCGATAACCAAGCACGATGACCGGAACGCGTTCCTCATCGCGAGTAAACCCGCGGCCCAGCGTCATCCCTGATTGCGTGACATCAAAAAAATTCGCCGTCGTCGCCTGGCCCCAAACGCGTTCCGGCTCACCCTTGCCGCCCACCGAGGCGGGAAGCAGGTCGTAATACGCCGTCACTCCAGAAAACGATTTGGTCTGCTCTCGCAAATCGCTGAACAGCGGCCACGCAAAATGATTGCAACATTCCCCGCGCTCCGTTGTGTGAAGCGCGACCAGCGTGCGCGGATCGCCCACCGGCGCCGGACTCAACACAAATTTGCTGACCATCGAAAAAATCGTGGCGTTGGCCGCAATACCAAGTCCAACCGAAACGACCACGGCGAGGACAAATACGGGCGATTTGCGGAGCCTCCGAAATGTCTGTCTTAAGTCTTGTGCCCCGGCTGCCATGGTGTTTCTCCCTGAATCTGTAACGAACCGGGGCAAAGAATTGTTCCATTAAAGGTTCATATCGTGGACCCTGCCGAGGGGCGCGGCCGTGTCCCTGTTCTCCTTGACAGTCTAGGAGAGAATCGCTATATTCCTAGTCAGTCTAGGAGAAGCAGACATCGCCTGCATTTTACAGACTGCCCCGGAGGCTGCATGACTCTCTGGAATCGAATCCGTTCCTGGCTGGACGCAACCGTGCGCCGTTCCAGCATGGAACACGAACTGGATGCAGAACTCCGCTTTCACATGCAAGCCTACGCCGATGATCTAAAATGCGAGGGTGTGGCTGCTCAGGAAGCCGAACGCCGTGCGCGCCTCGAATTCGGCGCCATCGAACACGCCAAAGAAGAGTGCCGTGAAGCCCGAGGCGTGCGCCTCTCTGAGACTCTCCTCCAGGATATTCGCTACGGCGCGCGCATGCTGCGCAAAAATCCAGGCTTCACCGCGGTTGCCGTTCTCACTCTCGCCCTTGGCATCGGCGCAAACACGGCCATCTTCAGCCTCGTCAACGGAATTCTGCTCGTTTCCTTGCCCTACTCCCACCCGGAGCGACTCGTGAGCTTAGCGGGAGCCGATCCGACATATCCGCGCGGCGCATTCGTCGCCATGCGCGAGCAACTGCGCACGATGGATGTAGCCACCTACGCCGAGGGCCACGAATTCAACTTGACGGGCCGCGGCGAGGCCGTTCGACTCACTGGCACTTACGTCTCCGCCGAGTTTTTTTCTCTTTTGGGTGCACGGCCCGAGTTGGGCCGCACCTTCTATTCCGGCGAGGATCTCGCTGGCCGAGACAACTTCGTAATCCTTAGCCATGCTCTCTGGCAGCAGAGGTTCGCGAGCGATCCCTCCATCATCGGCCATTCCATCGAACTCGAAGGCACGAGCCGCGAGGTCATCGGAGTCATGCCGCCAAACTTCCGCTTCCCTTCCACAAAAACACAAGTTTGGATTCCGTTGCACAACGACCCGCGAAGTGTAGACGACTATTGGGCCGGCGATTTCATGCCGGTGATCGGACGCCTTCACCCTGGCACAACTCTTGCACAAGGCCGCGCCGAAATCCGTCTGTTTCAAGCGCACGCTCCCGCACTTTTTCCCTGGCCGATGCCCGCAAGTTGGAATGCCGAGGTCAGCGTTGTGCCCTTACAAAATGGCATGGTCGCCGACGTGCGTTCGCGTCTTCTCATGCTGCTCGGAGCTGTGGCGCTGGTCCTCTTAATCGCCTGCACCAACGTCGCCAACCTCATGCTCTCCCGGGCTGCCACGCGTGAAAAAGAAGTCGCCATTCGGGCTGCCATGGGAGCCGGCCGCAAAAGAATCTTGCGCCAACTGTTGACGGAAAGCGTGCTGCTGGCAACGCTGGGCAGTCTGTTGGGGTTGTTCTTCGCACAGGAAGGCCTCTCTCTGCTCAAAAATCTTCTTCCCGCGGACACGCCGCGCCTTCTTGACGTCCACATGGACTGGCGCGTTCTCGCCTTTACCGCTTGTCTTGCCATCGTGACGGGACTTGCTTTCGGTCTTGCCCCAGCGCTTCACTCTTCCCGTGCCGCTCTAAGCGAATCCCTGAAATCCGCAACCCGCGGCGCAACCATTTCCGTTTCGCAACGTTTGCGCAACGGCCTGGTCGTCGCCGAAATCGCTCTCGCCGTTCTTCTTGTGATTTCCGCAGGACTCATGATTCGCAGCTTCTGGGCGCTCTCCCACGTAAATCCCGGCTTTCGGCCAGAGCACATTCTCACCGCCCGCATCACTCCCAACGAATCGTTCTGCAGCGACACCGACCGATGCTTAGCCTTCTATCGCAACGTGCTTGATCAAACCCGCGCATTCCCTGGAGTCACCGACGCCGCGCTCGTCAACACCCTCCCGCTTGGAGGCAGAGTCACAAAGCGTTCCTTCGACGTGCAGGACTACGTCGTTCCTCCCGGCGAAACCGCGCCGCTCTTCTGGCTTAACATCGTCACGCCGGATTATTTTCGCGTGATGGGCATTCCCCTGCTCTCCGGCCGCGGGTTCACTGAATCCGATGTCTCGAGCGCACCCGTCGCCGTTATTACCGCCGAAACGGCCCACCGTTTCTGGCCTAATCAAATCGCCGCCGGCAAACACATCCGCCTTCTCCATGACAACGACTGGCGCACCGTCATCGGTGTCATCCCCGACGTCCGCGCCTACGACCTCCAGCGCAACGCCCCAAATTGGATTGGCGGGATAGCCTACGTTCTCTACAACCCGGACGCCACGCTCGAAAACGAACACGTCCCCGCGGAAATGACCATCGCCCTCCGCACCTCCAGGGACGATTCTCAGATAGGCACGATGCTGCGAAGCAGTATCACGGGCCTGAACCTGGAAGTTCCCGTTAGCGAAGTGAAAACGATGGACGCAATCGTGTCGGATGCCGTCTCTACGCCGGCTTCCACCACATCCCTGTTTGTCGCATTTGCCGCTGTAGCGCTGGCTCTGGGCATCATCGGGATCTACGGCGTTCTGTCGTTTCTCGTTTCCAAGCGCACGCGCGAAATTGGCATTCGCATCGCGTTAGGTGCGCAGCGCAGCGATGTCCTGCGGCTAATTATGAAGGAGGGCGCAAAATTCTCGCTGGCAGGCATCACGCTGGGCCTCGCAGGAGCCTTCGCCGCAACACGTCTGCTGTCAAGCGAACTTTACGGCGTCACTGCCGCCGACCCGCTCACTTACGCCGGCGTAGCGATATTGATGGCTGCTGTAACTCTCCTGGCCTGCTACATTCCCACGCGTCGAGCTATGCGTGTTGACCCCCTGACCGCTCTTCGCCAGGACTAAAGAAAGCCAGCCGTTTGCTGTCGCGCTTTCGCTTCTTATACAGGATTTTCTTTATTTGAGCGGATAACAAAGCCTTAGTTTTGCGTTATGCCAATACGTCTGGCGCCTTTTCCTTCGACTTTATATAATCCCCACGAAACGCTTGCTAACTTTCGAAAAAGCAAACACAAGTCCCCCGAAATCTGGAGAAGCCTTCATGCCACTTTCGAATCGCCTCACTAGCACCCTTTCTCTTCTTATCACCTCCGCGGCGCTCCTAATTTTTTCCCCGCCATCCTTCTCCCAATCCGCCAGCTCTCTTCCCAGCGAATCTCCCGCTCAAGTGCAACCCTCTACAGACTCTTTCGATTTCACCCGCCGAGAAGTCATGATCCCCATGCGCGACGGCATCAAACTCCACACAGTAATCCTCATTCCTAAAGGCGCCAAAAACGCCCCCATCCTACTTACCCGCACTCCTTACAACGCCAGCGACCTCACCACGCACACCATCAGCCCCCACCTCGGCCCGAACCTCGAAGGCTACGACAACGCCACCGACGTCATCATCGAAGGCGGATACATTCGTGTCATCCAGGATGTCCGCGGCAAGTACGGCTCCGAAGGCGACTATGTCATGAATCGCCCGCTCCACGGCCCGCTCAATCCCACAAACGTGGATCACGCCACCGACACTTACGACACCATCGATTGGCTCGTAAAAAATCTCTCCGAGTCCAACGGCAAAGTGGGCATCCTCGGCATATCCTACGACGGCTTCACTCCGCTGATGGCTCTCGTCAATCCCCACCCCGCACTAAAAGTTTCCGTTCCCATGAATCCCATGGTCGACGGCTGGATGGGCGACGACTGGTTCCACAACGGCGCCTTCCGCGAACAAAACATGGCCTACATTTACGAGCAGGACGGCTCCCGCGACAACTCCGTCAAGTGGTGGCGCCCCACCTTCGATGACTACGATCAGTACATGCGCGCAGTCTCTGCTGGGGAACTCGGCCGTCAGCACGGCCTCGAACAAATGGGTTTCTGGCGCAAAATTCTTGAGCATCCCAGCTACGATTCCTTCTGGCAGCAGCAAGCCATGGACAAAATCCTTGCCGCTCAACCCCTCAAAGTTCCCGTCATGCTGGTCCACAGCCTCTGGGACCAGGAGGACATCTACGGCGCCATGGCCGTTTACAAAGCCATCAAGCCCAAAGACACCGGCAACGACAAAGTCTTCCTCGTCCTAGGCCCGTGGCATCACGGCCAGGAAATTGAAGACGCCTATTCCCTCGGCGCGATCAAATTCGGCAGTGACACCGGCACGTACTTCCGCGAACACATCCTCGCGCCCTTCCTCGCTCAATATTTAAAAGACGGCGCGCCCAAAGCCGACATCGCCCCTGTATCCGCCTTCGAAACCGGCACAAACGCCTGGCGCCGTCTGCCTAAGTGGCCCGCCGGCTGCTCCAGCGGCTGTCCTCCCACGCCCAAACCGCTCTATCTCGCTGCCGGCCTGAAACTCAACTTCAGCGAGCCAGCCTCCTCCGACGCGCAATTCGAAGAATACATTTCCGATCCTGCCAAGCCCGTTCCCTATCGCTCCCGCCCCAGCCAACCGATGGGCTACAGCGATGTCCTCACATGGTCTCAGTGGCTCGTAGACGACCAGCGCGAAGCCTCCGGCCGTCCAGACGTCATCGTCTTCACCACTGACGTCCTGAAGTCCCCGCTCAAAATCAGCGGCGCGCCCATCGCGAATCTAACCGCCTCCACCAGCGGCACCGACTCCGACTGGGTCGTCAAACTCATTGACGTATACCCCGACGAAGTCGCCAGCCAACCAAATCTCGGCGGCTACCAGCTCATGATCTCTGCCGATATCTTCCGTGGCCGCTACCGCGAAAGCTTTGAAACCGCCAAGCCCATCGCCTCGGGCGAGCCTCTCCTCTATCGCTTCAACCTCCCCAACGCCAACCACGTCTTCCTCCCCGGCCACAAAATAATGGTCCAAATCCAATCTAGCTGGTTCCCTCTCTACGACCGCAACCCCCAAACCTTCGTCCCCAACATTTTCTGGGCCAAGCCCGACGACTACCGCAAAGCCACTCAGCGTATCTACCACGCGCCCAATCAATACTCTTTCATCGAGTTGCCCATCGTCCCAACGCCCTAACGGTTCCATGTCATGAGCAAAACGATCCACCATCGACAGTCACGGCCTCCAATTTTCACAGTGCATCTTTCCGCCGCACGCCTGATTTTTTTCTCGTTCTGCGCGGCGGTTTTGCTCACTGGATCGGTTCTTCCGTCTGCTTCGGCGGACACCGCCCCCGTCCACGGCCTCTGGGTCTGGAAAGGCCCAACAGTCCTGGCTGCTCCCAGCGGCGCCGAAAAACTACGCGACTTCTGTCAATCCCAAAACATCAACGAAGTCTACATCTCCGTTTCTGAACACGGCGGCCCCCTAGCCGAAGCCCCTCTCGCACACCTCATTGAACTTCTCCATCGCGATCACATTCATGTTGAAGCTCTCCTCGACAGCGCCAACGCCGATGAGCCCGGCAAGCACCGTGAAAAGCTCCTGGGTCACATCCGCGACGTAATCCAATTCAACCAGCACCACCCGAAAAATCCATTCGACGGCATTCACCTCGACATCGAGCCCCAACAACGCCCGGAAAACAAAGGCCCAGGCAATCTCATTTTTCTTCCTGGCCTGGTCGACGCCTACCGCGCCGCTCGCGCCCTCGCTGAACCCGCCCACCTGCCCATCAATGCGGACATCCAAAACAAACTGCTCAAAGGCACCGTAGATCAACGCAAAATGCTCCTCTCTGCTCTCCCACGCGTCACTCTGATGCTCTACGAACTCAGCAGTCCCACCGACGGCCAATCCCTCGAACAAAAAACAGAAAAGCTCCGCAAGGAAAGCCAAAAATTCCTCGACATGGCCTACGAGGGCCTCCACGATCCCAACCTCGCAAAAATGGTCATCGGCCTCCGCACCCCCGACTACCTCGACGCACTTCCGCAAATGCTCAAGTCCCTCGACGAAGCCCACGGTACAAATCCCCACTACGCAGGCTGGTCTCGCCACTCCTACAACGACACTCTGCCCTCAGCAAAGTAGCTAAACGCGCCCGCCCACCTATTTTCTTGCTCCGCCACCCATGTGAATTTTCCGTTAAATTCACCCGATCTAATTGACCCTGCTTCCTTGCCGCATTAACCTCCAGGCACTATGGAAAAACAAGATCTCGACCAGTTGCGCCTCGCTTACAAAAACGCCACCGACGCATGGGTCGCAGCCATTCGCGCCGAGGAAGCCCTCGCCACTCCCGACCATTCCATGGTGGCGATGGAGCACTGGGACACCGCCCACTTCGCCGAAGAAGACGCTCACGCCAAAGCCAGGGAAGCCCGCGAAGCCTACAAAGACGGCCTCCGCGGCGCAAACTACGGCATCTAGCGCAATTTATCGTTTCCCGTTAAAGGCCGAAAGTATTTTCGCGTTGGCTTTGTGTTCGCGCCGATTCTAATCCGGCAATTATTTTGATCTCTTTCCGCTAAGGAAAAACTGAGCAGCATTCGCAGCGCAAAACAAATTGCAGAACTCTTCGAAAATTCTTGGGCGCTCGTCTCTATTTGTGTTATTTTTTTAGTGTGACACTTGCAATTCTCCTCGACGCGACGCAAATTTATCGTTCCTCGCACACTCTCTTCCGCTTGCTGAGCTACACCGCCAGCTACTTCTAGCCAAAACTCCTCTCTGCTTTAGACCTCGCTGTACGGGTGTTTTCGCATACAAGAAGGAGCGGCACATGATTGTTTCGGTTTCCAAGAGTCCAATCAAGTCATTCATCAAGCACCACTATCGCCATTTCAATTCCGCTGTCGTCGTGGATGCCGCCGAGGCTTACGTCAAACACCTCGCCAACGGCGGCAAAATGTTCCTCACCCTCGGCGGCGCCATGAGCACCGCCGAACTTGGGCTCTCGCTCGCCGAAATGATCCGCCAGGACAAAGTCCATGCTATCTGCTGTACCGGCGCCAACCTCGAAGAAGATCTCTACAATCTCGTCGCGCACAATCACTATGAACGCGTTCCCAACTATCGCCAGCTCACCCCGCAGGATGAAGTCGATCTCCTCAATCGCCACCTGAACCGTGTCACCGACACCTGCATTCCCGAAGAAGAAGCCATGCGCCGAATCGAGCGCGTCGTCATTGAAGAGTGGCAAGCTGCCGATCGCGCCGGCCAGCGTTTCTTTCCCCACGAATTTCTCTACAAAATCCTGCGCGCCGGCAAACTCAAGCCCTTCCACGAAATTGACCCGAAAGACAGCTGGCTTACCGCCGCCTCCGAAAAGAACCTGCCTATTTTTGTTCCAGGCTGGGAAGATTCCACGCTCGGCAACATGTACGCGGCCCAGGTCATCCGAGGCGATGTCAAGAACGTCACCACCATGCGCGGCGGTGTCGAGTACATGATCGAACTCGCTCGCTGGTACCCCGAGGCCGCCGCAAAATCCTCCATCGGTTTCTTTCAAATCGCAGGCGGCATCGCTGGCGACTTTCCCATTTGCGTCGTGCCCATGCTTCATCAGGACCTCCGGCGCGAGAACATCGCTCTTTGGGGCTACTTCTGCCAGATCAGCGATTCCACGACCAGCTACGGCTCCTATTCCGGCGCCGTCCCCAACGAAAAAATCACCTGGGGCAAACTCGCCGCCGACACCCCTCGCTTCGTCATAGAATCCGACGCCACCATCGTCGCACCACTCATCTTCGCCTACGTCCTCGGCTGGTGATTGTCGTTCGCAATGGGGAAAACGCAAGAATACTCGGATCGCTGCGAAACGCGCTGAGGCGGGGCGCTAATCCGAAAATAGTATGGCGTTTCCAGCAGAATTGCTGTCCACTTGCCTGCCAATGCCGCGCCGCAAATCTGATTCTTGGCCGCGGCCATCGTCTGTATCCACGCCAGTCCAAGGGAGGGACGAAATTCAAAACGCCAGCCTCGCATCCGTTCCGCCGCCGCCCGCCACAGAATTCAGTCCCACTTATTACGGCTGGCGCGTCGTCCTCGCCGCCTGCCTAGGCGTCATGGCCGGTTTCGGTTCTCTCTTCGTTTACACTTTCGCGGTCTTTGTAAAACCACTCGGCGCCGAATTCGGCTGGAGTCGCGAAGCCGTCTCCCTCGGTTTCGGCCTGGCCGCCATCACCCTCGGCCTCATCTCCCCGCTTCTAGGTCGCTGGATCGATCGCTTCGGCCCGCGCCGTATCATTCTTCCTTCTATGACAGTCTTCGCTTGCTCCATCGCTTCGCTGGCCCTTCTGCGCTCTGGAATCTGGCGGTTCTATGGAACCTGCATCCTCATCGGATTAGTCGGCAACGGCGCCGCTCATCTCGCCTATTCGCGCTCCATTTCCACTTGGTTCGAAAAACGCCTCGGCACGGCTCTCGCTTTCGTCATGTGCGGCGCAGGATTGGGTGCAATGATCCTCCCGGTCGTAGCGCAAGCGGTCGTCAGCCGCCACGGCTGGCGGGCAGCCTACGCGTCTCTCGGCGCCATCGCACTCCTTCTCGGCCTCCCGCTTAGTTGGCGCTACGTCCGCGACCGCGGCCTCAACAAAGCGCAATCCGCTCCCGTCGAACATTCCGGAATGACCTGGCAACGAGGCCTACGTTCTTACGCGTTCTGGATTGTCGTCGCCGTCCTTTTCATCAGCTCCATCAGCATGAACGGCGCCATCACCCATCTCTCCGCGATGCTCACCGATCGCGGTATCTCCGCCGGAGACGCCGCGCTATGCGCATCCCTCCTGGGCGGCTCCAGTCTCTTTGGCAGAGTCGGTGTTGGATGGCTCCTCGACCGTTTCTTCGGCGCTCGCGTCGCCCTTCTTGTCAATCTCAGCACCGCCGCCGGCGTTTTTCTTCTGGCCCGCGCCACGAGTTTTCCCGCAGGTTGTATAGCTGCCGCTCTCATCGGCATCGGCGCTGGAGGAGAAGCCGCGATCACCCCGTACTTACTCACTCGCTATTTCGGCCTGCGCGCTTTTTCCACTCTCTACGGCATCACCTGGACTTTCTACGCCGCCGCCGGAGCCATCGGCCCGGTCATCCTCGGCCGGGCGTTCGACCTCACAGGCACCTACGTCGCTCTTCTCACACTTCTCGCAGTGGCCCTCGGGGTCGCCGCCGCGCTAATGCTCTTGCTTCCCAAATACCCAACGTCACATGCCGCCGATCTCGCCTGAGCAAAAATCAAAGTTCCTCCAGAAAAAAGACCGCGCCATTCTCAACGAATATTTAAACGCATCTCAGCGCACATCAGAGCGCCCCACTTGTTTTGTTTCGAGAAACCGCTCGACGTCCCGCATTGAGTTCCCGTCCGTTTCCCCGCTAGAATTCCATCTTCGAAAGGGGACTTATGTTCAACCTCGCCGAATTTGAGAAAGTACTCGCGCTGGATAATCCCAACTATGGGCGCGTAAAAACCAGCCATCTCGACGGCGTCGTTAAATTGGTCCGCTCCGCCGGCTTTTCCGCGCAAGCTCTCGCCACCGAAATGAAAAAAGTCTCCGGCGCAAAATGGCAAAAGTACAAGCGCACCAGGGACTATTTGAAAGCGAATATTTCCATGCTTCCGCAACTCATCAAGCCCGAACTCGAAAATTTCAAAACCCAATCCATGGTCGCCAATGCCAGCGTCAGCATCGATCACAAAGCCGTTTGGGAAAGCGACTCAGGCGATCTGAAAGAGTTGGGCTACCTGTTCGTGCGGGAGAAAGTCACCTGGGGCGCGCCCTCCGCGGAGGCCAAACCTCTACTGGATCCGGCTTATCAAGTCGCGGGCGGGCATTTCGGCGTGGGAAATGCCGCTGTGTCGCCGGGCAACGTCGGTAACATGAGCGACTCGCACGATATCAAGGGCGCCTGGGCGCCGGCCTCCACCAAGTACACCGGCGCCGCGCCAGTCTCCTACACCTGCAAACAGGTGTATCAATACTCTGGAGACAACAAAGCCACCTGGAAGGACATCCCCAACAGCACCTACGAAATCAAAAGGGAAATAACCTACCAAAATCCCAGAATCAAAATGACCATCACAAAATACAGCGTCGCTCCCTCCACCACCAACGAACGTTGTACCAACTCTGTTTTGCTTTAATGCGGCTCCACAAAGCCGCTTCCGGCAATTCAACCTCTCGTGCCCGGGACAAAAATACTCACGCGTCTCTTCACTAGCCTCTGAGCAGCCCCGCAACGAACGGTGGCGCCAGCGGCAACCTGCGGGCGTGTACCCCGGTGGCGTCGAACAGCGCGGCAACCACCGCCGGTGGCACGACCGCATTGGCCGCTTCAGAGCCTCCACCAAATCCCTTATCATCGCGCGAAATTTGTACGACCTTGATTTCGGGCAGCTCCGCCATGGTCAGGATTTTGTAGCGGCTCCAATTCGTGCTGGTTACTTTTTCCTCATCAAACGTAACTTCTTCCTTCAGCGCTTCGCTCAGACCCATGGCTACGCCACTCTTCATGCAGCGGTCCAGCTGCCGAGGGTTGATGACCTTGCCACAATCCGCGCCGATCGTAAACCTCGTCACCTGAATCGCTCCCGTCGCCGGAACAACGGAAACTTCCGCGATGCCCACCCAGTAAGCGTTTGAACGCACCATGATGCACACGCCACGGCCGGTTACCGCCGCATTCCCCGTCTTGCGCGCGCTCCGGTGCGGCGAAGGCCGCGCTTCCCAACCCGCTGCCTTGGCCGTCTTGTTGAGGATGTCGAGTAACCTCTGGTCGGTCGTGTGGTCGAGCCGGAACTGAACTGGATCGACGCGTGCCGAGGCGGCCGCCTCGTTCATCAGGCCTTCGAGCGCGAAATTCTGTTGCCGCTGGCCGGGAGTTCGCATAATGTTGCCGCGCAGACCGCTGGATGTTGCGTCGGAGCCGATGCTGGGCATTCCGTAAGCTTCTTCGAGCCGGTTTTGAATTTTGTCGTACGGCCATTCCGTGGCCACCCAACTGCCCGCCTTCGGCGTAACGCAGGGCATTCCGGCCAGAACGGCACCGAGAAGCCGCGCGTCGCTTTGATGCGGCGTGTACGAGGCGCTCTGTATGGCGCTAAGGCGGCCACTCGTATCAACACCTGCCTTCACGTCAATCACATAAGCGGGCGAAACGCTCGACCACGCCAGATCCTCTTGCAACGTCCACTGCACACGCACCGGTTTGCCCGTTAGTTTCGAGAGGATTACCGCATCGGCTTCGGCGCCGTCGCCGCCAAACGTTGTGCGCCCATACTGGCCCGAATGGTCCAGCCACCGAACGACTACTTTTTCCGGCGAAATACTGAGCGTATTCGCAATTTGCGCTCGCAGGCCCTGCGACTGCGACGAGTGCGTCCACACGGTGACGCTTCCATCGCTTCGCACATCGGCAACCGCCAGGAACGGCCCGATGGGCGCGTGCCGCACGTAGGGCACTTCATAGGTCGCGGAAATCGTTTTTGCCGCGCTTGCCAGCGCCGCACGAACCTCCGGCCCTTTCGCTCCCCGGCTTTCGGTTGGGGCTCCCCAAGGGTAAGCGCGAATTGTCTTTGTTACGTTGTCACTCCCGGGCAGCCCTGCCCAATCAGTCCATTTCGTGGTGGAGGCAAGCGAGCGAGCTGCGTTGATCGCTTCCCATTCATTCGGAGAAACTACGGCAACGAGGTTGGCCTTGCTGACAATTCCAGCGGTTGGAAATTGCTTTTTGTCCAGCGTGCCAACGGAGATTAACGACGAGCCCATCGTCGCGGGCCGGATCATGCGCGCATGCAGCATCCCGGGCAGCGTGACATCACAGCTCCATTGTGTCTTGCCCGTTACTTTGTCCGGGATACCCGGCACGGGATACGAAGTGCCGATGACTTTGTATTGGCTCACGGCCTTCGTCTTTGGCTCTCCGGTCACGGTGAATCCGTCAAGCCCTGCCAGCCCGTTGCCATCCGGGGAGGCTGGGTCAATCTTCGCGTATCCGCCCGACACCGGGATTTTCAAATCCAGATTCTGGCCTTCCACCAGTTGGCCATAGCTCACGGATTTTCCGCCTCCCGACACCACCCCGTCCGTGACGCTAAGGTTCCCCGCCGGAACCCCCAGTTGCTTTGCCGCCAAATCCTGCAGCGCGTGGTACGTGTACGCGGCAACCTTCCGCACGTTCTCCATCCCAAACAGAAATCCTGCCGAATAGCCGCCATCGGGTGTGCGATCCGTATCCCCCAGAATCAGCGAGATCGTTTCCGGCCTCACGCTTAATTCTTCCGCAATGACCTGCGCATAATACCCGCTCATCCCCGTACCGGTTTCCGTTCGCCCCGTCCGTGCCACAATCGTGTTGTCGCTGCGGATTTCCAGCCACGACGCCAGCAGGCTCGGATCGAGCGAAGTCTGTCCTTCGCCGTTCGCGTAGGTAAATTCCGCGGGGACGCTCAGCGAAACAAAAAGAGCCCCGCCCATTTTTACGAACCCGCGCCGTGTGATTGTCCCGGGAAGGAGGGGGGCACCCAAAGTTTGTGCTCTTGCGCTCATGGCGTTGCTCCCTTCAGCCCTTCATGCTCTGTGCCGCGCGTTGCACCGCATCAATGATGGCCGCATAAGTTCCGCAGCGGCATAGATGCGGGGAAGGCGCTTTGTTCGTGAAAGCGTCTTTGATCTGCGCCACGGTTGGGTTCGCGTTCTTGGCCAGCAACTCCACCGCGGCAATCATCATCCCGCTCTGGCAGTAGCCGCACTGCGGCACCTGTTCATCAATCCACGCCTGCTGCACCGGATGCAGCGTCCTGGCCGCGTCCGCGTCGCTCAACTTTTTCTCCGCAGCCCAAATCGCCGGAAGCCCCTCGATCGTCGTCACCTTCTTCCCTACCGCGTAGGAAGCCGGTGTGACGCACGAACGCACTTCTTCTCCATCCAGAAGCACCGAGCAGGCTCCGCACTGCGCCATTCCGCAGCCAAGCCGTGGCCCCGTCAATTTCAACTCATTGCGCAGCACAAAAAGCAACGGAGTTTCCGGCGCGGAAGACACAACCTGCTTTGCGCCGTTAACGGTCAGTGTAAGCTCACTCGCCATGTCGCCCTCCCGCACCACCAAGATTCATATACCTCAATGGGTTTGCCCCATTTGTCCGCGGAACCGCCGATGCCGGCATTTCCAGCCCGCTCTCTCCAAGTAGCTCCTTCGTCCATTCCCAAAGGGCAGGATTCTCGCTGGTAAGGTCGAGAGTTCTACTATCCCGGATGACCGCGGTTTTCCCGCTATCCGTGCTGATGCTGTATTGGACTCCATCCATAACGTACATACACCTGCCGTCTGCACTTCGATTGCATTCTTGTGTTGAAAAATCAATTTTTGAAAGCCTGTCGAGAAGCTGCTGCGCTATTCCGTTGGACACTGGAAGCGCCGTTCTTCGGCGAACCAAGCTCTCCGCCAGCTCAACGCATTGCGATAGCGTCTTCGCTTGGCTCGCGCTTTCCTGGCTAAGCTGCAACCACGATTTCTTCGAAAATGCGATGAGGCTCACGACTACCTCATCTTTAGTCTTTTCAAACGCGATGAGCGCCTCGTCGTGAAACGGCGGAAATCTCTCCACGTTCGCCACGCGCTCGCCGTCCATTGGTTTATAGACTGCCATACCACGGGCCACCGAAAATGTATCTTCGCCGCATTGCGCCTGCACACGGCTCTCTTCGGCCAATGCATACGTTTTCCCAGAAGGGCGATAAACAATATTTTCTGTATGGTCGCAGGTCGCCGCACCTGCATCATCTCCGCGCGAAGGCATCCTGATCCTCACTTCGCCGCTCTTTGTCGCGGAGATTTGTGGGCTCTCGCACCATGGTTCCTGGCAAATCCCCGCGCCATTCCGCGTTCCACTCACCCACCAGACTTTTTCAAAGTTCCCGCCCCGCTCTTCATAGACCCCGGCGGTGAGGCAGCTTCTGTTTCCCGATGAAGAGACAACCAGGATGTGCCGATGAGGAAGCGTTCTTGCGTTTATCGTTTGGATTATGGCCATCGCCTGCTCGTCCGCAACGCCGGCTGCCAGCCGCAATCTGCGCACCTGGTCCTCATGCATCCCTGTCGTAAACGCGAAGTTCCGGTCCTGGCTCGCGTGGTAATGCACCCAATCCGAGTCGCTCCACTGCCACAGGGGAGTCGACCGATCCTGCGCGACGGCTCGGCAAGGGACAATCAGGTACGCCAGGAATAGCAGAATTCGTGGCACTCTCATGCACATCCTCAAATTGCCTTCAAAATTACACCCAACCTTATTCAGACACAATCAGACTTAATCTTTCCCCTTACCAGCAGAAAAACGGTTGACGCTGCCCCGCGCTACACACAGAATCTTAGTGGCCTGCGGCGCGCATGAAGTCCTTCGCCGCGGTCGCGCGGACAGGACATAGACCTCCATGCAAGCTCCCCATCGGCCCATTGCAGTCGTGCTCGTGGTTTGCCTCTCGCTCTTTTCCGCTGCCGCACTCCTTCATTCGCGCGCGGCGCAAGCTCCTTCTTCTGTGGCGGCAAAAGCGCCGCCTTCTCACGACACTGCCGAAGCCTACCGGCAAAATACACTCGGCGTCGCTTACATGAATCAGCAGCGGCCCGCCGACGCGGAAAAATATTTTGAAAAATCGCTTTCTCTTGATCCAACCTTCGAGGTCGCGCGCCTCAATCTCGGCATTTCCCTTCTCGCCCAGCAAAAGCTCGAACCCGCACGCACGGCACTCTCCGCGGCAGCCGAGAAACTTCCGCAGGACCCTTACGCCTGGTACAACCTCGGCCTCGCCTACAAGGATTTGGGAGATTCGGAGAAGGGCGTCGAGGCTTTCACGCACGTTACAAAGATCGCGAACGAAGCCGACCCCTGGTATTTCGTCGGCTATCTCGATTCCCAGCTTCAGCGCTACGATGAGGCCATCGCCGCTTTCGAAAAAGCGCTGGCCCTTTTTCCATATCATGCTTCCGCGGAATTTGGCCTGGCCCGCGCTCTCCAACGAAGCGGAAAAGCCGATGCCGCACGCGAGCATCTAGCCAAATTCCAAAAAATCACCACCGGCCATCTCGGCACTCCGTTCGGCGCAAGCTACGGCGATCAGGGACGCTTCTCTCTCGCCGAACTTCCTCGCAGCTCCGCGCAAAATGCTCCCCCCGCGATTCCCGTCCGCTACGTGGAAGCCAGTGCAGGAACGGGCTTCAGCTTGTCCCCCGCGGCCATGCCCGGTCCGAGCATGGGCGTTTGCTTCCTCGACTACGACGGGGATGGCAAGCCCGATGTGTTCTTCGTCAACGCAGGGCCCTCCGGCACGAGTCATTTGTTGCGCAACCTCGGCAACGGAAAATTCGCCGACGTCAGCCAAGAATCCGGCCTCGCCATTTCCGGCGGCGGTTTCGGCTGCGCCGCGGGCGACTTTGACAACGACGGCCACACCGATCTCGCCGTGTGTCTCGCGGATGGCGTGCGCCTTTTCCGCAACAATGGCGCAGGAAAATTCGAGGAAGTCACCGAAAAAGTCGGCATCCGCCGGGACAAAGGCTGCGTCGGGGTCACCTTCGTGGACTACGACCACGACGGCGACCTCGATCTCTACATCACCACGCAACTCACCGCCGCTGATACGCCTTCTGAGAAAGCTCACAACGTCCTCTGGCGCAACAACGGCAACAGCACTTTCACTGACGTCAGCGCCGAAACCGCGCTTGGCATCGATGCCACGGGCGGCGGTGTAGTGACGACCGATTTCAACAATGACCGCGCCATTGACTTTGTTTTTGCCGGTGGCAGCGACGGCGCATCCATCTATCTGAATCCTCGCGAAGGAAAATTCAGTCCGCTTGGCGCGATTGACTTCAAAAAAGAAAACCTTCCTCCCGCCGTTGGCGTCATTGCTTTCGACTTCAACAAAGACGGCTGTATGGATCTCGCGTTTACTCACGCGGGCACTCCCGGCATCAGCCTCTGGAAAAATATCGACGGCAAACATCTCGAACGCGTTCCTCTTCCCGATCTCGGCTGGCTGCGCGGCTGGGGCATCTCCGCCGTCGATTACGACAACGACGGCTGGCTCGATTTAGTTGCCGTGGGCGAAACGAGCAGTGGCGGCGGCCAGATTCGTCTCCTTCGCAATCTGGGCACGAAAGGCTGGGCCGACGTCACAAAAGAAGTTCATCTCGATTCCGTCAAACTTTCGGATCCGCGCGCCATCGCAGTCGCCGACATCGCCGGAAACGGCAGCGCCGATCTCGTCGTCACTCAGCTTGGCGGACCGCCCATCCTGCTCAAAAACGAAGGCGGCAATCAGCACAACTGGATGAACCTTGACCTGAAAGCGCTCGCCGACAATAAAAGCGGCATCGGCACAAAAGTGGAAGTGTATGCCGGCGCGCTTTATCAGAAATGGGAAGTGCAAGGCGCTTCTGGCTATCTCGGACAAAATGCGCCGGCAATTCTGGTCGGGCTTGCCGATGAAAAAAATGCCGACGTCGTGCGCCTCCTGTGGCCCACCGGCGTTCCGCAGGACGAAATCAATCTCGCCGCCAGGAAAATGCAATCCATCGGGGAACTCGATCGCCGCGGCAGTTCGTGCCCTGTTCTGTTTTCCTGGAACGGCAAGGAGTATGAATTCATCGCCGACATGATTGGACCCGGCGTCGTCGGCCACTGGGTCGGGCCCGGTGAGCATGGGGTGGCCGAACGCGACGTTCCCGATCCCGACGAATATCTAAAGGTTGCGGCCAATAGCGTTCGCCCCCTTCACGGCATGCTCAGTTTCCGTTTCATGGAGCCGATGGAGGAAACGGTTTATATTGATCAGCTCCGTTTGCTTGCGATTGACCATCCGGCGTCGTACGAAGTTTTTCCGAATGAGCGGTTCGTCTCGAATCCGCCGTTCCCCGAATTCAAAGTCATCGCCAGCCAGAATGCCCATCCGCCTCTCGGCGCCTGGGATGATCGCGGCAACGATGTCCTTTCTCTTGTTTCGAAGCGCGACAGAAAATACGTCACCGATTTTGAGAGCCTGCCGTTCGCCGGTTTTGCGAAACTCCATTGGCTCGAACTCGACCTCGGCGCGTGGGATGCGCAAAAACCGCTGCGCTTGATCATGGATGGCTACACCGACTATTTCATGGCCACTTCGATGTACGCCGCGGATCAGGCGGGCGTGAAAGTCATTGCGCCGTATCTTGAAGCGCTTGGCACCGACGGCAAATGGACTCGCGTCGTCGAAGACATGGGTTTTCCTGCAGGACTCGAACGGACCATGGTCACAGACCTTACCGGCAAATTGCCTGCGGGCACGCGGCGGATTCGCATCGTCACCAATCTGAAAATTTATTGGGACGCGATTCGCATGGACCAGACTCCCGATGCTAAAGAAATTCGCGCGTCCGAAATCCCGCTGGCGAAAGCTTCACTCGAATTTCTCGGTTATCCGCGCGAAATTCGTTTGACGCCTGCCAGCGACACGACGTATTCGTTCACTCATCGCAGCATGACCGGGCCTTACGCTTATGCCGCTGGAAACTTCACGCGGTATGGCGATGTGCTCGATTTGCTTACGGCTGTCGACGATCGCTTCGTCATCTTTGGGTCCGGCGAAGGCATGAAGCTGGATTTCGATCCGCATAACTTGCCGGCTCTACCTGGCGGATGGGTACGCGACTACTTCTTCTATGCGAATGGATTTGAAAAGGATCTCGATTTCTACGCGGCGCATGCCTTTACCGTGGAGCCGCTGCCACGGCATTCGATGATTTCCTATCCGTATCCGCCTGGGAAAGAGTATCCGGACGATGCGCAACATCTTGGCTACGAGCTTGAGTACAACACGCGGTCGCGGTCGGACCGTCTGCCGGCTAGCTTGACTTACCACTACTCGCCGCCGAAGTAGCGCGTGACACGCGAGGGTCGCTGCTGTTGCGCGAGGGCCGGGCAAGTCCCGTCCCTGCGAAATCACTGCGATTTTTTGGGGCGGCTTCTTACATGAGCCGCCGAATATTAGTTGCGTGCGAAGAAAAGCGGCAGAACGGCTGCCGCATTCCTTAATTAGTCCCATTCCACCGGCTGCCAGGATTTTTCTTGCGAGCTTTTCAGAACTGCGTCGCAGAGGAGCATTTCGTCGTGGCCGGTTTCAAAGGTCGGGAATTTTCGCGGCGCGCTGAGGTCGCCCTTATCGACGTATTCGTAGAAATCGCGGAAGAGCTGCATGAATGTGTCGGGATAGCCTTCGGTGTGGCCGCCGGGATAGACGGCGTAGGGTCTGGCTTCAGCCGTCATTAGGGCTGGATCCTTGATCATGGAACCGTTGGCTGAATCGCGGCGGCCGATCCAGAGTTCGTTGGGATTTTCCGCGTTCCACCAAAGAGAGCCTTCGGAACCGTCGATGCCGAAGCCGAGTTTTGCTTTATGACCTGCGCTGACCTGCGAGACGGTGACGACGCCGCGCATGCCGTCCTGGAAGTGCAGGAGGATGCTCGCGTAATCATCGGTGGTCATCGGCATTTCATCGTAGCCGGAGGCGTCCGCTTTTTTGAACGTTTCGACCCGACCCCGGGGTTTGCGACGGACTGGAATCATCGTGGCGAGATCGGCGCAAACTTCCGTGATTTTTTTCTGCGTAAGCCACATCAGGAGATCCATCGAGTGCGTGCCGATGTCGGAGACGGCGCGGAGATCGCCGCCGAGTTTTTGTTCGAGGCGCCAGTTCCAGTCCGTGGGATGAAGGAGCCAGTCCTGGAGGAAACTTCCGTGGGCGGTGTGGGGGACCCCGATGGCGCCCTTGGAGATGAGGGAACGAGCCTCCTGGCAGAGCGGATAGTAGCGCAGATTGTAAGCGACGCCGCCAACACGCTTTGATTCGGCTGCGATTTGCACAAGCATCTGCGATTCGCGGGAGTCCATGGCCAACGGTTTCTCGCAGAGGACGTGCTTGCCGGCGCGGAGCAGTTTGCTGGACTGCTCGAAGTGGACGTTGTTGGGCGTGCAAATGTGGACGGCAGTTACGGTGGGGTCGGCAGCAAGTTCGTCGAGCGTGGCGTAAGAATGCTCGAGGCCGAGGGCGGCACGCGATTCTTCGCCACGCTCTTTGGAGCTTCCAAGAATGCCCTTGATGGGGATGCCTAGCCTGCGTAGAGCGTCCACATGGGCTCTGCCAACGAATCCGACACCGATCACTGCGGCTACATGGTTCATCGCCTCGCTCCTATTGTTCGCGTTGTTGGTCGCGCTTGCACGAAGTGCAGGAGGCAAGGTATCAGTTTTCCGGCTGCGCGGAAATGGGCGGGTAAGAGAGAGCGAAGAAACATGGGATTGGCCGTCACGGGGTCAGTCGCGAATGGGGCGGGGGGCGTCGAAGATGATTTGCGGAGGGATGCTGGCGTTTTGTTTGTGAGCCGCGGAGAGGGTGCGGATGAGCTGGCTGGTGAGGTAGCCAAGGACAGCGGCACGGCGCGTGGAGATGCGGTTTTGTGAGAGGAGGCTGATGAGATGTTCGAGAAAGGTGTGGAGGCCGTCGAAGGTGTCAAGATCTCTAGGGTTGCCGGTGAGCTCGGGGGTGAGGTCGTCGGGTTGGAGATTTTCCTTGGCGTGGCGAGGGCAGAAACTGGGTTTGGCGTGGGTGGTATGTAGACGGCAGCGGGAGCGATTGGCGAAACGATGCCGGCAGCGGGAAGACTCGGCAGAGATTGCAGAGTTGCAGGTTTCTGGCAATGTGCCTGGCTCATTGATGACTCCGTTTTGAGCGTTCATTTTAGACCTCGGAAGAAGTTTGGTGTGCGTACCCCCCGGGGACATTTGTAAAGACATGAAAGGAAAAGGGTTGCGGGAATGTTGGTTTGTAAGAAGTTGAAAAGAAAGGGGATAGGTGCACAGTGATTTTGCGCGGTGGGAGGAGCAGAAGGCGTGATGCCGCGAGAGATTTTGGGCGGGAAGAAAAAAGGAGGGAGAGCGCGGAGGCGGGGGCGAGTGTTGGGTTCTCGAGTGTCACGAGAAACGACAGTATGAATTTGATAAATTGTCAATCATTATCTGAAGAGTACCGATTCGAATGAGACGGAGGGAAAGGAGAGGGATGGGGAAAGTAAGGGGAAGAAAAGAAAGGGGTACGGGGGAAAACGTTTGGCAACGGGCGTGCAAAACGAGGAATGGTGAGACGCATCTGTGGAAAAGCTGTGGGAGGTTTGGCGAGCTGGAGCAAGCGAACTGGGACACTACGCAATAGATTCTGACTTGGGTAGCGCCGGGATAAACCCGGCGCTACATGGGCAAGCAAATCAGGACGCTATGAAGATCCGAAAGCTTTTTTAAAGGGCAAACTATTCAGGCGAACCGTGTTGTGCGGCTTCGCCGTCCGGTTATGCGCTGAAATTTAGAAAGACAATTTCAGCGCGAATTGGATGATGCGTGGGTTGCCATAAGTGCTGGTGATCCGGCCAAAATTGGGATCGGTGAAATTGACGTCGGGATCCTGGAATAACGGATGGTTGAAGATGTTAAAGAACTCGGTACGGAATTCCAGATTCGCTCCCTCCTTGATTTTGCGGATGGGGAAGCGTTTGAAGAGAGAGAAATCAAAGTTGAGTTCACTGGGTCCGCGAACAATACCGACGCCGGAATTGCCGAAGCCGGTGGCGATGGCGGGACAATTGCCATCGGCAAGCGGGGTTGCGCAGGTTCCAGCAGGTTCTTCGCCGCCGATTACGGCAGGAGACTGGAAGCAGGACGCGTTGATGTAGTCGCCTAGCTTGGAAGTAATAGAGCCTTTGGTGACATATTGCCCCGGCGTACAGGCACCGGAAAGCGATGCGCGATCCGTTGGAATGCCATAGACGTTGTAGGCGTTGGTGTCGAGTATGGTGAGGTAGTGGCCGGTTTGGAAGACGGTGACACCCTGGATGGACCAACCGTTCAAAGTCTGTTCGACGAAAGAGCGATCGGTGCGAACCTTGGGCAATTGATAGGTGTAGTTGATGACCAGGCGTTGTGGACGGACGAAGTTGTCAGGACCGTAGCCCTGGGCAAGATTATTCTGGTTGCCCTCGGCCGTGGCACCGTTCGGGCCGGTGGTGGCAGCATAGGCGGTGGAAAGGTCCTTAGACCAGGTGTAGGAGACTTGAGCCTGCAAGCCGTGGCCGAAACGCTTGTTGAGGCTGACGAGAAGAGCGTTGTACCAGGACGCGGCGTCAGAACCAATCTGTTCCATCAGGGAACTGGAGAAACCGATAAAAGGAACACGCTGTTGAATGTTGGCAAACGTGTTGGTGGTCTGGCCATTGATGGGGTCCGATGGACTGGCCAGGTTCGCCTGATTGGTGGAGCGCTCATCCAAAATATGAAGGCCACGAGCGCCGGAATAGCCGATCTCCAGGACGAGGCTGGGGGTTAACTGCGTTTGGGTGCCAAGGCTGTATTCCTGAACCAACGGCGGGCGATAGTTTGGCTCGAAGAAAGTTATGGAATTTGCCGTGCTCGGCGAGTAAGGGATGAAAGTTGGGAACGTCGGAGACGAGAGAGGCAAAGGCTGCTGCTCGGAGAACGTGGCGTTAGGAATAAACTCGCGGAACTCACCGTACGGCGGCGCCGAAATCAGTTGGAGGAAAGGCTGGCCGGTGGAGCGCGAATGGTAAACGCCATAGCCGCCGCGAAGGACAACTTTGTCGTGAGTCCAGGGTAGCTGATAGGCGAAGCCGAGACGGGGATTCCAGGTGTTCTGGCCAACGCCGTTTAATCCGAAATCATTGCCAAGCTTTGTGACGCCGGCGGGAACAGTGCCGCTGTAATTGC
>CAJCHZ010000023.1 GCA_903970165.1 Betaproteobacteria bacterium
ACTACCCCGACTACGAGATCCTCTTCGCCGTAAACGATCCCGCCGATCCCGCCGTGCCCCAAATCCACCGTCTGATCGCCGAATTTCCTACCCACAAAATAAAATTGCTCGTCGGCGCGGAAAATCTCGGCGCCAATCGCAAGGTCAACAAGCTCGCCCGCCTCTCTCGCGAAGCCCACCACGAAATCCTCGTCCTGACCGACGGCGACGTGCGCGTCGGACCCAACTATCTGCGCGAAGTAGTCGCTCCTTTCGTCAGCGAAAGCACTGGCGCAGTCACTTCCTTCTATCGCGCCATTGCCGAAAAAAATCTCGGCGCGCAACTCGAAGCCGTCGGCGCCTCCAGTGATTTTTTCGCCGGCGTCCTGATGGCCGAGCTGACCGAAGGCGTCCACTTCGCCCTCGGCGCTTCTGTCGTCACCACCAAACGCTGGCTGGCCAAAATCGGCGGCTTCGAATCCATCGCCGGCGTCCTCGCCGACGACTACGAACTCGGCCGCCGCATCTCGCAAGCCGGCGGCCGCGTCCTTCTCTCCCGCGAATCTGTCTGGACGATTTATTCAGCGCAAACCTGGAAAACGTTTTGGGATCACCAGGTGCGTTGGGCGCGCACCGTCCGCATCTGCCGGCCGCTTTCCTACCTTGGCCTGATCTTCACGCTCGGCTTGCCGTGGACCGTGCTCGCCGCTCTCATAGCCCCAGCCCCATGGCTCGCGGCAACCTACCTGCTCGCCTACCTTGTCCTTCGCCACCTCATGGCCTGGACCGTCGGCGTCTGGGGCGTCGGCGACGAAGTCCTCCGCCGCAAACTCTGGCTAGTCCCGTTGCGCGATGCCATCTACACCGTCGTATGGCTCGCCGCATTCGCTTCCAACCGCATCACCTGGAACGGCCAGCAATTCACCATGCAAAAAGGCCAAATGGTTCCCGTAACTCCCGCCACAGCGGACGAATCCACTCAGCCAACCTCCGCCCGCAGTTGACGCCCCCACCATTCCCGATTAAATTAGATAAGTAGAGTCGTGGCTGTCCCGATCCTCGGGAACGTGTCACGGTTCTTTTTTTTGCCTTTCCCCGGCTGGGAGGTCGTCCAATTGGTAGGACTCCAGACTCTGACTCTGGCTATCCTGGTTCGAGTCCAGGCCTCCCAGCCAAACTTCTTAAATACATTTGCGATAATTGCGATAAGGATGATCTAGATGGCAGCTGCTTCCACCGCCTCCTGCTTTGCCTTCCGCCCCGCGCCCACCGCAATCATCAACAGGCCAGACAGGCACAGATTCCCCACCAGAAAGAGCAACCCTGCTCTAAAGTTATGCGTCCGGCTGACTAGATAACCCATAATCATCGGTCCAAAAAATCCGCCCAGATTCCCTACGGAATTGATCAATCCAATGGACGCCGCCGCCGCCGACTCTCCCAGAAAAGCCGTCGGCACGGCCCAAAAGCATGGGTGAAACGCGTAATAGCAAGCGCCCACCAAAGTAAACAGCGCAACCGCAACCCACAACTGCGAACCGAAAATCACCGCCAGCAGCATCATCACGCCGCAAAGAAAAATGGGCACCGCCGCATGCCATCGCCGCTCTCCCACGCGATCTGAATGCCACCCATTCAACTGTTGCACCACAAATCCCACAAGGTAGGGCAGTGCGGCAAACAGCGACACATACAGATCGCTCTGCCCGGATAACCGTTTCAAGATCGTAGGCAGCCAAAACGAAATCCCATATCCGCCCGTCGTGGCCCCGAAATAGCAAAGCGTCAGCAAAATGACATCCCGCTGCGAAAACGCCTGCCAAATCGTGAACGACCGCGCCTTGCGCTTCGCCTCTTTTTCTTTCTCCAACTCGGCATGAATCCAATCCCGCTCATCGTCTTTTAACCATTTCGCCGTTCGTGGCCAATCCGTCAAATAAAAAATCGTAATCACGCCGAAGACGACCGCCGGAATGCCCTCCAAAATAAACAACCACCTCCACCCTCTCAACCCAAGCCATGTAAGCCCCAGCAGCACTCCCGCGATGGGCGAGCCGACCACATACGAAAGCGGATTTGCGGCGTAGAAAACGGCTATCGCCTTCGAACGGTCCCGATACCGGAACCAGTGCGACACGTACACGATCACCGCCGGAAAAAATCCCGCTTCCGCCGCGCCCACCAGAAATCTCACAACATAAAATTCCCGCGCATTGTGGATAAATGCCATCAGCGCAGTTATGATTCCCCAGGAGATCATGATGCGGGCAATCCACCGTCGCGCGCTCCACAGTTCGGCGATCAGCCCGCCCGGAATTTCCAGTACCAGGTATCCGATGAAAAACATCCCGGCTCCCAGGCCCACCACTTTGTCGTTGAAGCCCAGGTCGCCCGGCATTTGCAGCGCTGCCGCGCTGACGTTCATGCGGTCCAGGAAAGCGATCATGTAAAGCGTGAAAAGAAAGGGCAGCAGGCGCCATGCGATTCGTTTTCGCGCGCGCTGTGAAACGTCAATGCTTTGTGGGATAAGGGTTTCTTGCACTGGTTTTTGTTGTTCGCGGCGCGTGTTCGTGCACCGCGCAGTATACACAAAAAGGGAACGCAGCTTTCTTCGGTAAAATGCAAGTGAGGTCGCGGCTTTTCACCGAAGAGCCGCAATCGTTCCCTGACGGCACTTCCGTAAATCATTTCAGGAGCAGAAATGCGCGAGCACGCAATTGCCGCAATCCCGGCAGACGGCATCGGCCCGGAAGTAATTTCCGCCGGCCTCGAAGTTCTGAATACTCTTTCCCGTAAAATGGGCGCATTTCGCCTCAACGTGCAAACATTTCCCTGGGGCTCCGATTACTACAAAAAGCATGGCTTCATGATGCCGCCAAACGGCCTAGATCTCCTTCGCCCTTTTGCCGCCATTTATTTCGGCGCGGTCGGCGCGCCTGACGTTCCAGACCACATCACGCTTTGGGGCCTTCGCCTAGCCATCTGCCAGGGATTCGATCAGTATGTAAATCTCCGCCCAACGCGCATCTTGCGCGGCCTCGCCTCGCCACTGCGGGCTTGCAAGCCCGGCGACCTCGACTGGGCCATTGTCCGCGAAAATTCCGAAGGCGAATACGCGGGCCACGGTGGCCGCGCCCACCGCGGCCTCCCCGAAGAAGTCGCCACCGAAACCTCCATCTTCACCCGCAGCGGCGTAACTCGCATCATGCGTTTCGCTTTTCAACTGGCGCAAAAACGCCCGCGCAAACTCCTCACCGTTGTCACCAAATCCAACGCCCAGCGCCACGGCATGGTCCTCTGGGACGAAATCGCCGCCGAGGTAGCAAAAGAATTTCCCGATGTCGCCTGGGACAAGATGCTCGTGGACGCCATGACCACCCGCATGGTCGGCAAGCCCGCGAGCATTGACACGGTCGTCGCCACAAATCTCCACGCCGATATCCTCACCGACCTTGCCGCCGCCCTTGCCGGCAGTCTGGGAATTGCTCCCACCGCCAATCTCGATCCACTGCGCCGTTTCCCCTCCATGTTCGAGCCAATCCACGGGGCCGCCTTCGACATCACCGGAAAAGGCATCGCCAATCCCATCGGCGCATTCTGGACCGCCGCCTTGATGCTCGAACATCTCGGCGAAACGGACGCCTCTGTGCGCTTGATGGAAGCCATCGAAACGGTCACCGCCTCGGGCATTCACACTCCAGACCTCGGCGGCCGCGCCACCACCCGGGAAGTCACCTCCGCAGTTTGTGACGCGTTCTAATGGGGTGCGGGAGCTCTCCTCCCGCTTTGAACTTCCGCGCAAGCACATCGTGCTATCATCCCGCCTCGCGAATAGCGCGAGAAAACGTTTTCAGGTGAACCGCCATGGACAAGCAATGGAAACGCCGTGAACTTCTAAAACAACTCGCCGTAGCCTCCACCGCGATGCTGCTGCCGGAAGTAAGAACGAATGCTTCGCAGGCTACGCAGACGAACGCCTCTCTATCCGAAATTCAGATTGCTCCCGTAAGCCTGCACACCATCCGCCTGAGTATTCTTCCCCTCGAAAATGGCCAGCCCAAAGCAATCCCATGGAACAGTTCTCTCATCCAGAAATTGTGGGGACTTCCCTCCGCGAAGCTGCGCGGCGAATTCATAGCCCAAACCGTAAAATGCGGCGGCCTCAGCATCAACATCTCTCCCAACCCGCTTTCTTTCTCCGTCGCCAATGCCAAAGGCGAAGAGTTGCAGAAATTTACCGCCGATCGCGAAACGGGCGTCGTTTCTTTCCAGACAGGCGACGCCCCGCTCCTCGGCCTTGGCGAAGGCGGCCCCCAATTTGATCGCCGCGGTTCGACTGACTCCATGGTCAGTGGCCAGGGCGGCTACCATCTCCAGACCCACGGCGGCCGCGTCCCCATTCCCTGGCTCATCGGCACCTCCGGCTGGGCCATCTATTTCCACCAGCCCTACGGCACATTTGATTTCACCGGCCCGCAAAGCAAATTTCTTCCAACCCATCCAAGCGCCGCGTTCCCCCTGGATATTTTCTTCGTAGCTTCCCCCGATCCCGCAACGATTCTCTCCGAATATGCGCGCCTCACGGGCCATCCCGAACTCCCTCCGTTGTGGAGTTTCGGCTATCAGCAATCCCATCGCACGCTCGCCAGCGAAGAGGAAGTTCTTGGCGAAGCCGCCACCTTCCGCGAAAAGCGCCTCCCCTGCGATGCCATGATTTATCTCGGCACCGGTTTTTGCCCCTCCGGCTGGAACACCGAAAACGGTTCCTTCGTCTGGAACTCCCGCGTCTTCCCCGATCCGAAAAAAGCTCTGGACGAGCTGCACCAACAAAATTTCCGAGGAATCGTTCACGTCGTCATTCTTTCCGATAAATTGCGCGGCTCCGTGCATGACCCCTGCGAACTCTCCCGTTACGACGAAGAGCTCGCGAGCTGTCATTGGGATGCTCACAGAAAAGATTTTGCAATGGGCGTTGACGGCTGGTGGCCCGACGAAGGCGACCCGCTCGACATTCCTTCGCGTCTCGTCCGCAATCGCATGTATTGGGAGGGCCCGCAAATCGATCGGCCCAATGAACGCCCGTACGCGCTTCATCGCAACGGCTACGCCGGCATGCAGCGATACGGCTCCTTCTTGTGGTCCGGCGACGTTTCCTCGACATGGGAGACGCTGAAAGTTCATCTCCCGCTCGCCGTGAACACCGGGCTGACAGGTATTCCGTATTGGGGCACGGACATCGGCGGCTTCGTTCCCACAAAAGAATTTACCGCTGATCTTTATGTGCGCTGGTTTCAATTCGGCGCGTTCTGCACTCTCTTCCGCTCTCACGGCCGCGCGTGGAAGCTCCGCCTTCCCTGGGGTTGGAACACCGGAGAGGTCGGTCCCATCGAAAAAGGCAATTACCGGGACTGGGCCACTCCTGATCCCAGCGAACTTCACAACCCGCAAGTCGAACCCATCTGCCGCAAATATCTCGAACTCCGCTACAAAATGTTGCCCTACATCTACAGCGCGGTCCGCGAGTCCACGACAACCGGCATGCCCGTCATGCGCGCGTTATGGATCCACTATCCCGACGATCCCAAAGCAGTTGCTTGCGGCGATCAGTACCTCTGGGGAAAAAGCATAATGGTCGCACCGGTAGTCGAGAAGGATGCGACAACTCGCAAAGTCTATCTTCCAAAAGGCGATTGGTACGATTTCTGGACTAACGAGCGCACCGAAGGAGCCCGCGAAATAACCCGCACAGTGGATCTGGAAACGATGCCCTTGTATGTCCGCGCGGGAACGATCCTGCCTCTCGGTCCAGTGAAACAATACACCGCCGAAAAAGTGGATCAGCCTTGTTCCATTTCCATTTATCCCGGCGCGGATGGCTCGTTCCTGCTTTACGAAGATGACGGCAGCTCTTTCAACTATCGCAAGGGCGATTGGATGGGCATCCAAATGACCTGGAATGACGCGACTCGAAAGCTGACTCTCCATCTCGCCGAAGGCTCCCGCATGCTCCCGCCCACCCAGCGCAAATTGGAAGTCCAGCTCGGAAAGGACACGCAGTCCGTAGTGTTCGATGGAAAGCCGCAGACCGTTTCTTTCTGAGGAATGGGAAGCTATGGTTAGACACGCAAAATGGCGCAGAGACTAACGCGAGTTCGCGTCGTTGATTCGCACACCGGCGGCGAGCCCACCAGGGTCATCGTCGAGGGCGGTCCCACTCTGTCTTCTCCCAGCATGCCCTCGAAGCTCGACGAATTCCGCCGCGACCACGACTATATTCGCCACGCCCTCGTCAACGAACCTCGTGGCTCCGCAGTGATTGTCGGCGCGCTGCTCTGCGATCCGGTCAACCCCGGCAGCGCCGCCGGCGTAATCTTCTTCAACAACGTCGGCTACCTCGGCATGTGCGTCCACGGAACCATCGGCCTCATGGTCACCCTTTCTCACCTCGGTCGCATCGCCCTCGGCGAACACAAATTGGATACTCCCGTTGGCACGGTCACCGCGACTCTTCACGAACACGGCGAAGTCACCGTAGCCAATGTACCCAGCCGTCGCACTGCCGCCCGCGTACCCGTCCAAGTCCCCGGTATTGGTACCGTCCACGGCGACATCGCCTGGGGCGGCAACTGGTTTTTCCTCGTCAACGAGCACTCCTTCGCGCTCAACATCAACAACATCGAAAGTCTCACTCAGTTCACCTGGGCCATCCGCAAAGCCCTCGAAGAAAACAACATCAAAGGCGCGGACGGCGCACGGATTGACCACATCGAGCTATTCAGTCCCTCCTCGACTCCAGGCATTGACAGCAAAAACTTCGTCCTCTGCCCTGGGAAAGAGTACGACCGTTCGCCCTGCGGTACCGGCACAAGCGCCAAGCTCGCCTGCCTCTATGAAGACGGAAAACTCCAGCCAGGCGGCGTCTGGCGCCAGGAAAGCATTGTCGGCAGCCTCTTCGAAGGCCGCGTGCGCGTTCAGGATGGCCAGATCATTCCCATCATCAAAGGCTCTGCGCACATCACTTCCGAAGCCGATTTTCTCTTCCATGCCAACGATCCATTCCGCTACGGCATACCGGAATGACTGGATTGACTGGTACCGCCGATGTTCTGATCGCAGGCGCTGGAATTGTCGGCGCCGCCTGCGCGTGGGAACTGGCGAAAGCGCACCTGCGCGTTGCCGTCGTGGACCAAAGTTTCCCCGCATCCGGTGCAACCGGCGCCGCCATGGGCCACATCGTCGTGATGGACGATTCCGAAGCGCAGTTTGCCCTTACTCGCTACTCGCAAACTCTTTGGGACGAACTTCGCGATGATTTGCCCGCCAATGTCGAATTTGATCGCTGCGGCACAATCTGGGTAGCAACCGATGAAGCGGAACTCGCCGAAGTCCGCAGAAAATCCGCCTACTACTGCGAACGCGCCGTACCCACCGAAATCCTCGATTCCGCCGCACTGCAAAACGCCGAACCCAGCTTGCTCGCCCCACTCGCAGGCGGCCTCCTGGTCCCAGGAGATTCTGTCGTCTATCCTGCCGCCGCGGCGGCATATTTTCTCGAAAGAGCCGCCGCCTTGGGCGCAAAGCTCCATCTCGGAAAACGCATTACAAAACTTGGCCAGGGAACCACCCGCCTCGAAGACGGCACGACTCTCGAAGCTGGAAAACTCATCAACGCCAGTGGTCAACTCGCCGCAAAGCTCACTCCGGGCATCCAGGTCAAGCCGCGCAAGGGCCATCTCGTGATCACCGATCGCTATCCCGGCACGGTTCACCACCAATTGGTCGAACTCGGCTACCTGAAATCGGCCCACTCCGTAGCAACCGATTCGGTCGCCTTCAATGTCCAGCCCCGCAAAACCAGCCAGCTCCTCATCGGTTCTTCCCGTCAATACGGCGTCGAGCACGACAAAGTGGAACCAGTTATCCTATCGCGCATGCTCCAACGCGCATTCGAATACATCCCCAAATTACGCGCCCTCTCCGCCATCCGCGTCTGGACCGGTTTCCGTCCCGCCACGCCCGACAAACTTCCGCTCATCGGCCCCTGCCTCGAAGATCCAACGCTCTACCTCGCCACTGGCCACGAAGGCCTCGGCATCACCACATCGCTCGCCACGGCAAAACTAATGGCCGCCCAAATTTTGAATAGCGCACCAAAAATTCCGATGGAGCCCTATCTGCCGTCAAGGCAAATGGTGGCAGACGTCCATGCCTAAGGATGTTCATGCCTGAGCGAACTCATGCCTGAAAACGTCACAGTCTACGTAAACGACCTCCCCGTAACCGTGCCAACAGGCGCAACGGTCGCAGTAGCCGTCATGCTCTCCAGCAACGTGTGTCGCACCTCCGTCTCCGGCGAACCCCGCGCCCCGCTCTGCGCCATGGGCGCCTGTTTCGAATGCCGCGTTGAAATTAACGAAGTACGCCATCTCCGCAGTTGCCAGGTCGCCTGCGAGCCGCAAATGAAAATCAAGGTCGGTAGATAGCGTCGTAATGCAGCAAACGTTCGAAATCGTCGTCATCGGCGGTGGCCCCGCAGGAATCGCCGCGGCAGTCGCCGCCTCGCAATCGAGCAAACGCGTTGCTGTCCTCGATGACAACCCGCGCGTCGGCGGTCAGATTTGGCGCGGTGGCCCCGGCCTGGCTCAACCCAAAGCCGCTGCCCGCTGGTTCTATCAACTCGAAACCGCGAACGTGCGCGTCTTCAACGGCGCCAGGGTAATCCACGCAGACGCGAGCGCCCGCACACTGCAAGCCGAAACCACGCGCGAAATCTTTCCCATCGGCTACCAAAATCTGATTCTCGCCACCGGCGCCCGCGAACTCTTCCTCCCATTCCCCGGCTGGACCCTTCCCAATGTCATGGGGGCCGGCGGCTTCCAAGCCCTCGTAAAATCCGGCCTTCCCATCGCAGGCAAGCGCGTCGTCGTCGCAGGCACAGGCCCGCTCCTCTTGGCCGTCGCTGCCTACCTCTGCGATCATGGCGCAAACGTCGCACGCATCTGCGAACAAGCCTCTTCTTCCTCCCTGGCTGCGTTCGCATTACGAATGCTCGCGTTTCCCGGCAAACTCAGGGAAGCGCTTTCCCTCCGCTACAAAAGCCGCTTCGCAAAGTACGCAACCCAAAGCTGGCCCGTCTCCGCGCACGGAAAAATTTCCCTCGAATCCATAACCATTTCCGAAAGCGGCCGCCTCCGCGAAATCCCCTGCGACTACCTCGCGTGCGCCTTTCATCTAATCCCCAACACAGAGCTCCCCCGAATGCTCGGCTGCCACTTGAACCAGGAGGCCTTCGTCGAAACCGACGAACTGCAGCAAACGTTGCACCAAGGTATCTATTGCGCGGGAGAACCAACGGGAATCGGCGGAGTGGAACTCTCCACAATCGAAGGCCGCATCGCGGGCCATGCCGCCGCGAATGACAAACGCGCAGCAGCAAAGCTCTTCCCAGCGCGCGCGCGTTACCGCAAACTAGCCGCAGCCATGAAACAAGCATTCCGTCTCCGCCCCGAACTGGCCACTCTTGCAAAGCCGGACACGTTTCTCTGCCGCTGCGAAGACGTCACGCTGCACCAAGTCCGCCAACATAATTCCTGGAAATCCGCCAAGCTCCACACTCGCTGCGGCATGGGCCCCTGCCAGGGACGCATCTGCGGCGCTGCCGCAAATTTTCTCTTTGGCTGGAACATTGAATCCGCGCGTCCCCCCGTTTTCCCCGCGCGTTGTGAAAGCCTAGCGGCCATCTCATCTTTAACGTCATCCTTAACGACAGAAACAGAACCACCGCAATTCCACGGAGGCTTTCAATGAAGTGGCAGGGCGTAATTCCCGCAATCACCACATGCTTCAAATCCGGCTCGCAAATAGATCACGCCTTCATGGCCCACCACTGCCAATGGCTCATCGAAAATGGTTGCACCGGCGTGGTCGCTCTCGGCTCTCTCGGCGAAGGCGCCACGCTCGGCTTTGACGAAAAGGTCACCATTCTCCACACCTGCGTCAACGCTCTGAAAGGCAAAGCCCCGGTCGCCGCGGCCATCTCTTCTCTCACCACGGCGGAATCCGTCGCGCTTGCCAAAGCCGGCCACGCCGCTGGCTGCGAAGGCCTCATGGTCCTCCCGCCCTACGTTTACAAGGGTGATTGGCGCGAAATGAAAGCCCACGTCGCCGCCGTCTTCGAAGCCACGCCGCTGAGCTGCATGCTCTACAACAATCCCATCGCCTACGGAACCGATTTTCTCCCCGAACACATCCAGGAACTCGCCGCCGAGTACAAAAATTTCCACTCCGTAAAAGAATCCAGCGCCGACGTTCGCCGTGTCTCCGCTATCCGCGCCTTAATTGGCGAACGCCTCGCCATTCTCGTCGGCGTGGATGACGCCATCCTCGAAGCCATCGGAATCGGCGCGGTAGGCTGGATCGCCGGCCTTGCCAACGCCCTGCCTCGCGAATCCGTTGATCTTTTCCATTACGGCCTCGAAGGAAAGTCCTCCGAAGCCTTCGAACTCTATCGCTGGTTTCTTCCGCTCCTCCGCCTCGACACCGTTCCCAAATTTGTTCAGCTCATCAAATTAGTCCAGGAAGAACTCGGCGTCGGCAACGCCGATGTCCGTCCTCCCAAACTTCGCCTCACCGGCAAAGAGCTCGAGCACGCCAGAAATTTAATAGCGCAAGCCATCCGCACGCGCCCAAAAAACGCGAGCACCGAACTTCGCCAGGCAGCTCGCTGAAATGGACTCTCCAATGAACCTCCTGGGTAATTCACTTCTCGGCTTTCGCGATTTCGCCGGCTCGAACAACGCCTTTCGCGCTTTCAACGTTTCCACCGGCGAACAACTTGATCCGCCATTTCACGCCGCCACTCTAACCGAAGTGGATCTGGCCGCAAGCCTGGCCACCCAGGCCTTTCCGATCTACAGCCGTCTAAAATCCGTCGAAAAAGCCACTTTCCTGAAAAGCATCGCCTCGCGTATCGAAGCGCACGCCGAGCAAATCATCGAACGCGCCTATCTCGAAACCGCCTTGCCCAAGCCGCGCCTGCAGTCCGAAACCGCGCGCACCTGCAATCAGCTCCGCCTCTTCGCGGCCGTTGTCGAAGAAGGCTCCTGGGTCTCGGCGCGATTGGACCGGCCGGATCCGCAAAGAAAACCCCTGCCCAAGCCCGGCATTCGCTCCATGCTGCATCCGCTCGGGCCAGTCGCCGTTTTTGGCGCCAGCAACTTTCCACTGGCGTTTTCCGTTGCCGGCGGTGACACCGCCTCCGCCCTTGCCGCCGGAAATCCCGTCATCGTCAAGGCCCACCCCGCACATCCCGGCACCAGTGAACTCGTTGGCAGAGCCATCCGCGATTGCGTCAGAGAACACAGCTTTCCCGAAGGGGTCTTCTCTCTTCTCTTTGACTCTGGCAATACGATCGGCGCTGCCCTCGTGCAGCATCCTCTTGTCAAAGCTGGTGCCTTCACCGGCTCCACGCAAGCCGGACGTGCCCTGATGAATCTCGCCGTGAACCGCCCCGAACCAATCCCATTCTTTGGCGAAATGGGCAGCACCAATCCGGTATTCCTGCTTCCTGGCGCCATAGCCGCTCGCGGCCGCGAAATCGCCACGCAACTCTACGGATCCTTCACGCTCGGCAGCGGCCAGTTTTGCACCAAGCCTGGTATGGTTTTCCTCCCGGAATCGGAATCCTCCGTCCCGTTCCTCGCCGAATTTCAGGAAGCCGTCGCCCGCGCTCCGAAGTTCACTCTTCTGACTTCCGGCATTCGCAATGCCTATCAGCGCGAAATCCTAAACAGAAAAGAGCGAGGGGATATCCGCACTATTGCAGAAGGGGAAGCCGCCGGCGATAGCGGAGCATTTCTTGCCCAAGCTGCCGTTTTTCAGACCGATGTACCCACACTCCTCGCCCATTCCGATCTCGCGTCCGAAGTTTTCGGCCCATCCACTCTGCTCATCCGTTTTTCCAGCAAGGCACAAATTCTCGAGGCCG
>CAJCHZ010000024.1 GCA_903970165.1 Betaproteobacteria bacterium
AAGGATCGCACCGCCGGTGTAAGAGCTGGTTGGGTCCACCGCGATTACGCCAACCTGCTGCTCATGCTTGCGGTAGTACGCCGCGAGCCGGTCTACCAACGTGCTTTTCCCCGTCCCCGGCGCCCCCGTCACTCCCGTTAAGTAAGCCCGCCCCGTCGACGCAAAGAGCCGCCGCAGCAACTCTTCCGCCCCGGCTTGATGATTTTCAATCGCCGTAATCGCGCGCGAAATAGCCCGCACATCCCCCGCGCGCACCAATTCCGCCCACGTCTCAACAGGCAGGGTCATTTTGCCCCTGAATTGTTCGCGAATTCTCTGGAGGCTTGATTCACTCGCCTATTATCCCGATTTTCCCCATTTCCCGCGAACCGCAATTTGCTATGTCGTCCCGCCAAAAGCTCTTCCGCTACGCCTCGCTCATGGCTATAATAGCCATAAGTGAGGTAGACCGCCATGCGTAGTGTAAACGTCGCCGAACTGAAAAACCAGCTCAGCAAGTACCTCAGATTTGCCAAGAGCGGCGAAGAAGTAGTCATCCGTGACCGTAGCCTTCCTATCGCAAAGCTGGTCCCGTTCACAGCTGATAACGCCAGCGACGAAGAATTGAAATTGGTTGC
The DNA here is from genome assembly GCA_903970165.1 of Betaproteobacteria bacterium. GTDB lineage: Bacteria > Acidobacteriota > Terriglobia > Acidiferrales > UBA7541 > Acidiferrum. Next base: position 618 of record CAJCHZ010000024.1, read on the forward strand.
GGCCGGGAAGATGCGCCTCCCGAAGGCCAAGCTCAACCTAAAGCAGCTCTTCCAGGTGCCGACTGGCCGTGTTAAGGGAAACCGCGCCATTGAGGTATTGCTCGCTGACCGGGACGGGCGGTGAGCAAAACGCCAGCTTTCTGGGACTCGAGTGCTTTGGTTCCGGTGTGTGTTGATGTTTTGGCTAGCCCAAGAGCACGTACGCTGCTGCGAGCATTCCTCCCGGTCGTATGGTGGGGGAGCACGGTAGAAATTTACGGAGCGATTTGCCGCCTGCACCGGAGCAAGGAGATTCGCGATCGCGAAAAGCAGGTCGCGGTTACGCGACTGCACACCATAAGTCTCAGCTGGCGCGAAATGCTTCCGGACAACCAAGTCCGAGACTTGGCTCTGGCTATCCTGGAAAAATATCCGCTGCGCGCGGCTGACGCCCTCCAACTCGGAGCTTCCCTTACTTGGTGCCAGGGGCGCCCCACTAGGCGCACCTTCATCACCGCCGACGAGCGCCTTGCGGATGCTGCGCGCGCTGTCGGCTTCGCCGTCCTCGCTTTCCCCTAGGTTCCGCGGATCGCCCGGCAGCGACTCCGCTCCGCGCCTCTAGATTTCCAGTTCCGGCGGTTTAAGTTCGCGGTGCTTAATCAAAAACGGAATATACGAGGATCCCGACCCGGCGCCGTAGTTTAAGAAGTCCTCTGGCGAGCAAGCGTCTTGCACCCTCCCGATGGACTCACTCAATCGTTCGTTGATTTCGAGAAGTAATTCACTGACGTATTTGCAGTCTCCACGTTATCCAACACAAACACGGCCCTGTGCCCTGATCACTTCTACTCACTACTTACTGCCCACTACTCACTTCTTACTTCTTCCCCAGCAACTGGCGCGCAATGACCAACTTTTGAATTTCGCTGGTGCCTTCGCCGATGGTGCAGAGCTTTACGTCGCGGTAATACTTTTCGGCGGGATAATCCTTAATGAAGCCGTAGCCGCCGTGAATCTGGACGCATTCGTTGGCCACGCGCACGGCCACTTCGCTGGCGAAGAGTTTGGCCATGCTCGATTCGCGCGTGAAGCGCACGTCTCTGCGGTCCGCGAGCCAAGCGGCTTGATATACCAGCAAGCGCGCAGCCTCAACCTCCGTCGCCATGTCCGCCAACTTAAACTGAATAGCCTGAAACTCGCTAATCGCCTGGCCAAATTGTTTTCGTTGCTTCGCGTAGTTTACCGCGGCCTCCAAAGCGCCCTGTGCCATTCCAAGCGCCAACGCAGCGATGGAGATGCGGCCACCGTCCAGAATTTTCAAGCTGCCGGTGAAGCCTTCGCCTTCGGGGCCTAGCAAATTTTCCAGGGGCACGCGGCAATCCGAAAATGTTACTTCCGACGTGTCGCTCGCACGCATTCCCAATTTGTTTTCTTTCTTCCCGGGCTTAAACCCGGGCATGCCTTTCTCCAAGATGAACGCGCTGATACCGTGCGAGCCCTTCTCCTTATCGGTTACCGCCATGGCCACACAGGTATCCGCGTAATGTCCGTTGGTTGTAAACGTTTTCGCACCGTTCAGCACCCAGAAGTTGCCATCACGGCGAGCCGTTGAACGAGTCCCGCCGGCGTCCGAGCCTGCCCCTGGTTCGGTCAGCGACCAAGCGCCGATATGCTTTCCCTGCGCCAGCGGCACCAAGTATTTTTTCTTTTGCGCTTCGGTTCCGAACTTGAAAATGTGATTGCTGCACAGCGAATTGTGCGCCGCCACAATAATTCCGACCGAGCCGTCCACCCGAGACAATTCCTCAATGGCGATGACGTAATCCACGTACCCGAGCCCCGCGCCGCCATACTCTTCGGGGAAAATCACGCCTAGCAAGCCCATCTCGCCGAGCTTTGGCATAATTTCGATCGGAAAATGAGAAGCCTCGTCCCACTCCATCACATGCGGCCGCACTTCGCCCTCGGCAAACTCCCGGACGCTTCGCCGCAACTGTTGCTGCTCTTCCGAAAAGGTGAAATCCACGGCTTTCTCCTGAAGTCGGTTATTTGCGGGCCGTATACCCAACCAAATTTATGTTTATGTTCAGATTTTACACGAACCCACGGCTTTTTCGTCCAAGCGTTGCTCCAAGAGTTTACCGCCGCGGGCCAAGTCAGATTGTGATGGAAGTGTTGCAGAGGCCTGCATCTGCCCAGGAACAATCCCGCGCAGCGCGCAGATATGCTATGTTAGCGGCCAGGCGGCGGTTCATGCGACGGGTTGGTCCGGGATTCCCAATTACGCTTTTCACAGCATTGTGCGGCTTAGCACTGCTCGTCTGCCCTCGATTTTCCACTGCCCAGAGTATTCAAGTTCCCACCTCCGCGCAGCAGCACGGCGACACGCGCGCGACCGATGACTACGCCGCAGCGGGCCAGATCACCGTGCAAATCCAGGACGCGTTTGGCGCAGCATTCTTCCAGGGCGCCAGGGTGGCCGTGCTCACAAACCTCATTGACACCACCCTCATCATGGTCTCCGACCCCGGCGGGAACGCTCGTTTCACGGGCCTGCCCGTAGGCCAGTATGTTGTGGAGATCTCTGCGGCGGGATACCGCACCGTGCAGCAACAAGTGCTCATCTCCGGAACCAGCAAATCACCGAGCATCACCGTTTCCATGGTCCCCGCCGCCGACAAAAAAGCGGTCAAGGTCAGAGTCGGCTCCGCTTCTGTCTCGTCCAAGGCCGTCAAAGAATCCGAGAGGGCCCTTCACTCCCTGCAGCTCAACAATCTCGCTGACGCCCAGCAACATCTCGAGCGAGCCCTTGCGTTCGAGCAGGATTACTCGGAGGCCGACTACTTGATGGGCCTGCTCCTCCTGCGGCAAAAAGATCCTGCGAGAGCAGCGGGCTATCTGCAAAAGTCATTGGCCCTGTCGCCGGACCAGGCGCCCGCTCTTCTGGCGCTCAGCCAAGCCCAATATCTCCAGCAAGACTATCCAGCGGCTACCGTATCCCTCGAAAGATTTCTTCGCGACTACCCGCACGATCCGCAGGCCTCGAATGCCCAGAAGTACTTGGACTCGATGCAGAAATCGCGTACGGCGAACGCCGGCGCAATGGAAAGCGCCGCGGAGTCAACGCCATCAGGCCCGAGCGATAACCCGCCGGCCGCCGCTGGAACCGCAGCCGCCACAACCGATCTTCCCTCGCTCCTTGAATCCTTTGCCGAGAGCAATACCTGGGCGCCTCCCAACGTGGACGACGAAAAAATCGACATAGACGCCTCGTCCGCTCCCTGCAAGCTCGATAGCGTCCTTCACTCCGCCGGCCAGCGCGTCCGGGAACTTGTGCAGAACGTGGATCGTTTCACCGCGACCGAAAATCTTGAGCACACCAACTTGAACCGCATGGGCCTGAAAACCTACAGCGAAACACGCAAGTTTAACTATCTGGTGGAAATCCGTCCCGTGGACACAACGGGCATCAACGTGGAGGAATACCGCAACGGCTCCGACAGCGCCCGCCAGTTTCCCGAGGAAATCACGACCTCTGGCCTTCCCGCGCTCGCAATGATCTTTCATCCCAACTTACAAACCAGATATGAATTTGATTGTCAGGGGCGTTCGACTTGGGGAGGCCGGCCGGCTTGGGTCGTGCGTTTTGAGCAACGCAGCGGCCAGAACAGTTCCATGCTGACGTATCAGGTGGGAAAACGCTACTATGCCGTCGGTCTGAAAGGGCGTGCCTGGATTGACGCGGCAAACTCCCAGGTCATGGCCATGGAATCCGACATTATGCGTCCCGTTCCGGAAATTCACCTTGTCCGCGACCACCAGCTCATCGAATATGGCCCGGTTCATTTCCAGAATAAATCGCTCGAGCTGTGGCTCCCCAAGAGCGCAGACTGGTACTGTTCCCTGAACGGCAAGCGCTTCCATCGCCGCCACACGTTCAGCAAGTTCATGCTTTTCTCCGTGGACGACAAGCAAAACATCAGCGCGCCTGTTGTTGTGCCTGCGGAAAATACTCAACAACCTTCCGGCAACCCGCCGGCAACCTACTGAACGCGAACTTCGCCTGAACTCTCCAATCCAGCCCGCGCTTTCTGCTTGTCTTCTTTCGTTTGCGGTGATATCAAGCGGCGATGATTCCTAAATACATCGCAACGCTCGCCGTAGCTGTAGTGCTCGTGGCCCTTGCCGCTTCGTCGTTCCAATTTGCCGCGCGCTCGCAAGTTTTGGCTGGACAGACGGTTGACGAGACCTTCACGTTGGAGTTCACCTTCGATGCGGACAGCACGCATACCTATAAGATCAACCCTGGACTAAAGTCTGACCTGGAAAAAGGGATTACATTTGTAGCCGAAGGCCCTGTCCGCATCGTTTCGTCCAGCGTGGAAATTACGCCGCAAGACGTTTCCTGGACTGAAAACCGCACGAACTACACGTCGCCTGGCGCGGGAATGGTGGCGCTGGTGAAGTGGGACACTCCACCGGATTCCGCGAACGGAGCTCATGGCCTCATCTACATCCATTTTCCAGATATCCCTGCGTTGGGCGCTGTCGGGCCAACATTCCATTCCGGCGGCTACCAAAAGGACGACCAGGGCCGCTACGTTCTCCGCGAGGTGAATACGTACCAGAACGCTTTTCTGGTGGCGCTGGCGCGCTTTTCGATCGCGTTGGCAGTTGGACTGCCCGTGGGCGCCTTGCTGCAATCCATCTTCTGGGCTTTCGTTCTTAAGAAGGAAAAACGCGCTCGCCTCGCAGCATTGCCGCCGCAAGGACAGGGCTCCGAATTACCTCACACTTTTTACCCCAACCCTATCGCCGAGTGGAGTATCTGGACGCTGTTGTTCGGCATCTTCTCGGTCTCGGCCAGCCTGATTGCGGTCATTTCCGTCGCTGACGGATTTATGAGCTCTTCGATGATTTGGATCGCCTACAGTTTCGTCGCCGTCGCAACGATCGTCGGGTTGATTGCCGCGTACTTTACGGGGCGATCGGTGCTGACCGTGCGCGTCGAATCGAGCAGCATGTCTTACGTACGGGGCCGCGGCGATTTGCAATGGATCACCGTTGGATGGAATGAAATTCTCTCGCTGACGGAAAAATCCCGCACGTACAGGGGAACCACGCGCTACTGGCTGGAACTCCAGTTCAGGGATAACAGGAAGAAACTCAAGATTGGGCACGACATTCAGGAATATCCACTGCTCAAACAGTTGCTGTTCTCTGTGTTCAAGTCCGCCTAGTAGCGATATGCCCGAGAATCCGCCGCTTTCCTTTTTTCAACGCGCTTTGGGAGCCATGGGCTTTCGCAAGAGCGCCATGCGGCGGCAAGCCTTCTGGGACTGGTTTCAACGGAATGAAGAAAGGCTTTTCACGTTCCAGTCTCGCAGCGCATGGCAGGCAATCAACAAGGAGACGGCGGCCGAACTGGAAAAAGTCCATCCAGACCTCACCTACGAGTGCGGCGGGGTACAGGAGAATGGCCGCCGCGAATTCGCCATCGGAGCCAACGGCGACGCAACCCTGTTCCCCGAAGTGGAAGCGCTCTGCGCCGTGGCTCCTTCGCTTCCTCGTTGGAACATTGTCAAATTCCGGCAGCCCCGCGAAGCCGCGGACCTCGCCTTTCACGCGACGCTTGTGGAGGCTCGATCCCTCAAGGTCGCCGCGAAACCCGGACGTTACGGGATCAATCTCGTGATTTACGTTCCCGGCTACACCGTGGCTGAACATGAAGGCTACCGGAGAGTAGTCTCGGAAATGCTCGTGCAAGCTCTGGGTGAATACGACCGGGCCACACGAATTGATAAGGTAGAATTACAGACGGATGACGCGCGCAAAGGCAAGACCTGTTCCTTGCTGGAACTGCCCCACGCTCTCGACGCGATTTCCCCACGCAGCTAACGATGTTTACGCGGTCTTGGGGTGGCACAAAGTACAACGTAAGTTTCCAAGAAGGAAGAAACCATCGCGCAGCTATTCAGAGCTGCCTTTTTACCCTCGAGCTGTCTGTGTCTGCGCTACGACTTCTGCAAGCACCGACAATGCGCGCTCGCATCCGGCGCGGTCCACATCGCAATGTGTGACAAATCGTACGGAGTATGTCGCCGTGTCCAGGGCCCAAATATCTTTCTCACGAAGCAAATCGCAGAGTTCGACGGCGTTCTTGCCTGTCCCCTCGCAATCGAAAATCACGATATTGCTACGCACTTTGGCAGGATCAACCTTCAGTCCTCGTATCGCAGCGATTCCCTTTGCAAGAACCTGGGCGTTCGCGTGATCTATGTGCAGTCTCTTCGGCGATTCCTCCAACGCAAGAAAGCCAGCCGCTGCCAGCACGCCTGCCTGGCGCATCCCGCCGCCAAACATTTTACGGTAAATGCGCGCCTTCTCGGTGAACGCCGCCGAACCAACGATCATTGATCCTACCGGAGCTCCGAGACCCTTTGACAAGCAAAACATCACGGAATCGAGATGTTTCGTCATGCGCGCAACGCTCTCGCCGAGAGCCGTGGCAGCATTAAAAATACGCGCGCCGTCCATGTGCACTTTGAGACCCGCATCGTGAGCGTAGCCGCAAATCTCATCGACAGAAGCCGTCGGGTATACCGTTCCACCCCACATGTTGTGGGTGTTCTCGAGACAAATCAGCGCCGTCTGCGAGTCGTAGTAAATTTTCGGGCGGATGACGGCCTCGATCATTTTCCACGAGAGAATCCCCTCTTCGCCACGCGCGATCCGCGGCATACATCCGGCTATCGCCGACATGGATGCCAGTTCATACAAATTAACATGGCTTCTCTCATCACAAATCACTTCGTTCCCGTGATGCGTCAAAATCTTGATCGCGATTAAATTCCCCATGCAGCCCGTCGGCACAAAAAGCGCTGCCTCTTTGCCAAAAATCTCCGCTGCCCTTTTTTCCAAACGGTTCACCGTCGGGTCTTCGCCATAAACATCATCCCCGACCTCAGCTTCGGCCATCGCCCGCCGCATTGGATCGGTAGGACGCGTAACCGTATCGCTGCGCAAATCCACAATGTTCTCAACGCGCATCACGCTGTCCGGATCGCTCAACATCCCGCTCTTGGCAATTGTGCCCACGTTTTCTGCTCCCTCTCTGACACCGACGGCAGCGGCGCAACGCCGCTGCTACATGGATTCTCTGCGTGCGCAAACCGTTCCGCTTACTTCATCAATCCAACAAAAACTTCATTGGAAACGCTGAGCTTTCCCGCAGCCAGCCGCACGAGATTGCCTTCTTTCTCTACCAGCCCAGCCGCTTCCATGGGCGCAAATCTTTCTCCAAGCGCGATTCCATACTCTCGCTCGATGCGGCCGACATCAATCCCGTCCAACTGCCGCAATCCAAGGAACAGCTCTTCTTCAAGCGCCGCGGCAGCAGTAACCACTTCATGCTGTTCAATCGGCAATCTTCCGCCCATAATCGCGCGCCCATATTCGGCAGGGTCATGCGCATTCGCCCAGCGTTCCGTACCGCAAAACGAATGTGCTCCGGCACCAAATCCCAGATAGGGCTCGCGCCTCCAATACTTCAAATTATGCCGTGACTCCAACCCCGGCTTGGCCCAATTGGAAATCTCGTAGTGGTGATAGCCCGCCGCGCCCAAGAACTCGCAGGCCGTTTCATAAAAGTTCGCCATTTCATCGTCGCTTGGTACAGAGCCCGCACTGTACCGCGCACCGCCGCTTAAGAGTTCTTTGCCCAAACGGCTACCTTCGTCCACCTCAAACAAATACACGGAGACATGCTCGGGCTGCAATGCGCGCAATTGCTCCAGGGAATCCTTCCAACTCTCGGCCGTCTGAAACGGCAGCCCTGCAATCAAGTCAAAGCTGATATTCCGAATCCCCGCCGCCCGCAAAATCGGCGCCGCTCGATAAACATCCTCCCGCCGGTGCAACCGCCCAGCCGCCGTTAACTCCTTGTCCGAAAACGACTGCACTCCAAAACTCACCCGGTTAATCCCCGCCGCGAACCACGCTTCCGCTTTCTCGTCAGAAACCGTTTCGGGATCGGCCTCCAATGTCACTTCGCTAAATTTCGCAATAAAAGTCTCCCGAATCGCGTCCAGCATCCGCTGCAAAAGGACCGGTTCCAACAGACTAGGCGTGCCACCCCCGATGTAAACCGTATCCACCGATGCTTTCCCCAACTCCTCGGGCAACTTCACTCCCGCCGCCGCATCCAGATTGCGAAAACCGCGAATCTCCCTGCAAACGGCCTCCACGTAAGGCGAAAACCGAGCCGCCGACACCACTCCGGTATGAAAATTGCAATACGTACACTTCGTCTGGCAAAACGGCACCTGCACGTAGATCCCTAAACGCGCCATAGCAAAACTCTAGCACACCCTCATTTCCCGCTTCTCCGCGAACTCCCTGCTCTGCGTGTTGAAAAAGTCTTTTACCCCATTAATGCCGAATCCAGCGCCGTCGAATCATCCGGCCATCACTTTGACCCAAATCTTCCTCTCTCGTGGACCGTCAAACTCACAAAAAAACACACCCTGCCACTGCCCCAAAGCCAACTTTCCTTCCTCAACAAAAATTACCTGCGAAGTACCCGTCATCGCCGCCTTGGCGTGGGAATCCGAATTCCCCTCCGCATGCCGATAAGGACCCGCGTGGGGCACCAGCCGATCAAACACGCCTTCCAAATCCCCTGCGACGTCCGGATCAAAATGCTCGTTGATCATGACGCCGGCGGTGGTGTGCGGCACATAGACATAGCAAACTCCCGAAACAATGCCCGCTTTCGCAACCGCGCGCGACACCTGATCTGTCAGGTCCACAAGTTGTGTTCGCCGCTGCGTTCTAACCCGCAATACATCCATCATGGCCTCTCGATCTTCTGAAAAGTCTATCATCCGCCCACCTGGCAACTCTGGTTCACCTCCAGTCCATTCTCAGTTCATCCAGAGTGCATTGTTCCAAATCGCCGAACAAGAGAAAGTGTGCATCGTCGTTAAGATATAGAGCGGTTCGGGCAAGTTTGGGGTGAATCGCTGAGTCGGCGAAAAACGAACGGGGGAAGTCGTGCAAATCAAATTCAAAGATAACGCTCGGAAGTGGATCTGGGGATTCCTGGCTGTCGTGGCATTGTCCCAACTCTACTTCGTCAAAGAACTTCTGGCCGTATTCACGCTATTCACCATCGGCTTCGCAGCCATCGCGTTTGTGGTGATCAGCCTCTACACACTCCAGCACGGTCTGACTCTTGCCGCGTCGCGCCTCGCTGACCTGCGCCAGCCAGTCATCAACCTGGTTCCAGTCAACACGCAAAACCATAAGGCGGCGTAGCCCGCGTCTTTACCATTTTCGCCGTATGGCCGTCCGCAGGGGCAGGGTGTAACGATTTGCCTGTGAGTCGCACTACGCAGAATAGGTAGTTATGAGCAGGAACGATTACGAGTTTCAAAAGCGCCTCACCACTCGAGGAGGGACTCGGCTCCCAGCCCACGCCCCCCCCAGCGTGCCGCGCTTCAGGGAGCCATCTTGCAAAGGAAACCAGCCTTCTCACGCCGTTCTATTACCCGGCTACCAGCATCTGAGGATATCTGGCTCTGCTGGCGCTGCAACGGCCGCGACGACGTGTCCCGGATTCTGGACATTAGCAGCGAAGGCCTCTTCATCCAGACTCCTCACCTGGGCGTTAAGGAGGACATGCCCGCCAAACTCGACTTCCTCGTCCAGGAGGGTCGCATCCGAGCTGACGCCGTGGTTCGGCATGTACGACGCGGCAATGGCCTTGGCTTGAAGTTCACCTCCCTGACGGAAGAAGACCGCTCGCGCCTAAAGTCCCTATTGGCCCGCCTCCGCTCCCGCTGACAGCGATCTGCCTCGCTGCGGAACCGGGCGGAGCCCCAGCCTCACTGTAATGACGGGCCAGCAGACGTGGCGTACAAGCTCTTTCTTTTTTTTACACGGCCCGGAGCTAACTTAGGGTATCCGCAAAATCTTGTGCTCGAACATCTTTTTGCTTCCCGCCAGCCCCTGCAATTCTTTCAGCCCGGCCATCCCCCATTGAGCCAAAAACGGCAAGAAGCACAACTCCCTAGATTGCAGCGTCTTATGCGGGTAAAGCAGCGATTCCAGGAACTCCTGATGGGCTGCGATGAGTCCTTCCTTAAACGTTTGCGCCTTTCCCGCCTTGCGCTTCAGCTTCTCTAGTTGAAAAGCGATTTTCTTCCGAGCGGTCTCCACCGCCCCGCCCAGCGTCGGATCCAGCCGCACAATCTGCTTCTTCAGCTGCGCCAGCATCTTTTCCGATTCTTTCACGCTCTTGTCGAAATTTTTCCCAAGCGCCTTCGGCACCCTTGAGGTTTCCATCCGGCGGCGCAGTTCCTGGGACCCGCGCCAAACATCCTCGACTTTCAATCCGTACCGCCGCAGCAATTTCTCCACCTTCGCATCCAGTATCGTGAATGCGGCTCGCGGCAAAATCACCGGCATACGTCCCAGCACTTTTCGATAAACGACTTCGGCTTGCGCAAAATAGGCAATTTCTGCCGGCCCCGCGATGTACGCCACCGTCGGGAGCAGGTGATCCTGTATCACAGGGCGGAAGAGTGCGTTCGGACTGAACTTTTCAGGCGCAACGTTCACCGCACTCATTAGCTCGTCTCTGGTCCAACTGCGGCCTCCGCAAATAAATTTGTCGACGCTCATCGAGATGGGCTGGCGAGTCCCAGTCTCCATGCTGAAAATCAAAGTGCTCCGCGCCGTAACCTTCACCTGCGCCCCATAGCCCGCTTTGTCCAGCTCTTTGCCACGCGCAAGCAAAGCGTCGTTCAGCGCATCGCGATCTTCCACCGCTTTTTGAAGAACCGCGCCGGCCACACGATGCAACCGCGCATCCAGGGGATCAAGCAAGATCAGGCCATGCTCGGCAAACAAACGTGTAAACAATTTCCCGAACGCGCTTCCGTAAGTCTCCTCCGCCCCATAGCTTTCGCGGAAGATAGCTGCAACAAATTCTCCACCCGCAGCGATGAGGATTTTCTCTCCCTCGTGCACCAACTCCTGCACCGCAGGGCCCAACGTAATTCCTCCAACGGGCTTCCCCGCCTCGCCGTTTCCTGGAAGCTCATATCGCGTCAGCTTCCCCTGGTGGAACCAGGTGGAAGTACGCACTTCGTCGAGGTCATGGTCCTCGGTCGCCATCCAAAAAACTGGCACGGCATCGATTCCGGCTTGCGTCAATTCCTGAGCGATCTGAATCGCGCTGACCGCTTTGTAAATCGCGAACGCCGGCCCGCTGAACAGTCCTACCTGCTGCCCACTGACGACAGCCACCGCACCCTTTGCCAAGCGGTTTAGGTTTTCACGCGCAGCTTCCCCGCACCCAAGCGCCGCGTTCTGCTCTCTGAGAATTGCCGCTACTTCCGATCTGCGTTCGTCGGGATAGCCCAGCGAACGAGCTACTTTTTTGATGGCCGCCAGAGTGGGTGGATGTCCGTAGAATTTCGCAACGCTGGAAAAATCATCGAGGAATTGAAGAAACAGCTTGGACTGATGGGGCAGTTGGCGAAACGGCAGGGCTCGACATTCCATCGGGAATTAGATGATACCGACGCCCTTTCGTCACAGCAAATCTCGGCGGGCTGCACACGCAGGGCTTTGCGCCCGAACAAGCAGCCCACTCTAGGTCCGCTACTGTGACTTAGACGGAGACGGCGCCGGAAAGGCGTGCGGGCTCGCGCGCCTCCACCCGGGCCACCAAATCCCGGATGGCTTTCTTCTGCTCTTCCTGCAGGGGCAATAAAGGCAATCGCGGAATGCCACCGCGATATCCACCCAGGTCCATCGTGTATTTCACGCCGGCAATTCCGCACTGCGCGACAATCAGCTTGGACGCCGGAGCAATCAAGCTTTGCAGCTCACGCGCCCGCTGCAGATCGCTTTTCTGCATCGCCTCAAAAACCGCCAGGCACAATTCAGGCATCCCGCTACCCAAAGCGAGGATGGCCCCGCGCGCGCCAAGCGCCAGCGAGGGAAACATCATGCTCGCCGAACCTACCAGCAATTGAAAGGAAGGCGGCGCCGATCCAAGTATTTCCGCAGCGCGTTGCACCACTCCCGAGCTCTCCTTGATTCCTATGATGTTGGGATGCTCCGACAGAGCAGCGACTTCGGGCGCTTCCAATGCAATCCCGGTAAACTGCGGCACGGAATACAGCAGCACAGGAATCGGTGAAGCGTCCGCGACGCGCCGGTAATGCGCGATATATACATCCGGCTTGTAAACCGTTTTGTAGTAGTACGGCGTTTTCACCAGCGCCGCGTGGTAACCAAGTTCGGCGGCGCGCTTCGTGCGCTCAATGGTTTCGGCGGTGGATTCTGCCCCCGTCCCGGCGATCAGCCGCTTCCCCGGCGCGGCCGCTTCCTTCACGGTTGCGAGTACGGTGTCTATTTCCTTTGCGGAAAGCAGCACAGACTCGCCTGTCGAGCCGATCGCAACGTAACCCGCGAGGCCAATCTCGTTGTACTTGAGGATGTTGTGCTTCAGATCCGCGAGCGAAACGGATCCGTCAGCGGCATATGGCGTTGTCAGCGCCGGATAAACTCCGGATAAGTCCATGTTCGGTCTCTCAGTCTCCCGACCCGCTGCTACCCGAAGCAGCAAGCTGGCCACGATGCAAATCCTGAAGCGCCGCAACTTCCGTTCCCTGATCGAGCAGCGCGCGAATGCCGCGAGCTGCCGCATGAGCCGCGGCAAGGGTCGTGATACAGGTAATGTTGTATCGAATCGCCGCGCGGCGAATCGATTTTTCGTCGTAGAAGGATTCGCGGCCCAACGGCGTGTTGATGACCAGATCGATTTTTCCCGTCTTGACTAGATCAACGATATTCGGGCGGCCCTCGTTTACTTTGAAAACGGATTCCGCTGGAATGCCCGCCGCTTCCAGAGCAGCAGCCGTGCCGCGCGTCGCAAGCAAACGGAAACCGAGATCGTGCAATTCTTTTCCCAGGGAACCGACATGTTTCTTGTCCCGATCATTCACGCTGAGGAAAATCGTTCCCTTGCGTGGCAAACGCTGTCCCGCGGCAAGTTGCGCTTTCGCAAACGCCAATCCGTACGAAGTCGAGATGCCCATTACTTCGCCGGTCGAGCGCATTTCCGGTCCAAGAATCGTATCGACACCGCGGAATTTATTGAACGGAAACACCGGCGATTTCACCGAGTAAAATTCGTGCACCGCAATTTCGGCAATTCCGTTATGCAGCACCACCGGAAGATCCATGCCCGCAAGTTTTTTACCGGCCATCAAGCGCGCCGCAACTTTGGCCATCGGCACTCCTGTTGCCTTACTGACATAGGGAACGGTGCGCGACGCGCGCGGATTTACTTCGAGCACGTACACCGTGTCGCGCTGAATCGCATACTGCACGTTCATCAACCCAATGACTTTCAGCGCCAGCGCAAGGCGCTTTGTGTATTCGCGGATGTGCTCAAGAATCGCGGGCGACAAACTGACAGGTGGCAGCACACAGGACGAATCGCCAGAATGCACGCCAGCTTCTTCGATGTGCTCCATGATCCCGCCGATGACGACATCCGTTCCGTCGGCAAGCGCATCCACATCCACTTCCGTCGCTTCTTCCAGGAACTGATCAATCAATACGGGCCGCGCCGGCCCCATCATCGCCGCCTGGGCAACGTACTCCTGCACGGTGTTCACATCGTATGCAATCACCATGGCCCGGCCGCCGAGAACGTAACTCGGCCGTACCAGAACCGGCAAACCGATTTCGCCGGCAACGCGAGCAGCTTCTTCCGGGATCAACGCGGTGCCGTTCCGCGGCTGCGGAATTCGCAGTTTATCGAGAAGTCCGCCGAATCGCCGGCGATCTTCAGCTAAGTCGATGGACTCCGGGGCGGTGCCAATAATAGGCACACCATTGCGCTTCAACTCCTGCGCAAGATTCAGCGGCGTCTGCCCGCCAAATTGCACAATGACGCCCTGCGGCTTTTCCCGTTCCACGATGGCAAGCACGTCTTCGAGCGTCAGCGGCTCAAAATAAAGCCGGTCCGACGTATCGTAGTCCGTCGAAACAGTCTCCGGGTTGCAATTCACCATGATGGTTTCGAAACCATCTTCGCGTAGCGCGTAAGCTGCATGGCAGCAGCAATAATCGAATTCAATTCCCTGTCCGATGCGGTTCGGCCCGCTGCCAAGAATCATGATCTTTGGACGCGGCTTGGTGTCCGATTCGTCTTCGTCTTCATAGGTGGAGTACATGTACGGCGTGAACGATTCGAATTCCGCCGCACAGGTATCTACACGCTTGAAAACGGGACCAACGCCATAGCGCGCGCGCTGCAGCCGCACGGATGCCGGAGTGCTCTTCCAGATTTGCGCGAGCTGCTCGTCGCTCGTACCGTGACGCTTCACTTCTCGCAAAAGGTCTTTCGAAGCTGTCTCCACGGTAACCGAAGCCGCGCGCCGGTTCATGGCCACGAGCTCCTCGATTTGATGGATGAACCACGGATCGATTTTCGTCAGCTCAACAATTTCTCCGGCGGGCAAGCCTTTATCAACGGCCGTGAGCAGCCAATGTATACGGTCCGGGCGAGGCGTCGCCAGTTTTTCGCGCAGCAACGAATCCGGCGTTTCGGCCGGCGCACGCCAGGGCGTGTGTGGTTCCAGCGAACGAATTCCCTTTTGCAAAGCCTCTTTGAACGTGCGCCCAATGGCCATGACTTCGCCGACGGACTTCATCTGTGTTCCCAAAGTGCTGTCTGCGCCGGGGAATTTTTCAAATTGCCATTTCGGAATTTTCACAACGACGTAGTCTATCGTCGGCTCGAAGCAAGCCGGCGTTTTCTTCGTGATGTCGTTGGGAATTTCGTCCAGCGACATTCCGACCGCCAGTCGCGCGGCAATCTTCGCAATGGGGAATCCGGTAGCCTTGCTGGCCAGCGCGGAGCTGCGCGAGACACGCGGATTCATTTCGATGACGGTCATCCGCCCATTTTCCGGATTGATGGCAAACTGCACGTTCGAACCGCCCGTTTCCACGCCGACTTCTCGAATAATCGCCGCAGCGGCATCGCGCATTCGCTGGTATTCCTTATCGGTCAGCGTTTGCGCGGGCGCGACGGTGATGGAATCGCCGGTGTGAACCCCCATCGGGTCAAAATTCTCGATGGTGCAGATCACCACGAAATTGTCGCGGTGGTCGCGCATCACTTCGAGCTCGTATTCTTTCCATCCAAGCACGGACTCTTCGACCAGCGCTTCATGCACGGGGCTCATGTCCAATGCGTGCGAAATGGCTTCGCCAAACTCTTCCTTGTTGTAAGCGATGGAACCGCCCGTACCGCCCAACGTAAACGACGGCCGAATGACAAGCGGAAACCCAAGCTGGTCGCAAAGGCGCAAAGCATCCTGCGCGTTGTTCACCAGCGCCGAAGCCGGAACCTCCAGCCCAATCTTCCGGCAGGCATCTTTAAACCAAAGACGATCTTCGGCGACTTTGATAGCCCGAAGCGACGCGCCAATCATCTCGACTTTGTGCCTCTCAAGAATCCCGCTCTCCGCCAGCTCCACGGCAAGATTCAAAGCCGTCTGCCCGCCAACGGTCGGCAAAAGCGCGTCCGGCTTCTCGCGAATCAAAATTTCTTCGAGATATTCTTTGGTGAGCGGCTCAATGTAGGTACGGTGAGCCAACTCCGGGTCGGTCATGATCGTTGCCGGATTGGAGTTAACCAGCACAACTTCATAGCCCTCAGCGCGCAGAGCTTTGCAAGCCTGAGCGCCGGAATAGTCAAATTCGCAAGCCTGGCCAATGACAATCGGGCCGGACCCGATGATCAAAATCTTCTTGATGTCTGTGCGTTTTGGCATTGTGCGTTAGAGTACCGTTGTCTGCTCCAATATGAAAGACGCGTGAGTTCTCACAGCCGTGCCGCTGCGCAAGGCGCTCATCTGCTGCTTGCGCTTCTCCATGTCTTTGCGGTCCAGCATCTAGCTGACGGCAACCGTCATGGATCTTGTGAGCTGAAGCTTTCCTTTCTCAAGCGCGTACTGCAACTCAGGACATTTTGTCGTGGATCTCTTGTCCGGCACGTAACGAACTATAATTTCGTACTCGGCGCCATTGATGCTCGCGACCAGGCGGTAATCTCCGGCATCCATTTTTTTAAACTCAAAGCTGCCGTCGCCCCGCGTCTGGATTAGGGCCAGAGGCGGCGCCGATCCGCAGCAATCGGATTTAATCTCCGGCGCAAACAGTCGAATGCGTGCGTGGGCTATTGGAGTGACCACCTGCCGCGACGAATTCGCAGTTCCCTTTTCCGCCACGTAGGTAATGCTGACCAGTTTCCCGCACAGCTTCTCAACCTGAGGCGGCTGATCCGTCTCAGGAGATTGAAAGTGTGGCACCCCCAAGAGAAGAAGTGCAATCAGCAAATGCACAATCACCGCGCTTGCTCCTTCATCATGTCGGTGAATTTAGCGAAAAGGTAGTGCGAATCATGTGGGCCCGGAGACGCTTCCGGATGGTATTGCACGCTGAAGAGCGGCAGCGACTTGTGGCGCATGCCTTCGTTGGTGCCATCATTGAGATTAACGTGCGTGATTTCGACGTCGCTCGATGGCAGGGACTCGGGATCGACGCAAAAACCGTGGTTTTGTGCGGTGATTTCGACCTTCCGATTCAGGAGATTCTGCACGGGATGGTTCGAGCCATGGTGGCCGAACTTCAACTTGAAAGTCTTTCCGCCAAGGGCGAGCCCACAGAGCTGATGCCCGAGGCAAATACCGAAAATGGGTACGCGCCCAAGCATCTTCTGAATATTCTCGACTGCATAGCCGATGGGCTCGGGATCGCCCGGACCGTTCGAAAGAAACACGCCGTCCGGTTTCAGGTCGAGCACTTCTTGCGCCGAAGTTCGGGCGGGAACAACCCAGACGTCGCAATGATGATCGATCAGCAGCCGCAGAATATTCTGCTTGATGCCGTAGTCGTAAGCCACGACACGAAGCTTGGGCGTCTCCGAGTCCCGCCCCGATTCGCCCATGGACTCCGACCACGGCGGAATCGTCAGTTCGATCGAGCTTTTTTCCCATCCGTAAGCTTTTTTGCAACTGACCTGGCTGGCGAGCTCCTGCCCCGCCATGCTGGGCAACTGCTTGGCTTCGTGAATCAATTGATCCGCAGGCGTGCCGTCCGTAGCCACAACCCCGCGCAGCGCTCCGACATTGCGAATGTGCCGTACCAGCGCGCGGGTATCAATGTCCCAGATGGCCGGTATTTTATGCCGGTTCAAATAAAGCTGCGCCGTCTCCGCCGACCGCCAGTTCGAGGAAATCTGCGAAAACTCGCGCACGATGAGCGACTCGATGTAAGGCCGCGTGGCCTCTTCATCATCTAGATTTGCGCCGACGTTTCCGATGTGCGGATAGGTTAAACAGACAATCTGGCCCGCATAGCTTGGGTCCGTAAGTACTTCCTGATATCCAGTGAGGCTGGTGTTGAAAACAACTTCGCCGCCGCGGCGTGTGATCGCGCCCGCGGCACGGCCGTTAAATATGCGCCCGTCTTCCAGAGCGAGAGTGGCAGGTCGGTGCGGAACTTCGGTCAGGTTGTCCTCCAAAAGTAATCATCAAAGTCTGCCGTTTACTTCGTGCTGGCTTCCGTAGTCGATAGCGATCCGAAATGGTCCACCGGCCAGTAAGCAAACACCGCGCGCCCGTAAATGTATTTGCTTTCCACCGGCCCAAACACGCGCGAATCGTTCGAACTGATGCGGTGATCTCCCATCACAAAATATTTGTCTTCCGGCACGCGCACCGGCCCGAAGTCGCTCATGTCCTCGTACTGAACCGGCACGTACGGCTCGTCAATCGCGCGCCCGTTGACATAAACAATGCCTTGGCGGATTTCCACGGATTCGCCCGGCAAACCGATCACGCGCTTGATAAAAGACTTCGAACGGTCGAGAGGATACCAGAAAACCACAACGTCGCGCCGCTGAATCGGCTCGAAGCGATACACAAATTTGTTGATGAAGATGCGTTCCTGGTCGGAAAGAAGTGGCGCCATGCTTGTGCCTTCAACTTTGACCGGTTGATACAGAAACACGATGATGACCAGCGCCAACCCGATCGCGATCAGCAGATCGCGCGTCCAAACACGAATCTCATTTCTCAAGGAATGGATTGCCGAAGGCGCCGGCGCTGAAGGTTCCGGAACCGGTGTAGCGACAGTTGGGTTCTGGTCCGTACTTGGCATTTTCTTGTTGCTCTCTATTTATAACACGGGCGTCACAAACGTCACAAGCAGCGCCAAATTGGATTTGCGCGCCCCGCGAACTTCGCTATGGCAGTGCTCTTTACTTAAGATAGTTGCCCCGCTTCGAGCGTTGCCTGCAACTGTCACGCATACCCTCTTCTACGACTGGTCCGGCGTCAAAGCGTAATTCACCATAGCCAGCGCAGCGACAACCGCCGTTTCCGTGCGCAAAATGAGTTGCCCAAGCGAAGCCTCCTGAAATCCCGCAGCACGCGCCGAGTCAATCTCTTCGTCCGTCCAACCGCCTTCCGGCCCAATGGCGAGCGTCGCCCGCCCCGACTTCACACCCACGAGAACCTTACGTAGAGACGGAGCATCTGCCCGCTCGGAGAGCATCACGCGAAACGAATCTCCCGGAGCGCCAAAGGCATGTCCTGGCTTCGCAAGCGCTTCTAGCACAGGAACGCGTAGTCGCCGCGACTGCTGGCTCGCCTCCAGCAGGATTTTCTTCCAGCGCTGCGATCGCTTTTCAGCGGCCGCAAGCAGGCCTTTTTCGCTGCGCGCTGCCGCAAGCGGAACGATGCTTCCAACACCAAGCTCAGTCGCTTTCTCGATAGCCCATTCGAACGCATCGAATTTCACGACGGAAAGCAGCAGCGTAACCTCTGCCGAAAGCTGCGGCCCGGGCAACGGCTCCAAAAGCACGAACTCAACTCGGTCTCGTCCAACCGACTCAATGCGCCCCAGCCAGGCCTCCGTCCCATCGCTCAATTCGTAAAGCTGATCCTTTTGAGCCCGCAGAACGTGGCCCAAATGATGCGCGGTGTCCCCTTCGATAACAGCGGAAGTTCCTTCATATTTTTCAACGAAGAATCGGCGGCGCACGGCCTGATTCTATCGCAACGCCACGTCAAACAACTGAACGTTCTTCCGCGGATAGTTCCCTTAGGCAGGATTCGAAGACTGTGTGCACGTGGCGTGCAGCATAGCGGCGAGCTAGCCGAAGATGTCTTTCACTTTGTCGAAGATCGTCGAATTTCGGTCCGCCGGCTTGTTCTCGACCTTCATCGTGCCGTCCAGTTGCTCTAAGAGCTTTCGCTGTTCGCGTGTGAGTTTGGTGGGCGTGAGCACGCGTACGTGATAGTAAAGATCGCCTTTACCGCCACCGCGTGGATCAGCAAGTCCCTTCCCCTTGATGCGAAAGACCGCGCCGCTCTGCGTGCCTTCTGGAACTTTCAGTTTTTCCTCGCCGTTGAGGCCCGGAACTTGCAACTCGGTGCCGAGCGCCGCCTGCGTGACGCTTAGCGGTATCGTGCAATAAAGATCCGCCCCGCGTCGCTCGAAGAAGGGGTGCTCCTTCACTTCGAGCACAACATAGAGGTCCCCAGGAACGCCGCCGTTGGGGGCAGGTTCCCCCTCGCCGGTTACGCGAAGCCGCGTGCCCGAATCCACGCCGGGTGGAATGCGCAGTTCAATCGTTTTCTCCCGCTCGATACGGCCCTGCCCGCGGCAATCCGGGCAACGCTCGCGAACGATTTGCCCGGCGCCCTGACAAGCCGGACAAGTCCGGGAAATCGTAAAAAATCCCTGCTGGTATGCCAACTGGCCTCGGCCTGCGCAAGTCTGGCAAGCAATAACGCCAGTTCCCTTTTTCGCGCCTGTGCCATTGCAGGCTTCGCAGTATTCCTGCCGCGGTAATTTGATCTTGGTCGTAACACCCGCCGACGCTTCCTCAAAAGTCAGCGTCATGTCGTAGCGCAGGTCGGAGCCCCTCTGTTTGCGCTGCCGGCCGGTACGACCCGTAGAGAAGAGATCTTCAAAACCAAAAAAATCCCCAAGAATGTCATGGAAATCGCGAAACACCGTGCTGTTGAAGTCCACGCCGCCACCGCCCGAAAGCCCCGCGTGGCCGTAGGTGTCATAAACTTGGCGCTTCTCCGCATCGCTCAGGATGCTGTAGGCCTCCGTGCATTCTCGAAATTTTACTTCGGCTTCTTCTTTGTTCTCTGGATTTCGGTCAGGGTGCCACTTCAGCGCCGCTTTGCGATACGAGGATTTAATCTCCTCGACCGAAGCGGTGCGCGTGACACCGAGCACCTCGTAAAAATCTCTTTGATTACCCCTGGCCATGCAATCCCCTTGTTTCACCTAAATTGTCTTGCCTAAATTGTTTTGGCTAAATTGCTTTCGTTAAATTCAGTTCGCAGCTTCCTTGGATGCGCCGCCCGGATGAACCGCTACGCCCACCATCGCCGGGCGTAGAACGCGTCCGTGGAAAACATAACCCGGCTGAAAAACCTGCAAAATCGTTCCATCCGCGTGGTCTACTGTTTCGGTGCGGTCCATCGCCTGGTGCAGATGCGGATCAAACGGCTTGCCGAGCGGATCCATGCGTTCGACGCCAAGCCGCGTGACCGTGTCAACAAGCTGCCTGTAAATCAATTCGAAACCCTTGCGATAATTTTCGTACTCGGCTTCGCGATGCGCTGCCAACGCATGCTCAAAGCCGTCAATAATTGGAATTAGACCTTCCACAATCCGCGCCGTATGCCGCTTGGCATCGTCGGCGCGTTCTCTTTCGATGCGCTTGCGGTAATTGTCAAAATCGGCCTGCCGGCGCATCAACGTCTGCCGCAAATCATTCAAGTCGCTGGCCAGCTTTGCAACTTCCGCATCGGCAGAGGCGGAATCCTCCTCCATCTTGGCCCTCTCGGCTTGATCTCCTGCAACGTCATGCGCTGCGTTCTCCGGGTTGAATGGTGAGTCCTTGTCGGGCACTTTGCTGCTTCTCCTCTTGAAAAAGTCTTTCAAATTTTACTCAAAGCTTCACTGAATAGCTGCGCAACGTACGCGACAGCGGTCATGGCGCGCTCGTAATGCATGCGCGTCGGTCCAAGCACTCCGAGGGAACCCTGCACAAAATCGTTACGCATGTAGGGCGCGCTGATAATGGCCAGGTTGTCGCCTGCCTCGGCAATCTCTTTTACGCCAATCTGCACGTGTACCGGCTCCGGCGTTTCTATGCACGCATTTAAGACGGTCACAAGCCGGTGTTTCTCCTCAATGGCCTCCAGCAGTTCGCGGAGCTGCCCTTGATTTGCAAACTCGGCCGCGCCTACGATTTGCGCCGTGCCTTCCACGTGAACCTGGCTCCCCTCGCCTTCCCCAAGCATCGCCGGATCGCATAACGTCAGCGCGCTGCTTGCCAGACCTTCATACTGTTCCCGGTCCGTCGCAAGTTTCTGCAACAAGTCGCCGCGAATCGCCTCGAGAGTCCACCCCGAGTAATGGCGATTCAAAAAATCAGCGGTGGCGTCAAGCTCAGTCTGCGAAAAAGGCCGGCTCGGCCGCAAAATCTTGTCGCGTGTATGCCCGCCTGGCGAAATCAGCACCACAACGACGCGCCCATCCGGCAACAGCCACATCCGTGCGTGCTCAAGAACGGTTCTGCCCAGCGGCGGCGAAACAATAATTCCGAGCCCGTTCGAAACTTCCGCCAGGACGTGCCCAGCTCGCTCCGTAATTTCTCCCGCCGTTTTCGCTCCGCTCATTTCCCGCTGAATCCACTTCCGGTCGTCTACGTTAAGCGTTGCCTGCGAAGCAATCTCCTGCGCAAAAAAGCGGTACGCCGCCGAAGTTGGCACCCGCCCGGCCGAAGTGTGCGGCTGAAACAGAAACCCGCCATCTTCGAGATCCGCCAGCACGTTTCGAATCGTCGCCGTGCTCAAAGTCTCTTCGTATCTCTTCGAAATCGCCCTCGATGACACCGGCTCACCGGTTTCGATATATGTTCGAACCAAATCAGCAAGGATTTGGCGGTTGCGCCGTTCTTGTAAGGCAGGATTCCTCATAGCAGCACTCTACTCCAACTGCCAGCGAGCGCTATCTATATTGTAGAAAGCGTGTCGAGTGCCGTCAACGCGGGTCGCCAGGTTGCGTGCCCGGAAAAAAACGAGGTTGCCCGTTTGCGCGTCGAAAAAAAGAAAAACGAAAAGAGACGAGTGTCCCTTGCTGGAGCGGCTTTCTCTCGCGCTTAATTATTGTCGATTTGGGCGCGCTGGAGCTTGTCGGAATAATCGATGTAGATCGTTTTCCACTCGGTGAAGAAATCGATTGCGGCGATTGCCGCTTCGCGATGCCCGTTGCCGGTTTGCTTCGTGCCGCCAAACGGCAGGTGCGTTTCGGCGCCGATCGTTGGCGCGTTCACGTAAACGATGCCGGTGTAAAGATCTCGCGTGGCGGCAAAGGCCTGATTCACGTTGCGCGTGTAAATCGAGGCGGACAAGCCGTAGGGCACGCCGTTTGCAATTTCGATAGCTTGATCGAATGATTCGAACGGAATCACGGAAACCACCGGCCCAAAGATTTCCTCCTGCGCGATGCGCATTTTCGGCGAGCAATCGCCAAACACCGTTGGCGCGTGGAACCAGCCCTTGTCATAAATGCCGCCGTTCAGGCGATTCCCGCCCGCCAGCAGCTTTGCGCCTTCGCTCTTCCCAATCTCGACGTAGCTCATCACTGTTTTGAGCTGCTGCTCGTTAATGCACGGCCCCATATCCACGTTCGAATCGAGTCCGTTGCCAACTCGCAAAGATTTCGCGCGCTCCACAAAACGCGATACGAACTCGTGGTAAACGCTCTTGTGGACCGCAACGCGGCTGGCCGCCGTGCACCGCTGGCCAGTCGTTCCGAACCCGCCCCAAACCGCGCCGTCCACAGCGAGATCCAGATTGGCGTCGTCCATCACAAGGATGATGTTCTTCCCGCCCATTTCCAGGCTGCAATGCTTGAAATCCGGCGCGCAAGCCTGCGCAATGATGCGCCCAACTGCCGTCGAGCCCGTAAAACTCACAACCGGCACTTCTTTGTGCTGCGAAAGAGGCGCGCCAGCATCAGGCCCGTCCCCGCTCACAAGATTCACCACGCCGGGAGGAATCCCAGCTTCCGTCAAAACCTGAACGAGGTTATACGACGACAGCGGCGTATCTTCGGCAGGCTTCAGAACCACAGTATTGCCACTGATCAGCGCAGGCATCATCTTCCACGATGGAATCGCCATCGGAAAATTCCACGGTGTAATCATCCCGCATACGCCGACGGACTGCCGGACGCTCATGGCAAACTTATTTGGCAATTCCGAAGGAGTCGTTTGCCCAAACAGCCGCCGGCCTTCCCCCGCCATGTAATACGTCATATCAATCGCTTCTTGCACGTCGCCGCGTGTCTCTGCCAGGACTTTGCCCATTTCGCGCGTCATGTCCTTGGAATAATCTTCCTTGCGCTGCAAGAGCAGCTCCGCGGCGCGATACAAGATTTCCGCCCGCTTGGGCGCAGGCACCAAACGCCATTTTTTGTAAGCCTCTTTGGCGGCCTCGACAGCCGCGTCTACATCCTCGCTCGTCGAAGACACAAACATCCCAATCAACTCGTCGGTGTTTGCGGGATTGAGGTTTTCATAGGCTTTGCCGCTGCGGGATTCCACCCATTCGCCGTTGATAAAATTCTTGAAAACTCGTGGCGCACTTGCCGTAGCCATACTTCCTCCTCCAATGAGCTTGCTGCGTCGGTTTGTAAGTCTCTATGTGCTTGCGGGTTTGATCTAGAGGTCGCACCGCGTGGAACGTCAATTCTACCGTTGGACACAAAAGCGGTCAAATTGAAGGGTAGAAGTTGATGTGCGAGTCAAAAGTCAAAAACCGTACACCTACGTCCTCGACTCGAGTCTCCGAGCTCCAATAATCCTCGATCGCACAAAGGTGAAGGCGGCGTCGAGCCGCCGCACTCCACATGGTCGTTCCGCGTGATCCTTATGGAGTGCGGCGGCTCGACGGCGCTTTCTTTTTACCTGTATCGGTAAGTATCCTTTCAGCGAATGTCGGACCGGCCGCATGCTCCCACTCAGCTTCTTAACAGCTCCGGGGCATACATTGTCGCTAGGGCGACTTACAAGAAAGAGCCGCATTTCCGGTCCGCCGCGCGTTTGACATTTCTCTGCCAGCAACTCCTGGATATTGCGCCTCGGTATGGATGGAAGCTGGAAGCCTGGTCCGTCTTCCCAAATCACTACCACTTCATGGCGATATCGACGGCTTGTCCTGGCCAGAAAAAAAAAGTGCCCCCAAAAAGAAAACGTCCCGGCATCCGTCTGCCGGCAGCCTACCGCCCCTTCGGCCTCTCTTGCTGTGAACTTCCGCATCCCAACTTAGGACTAAACCATGAAAACAGAAAGCCCAATGCGGCATTGGTGTGGAAACAAAATGAAGACCTGCTTGCGCCGCGGCTCCATTTTTCCAGGACCGACCGTACGGTGTACTCGCATCTTTTCCGGCACAGCCGGCTGGAAGGCAGGACCAAGTTCCGGTTCTCGATTGCGTGGCTGGCGCGTGGTGTGGGCCTCTCGATGAAGGCGACGCGTGAGTCGGTGCGGAGCCTGGTCGCGCGCGGGGTCGTGGATTTGATCGAACGGAACCGCCGGACCCAGCATGTGATCTGGCTGCGGCTGCCACTTGAAGTAAAGCCGGTTCTCGCGAAGCCGACGGGACCACCGGAGCCGACCAAGGTGGCAATCAACATCGAAGAAGAGGGTTTCCTGCTGAAACAAAGCCTGCGCTGTGCGCTCCACGACCGCGACGGCGGCAACTGTTTTTACTGTATGCGGCGCACCAGGGAACGCAACTGGTGCCTCGATCATGTAGTGCCGCAGGCGCCAAGGCGGCAGCAATTCCTACCGCAATCTGGTGTCGTGCTGCGCGGAGTGCAACTCGAGTAAGGCGGAGCGGCCCGCGAGGAGTATTTGCGGGAGTTGTATCGGGAGCGGCGTTTGGATGCGCGGGAACTGAGTGGGCGGCTGCGCGCGCTGGATGAATTGGCGGCCGGGAAGCTCAAGCCGGTGCTTCCGGGACAGGCGCAAGCGGAAACTACAACCTCGCTCCGCAGCGCAACCCCCAGACCCGTGTCATGCGGAGTGCAGCGAAGCGCCCCGACCGTCGCATCTTGGCAAGAGCTCCGCTGATCGAGCAAGCTGTCATGACTACGTGATGTGGTATTCCTGCAAAAGGGAGATGATAGTCTGGCGATTAATACTGAAAGCATTCCACACGGATCGGCACCAATTGTTGATCGCCATGTCACGCTTAGGCCCGGTAGATGCTGCGAGCACATCGGCAACCGTCATACTGCCCCGATCCTCGGGCACCTGCAAACGCGGCCATTCTCGTTTTCTGCGTCCAAGTTCCATGTGTACTCTCTGAACCTGGCGGCCTGAAAACTGTTTTTCGACGTGGAGATAAAGACCAACCAACCCGAACACAACGCCGATCGGCTTGCTCTCGTCGTTGGCGGTTTGCACCGCGAACGCGTCCACCACGTGCTGCAGGATAAAACCGGGACGACCGATCGTGTAGGCGTACACCTCGTCGTATGCGGCGCGCACGGAATCCATATCGAGAAAAGTCTAGCAAGAGACTTGAGCACCGTGTGGTTGCGTCGCTCTCTCCTGGTCGCGCAGGATTTATTACGGTCCGTCGCTATTGATTGACTTGAGCATTCCAGCACATTAACGAGCGTTGAGTCCTATGGTCTTGGATCTGGCTTAAGGCGCTTGGCCAATCACATTCTTTCCTTCGAGGCCGAAATGTCTCGCCGCGGCTAACAGATGTGCGTCATTAGAATAAATGATGCGGAAACCCGCCTCGGACGCGGTTGCGAGGTGAATGGCATCCGCCGCGCGCAAAAACACAGTTGCCGGCAGCTTCTGATAGACTTGGCGGATTCGCAAGAACACTTCCTGATCTTGCGCAAGCCACTGGAATGCGCCTGCCTCGATGTGCGCCCGCAACTGGGCCAATAAGGCACCGTAAGCCGCTGGCCGGATCACCCCTTCGCGCAGCTTGCGATGAAACGCTGCCACCATTTCAGCCTGCCCGTGGGTCGCCGAGGCCACGTGGTCGGTCGCTGCGAGCACGCGCACCGCGTCGGCACCGGGATCTTGGTAATAGAGACGGACGAGATAGCTCGTATCGAAATAGATCACGTAACCCTGTGGTCTCGCTCTTCGCTAATGGTCTCTGTGGAATCGGTTCCGCCGCGAAGGTATCTGCGTTGGGCTAGGAAAGCCTGCGTAAACTTGGGATTTGCGAAGAACGGTTTGGCAGGAAGCGGCGATGCCGACACGATCTTGGCAACGAGACGTCCACGTTCGGTGACGTAAACTTCACCGGCTCGTGCCCGCCGGACCCACCGTCCTGTAGCTTGGTGAAGTTCGCGGATGGTGATCGTTTTCATGTGACTCATTGTGTCACATTGTTGCAAACGAAGCAAGAAGGAGCTGTCGATTTTGACCGATTGCGTTATTTTGAGAATTGAGAAAAGGGCGTGGTGGACACGCTGCACCGGGAACGTGTCCTCCCTGATCTGTTCGTAGCATATTTGTTGGCGCGAAGCATCAAAAGCGAAGAGGATCTGGTGGACCAACTGTTTAATTCCAGCGAGAGGAGATTAGCCCGCACTCTTCTAATGCTCGCTCACTTTGGGAAGGATGGGATTTCCTGAATCCGTGGTTCCGAAGATCAGTCAAGAGATGCTGGCAGAGATGGTGGGCACGACCCGGTCGCGGGAAAACTTTTTCATGAGCCGGTTCCGGAAATTGGGGCTCATTGACTACGCCGGGGTTGCAGAGGGAGGGTGACAGGTTCACAGTTCACTTCTCAACGCCGTTCTCCATGATTAGCGAGCCGGATCATGCCATTTGGGTCGAGTGGTTATACGACGATCCGGGGCAGTCGCTGCGCCAATAGAATCCAATGAAGCAGGCAGGTTCCCTATCGAAACGGCCACAAAACGGGTAGCATTGGGTTCAGCCTTGGTGTTTAGGTGTCACGCGCATTTTGCACGGCAACGGAAGGAAACGATGCTTCCTCCCCAGACTCGAGATTTGGCGCAGCGCCTTATTGCTTATGAAAGCGCTGCGGGAAAAATCTCCGAGCCGACGAAATTAGCGGCCTTTCGCGTCTGCGAGACTTTGCGCCAACCTCTCGCTGCACTCGCGGGAGTAGCTGGTTTTCGCTCGCTCCTTTCTCGTGCTCTGACGTTGGCCAGGGCGGAAGCTCCCAGTCTTAGCGCGGTGCAGGTCGCGGCAGATGGGTCCTTGCAGGGGCTGGACGATCTGGAGCCGCAAATTGACAAGGACCAGGCTAGGGAGGCAGGGGTAATTCTCATTGCCCAGTTAATTGGGACGCTTCTCTTCTTCATGGGCGAAGGTGTCACGTTGCGGCTGGTGATATCTGAGGTTTTTCCCCACCTTGGGTTCCTCACGACGAGCCGCGTACCCATCGGTTTTGAAGCGATCCTGAACGAAGTCGATCAACTCCAAAGCGTCAGTGCGCGTCTCGATGAACTGGCGGAGCAAAATCCGCCCGTTACAGAGGCGCTGCTGACTATCGCAGATAATGTTCGCAATGCAGCCGCCGTATTGGCAGTCGTAGCGGTCGTGAAAAGCCCCAAGCCGAATTGAGTGTAGTGAGCGCGTTGGGGAGAAGGAAATAGTGAGTCTTCCAGAGTCGCGATATTTGGCCCAGCGCCTTCTTTCTTGCGAAGCCGATGCGAGCAAGAACTCCGAGACATCGGAGTCTGCCACCCTTCGCGTCTGTGCAAAGCTGCGCCAGCCCCTGATTACACTCGCGGGAGTTGCCGGTTTTCGCTCGCTTCTTTCTCGCGCGCTGACTCTGGCCATGGTAGAAGTTCCCAGTCTTGGCGGGGTGCAGGTCGCGGCGGATGGGTCCTTACAGGGGCTGGACGATCTGGAGCTGCAAATTGACAAGGACCAGGCTAGGGAGGCAGGGGTAATTCTCATTGCCCAGTTAATCGCGCTGCTTCTCACTTTCATCGGCGAAGGTTTGACGTTGCGTATGGTTCAGGATGTGTGGCCGGAGGCCGCCTTCGACGGCCGCGTTTCCGAGACGGAGAACAAAGCTTGAGCACAGCAGATAAAGTGAGAATCAACAAGTTGCCGACCGGGGTCCCGGGTCTCGATGAAATTCTGGGCGGCGGCCTCCCGGAATTTTCTTTTAATATCATCGCGGGCGCGCCGGGAAGCGGCAAGACCACGCTGGCGCACCAGATCATGTTCGCCAACGCGACGCCAGAGCACCCCGCCCTGTATTTCACTATCCTCGGCGAACCCGCCATCAAAATGCTGCGATACCAGCAACAGTACACGTTCTTCGACCAAGCCAAGTTAAACAGAGCCGTCCGCTTTATCAACTTGAGCCAGGTTGTGTTGGAGAAGGACCTAGACGCGGTCTTAGAGGAGATTACGAAAGAGGTTGAGAAGGCGAGCCCCGGCATCGTGGTGGTGGACTCCTTCCGCACCGTTGTGCGCAAAGCGCTCGGTGGCTCAACCGAAGTGGAACTGCAGTCCTTCATTCAGCGGTTAGCACTGCTCCTGACCAGCTGGCAAGCCACGACTTTTCTGGTCGGAGAATATGTCGAGGGTGAGATCCGTGACAATCCGGTATTCACGGTTTCCGATGGCCTCTTGTGGCTCTACCAAGCTCCGGAGCGAAATTCCATTGTGCGGAAGCTACAGATCGTGAAGCTGCGCGGACAGGCGTCCGTACCCGGGCTGCACACTTTCCGCATTACCCCTGACGGGCTACAAGCCTTCTCGCGCACTCTTGGGCTGGCGGGACAAGCAAGGAAGATACCCAGCAGACGGCGCCTTTCCATCGGAATTCCGGAATTGGATAAGATGCTCGGGGGGGGCATTCCCCAAGGGGATAGTGTCCTAGTGGCAGGGGCTTCGGGGACTGGAAAATCGGTCTTGGCAACGCAATTCATTGCCGAGGGTATACGCCAGGGCGATCCGGGAATCGTGGTGGTTTTTGAAGAACGGCCGCAAGAGTATGCGGAGCGGGCCGGCAGTTTTGGTCTGGATTTGAAAACGCCGCGACATGACGGGAAACTCGAAATTCTCTACCTCCGTCCCCTGGACCTCTCGGTTGATGAAACCATGCACGAGATTCTGGCCGCGGTCCAGAAGATTGGCGCCAAGCGCCTGGTGATTGATTCGCTTGCGGGCTTTGAGATGGCGTTGGCACCCGGCTTCCGCGCGGACTTTCGCGAATCGCTCTACCGGATGATAACCGCCTTGACCGGAATCGGCGTGACGATTCTAAGCACGGTTGAGGTGAACGAATCTTTCACAGAATTCCCGTTCAGCACCTACTCGATTTCCTTTCTCACCGATGACATTATCCGGCTTCGGTACGTATGCATTGACGGCCAGCTTCGCAAGATCATGGTCGTTATCAAGATGCGCGGTGGCAACCATAGCAAGGATATCCGCGAATATGAAATCACCTCCAAGGGTGTGGTTATCATTGGGGAACGCCTCACGGATTACCAAGGCCTTATCACAGGGATTCCTGAACGTTTGAACCGATCCGGCAATAATGAAGAGCGCCCACATAAGGTGAAAGCCAAAAGCAAAAGCTAGAGGTAATCCGGGATAACCTAATCAACGTGGGCCAGTCGCCAGATTCTGCGAAGCTTTGGCGGCTGCATTTTCGAGGGGGCGCTTCCGGCCGCGGCGGCCGAAGCCACGCAGCTCGGACGGGGAAGAGAGCGCGTGGAGCAGGTGGACGCCTTTGGGGGGCTTTGAATTTGCGAAATGCCGATGGAAAAGCTACCGGAATGAAAGTCAAGAGGATGCCCGGAATCTTGAACATTACCATTCTAGATCTAAGCCGTTGCCAAGTCCCGATTTGCTCTGCCACTCAATGAAACTCTCATCCTAACCATTTGCTCTCTCTAGACACGGGTATGGTTTACGAATCTTACAAAAGCAAACGAAATGGTAAATAAATTGAAGCCGTCTCAGCAGGGAACGAAAGTCAAATCTGAACTACTCCCGTTCCCAGTCGCTCGCGGTAAGGACTACTGAGAACGTTGCAGTGATCGGCTCAGCCGGCACATTTTGTGCGAGGGTAGAGTTGTCGGCAACTCTTTCGATGATGCAGTATGTTCAAGGACAATTTGTAGGAGCTAACCCATGCTACATCAAGCGGCTGCGAATCCTACGCAATACAACTTTGATGCAATCGCCAAGCTGGAACATGACGCCTTTGATCGCCGGACTTCTACTGAGCGACTTAGCGACAGAATTACAAAACTTGTCGGCAATACGGGATTCCTTCTTGGCTCATTTGATTCTCATCTTCGGCTGGAGTCTGGTAAACCTCCGCGTGATCCCAGGACTCAAAGCGTTTGATCCATTTCCTTTCGGCGTCCTAGCGCTCGTGGTCTCTTCGGAGAGCGTGGTTTGACAATCTTCGTGCTAATCCGTCAAGGTCGAACGGCTCGCCAGGCCGAACGACCCCGAGATGTCTCGATGTGAACAGACATATGCCCCTACCTTTCTTAAGATTGTAATTGCGAGGAGCCCGGTGATTCTTCTTCGGATGAACCAACAGGTTCCTCCAATCTGGGAGGCATCAAATGGAAACTCTATTGATCGTTCTTCTCGTTTTGTTTTTGCTCGGTGGCGGTGGTTGGGGGTATTCCCGCTGGCGGAGGAACTAGCGCCTTCTTTACTCAGCCCGCGATCAGCGCGACCACTTCCGGCAGCACCATCCGGGAACGCTTAAGCACAGCATTTTCGGACTCAATGTACAGGTCAGGATGATCAATGGAATTGAACTGCGAGAAGTGAGCATTGCAGCTCTGAGCGCAGCTCCGATTGCACTACGGCTTTTCTTAGGTAGTCAGCAGCCGCCAGCCCAGCCGTGCTCCTGTCGAAAACAGATCCTCCGGAGTTCCGTGCCCCATGTGCATTGCCAACATGCGCGAAAGAAGATCTGGTTTACTTTCCCAGGCCCGAATCACCCGCCTCCGAAGCCGCGGATTGCGATCCAGCCACAGCATCAGATTGCCCATGCGAGTAGCGCCCTTCGCGAGTCTGTGATGTTCTTGCTCGTACTGTTCGAGATCGCCCGCAGCCATTGCATCGACCAGCGCGGATGCCTGCCGCAATGCCAGACGGATTCCGTCGCCGGTGATTGCATCCACGCCCCCTGAAGCGTCGCCAACCAAGGCTAGGTTCCTTCGCTGTACGTTGCAGAGCGTGCGCATGCACGTCACCGCACCCCTTTCCGGGCTGTTCAGTTGCGCGCCGGATAGATTTTCCCTGAGATCCGGAAATTCACAGAGGGCTTTGTCAAAAGATGCATCCTCCGGGGTCGCCGACAATGTGACGATACAGACTTCTTCCCCTCCAACCGGTGTCACATACGCCTGGGCACGCGTTCCCCAGTGAACTTCGACATAGCTAGACCAAGGTTTTACCCGATAGTGCCTACGGATGGCATGTCGCTGCTTGACCGTTTTTGTTTCGATTCCGCTCCAGTGGCGCACGCGAGATCCTTGCCCATCCGCTCCCACAATCCAGTGGGCGTGAACTTTGCCATGAGTGAGCCGAACGGAGTTTCCGTCAATTCCGGAGATTGGGGTCCGCCACAGCAGTTGTACACCAGTCTCTTGCGCTCTCGCGACGAGTCGCTCATGAAGCACGGTTCTTCGCAGACCGACTCCCAGGTCTCCAGGAAAATCGGACCATACGCGCGCATCCTTCTGCATAAAACAGATCCCGCGGAGTCTCGCGCCGTCTGCGGGATCGATCTCCACTCCTAACCCCCGCAGCGCCGCGAGTGTCTCTGGCAGCATTCCCTCGCCACACGGCTTTTGGATCGGAGGCGCGATGCCATCCGCGACGATTACCTGGAAGCCTTTTTGGCGCGCAGCAATCGAAACCGCGAGCCCTGCTGGTCCTCCGCCAATGATGAACACATCGGTCGTGCAGCGTGAGACATCCACTCTCTCACCCTTCCTTATCGGCCGCCGGCCAGGCCGGCAGCTTCTTCCGGCCTCGCGTTCGTATTGCGGGTTAGGCAACGTACTGACACATAAGGTCCGGGAGAACCGATTAAGTAAGTAATCTGTACTTCTCACTCAAGTAAAGCGAGTGCGAAATGTTCTCGTTACGCCCCTGGAGCGCTATCTTCCATCGTTCCCCCAAAGGCATCGGCTCTGCGGTGCAATTCGCCAGCAACGAGGCGGTAACCTTGCCTGGACGGCGTTTCCTCTGAATGCACGTACGCCGCGTGAGTGCAATTCGTTAAATTGGTTTTGGTCCACAGAGGGACCTCTTCCGGCAACATAGGCATCCTAGGCTCTCGGCTCTCGCTCCGTCTGTTCGGTTTGGCACGCTAGACTTCACGCCGGAAAACGTCGGTCCGGCAACCGCACGTTGCTAAATGCGTCGCAACCTGTGCGGAATGAGGCTGCAGGGATTTCATCTCCATTTCATAATTGTTATATGAAGCTCAAGACACATAGAAAAGAATCCAACGCCGAAACGCACGCCAGCGTGGAGAAGGAATTGGCGAAGCCGCGCATGGCGAAGTCCGCACGCATAGCGGAACTAAATCTGGATCTCACCCGAATTCCAGAACAGCCGAGCACCTCGATGGTCGGAACCGTCGACAAGATCATTCCGTCTCCGCGTCCAAGGCAACCGGAAAACGCACGGATTGCCGTTCATGGCCCGGTCCGCAGGAACCAAGATCTACGCATTGAAAATACGTTAACAGACGAAAATGGCGATGAGGTGAAACTCAAGAAGGGTGCTCACGTCAACGTTACCGTCGCGGCGAGAGACTGATCCGCCGCAAATATGTGAAGATAGACAACGGCACCACGTGAGAGAGTACTATGAGCTGCGCTCAGGGCCAAGAACATGCCAGATGAAGAGTGGATCAAAACGATTGAAGGCAGCAGAAAAGTAAAATTCATCTACCAGGAACTGCCGGGAGATGGAGCATTTATCACGGCGCAGATTGAACGGCATGAGGTGGTCTATTCGGTGGTGCTGACCAAGGCTAAGAACCCGCTTAGCCGTGAAGATGTAGAAAGCCACTTCAAAGACGAACTTTCTAGAAAATAATAATCGAAGTGTGCGAAATGGGGCTTCATGACTTCCGGCTCGGGGCCAGGATGAGTGCATGCGGCATAAGAAAATTCCTAGAGACACTACACGCGCCAACGTGAAGAAAGAAATGGCGCAACCGCGAATGGCTAGGTCCGCAAGAATTGCGGAACGAAACCTAGATACGTGGCGAATTCGAGACCAGCCAAGCACGACGATGCTCGGAACCGTAGCTAGAATCATTCCTCCACGTCCAAGCAAGCCGGAAACAGTACAGATTGCCATTGACCGCGCCGACTTTCGGCATCGAGATCTCCGAATTGAAAATTCACTAACCGATGAGAATGGCGATGAAGTGAAACTCAAAAAAGGTGCTCACGTCGAAGTGACCGTCGCAGCCAAGAACGTAAGCCGCCATAACTAAGGCCGTCTGCGGCTGCGAGAGGTTTGGCTAATTGATGCCCTACCTCAAATCATGAATTTTCCCTGGGAGTCTGACTATGCTATCCTAGTGTTGTGACCCCGTTTTTTGCTCCTTCATAGTGTTCCTGTTCGGCCATGAAGGGGTGCTTTATGCGACGAATCGCGAGTTCAAGCAGCATAAAACCCAAAGGAAAATCCACGGAGAAGCTCGCTTTCGATGCCCAAACCTTTCTAGATTCTGCCGGGGTGGCGAGAAAAGTCAAAGAGTTCAAGAGCCCGGAGGCCATCTACGCTCAAGGTGATGCTGCGGGTAGCGTAATGTATTTACAGACTGGCGGTGTGAAGCTCAGCGTCCTTAACGAAGTCGGCAGAGAGGCGGTCGTGGCTATTCTGGGAGCGGGTGATTTCTTTGGTGAAGGCTCTCTAGCGGGTCAACCAGTTCGCATGGGAACGGCAACCGCGATTGTGCCCTCAACTGTGCTTGTCATTGAGAAGAGCGAAATGTTCAAGGTGCTTCACGCGGAGCATGGCCTGTCCGACCTGTTCATCAAGTTCATGCTGGCGCGGAATATCCGAATCGAGGCTGACCTAGTCGATCAGTTGTTCAATTCGAGCGAGAAGCGGCTCGCCCGCACTCTTCTATTGCTTGCCCGCTACGGCAAACAAGACCAACCTCACGGAGTCCTCCCCAAAATGTCGCAAGAAACGCTGGCGGAGATGATTGGCACAACGCGCTCACGCGTCAATTTTTTCATGAACAAGTTCCGGAAATTGGGCTTCATCAAGTATAACGGCGGGCTTCAGATCAATACTTCTCTTTTGAGCGTGGTACTGCACGAATAAACACCAACACGCTTGTTTTACGCCGTAAAGGCGCAACCCAGCCGTGGGGCTTCATGCAGGACAAGTTTCGCAGCTAGATAGAGCGAGTGCGCCGTATTCTCGATACGCTCCTGGAGCGCTATTTTCAAACGCTCCGGTAAAGGCATCGGTTCTGCAGTGCAATTGGCCAGCATCGTGGTAGTTATCTCTGCCTCAGCGGCATAATTCTTACATGCACTCACGCAACTTGCGTGCAACTCATTAAATTCTTTTTCGTCCATGGAGGATCGCCTTTCAATAGTATCGTCATCGCATGCTGTCGTCTTGCCCTCAGTCTGTTCGGATTGGCACAATTGAGCGTGAAAGGCTCGATGTGCCGCGCGAACCGCCTCATCGTGACCTTATTTGTCCAACCGATTCAGGCATATTTTCTATGGAGGATCTTGAGAATGCCAGGTCGGCGAGTGCGGTGTAGATTTCTTCCCGCTCAGTAGTTTCTTCGAGGTCAATCTGCCATGGACGTTCGACGCACGCACGAATCGCAAGACCGGTCTTGCGCCCCTGACAGTCCCTATTGCCACACGCGTGCATCGCGCTGCCATAGGAATTACGGCGTCGAATCAGCTCGCCCAGGATGCCGCCTTCCCCAGATGCGCGCTATAGCTCAACCGGGTTTCTTCCGCGCGTGCTGTCATTCGGGCACAATCACCATGAAGCTAGAGCAGGCCGCACGTTCGGTTGTCGACTGTACTGACCATGCGAACGGCATCGGTAAGACACCACCATGCTTTTCAGTACCTAGTTGCCGTGTCCAGGAGTGGATCGCTGCGACTCACGAACTGGTGCTTGAACAAATGCAGAATGATGCCCGAAGGGAGCTATGACCAGACAATCCGATGTAATTGCTCGGAACAGATCAGCGGCCTCAGCGGTGGCGTCGCGCTGTCGCGAAGCAGGATTGAGGTTGCGATCGTGGATTCGAGGCCATTCGGAGGTACCCGTGCTCTAAGGGAGTGTGACCCAGAGAAAGTGCTCGTCGAAGCTGCCGAAGCCGTTGACTGGACTCGTCGAATGAAAGGAAAAGGAATTAACGCCGAGAAGCTTCAGATTGATTGGCCCGAGTTAATGTGCTTTAAGCGTTCTTTCACTGAGGCCGTTCCAAAACGGCGCGAAGACGGGTTCGCAAAGGCTGGCATCGCGGCGTTCCATGGTCGGGCGCGCTTCGCCGGTCCAATTACACTACAAGTAGGGGAAGAGACATTGGAGGGACGGCACTGTGCTGGCTCAATTACGCTGAAGGATGGAACGCCCAATCGGTTAAATAGACCGACTCGCATCGAGAGGCCTTTAGTCTCAATAACGTGCTTTCGAATAGAGCTAAATCGTCAGCAGACAGTACTCTGAGAAAGCACTTCAGCATCACCTGCAATTCCCTGAGACAGGTGTTTAAGTCGTATTCGGCCGCGTCCATCACGGCCCACAACCCGCCCGCCAAAACTCCCCCCCGCACGAGTGTCAGATCGACCGTAGCCCTGCGAAAGTCCGCACACCTCACTGCGACGATTCGGCTCAAAGTAGAGAGCTTACGGAGGAACCTAGAGTTTCGGGACAATGAGAGTCGATGTAGCGCGCAGTCGCGCAGTGCCCAACGTCGCACACGGCGACAACAAAAGCATTCCGGATCAAGTGCTGCGAGACTCGGCGTGGTTCCGTTCTCTTTACAGTGTTCCGCCATAGCACTGCACACGTTAGAGAGGTTTTCTGCCAGGCGGCCGCAAAGGTCGGAGGCAAGTCTAGCAACTTGAAGGGATTCAGTTCTTGAGCCCTCATCGCGCAGAGTCATAGCCTCGTTCAATTCAATGGAAAATACGAAGTAGCAGGATTCAGATTCCTTGGAATGTTTCCTGAACGCATCGAGTTGTAATGCGGGCAGAAATCCTAGCCAATCAATTTCAACGGACGAACCTGCTTTTTGGAGGATGTTGGGTCTTCCCACGCTATTCTCCCAACAACTTCGGTCGAGGGGGACACTCGCGCTCCCAGCGACGACAGTATTCACTTACATTGAGAATGATGTCAATTAGAATCTGTTCATTCAGATGTGATAAAACCAAACAGGAATCGTAACCGGGAACACTTCAATCGCCTGAGGAAATTCCCAACGGCGAAAAAGCTAACTTCGGACTTGATCTGGGGCTGGCCGCTTGGTAGCGTTATGTCCTTGTCCTGCCTCAGCTGGAACTGGACGTGTATCTTGCTGACCCACTCCCACCCGGAACTGAAGGATTTCAGCTACATCGTCTTTGTCGACTCTTCCCGTCGGTATGTGGATTGTTCCGACGATGTGTTGGCTCTCTTAGGCTACACCAGGCCGGACTTTCTTAAGAAAACGATTGACGACCTCAGCTATTGGCTCGAAGACTTGCCCGTGTTATTCAAGGACTTTGTCCGGTACGGCAAACAAGATGGGACATACATTTTGAAGCATAAAAATGGATTTCCTTTGCCAATCCAATACTGTTCCTTTGCTTTTCCCGATGGCTGCAAGGCTGCTGGATGGACGCCAATCAAAAATTGGAAGACCGCGTATCTTTCGGCAATTTCGGAACGTGACTCTGGAAAACTAGGACGTCGCATTGATGTCGCCCTCGCTGCGATTTATCGAAGATTATATGCAAACAGGGCCGAAGCCCCAGTCCTGGACTGCGAGCGGGCCGCTCTCGATGATGCGCTGTCTTCACTCGGTTTACTTAGAAAAAAGGTTCCGACGGCGCTCAACCCTGAATTGCTTGAGTTTGAGAAGACACGTTCAGCATTGCTCCGGTTGGCGGCTATAAGGCACGACCAGGATGCGATTCGAATCTTGATCGAAGAAAACGAGCAGCTAATTAACTCATCGATCGATCGGTATTTCGGTTCTATCGCTAGAGACAAAGTGTTGCCTGTGCTTCTTGACCGCATTGCTCTCAAAGCCCGCTATTACGATCCCGATACGAACCCAGGACTTTGGTTGCAAGACTCCATCCATTTAGAGTCCAAGCGTTTGAGGATGGAGCTGGATCAGTCAAGGAAAAGCAACGGTCATTAGCCTCAAACACCGGCACTCGCATACGTTGTACGGTCCAGTCATCTGTATTTCCTATAGAGGCTCACGCTCATCATCCAAACGAACTCTCCGGGCAAGGCGAGGGAATCGAACTGGCTTCCCGCACCAGAAGGCCCCATCTACCTGTTGCTGCACCTCCCGTCGGTCGGTGCCGGGCCCGGCGAAGAAGAGAGCGCCGGCGTGAACTACAGTCACCGCTCTCCGAAGGGCAACCGTCACATGCGGCGCTTACTCAATCAGACTGCTAACGCCGCCGTAAAAGCCAAAGGAAGCATCTTCGAGATCATCTATCGCCGTTGCGTCCCGCGTCTCGGGCATATCAAGCCATCGGGGTCATTGCGCATCGGACAGTGCCGTCTGATCTGGCTGATTCTGCGTCAGGGAACTCGTTACGAAGAACGGGGCCCAGCAGTCACCAAACGATCCAGATATCAGCGCACGTCGAGAATGATTCGGCAACTGCGAAATCTAGGGTATCGGATCGAACTACCGAATCCTCAAGCCAGCCAAGCACCGGCGTAGTTATTTTCGACTCTGGTTAGTTCGGATTACCGGAGATCAAGTGGTTTTGGAACCGCCGCGCTTCAGAAAAGTCGGTGCGCGTGCTCAGGGTTCGGCCTGATGACGGTGCCGGTGGCAAGGGACGGGTCGGCTGGATACGGGAAGTAAAGTTCGTTGCCGTCGGGATCGGTGACAACCATGAGCCGATAGCCCCACTGGCCGTCCTTTACGGTGACTCCTCGGCCTTCCAGGTCCGCTCGCAAGGCGTCCAGCACGCTGGGATCAAGCGAGATGAACATCAAGCCCTTACCGACTTTATCACGCCATTGCGAAGACAGAATGAGTTCGCAGCCTTGCCGCTCGATTTGAGCGACG
The DNA here is from genome assembly GCA_903970165.1 of Betaproteobacteria bacterium. GTDB lineage: Bacteria > Acidobacteriota > Terriglobia > Acidiferrales > UBA7541 > Acidiferrum. The sequence continues at coordinate 39,062 of CAJCHZ010000024.1, forward strand.
TACGCTTTTCCCTCGTCTTCGTAGCGCCACGATTCTGTGAACTGGAGCTGCTTCACGTAAAAATCGACGGACTTGTTGATGTCCGATACGAACAGCACCGGCCGCGTGTACCATCTGTCGCTCATGACGTTCTGCTCCCTAAGCTGCGTGATCGACTTCAGTGTGTCGCCAACGCGAGGCATAAGAGTATCCGCGCGAAGTACGGAAAGAGGAAGAACGAAAAGAGAAAGGCATAGCGGCGTCACGTTCGCTTCGCTCAGTGCAAGCGAGCCGCCGTACTCCATATGGAAACCAGGCCAAATGAGCTGGATATTATCGCCGAGACGTGATACATTTGTTGTGCGCTTAATACCTCGGTTGTGTTGTGCGGTCCCTCTGGTAGCAGTTGATCTGAGATTACCCGCCTGCAGTTTTCTCCGTACGTCTCGAGCGTAATCTAAAACAAGACTGGCAATGCGAATTGCCGCGCTTGCACACCAACGTGTGTGCGCCGGGACCGCCTAGCCAGCAAGAAAGCAATACAGAATGCAAAGTTTCACAGAACTACCAATCTCCGCCTATATGAAGGAGAGATTGGCGCAAGCGCGATTCTCGATTCCTACTCCAGTGCAAGCTGCGTCTATTCCGCAAGCGCTCGAGGGCAAGGACGTGCTCGCAACCGCGCAAACCGGAACCGGCAAAACGCTGGCGTTCCTGGTCCCCATCATCGAGCAGCTTCTCAAGCACAAAACGCCAGGAATCGCGGCGCTGGTGCTCGTCCCCACGCGTGAATTGGCCATGCAGGTTGTGGCGCAATTCAACGCCCTGCGCGGAACGCAACTTGTTCCCGCCGCCCTGGTAGTCGGTGGCTTGTCCGAAGGTTCGCAACTTCAGGCTATTCGCAGGGGAGCCCGTTTGATCGTTGCCACTCCCGGACGCCTGGAAGACTATCTCGACCGCCGCCTTTTCAATTTCAACTCACTGAAAATGTTGGTCTTGGACGAGGCCGACCGCATGCTCGATATGGGTTTTCTTCCGGCCATCAAGCGCATCGCCGCAATCCTGCCCAAGGAACGCCAAACGATGTGCTTCTCTGCGACGATGGAAGCGTCCGTCGCTCACCTCGTAAAGGATTACTTGAAGAATCCCACGCGCCTTGCATTCGGATCCACACTGAAACCATCCGAAAACGTTCGGATGCAAGCGTTTGAAGTCTCCGTTGACCGAAAACAGGAAATGCTACAGCGCCTCCTATCAAAAGAAACCGGTCGCTGCCTGATCTTCTCCCGCACCAAGCGGGGCACGGAACGCATCACCAAGAGCCTCAACAACAACGGCTTCTCCGCCGCCATGATTCACGGAGACCGCTCGCAATCCCAACGAACGGCGGCACTTGCAGGCTTTCAACAGGGCCGTTACCGCGTTCTGGTGGCCACCGACCTGGCCTCCCGCGGCATCCACGTCCAGGATATCGTCCACGTCATCAATTACGATCTGCCAGACATCGCCGAGAACTTCATCCATCGCGTAGGCCGCACGGGCCGAGCCGGCGGTCACGGCGTAGCTTCCACGCTTTTCACACGGGAGCAGCGCTCGGAGTTGTTTCACATGGAGCGCACGTTAGGCATTCGTATGGAACGACTTGGCGCCGATTCGGGCGCCGCAAAACCGAAGACCGGAATCCACGTTCGACCTGAGTCCCAGATCCGGCCTGAAGCTCTTCCGACGGAAGCCTATGTTCCGGCGAAAGCCCCCATCCGATCAACGATGGTTGCGCTGCCGGGCGAAGTCTTGCAGGCACAGCTCGATAGCTAGAGTTTTAGCAATGCACGCGAACCGGTGGAATATTCCGGCGGTTCGTGCAGTCTCCTGCACAACTGGATGTTTTCTCCTTGAGCGCGCGGGCCGGTTCGTCTCATACCACCGGACTGGCCTGTGCGCCGGTCACCGGGCTCCCAGGACGGGCGTGCTCGGTTGTTAGTATTCATGGGCTGGGAGCCCAATCTGCTTAATCAGCAGAAGTCTGGTAAGGAAGAACCGGAAGCAGGAATGCTGTTGCGATTCTGTGCGTAACCCTGTAGCGCTACTTGTGTGTGGCTGGCTTCCCTGCGCTGGAATCTGCGCTCGAAGAGCTGACCGGTGGCGTCGGCGGGGCTAACCCTGCCGTCTGGGAACCAAGGCCAAGTTTCTGAAGAGTCTTTGCGTCGAGCTTGCCTGTTGGGTTCAAGCCGTTGGCTTCCTGAAATTTCTTCATGGCGCTTACGGTCGAATCATCCCATTTGCCGTTGGGGCTGCCGCTGAAGGAACCGTTTCTGGCTAGGGCCGCCTGAATCTCAGAGATGCGGGCAGGTTCGGGGGCTTTTTGTCCCACAGCGCCCCGGCTCGTTGGCCTCGTGGATTTTGTGTGCCGCGATTTTGCGCCCGGCTTGGTTCCAGACGATTTTGCTTTAGCCGAACTCTGCGCGTGCGCCGCGCCCCCACATACACCCATGCCTGCTGCGACGAGCAGCGTCATGGCCAGGTGAGTCGCTTTTCGCACTCGCATTGGTTTCAAAAAAACGGAGGGAGACTTACGAAGCGGTCTCCCTCCGATTCCATCCCAATTTATTGCTGTTGGCTGCCCTCAGCCGGAACCACACCCGACAAGAACACGGTCAAAACACGATCGCTGTCCACGCGGCGCAGCACCTTGAACACTACATTGTCGCCGGCTTTCAGCTTTCGCACGACCGCTTTGTAGTCGTCCAGGGTGTTGATCGCCTCATGATTAATTTCAGCGATCACGTCTCCGCGGGTGAAGTTCAAATCATCCGAGGCAAAGCTCGCGGGATCAACATCGGTCACAACCACGCCCTTCATCCCATCAAGGCCAATGCGTTGCGCGCGTTCTTTGGTCAGGTTCTCCACATGGAGACCGAACTCGGTCGGCGCAGCATCGCCAGGCTGATCGCTCATGCGGCCAGCGGTATTCGGGAAGACATGCGTACGGTCTTCCACAACCGCGGTGGTTTCTTTCTGCGTACGGTCGCGGACGAAAGACAGCTTCACTTTGCTCCCGATCGCCGCTTGCGCAATGGGGTTCACCAAATCGTTCCCGCTCTTCACCGGCTGGCCATTGACGCTTGTAATGACGTCGCCGCCCTTTAGACCGGCTTTTTCCGCCGGGCTGCCAGGTTCAACTCCTTCGATCACCACGCCATAGGGCGCGCCGAGCGACTTCAGCGTAATGGCATTTGTGCCAAGGTCTTCCTGGAAGCTCACGCCGATGGATCCGCGCGTTACGCGGCCGTTGGCAATAATCTGGTTATAAACGCTGATCGCGGTATTGGAGGGTAGCGCAAAGCCGACACCTTCATAACCGCGGCTGCCAGTAATGATCGCCGTGTTAATCCCGATGACCTGCCCCGCCAAATCCACCAACGGACCACCGGAATTGCCGGGGTTGATCGCCGCGTCGGTCTGCACGAAGCGCTGGAACTGATGGCCGGCGCCTCCGATGCCTGCGCGGTCCTTGGCGCTGATAATTCCCGCGGTAACAGTAGCCTGCAATCCAAAGGGGCTACCAATGGCGAGAACCCAGTCGCCAACCTGAATCCCGTCCGAATTACCAAGCTTGGCGGTGGGCAATTCCTTGTTGACATCAATTTTAATTACGGCGAGATCGGTGTCTTCATCCACGCCAACGACCTTGGCTGTGTACTTGGTCGTATCAGCGCCATCCAACTGCACTTGAATCTTGGTGGCCTGATCCACGACGTGGTTATTCGTCAGGATGTAGCCGCGCTTGTCCACAATGACGCCGGAGCCAAGGCTGCGTTCGGCTTGGGGCGGCGCATCCTGTCGGCCATCAAAAAAGCGGTCGAAGAAATCCTGCATCGGGTCGTTATCGTTGTTCTGATCGTCAGGATCGGAGGGCCGTGTACGGTTCTTTGGCTGGACCTGCGCACGTGGCTTCTTCTTACGCTCCATCACTTGCGTCGTCGCGATATTGACCACCGCTGGCTCGACGCGGTTCACGATTCCCGAAAACGAGCTCGCCGAGGGAATCGGATCCGGCACTTTCAGCGGCGTGGCATTCGTCCCGCTAAAGCTAAAACTCTTCATCGCCGATACGCGACCGGAGATGACCGAACCAATCAGAATTCCCGTTACGAGCGTAAACGCCACAAAAAAAGACGCCAGAATTTTCCGGCGCCGCGCCCAACCAAATATTTCCTTCACTTGCTCACCCATGTCGCTGCTCCTATATTTCCTGGCCGCACGTGCCCGCCCATGTCAGTCCACAGAACCGCTAACTGGATTCAGATCTATCCCTAGTCTTAGTATAACACCGCAGATATGGGACAGTTGTCCTGGAAATTCCGTGCACCGGAATTATTACTGTCCGGGAGGACGGGTTCCTGGAACCGATTGGCAGCCGTCGTGCCCTTATTGCCTCTTCCATTTAGACGCAGGAACCCGGCATTATGTTGTCAGGCTGGGTCGAATGGGACGAGATGCACTTTCTATCGCCTATTTGCAGATGGAAACCTGGTCGATCACCCGCAGCCAGGTTCCGTCCGATTGTCAGCGAGCAACCTCAGCCGTCACCCTGCCATCCGGCAGGACCATCGAGGTAAGGGCAAGGTTTCCGCTGATTAAAGCAGTCTTCTGAACACCAAGCTCGCATTTTCGGCCAGCCGCGATCAGCTCACTGTAAAAAGCTCGAATGGCGTCTCTGCCGGCCACTGCGCGTCCGTTCCCGGAAAGCACTGCGTCAGGCTCATACCGGGCGGCCATTCCCGCCGCGTCCCCCGCGTTTTCTCTGGTAACCAGAAATCGCGCCAGCGCTTGAGGATCAGTGGCGACTTCCCTGTCGGAAGAATTCTCCATCATTACGTTCTCACCGCGATACCTTTGTTTCTAAAGCTAACTTCCCTGTGCCCGGTCGCACGTCATGCGTTCTGTTGAACCCATTGCTTCCGCCAGGCCGGCGCCTCGAAGGGATCGGCAAAATACTGTGTTTCGTGCACGACCTTGCCGTCGCGGAACTCCATCATGCTCACGGTAAAAGCCCGTTGTCCCTTGTATTGGATCGTATATTCCGTGACCCAGAGATTGCCGCTTCCGAGAATCCGCTTGACCTCAAAGCCGGACGGCTTGCCGGGATGATGACTCCGCAGTGCCTGCAAATTACTTCGCCCGAGAATTCGCTCGCCCGACTGCGGATAATCGCAAATAGAGTCGTCAGCGTAAATTTCGTGTTCTGCGTCCGCGTCGCCGTCTGCCGACGCTCGCCAATGCGCATTCAGCGCTGCACGAATTTGTTCTTCTTGCATAGGCTCCTCCGGCTGCGGTTTCGCTCTCATGCCGATTTTGCTCGTGGAATGAAACCTGGACTGCCGGTGTTCACCACGTCATTGAGCCTCTGTCTGACCTCAATGCGATTGATTTCCTCGAGCGCATCGGCAGGAAGCGCCGAAATGTTGAAATTCTCTTGCGAGTGGGCCGCGGACCTGGCCGTAGTAAGCAAAGCGGTGCCGCGTTGCACGGCCCAAGCCAGCAGCACCTGCGCCGGTGATTTTCCAACCCGCGCCGCGATTGCTGTAATGACTGGATCTTCGAGAGGCCCCGGCTTCATCCCGTGGCCCAATGGCGCAAAGGCCAAAAACACAATGCCCTTTTCCTTGCAGAACTCGAGTAGCTCCGTTTCCGGAAGATACGGATGGGCTTCGACTTGGACCACCGCCGGCTTGATTCTCGCAGCCTCATAGACAGGCCGCAGTTCCTTCAAGGTGATATCCGACAGCCCAATGGCCCCGCATTTGCCCCGATCCACGAGGCTTTCCATCGCCTTCCAGGTGTCCAGCAAAGTCACGCCGCGGTCGTAAATCACATTGCCGTTTTCATCCCGCGGATCAAAGTCATCTCCCGGCTGAAATGCAAAGGGAGTGTGAATGAGATAGAGATCCAGATACGTAAGCTGCAGCCTGTCAAGACTTGCTTCGAACGCAGGCTCGACGCATTCGGGCCGGTGATGCGTGTTCCACAACTTGGTGGTAACAAAAATGTCCTCACGCGCGAGCCCGTTAGCCGCGAGACCCGCCTGCAGCCCCTCGCCGACCTCGCGCTCGGTCAGATACCGTTCCGCGGTGTCGAAGTGCCGAAATCCAGATGCCACTGCGTCCTTAGTCGCACTTCTCGTTATAGCAGCATCGGGAATCAACGTGCCAAATCCCAGTGCGGGTATTTGACCGGCTCCATGTCTTAGCGGAATTCTCTTCGTCCGAAGTTCAGAAGATTGAAGTTCAGGGGATTCCGTCATCGTCACACTTCCAGTTCACAGGATTCAGTCATGATTACACCCCGCGCTATCCTGGCCCCGCCCACAGCCCGCGGTCCAGTCTTGGATGCCCAAGCACAGAAAAAGGCGCATGGTCCGCCTCTGTTATTTTGTGATTGCGCCTAGGATTACCAATGTGGCGAGCGTTGCTACGTGGAGAATCACATGCAGTGTGTTCACGCGGATGCCGTTGCGTTGCGGCAGAAACGTGTGCGTCGCTCCGAACATCACCTGATACCGCGCCACACGCTCTGGCTCTGTGCGAAACAAGTACGGAATCCACCACGCCCTCAACTCGCCCGCGAATAAAAGGCCATAGCTGATCCAGAGCCACCACAGCAACCAGGACGGATAGGCTCTGCCAAGGTAGATGGCGCTGCCAGCTAGTCCAATCGCAAAGGGCGTCAAGCTGATCACCGTCGCAGCGAATAGTTTGCGACCGGGGTTCGCCGCGCGCACTGCTTTCACGTCGTTTAGCGTTCCCAACGGAATCCAGTCGTGCAGTCCCAGAAACAGCACTTGGAAACACTGAAGCGCGAACAACGCGGCCATCGCAGTGGATTGCATGACGGCCCGAGTTTACAACATTTTTTCGGTTCGCCGACTCTGTAAGCTCGACTTGCCGCGCAAGATCCTGGCTAACCGATGAGGTACGGTCCGGAGCCCACCAACACAACGGGCACGGCCCGTTTCTTGCGCACTCTTTTCAGGCCTCGCAGCACGGCCACAATGGCCATTCCGATCCAAGTCGCAACCGAAAAAACTTCTCGCCACCATTCACGGAAGGGCAATCCTTCCTGATAACGCTGAAAAGCCACTTCAGCAAATAAACCCGCGATGAATGCGGCACCTAATCCCGCGTGTGCAGGATTGAACAGTGGCCACACCCAAGGAGAGTCGGTCTTCGTCAGGGATCCTCTTGGCGCAATTTCATCAGTTCTCATGACCAGGAATTTACTCCCAAAGTCATACTTGAGTACAGTGGCGTGTGGCAAAAGCGCCGACCGGCACCGACAGCCCCCCGGATTTCTTTAACCAAGCCCTTTCGGTCTTCCCGAGTGGCTTCTTTCCCTGAGTTTGGTTCGTAATTCACGGCGCTTGTCCGGAGAGACCCATGCAATCACGACGCGTCGCTGCGATTTTTTGCGACATCAGCTTTTATCTGCGCTTCCTGTGGAACACGCAAAGCTTCGGACGAAGAGGACAAGATGGCGGCCATAAAGTCTTGTCCTGGCACGAGCTTGCATGCCAGACATACGATTTCGACAAGCTGAATTCGCTGCACACGCCGGACGGGCAAGGAATCGAGGAATCCTACCCTCAGCCGACCATGCCTGGCTTGGCCCAAAGCTATCAAGGCCTGAGGGACGCGGGAGTCCGCATTGACTACCACCCTCAGGACGCCGTGGCTGAATTGCGAGGCGACGTCGCTTGGGTCACGATTACGCTGCGCAGCATCTGGAAAACGGATACCCCGGTGGGCCGCACTATGCTTGGAGGGGGAGAGTGGCATGCAACGTTCGTCGAGAGCCACGTTCTGGTGAGAACCGCTGAAGGTTGGAAATCATTCTAGGTCATGCCTCGCAGCTTCCCGCTGATTTTGGCGTTGCCGGGTCACCGACTGGAACACGGTGCCATGGAGTTGGCGAAAGTGCGCGAGAACGGCCCCGCGGGCAAAGCAGGACTGAAATCCGGAGATGTGTTGATTGAGTACGGCGGACGGAAGATTGACAGTGACGTGGACTTCGCGGGATTAGTACATGCCTACTCCGAGGGCGAGAGAGTCATGGCCACGGTGTTGCGGGGACACGAGAAAATCACGAAGGAAGTGACTCTCGAGCCGATGAAGTGAGCTTCACTAGGATTTCTAGGATTTCTTTAGCACTTGACAAACGGCTCGTCTTGCCGCAAGAATAATAAAGCTGCGGTTGCGGCGAGTCGGCCGTTTTGCGGTCGCACTAGACACGTGGCGATTTAGGGCAACTTGCTCCACGTAAAAAACTGCTAAAGAGCTGTAGAGTATCCCAGAAGAATTTCTGAGACCCTCCGAGCACTTTGGCACGGAGGGTTTTTTAGTTACCCCCTCCCTGCTGCCCTAACCAAATCCTACGTGATTTGTATGAACGGACCGTTGGTCCGGGCGCGGTGCATCGCGCGAGGAAGGGTTGAACCAATGCCGGAGATCTTTCAATTACGTTGTCGGGAGTGCGGGAAATCCTTCGAAAATTCCCCTCGCTCGTTCTGCGAGGAATGTTTCTCTCCTCTCGAAGTTGCCTACGACTACGATTCCCTCAAGAAAACTGTTCGCCGTGAAAATCTCGCCGGCCGTGACTTCAATATGTGGCGTTATGCGGAAATGCTGCCGCTAAACAAGGACTTTGTCGCACCAAACTCCGTCGGCGGCACTCCATTGGTGCCCGCGCGAAAGCTGGCTGCCCACTGGGGTATCGAAAATCTTTACCTGAAGAACGATGCCGTGTGCTTCCCTTCTCTTTCCTTCAAGGATCGCGTTGTCAGCACCGCTCTCGTGGCCGCTCGCCGGTTTGGTTTTACCACCGTGGGCTGTTCTTCGACCGGAAACCTCGCCAATGCGGTTGCTGCCCAGGCTGCCCAGCGCGGATTTGATGCGTGCGTCTTCATTCCCGCCGACCTCGAGCCCGCAAAAATCCTGAACACCGCAGTTTACGGCGCGCGCATCGTGCGCATCAACGGCAACTACGATCATGTGAACCGCCTTTGCGCGCAAATCGCCGACAAATTTGCCTGGGGCCTTGTGAACGTCAACCTGCGTCCCTATTATTCCGAAGGCTCGAAAACACACGGTTTCGAAATTGCGGAGCAGCTCGGCTGGCGCTTACCCGACAACGTCGTAGTGCCAATGGCCGGCGGCTCGCTCATTGGAAAGATTGCCAAGGCATTCCACGAACTCGTCATTCTAGGCTGGGTGGAACCAAAGCCCGTGAAATTTTTCGGAGCGCAAGCCACCGGCTGCTCTCCGATTTCAGATGGCGTCAAGCGCAACCTCGCTCGCTTCGAGCCGCAAAAGCCAAACACCATCGCGCGCTCCCTGGCCATCGGCAATCCCGCCGACGGGCCCTTCGCCATCAAGCTCATTCGCGAAAGCGGAGGCTGGGCCGAAGATATCTCCGACCCCGAAATCGTCGAAGCCATAAAGCTGCTCGCGCAAACCGAAGGCATCTTTACGGAGACCGCAGGCGGCGTAACCGCAGGCGTGGCGCAAAAACTCATCCAGCAAGAGCGCATCCGCCCTGAAGAAACGACCGTTGTCTCCATCACCGGCAACGGCCTGAAAACCACCGACGCCATCGTCTCGGAATTCCCTGTTACCGAAGCCATCGCCCCAAGGCTCGATGCGTTTGAAGCCTATCTCGAAAGTCAATTTGCCGTGGCTACGGCAGCCAAGTAACGAAAGTTAGGAGACCAGAACAACATGCCAGTCACCATTGAAATCCCCACCGCGTTCCGCCGCTTTACGGACGGTACGCCGAAGATCGACTGTAGCGCGGCGACCATTGCCGACGCGCTCAACGATCTGACGACGCGCTTTCCGGCCCTCTCGCGTCACGTACGCGATGAGCAGGGCCAAATCCGACAGTTTCTCAACGTCTATCTAAATGAAGAAGACATCCGCTTCCTCGGGGGCGAAGGCTGCACCCTAAAGGAAGGCGACCGTGTACTCTTGGTCCCGTCCATAGCCGGCGGGTGCGCCTGACATGTAGCCCCGGCTTTACGCCTGCGATGTGGTGCGGCAAAGCGACCGCGTTGTCCACGGGCGGATTCCAACCGGAGACTTTCTCTGAGAGCCGGCGGAGAGGGTTTCGGAGCCAGCCCAACTTACAGAATCCCTAAGTTATTTAGATGCAACACTTACGAAAATGCAAGAGGTGTGATTTGACACTTGCCAAGCCAAACCTGCACGAAGCAGCGCCAAGGAAGACCAGAAGAAAGACCAGCGCAGCGACAGTGAGTCCAGCCAGCACGACTCATTTGCACAGAGCCGCCGTCTGAGTTCTAATCAGAGTTTTAATCAAAGTTCTAACCAGGGAGATTGCCTTGACCTATTTCGCCCTAATCTACGATCTCGTCGATGACATGGTGAACCGCCGGGTTCCCTACCGCGACGCCCATCTCGGTCTCGCTCGCGACGCCCAAGCTCGTGGCCACCTGCTCCTCGGCGGTGCGTTTAATCCCCCGGACCGCGCTTTGCTCGTCTTCCGTGCCGCCGACCAGGGGCCGGTCGAGGAATTTGTCCGCCAGGACCCCTATGTGGCCAACGGTCTGGTCAAGCGCTGGGAAATCCGGCCGTGGACTGTCGTTGTGGGAAACGAGTAGCCGCCCATGATGATTGCCCGGCTATGGTCCGCTCGAAGCACGAAACCGCAGTACACGCGCTATCTTGAGCATTTCTGGCAGAGCGTTGTGCCTTCGCTGCGCCAGCATGATGGCTACGTATCGTCAAGTGTCCTGGTGCGGCCCTCGGGCGATGCGGTTGAGATTCTGGTCACCACGGTTTGGAAGTCCTTACAGGCAATCGATGCCTTCGCCGGACCCGATCGGGATGCGGCCGTGGTTGCCGGTGAGGCAGCGGCCCATCTTTCGGATTACGACAGGCGTGTAAGGCACTATGAAATCGCCCAGATGGACGGCTTGTCCTTCCAGAGAAACTGACTTTCCTGCGACGCTGACCCGTTTTTGAAATCAGGAAACTTTTTTGGCCTGACCTTCGTACCTGATGCAGAAGGTTCGGAGGCGTGTCCATGCGTAGTCCGGTCTTGGTGACATGCGTGTTTGCCATCTCTCTGGCCACCGTTTCCCGCGCTGCGCAGACGAAGCTCGACGTCAGAGACATTGAAAATCATCCCTTTGCGGCGGATTTCAATTCCGGCGGAAAGCTGCGTCTGAATCTGCGCTCCGGTGGTTTCCACATCGTTGGCACTCAGGACAACAAGATTACTGTCCAAGTCTCCGGGCGAAACGCCTATCGAGCCAGCGACATGCGCGTTCAGTTGGATGGCTCCGCCAGCTCGGCGGACTTAACCGTCAGCGGCGGGCCCAGGGACGAACTGGAAATCACCATCGAAATCCCCAAGAAAACGGGGCTGTTTATCCGCATGCCGGCGGGAAGCCTGGAAGTTCGGCATGTGATCGGCGATAAGGATGCGGAAATGCACGCGGGCGAGATGAACATTGATGTCGGCGACGCAAGCGATTATTCGCGCGTGGATGCATCGGTTTATAGCGGGGATCTGGAAGCGCCTCCCTTCGGCGAATCGCATGGCGGACTCTTCCGTTCATTTCATAAAGAAGGAAATGGTCCATACCGCCTGTACGCTCACGTGGGCGCAGGACAATTGTCGCTGCGCTGATACTTTGGTATCGGTTGCGGCTGAAATTTATCCACTTTTCCTAAATCGCATTTTTCCGCTGAAAACGCAGCCTTTCTACTGTTCTGCACGAAGTTAGTACAGCGAAAGTGGTACGCGCGCATACTGCCTCAAGCAAAAATATTGCAACTTCCGGCGCTGCAAAGTGTTCTAACCTGTATGAGGATAAGGTTAGCCATCTACTGCGCCGCTTCGCTTTTGCTGCTGGCATGTTATGCGCCGGCACAAGCGATGGTTTCCCTCTTTTCGGGCATGCGGCAGCGCTGATTCTCACCCGCCTCTTGTATCCTTCAGCCGCCCGAACAATTCACTAAATTCATTGTCTCCAACGCGAACTAAGAGCAGACTAGCGCCCGCATTTGCGGCCGACGTCGCACGCCCCTGAAGAATGGCGCGACTGGAGACTCTGGAAAATGCCGGGATTGGCAAGCACGGTTCAAGTCACGCCGAATGAGGCAGCTCGCGACAAATTGCTTTACGCGGTCGTCGCCCTGCTGGCGATTTCCGTTTTCATTAATTACATCGACCGGGGCAATCTTTCGATTGCAGTTCCTCAGCTCGTGGACGAACTGCACCTTTCCCCAAAACAACTGGGTATTTTGCTTTCGGCATTTTTCTGGACCTATACGTGGTTCCAGATTCTATCCGGGTGGTTGGTGGACCGTTTTAATGTGAACTGGATCCTGGCGGGGGGATTTTTTGTTTGGACGATGTCCACCGCGGCGACGGGGTTTGTGCACGGATTCGGAATGCTGCTTGCGCTGCGGCTCATTCTCGGCGTGGGCGAGTCGGTGGCGTTTCCTTCGTACTGCAAAATCCTGGCGAGGTGTTGCCCCGAGGTCCTGCGTGGGCGCGCCAACGCGTTCATCATGTCTGGAATTGCTGCCGGGCCTGCGTTTGGGATTTTCCTGGGTGCGATGCTCATGGGGCGATACGGATGGCGATCGTTTTTCATCGCGCTCGGGATGCTTAGCCTGTTGTGGCTGATTCCCTGGATTCAGTGGATGCCGCGCCAGGGCTCGCAAAGCGGCGGATCTGGGGATTCTTCCGCGTCGCGAGCACAGGGTGCCGGAGTTTGGGACATCCTGGAACAGCAGTCTGCGTGGGGAACATTTGGCGGGCTCTTCTCCTACAACTATCTCTCTTATTTCATGCTGACGTGGCTGCCCTTTTACCTGATTCACGAGCGCAATTTTTCCATGCAGAAAATGGGGACAATCGGCGGGCTGGCTTATTTGGCGCTGGCGGTTGCGTCGGTCATTTCGGGCTGGATTTCCGACGCGTGGATCGCGGCAGGAGGAACCCCGACGCGGGTGCGTAAGACATTCACCGTCGTGGGTCTGTTGGTCAGCTCATTCTCGTGCCTGGCCGTCGTGTTCTTGGGCTCCAATTCCCTGCTTGCGACGACTTTCCTTTTCGCGGCTTGCGTGGGCGCGGGGATGTCCAATTCCAATATCTGGGCGATTACGCAAACGCTCGCGGGGCCGCGCGTGGCAGGAAAATGGACGGGCGTACAAAACTTTGTCGGGAATTTTGCCGGACTGATTTCTCCCGCGTTGACGGGTTACGTCGTGGACCGCACCGGGCATTTCTTTTGGGCGTTCGCTGTGGCGGCAGGTGTTTTACTGGGTGGGGCGGTTTGCTTCGCGTTTGTTGTGGGGCCGGTGGTACAGGTGAAATGGGCGCCGCGCAATTTACCCGTGGCACCGTCTGCGTAACGCCGGCTTTATGCTGGCAGGCTTTTGCGGACGCAGGCGATTTGCAAAAGTAGAAGCAAGTGCGGGAGTTAAAAATAAAATCAGACGCAAACCAGAAACGAAAGCAAAAGCAAAAACAAAATCAAAAAACAAAAGACATACCCCAAAATCAAAAGCAAAACGAAGAGAACGGCCGGATAAACCCGCCGCTACACGCGCTCCCAGCGGCCGGTTTCGGCGGAACGGAAGATCGCTTCGATTACCGACATATTTTGTATGGCGTCTTCCAGAGGCACGGGCACATCTCCGTGGCCGCGAATGGCGCGCGAGAATGCGTCCCCTTGAAGCATGTACTGATCGCACGCCGTCATGCTCTCCGTGGTGATGCCGCTGCCGAAGATATCGCCCCCATCGTCGATGTGGATGCGGCAGGGGCGGTCGTTTGGCGCGTTAAAGGGAATTTCGATTTCGATGCGTCCTTTCGTGCCGAGGAATTGCATGCGCTGGTACGGGACGAGTTGCATGCTGCATGTGAAAATGGCCTGGCCCGAGGGAAAATCGAGGATTGCCGAAACCAGCCGGTCCGTCTTGAATTCCGGATCCCTTTCCACGAGGCCAATCACACGCGAAGGTTCTTCGCCGAAGATAAAGCGCGACGTGTTGACGGGATAACAACCGATATCCATGAGCCCGCCGCCGCCCCAATCCAAAACATTGCGAATGTTTCCGGCATCGCGGTTGAAGTAGCTGAAGAAACCCGCGATGGAGCGCAGATCGCCGATGCGGCCGCTGCGAATCAGCTCGCGCGTGCGCAGCCACTGCGGGTGCGTGCGTATCATGAAGGCTTCGCCGATTTTCACACCCGTGCGATCGCGCGCATCGAGTAGCGTTTTTGCGTCCGCGACCGAAAGGCCAATGGGTTTTTCGCAGAGGACGTGCTTGCCTGCTTCCGCGGCTTTGATGGACCACGGCACATGGAGGTGATTCGGCAGTGGATTGTAGATGGCCTCGATTTCCGGGTCGGCCAAAAGCTCCTCGTAAGACCAATACGCCTTGGGAATGCGTAACTTGCGAGCGACACTCTCGGCTTTCTTGCCGTCGCGCGACGCAATGGCGACAATTTCGCTCCATTCGCCCTGCTGCATGCCCGGAATCGTTTTCTTAACGCCAATTCCCGCGGTGCTGAGCACTCCCCACTTCACCTTGTTCGGTTTCGCCATCTGACTCCCTCTTGGTTTTCGAGCGCCGCAAAATACTATGAACGATAGCAGCTTGGAAGCTGTATCCTTGCTGCCGTTTCAAACCATTATCGTCGAGGATCACAAAATGTTCATTTCAACTCCCAAGGACGGCGCTCGTCTTTTGGTCGGCACCGCGATCATTTTTATGTTTGCCTTCCTGGTTGCCGTCAGCCAGCTGCACGCCGCGGCTGTATAAGACCAAAAAGTGCATTTCGTTTTTACATTTCCCAAGGCGCCGTCCGGGACGGCTCTCGATGGACGCTTGTTGCTGTTGCTTTCGACCGATCCCTCGGCGGAGCCGCGGATGCAGATCAATCTTTCCGAGAAGACCCAAATGGTCTTCGGCTTCGATGTGGAGGACATGCAACCCGCTCAAGCCAACGCCGCTGGCCTAACCGTCGCAGACGATGCATTTTTCGGCTATCCAGTCCGGCATCTTCGGGACGTGCCCCCCGGCGAATATTACGTGCAAGCGGTGCTGCACCGCTACGAAACATTTCATCGCGCCGATGGCCACACAGTGAAACTCCCGATGGACCGCGGCGAAGGTCAGCACTGGAACCTTGCGCCGGGCAATCTCTACAGCACGCCGCAGAAAATTGTCCTAGCCGCGGGAGCCGCGCCGATCCGCGTTGTCCTCGACCAGGAAATTCCTGCCATCGGAGCACCGAAAGACACGAAATTTATCCGGCACATTCGGATTCAATCAGCACTGCTGACAAAATTCTGGGGCCGGCCGATGTACATCGGCGCTGCCGTCCTCGTTCCGGATGGTTTTGACGAGCATCCGCAGGCGCATTTTCCGGTGATGATTTTCGAAGATCATTTTGTCGAGGACTTCGAGGGCTTTCGCACAGAACCACCCGATCTGAGCCTTAAGCCGGACTATAGCGAGCGCTTCCACATTTCCGGCTACAACCGCATCCAGCAGGAAGAAGCGTACAAATTCTACAAGCAGTGGACGGCGCCGAACTTCCCGCGCTACCTGGTGGTCAAACTCCAGCATGCGAATCCTTACTATGATGATTCCTATGCCGTAAACTCCGCGAATCTAGGCCCTTATGGAGACGCGATCGAAACGGAGTTGATTCCTGCCATCGAGAAGGCGTTTCGCGGAATCGGACAGGGATGGGCGCGCTTTCTGTACGGCGGGTCCACCGGCGGATGGGAATCCATCGCCGTCCAGATGTTTTATCCCGACCACTATAACGGCGCGTTTATCGCATGCCCGGACCCGATTGATTTTCATGCATACACGCACGTGGACCTTTACAACCAGAAGAACGCGTTCTATCACGAAGGACCACACACGCGCATCGCGCAGCCAGGAATGCGCAACTACCTCGGCCAGACTCTCATTTCCATCGAAGCGAACAATCAATATGAGCTAGCCCTCGGCTCGCACTCACGCTCGGGAGAACAGTTTGATATCTGGCAAGCCGTGTATTCCCCAACGGGGTCTGACGGCTACCCTGTTCCCATCTTCAACAAAGAGACTGGAGAGATTGATCACGCCGTTGCCGCTTACTGGAAGGAACACTACGACCTGACCGCCATCCTGCAACGGGACTGGCCTACGCTTGGGCTAAACCTGCGAGGCAAACTTCATATTTACTGTGGAAGCGCAGACAATTATTTTCTGAACGACGCGGTCTATCTGGCGGAGGATTTTCTGAAAAGCGCGACGAACCCGCCCTACGAGGGCGAAGTGAAATATGGCGACCGCGCAGAGCATTGCTGGAACGGCGATCCCACCCTGCCCAATTATCTTTCGAGGCTGCATTACAACACGCAGTATCTGCCAAAGATATTAGAGCGCATTCAGACCACGGCTCCGGCAGGCGCGGATCTGACGAGCTGGCGCTACTGAATTCGGTTGGGAATAAAGCGAATCGATCTGACGCTGGGTAGAGCCGACCTGTCACAGAGTAGTCTTTTCAGAGTGTCTTTTCACAGCAAGCTTAATTGATTGCTTTCCAGTGCGAGCAGTTTCTTCTTGAGCGGGATGCCGCCGCCAAATCCCGTTAAGTCGCCGTTGCTGCCGATGACGCGATGGCACGGAATGATGATGGGAATGGGATTGGAGCCGTTCGCGAGGCCGACCGCGCGAGACGCTTCCGGTTTCCCGATGCGCTTTGCTAGTTGTCCATAGCTCACCGTTTCGCCGTAAGGAATCTTTTGCAGATTGCGCCAGACGAGCATCTGAAATTCCGTGCCATCCAGGACGAATGGCAGGTCGAACTCTTTCCGCTTTCCTTCGAAATAGGCTTGCAACTGCCGAATTACTTCATTGAACGGGGCCTTGTCCTCAACCCAATCGCGCTGTGGCGATTTTGGCCGTCTGCCGCTTGCGAAGTGCACGAGGCGAAGACCGTTCTCGTCCCCGGCCAGGAGCAATGGGCCGATAGGACTCTTCATGGTGGTGTGGAATGTCGTACTCATTTAAAAATCTCGTTCCGCGTCTCCACCCTGCTGGGCCCTCCCGGGCCCTAGTGCGCCGCCCTACCATCCGCTGTGGCTGTCGCGTAAGGACTCTGCGACCGATAGCGTTTCTCGAACTCTTCTCGCGTGCATAAGGTGCGAATGTCGGTGATGCGGTCGACGGCAAGAATACCATCGAGATGATCGATCTCGTGCTGCAATAGCTCCGAGAGATCGCGTTCTTCGCCGGCACGGACGGTGTGCCAGTCGCCGTGCAAATCCTGGTAGCGTGCAGCAATCTCGCGGTGCCTTTCCACCTGCATGAAAATAGAGAGAAAGCTCAGGCAGGCATCCCAGACGACCATTTTATCGGTGCTGCGCTCGATAATCTCCGGATTCACAAACGGCCAGGGCGTAGCCCCGGGCAATTGCAAAAATATGACGCGGAGATTCACTCCAATTTGGGGAGCGGCAATGGCCCGGCCATAACCGGTGGTTCTTCTCCAGTGAGCCAGAGTGTCGGCAAGATCCGCAACGACTTCGCGAACCTCCGGAGCGCCGGGATCCTCGACCGGCCGCGCAATTTCCCGGAGGCCGGGGTCGCCCAGTTGTAAAATCGTCCGAATCGCCATCCGATGCACCCTTTCTATCCGAACTTGATTCTAACCTGTCGTTGGTCCGAATCCAGCTTTCTCAGGAAAATCGGAAAATTCACTTGAGGTTAAACTCCACGTAATGTTACAGTTTGCGGGTCTGAGGGGACGCGAAAGCGACTTTCGCAGCGTGGCCAGCCGCAAAGAGCGTTGTTGGGGACATTCATGAAAAAAGAGACCGGTTTCTCGCTGATCGAGTTGCTCATCGTCGTCGCCATAATCCTGATAATTTCTGCCATCGCAATCCCCAACTATCTCAGGTCGCGCATGCAAGCCAATGAAGCTTCCGCGGTTGGCTCCGTGCGCATGATCAACACAGCGGCGGTCAGTTATTCTTCAACCTACGTGGACGTTGGCTTTCCCACTGCTATGAGCAACATGGGCGGCGCAAATCCGTGCTCTGCCAGCACCACCACGGCGTGCCTTCTGGATGATACGCTCTCGCAGGGAACCAAGAGCGGCTACTTCTTCACCTGGACAGGAGACGGCGCGACGCCGTCCGTCGCCTACACGCTGACGGCAACGCCTCTCGTGGTGGGAAGTTCGGGGCAGCGGATGTTCTGCACCGATCAAGTGGGCGTCATTCGCTTCGACTCATCCGGCGCAGGCTGCACTGCGGCAAGCGCTCCAGTCCAATAGCCGTCAACGCTCCAAGACATCCTTGTAGGCGTTCAGTGCGATCTTCTTCGGTTGCTTATCCAGAGTAAAGTCCATCGTCCTCGTGGAATTGCCAATGACCTCAGCCTGGCCGATGCGGGTCATTCCATTGCCATAATCGGCGAACATCGGTACGAACATCACGAAGTGCTCATCCACTTCGCTTTGCGTAACCTCTGCATGCACTTTGATTTTTCCTTCTTCGGCCGGCTTCATGTCGTATTTGAAGCTATACCGCGGAACCTGTGTTCCGTACACCCACTCGTTGAAAAACCAGTCCATGCGTCCCTTCTGAATGTCTATCTGCTTGGTTAAATGTTTTTCCACGATAGCCTTGAACGATTCGGTCGAAGCCGGGGCGTTCCGATGGCTGTCCATAAAATCGTGCATCATGTCCATGAAAACCTGATCGCGGTTACCGGACGTCGCGGCGTCGTCCCACATCAGGGAGCGCAGCATCAGCAGCACATACGCGCCCTTGGAATAGGTCACGCCCTGGTATGCCCGTGGGGACTTAGGCGAAATCAACCGCAAACCCAGCCACAGCGGGCCGGCGTCGTTTGGAGAAATGCCGTAATTATTTTTTTCGAGGATGCGCTTTCGCTGCCGTTCCCAGAAATCGAGGTAGTCTTTTCGCCAGTTTCCCGGCATGGCCTGCTGCAGGAACAATCCCGCGGCAAATTCGGCGAACCCTTCCGAGAGCCATTGGTCATGATAAGAAGCCCATCCCACGGCGTGCCCGAACCACTGATGCGCGACCTCGTGCGGCGTCACTTCCTGCACGAAGCCGTCGAACTTCGCATCGATTCCGCCGAACAGCATCCATCTTTGCGTCGAGTCGATGTACGCCGAAATCGGCAAGTACACCAAATTCGGCCACGATTGTCCGAAATTGAAGTTTGGTTGTTCGGTTATGTAGACATTCTCGTAGGGGCCTTTGCCAAAATACAGGGTACACACCTGCATCTGGGCGCGCGCCTGGTCCAGCGCGTACTTGGTCATCGCGGAGGGGGCCATGGAAGCGAGGAACGCACTGTGTTCATACGGCTTCAAGCTATCCGGCAATTCCGTCAAGTAGTACCCGGAAATTTCGTAGTGCGTGATGGTGTCGGGAAAATCCATCTTTTTGTACTCGCCAATATTGAAGCCCGCGGTAGCCACCGGCACTGGCGTCACCCAGTGCGTAACCGCGAAACCTTCCTCGGTTGTTTGCCCGACCAGCTTGCCGACGCTAATCACGGTGTCGGCATGCGGGACCTTAAAGGTGAGGTCATACAGGACTTTTTCTCCGAAACCATTGACGTTCGGATACCATGACTCCCGCGCGCCTACATAAAAGCTCCCGTTTCCTGCGTTGTAGAGGACCTTGTCGCCCTGGTACTCCACAATGATCGAATGGTCTTGCCCCAGCGGCGGAGCCTCGTCGAGCACGGCGTAGAACGATCCGTCCCCTTTTCGATTTTCCTGGATGAAATGGACATCGCGGCCGTTCTGGTCGGTGACGCGCGTGACACGAAGGTTGGGCAGAAGTCCGAATTTGATAACGCGTTCGCCGGCGATGAGCGGTTCCAGAGTAATCGTCGCGCGGCTGAAGAGGTGGTCGTTCTTCGCGATAACCGTCTCAATGTTGTAGCGCTTCGTTGCAAAAAGCCGCCTGTCCTCGCGAGAGTTGGCGGTGCCCGCCTTGATCTCGGAAAGCAAATGATCGGAGTACCAGACGCCATCGTTCATCCCGCCGCCGTCCATGTTGATGAGGGCAACTTCCTCCGGCGAATCCAGTTGCTGCAAGGCCCCGACACGCGTGCGGATAAAAAAGCGTACGTCCTTGTGCTGCGCTCCATGCATGTAGGCGTTAATGAACAAAGGATGGCCGGGATTGTAGACAGCGGCGAGCATGTCCGCGTCCACGTTGTCGATCGTTTCGCCCTGCAAGATCGCTTCCGTGAAGCCTTCCGGGATTTCATTGCGGTGGCGGAGTTTGTCTTTCCAGTGCCGCAAAACGGCGTCCGCTTCGGCCGGCGTTTCCGTCTTCGCGCCAAAAGCAGCCTGGACTCGTGGGTAGAGCTGGCCCGTGAATCGAAACACCACGTCCGAAAAATCTTCCTCGGCGGTTGGCCCACCTGAACGCCGAGTCATCTCCGCCGTGTCAATTCCGGGAGGGGGCTTAAGCGTGAAGTGTCCCTGGCCAACAAAAATAGCGCCAATCACAGTATTGTTGACAGGCGCGAGCAGAGTGATCGTGCCCGATTTAAACACGAAGCGGCCGACATCCAGGGTCATCGTGTAGTTTTCCACGCGATACGAGTCGCCGAGGCCGATGTCCCGCAATTGGCGGTAAGCGGGATCCGAGTTTGCGTATGCCAAGCTCTTGTCGGTGACGGTGACGCTGGTTTGCTGCGTGGCAATCTTCAAACTGATGGCGATGTCTGCGGTTCCGCTGAACTCCACTGTGGTTTCAAAGTTGTCGAAACCGTCTTTCGAAACCTTGATGGAATATTTTCCCGCGGGCAGATTAGGGGCGCTGAACTTTCCGGTTTGATCCGTCGTGACCACAACGAGCGGCGCCGCGGCTCCCCCGCTAATTTCCACGCGCGCGCCGGCAACAACTCCACCAGATGAATCCTTTACCGTCCCAGAAAGCGTATCGGCGCGGGCCGTAGAGGCGAGGCCAGAACCAAGCAGCGCCAGCATCACCGTGCAAAGGAAAGGTATCAACAGAACGGAACATCGCCCGAATCGCCGGCTTTGCTGAACGTTGCATATCATAGACCCTAACTTTACTACAAAACGACGTTACATCGCCGTAGTGGATACACGAAAACACTCGGCTCGATACACGATTACCTCAATTGTTCGCAGAGCGGTCTGGAATTCTAATGGTGTTCGGAGGGTGAGCCCCCGCCGCATTCAGCAAGGTGCCTTGGATGGTGCTGAATTTCAGACAGCGGGCGAAAACATCATGCTAACCATTCTCGTTGTCGTTTTGCTTTTGATGGCTTTGGGCGCACTGCCAACATGGCCCCACAGCAAGAGCTGGGGATACTACCCCAGCGGCGGGCTTGGCTTGGTTGTCCTGATCTTGGTGATTTTATTGCTCATGGGCCAAATCTAAGCACGCCATGCAGCCTGCATTTGCCTGCGCTTTTCCCATCACTTGTCCTACAAGAAGCACTGTATGGACCAACTGTTTGCCATTGTTTAAAACATAGGTCACTGGAAACGGTTTCATGGGGGATTTAAATTGCCCACGCCAGCTCAGCTTCCGATAACTCGGATCCACACTCACGCCACATGCTGCCCGTCTTGTGGCAACCATCACTTCTGGCGGTCCCGTCCGCGGGGTGTGATGGAACGCTTCCTTCTGCCGGTGGTGCAAGTCCGGCCGTATCGTTGTACGCGTTGTTACGACCGATTCTATAGCCGGAAAGCCGCCGAGCGAGGGTCCAGATAAATCCGCTATCTTGCGGAGGAAGCGCAAAAGGTGCCTAGTGCGCCCGTACGTTTCATGGGTTTATCCCTGGCGGCAGTTATGGTTTAGACGGAGGGAGTCAGCATTTTACTTTTGAGCGGCTCCTTTTGGCGTCCCGCCCTGAGGGCCATGAATTTGGCACAGCGGGGGCAGTCTTGGCCTTTCTTCTGGATATCGTATTGCTCTCCCGGCTGTACGAGCCTTGTAGCGGCCAGTTCAGCGGCAGAAAGGTTGGGGAAGCACTCCCAATCCAGATTATCGTTGGACCATAGAATGTGGTAGTGAACAGCCTGTGGAAAATCATCCCAAGCGACTTGAATAGACATATTTTCCTTCCTTTGCGCATGGCTTCGCAAATAAGCATAAAAAAGAGATAGACGATCGAGTTGACACTGGAGCTATGCGTAGTACCGAACGGTGCGAGTCTACGAGAATCCGTTCTCGGCAATCTGTTCAATCTTGCACACACATATGAGCGGCTCATATTGACCCCAGAGCGACGAAAACGGTCCGTGGTTCTCAGGCCTGAACCAACACAGGTCCTTGTTCTTGCCGGAGTCGCCTCCAGCATTCTTGTTTATAATCAACAAATGGGCTTTTCGTTTGAGGTTGATGATGAGCAGAAGACCGCTCGTTGGTCTCTGACTGGCGAAGTCACGGACGCTTCGTTCCGCGAAAGCCTTCGGATTGTAAACGGGATTTTAGTCGGGCTAGACCTGAGGGGCGGCATCATTGATTTCACGGGAGCCACATCCTTCGGCGTGTCGGAAGATTCCCTAACACAACTTGCACGAACGAACCCCGTTTTGCCTCGCGAAATGCTGCGGCTGATCGTAGCTCCCGAGGACCATGCTTTTCGAATGTCGCGAACATTCGTCGAAGTGAGCGAGGTAGCACGGCCAAATATCTTCGTGGTCCGTTCTATTGACGCGGCGAATCACATGCTTGGCATCCGGTCGCCACAATATAGAGTGCTGGCTTCATCGGATTAAGCCCACTATTCTCCATGCTAGCTTCCGTACGACGCGGCGAAGAAAAGGCGTTCGTCTTTAGTGGGGCACAGGAGTTAAGAGTTTCATCCCGAGACGATATCACCCGCCCACTGCTGGAGCAACTGACTGCCGTTGATTCCCTTCCGTTCTCACAACACATTACGGCTCGCCAGAGGTCTCGATACTCGCACTCTGAACCCCGAGAGATACATAACTCCATATAACGGGCAATGATCGCACGTTCCGCTAGCACGATCGGCGGTCTTGATCTGGTCGGATCGACTTCGATCAGAGCTGCAGCGTAGGGCTTGTGCCACTTCTCATAAGCAAGAACGTCTTCGAGTTCTGACATGAGACACCTTGCTCATCGGGAAGAACCAAACGGCGGGATGAGAAATACAGTCCGGCTCCCCAGCCATGAAAATCAGGCCTGTATCTCTCAATCTCGCCGTACTTTGGAAACATTAAAAGACCGCCGAAAGTGTGCGCTGTTCACTTTTGAACAGGCCGTTCTGCCTGAGGGAGGTGTATCTCGGTTGTTGTCGAAGGAACCGTTTATCTATACAAGTAGTTAAATGTTGTTAGAGTCTAGATATATGAACTATATCGGTAAAACCCACATAAGCATTGATGAGTTGTGGCGCTCAGCGAGAAGTACACGGAGGCAAGGATCTCTGCGCGCGTCCGGTAAAGCCGCTTGGACGTAGCCGGCCGTGGTTGCGGCGGACGCGGGCCCTATGCAAATTCAATGGTGGGAAGGAACGGTGTTGGAGTGCGCGGAGACTGTGCCACAGAGCGCAACACCTGACACGATGGGGCAATCTGTTGGCTGCGGCAACAAAGTATCTTGAAAAGCGTGACGGAAGACGCTGAACGAAGAGATCTGTTCGGTGAGAAGGCGGAGAGGTACGGACCGTGCCGAGGCACGCGAGGAACTCGAATTGCAGAGAGTGAGTTCATGCTGCGGCGGTGACCAGCGGCGGAGAGCGGAGTTGGATTTCGGCCGCCGTCAGCCGTTCGACGACCTTCATGGGGCCACCACACCTGGAACAGCGCCAAGGACCGTGCGCGTCTTCCGTGGAAGCAAGGTGTTGTTCAGCTTGCGATTCTTGGGCTGAACCCAACAAGTGAAAGCAAAGCGGCAGGAGCGTTTTGCGCCGCCGGTTGGCCAGAAAGCCGAAATTCTGGATGCGCACGAAGCCTTGCGGAAGGATGTGCAGCAGGAAGCGACACAGAAACTCGTCGACCGATAGAGGCAGCGGCTTCTGTTTGTCGTGGTCAGCGGAATCACGCCAGCGAAAGGTAACTTGGCCATCGGCGAAGGAGACCAGGCGATGGTTGGAGATGGCCACGCGATGGGTGTAGCGGCCCAGGTATTGCAGCACATACTCCGGGTCACCGAAGAGACGTTTCAAATAGACCACCGAGTCGTGCCGGTACAGGGGTCGCAGTCAGGCAGCAGAGATTTTGGGTTGCGCAAGAAGCTTCAGATCTCCCGCGCAGCGGAGCTGGCCATTCTGGAAAGCCTGCTCGAGAACGTCGACGAACTTGCCGCGAAAAACTTTCTGCAGCACTTTCTTGGGAAGAAAGTAGTTGTCTCGTGAGCGAATCCAGCGGGTGTGATCGAGGGAGAGACCGCCGGCAGGAACGACACAATGACGGTGGGGATGAAGTTTGAGTTGTTGGCTCCAGGTGTGCAGCACGCTGAAGAAGCCAATCTCAGCGCCGAGGTGTCTCAGATCGCGAGCGACTTCCAGAAGGGTGTCGGCACTGGTGCGGAACAGGAGATCGTAGAGGATCTTCTTGTTCTGCAGAGCCAGTGGCGCCAAGCGGCTGGGGGGGGTGAAGACCACGTGCAGGTAGCGGGTCGGGAGAAGTTCACGTCGACGCGCGGCGGAAGGAGTTATGCCCTAGCATGACAGTTTTTCCGTCATTTTCCCGCCTTACTTAGTGGGGGAATAGATCCCCGGACTGGAAAGCAACTACGTGGGTATGTACCTCTTCGGATGGATCAGGATCCGAAGCTGGAGCGAGGTCCGAAAGATCGATCTGGGAGAGTCCTTATGTTGAAAACAGTGGCTAAAACGTCGAGACGCTGTGAATCTCGTCTAGAAATATCGGATGGGGTCTGGATCCTCTGGTGCTGCAGTGGTCGTGAAATGGTTTCCACAGTGCAAAACATCAGTCCAGGAGGTCTGTTTGTTGAATGTGCAAGTCCCAGGCCTTTCGGAGCAACGGTGGAGGTGTATTTTTTGGTCCCTGATGGAAAGATCGCTGGTGAGGCTGTCGTGAAACACAGCCAAACCGGGCGTGGAATCGGATTGAGCCTCACAAGGATACTGGAAACGGATCGCTTGCGCATGGTCGGCTTGATCAAGAGGTTGCGCAATGCGTCCCTGAAGCCAAATCCTCACCGTCCAGGTGGGTGCTAACTGCCAGCCTTCCGATTTGGACGGTTTGATACGTGGATTGTTTCCGGATGTCCCCGGATAGGCGCCCAATAGCACCGGTCCGCACGGATAGTGCAGCCGTCAGTTAACGCGGCCCATTAGAGAAGCAACATCCACGGCACTATTACAGCTTGGCGAACTCTGCTTTCGCTTGCTTGAGAATGGGGACGTCGGGATCGGCGTCTTTCCAGAGATTGAGGAAGGTTTGATACGCAGGTTTTGCTCTCGCGGTGTCGCCCAAAAGGGCGTAGGCGCGGCCCATTTGAAGATGAGCCAGCGATCCTGTCACGAAATTTTGCACAATGCCCTGGTGGTCGAGCAGCTTCTGGAACTCGGTGGCTGCGGCAGTGCCATTGTGAGTAAGTAGATAGGCTTGGCCGCGCAGGTAGGCTGGGTACAAATAGTTGATGTATCCATCGGCGAGGCCCAGTTCGTAGGTGGCTGTCGGCTCGAGCCCCAGGAGGGCGCGGGAAGGCTTGTTGTTGCTGATATCGATGGCAGCTTTTAGGCTCGGCAACCAGTAGAGCTTCATTAGGTTATTGGTTGGATAGGTCTTCTCCATTTCCTTACACAACGCTTCAGCGCGGGAAGCATCGCCAGCGCGAGCTAGAGCGAGTGCTGCGATCACCTCAACGTCCCTGCCGGGCGACAGTGCCAAAGCCTTCGCGACTTCTCGCCGTGCTGCCCCACCGTTGCCCAACTCGGCCTCTCGAAGCGCGGCATTGACCTGCCACAATGCCGCTTTTTCTTTAGAGTCGCTGCGAACCGCGGAGTCCAGCGCTCGTCGCGAGTAGTCCCGCGCCCTCGTCATCCGTCCGAAATAAGCTTCCGTATCCGACTGCATCGACAACAGTATGTCTTCAATTCCCGGCTTACCAGCATCCCAAGCGACCTGCTGCCCCATCTGCGCGGCATCTCCCCGCAGAAAGGCGAGCGCGTATATCTGCTGGTGCAGATTCCCGCTATCCAAGCCGCGTCGGAGTGCATGATCGAACACGACCTTCGCTTCATCCAGCCGGTTCAGGAACAGGTATCCTACCCCCAGGCCCGAATAGCTCAAGACGGCATTAGGCGCCAGACGCATGAGGGTCTGATATTCCGCGAGAGCTTTGTCATATTGCCCTGTGTCGTGGTAGAGCTGGCCCAGCGTGCCGTGGGGACCGGGGTCACGAGGATATTCAGCAATCCACAGTTCACAGGTCTCGACCTCCTTGTCCAGTTCCCCCCTGGCCCGAAAATAGAACTCCGTGATGCGCATTTTTTCCCGTTCGGTTACGCGGTCGCGCAGTTGGTACGCCTTGGTCGCGTACTCCAGCTGCACTGACGGTTGCAGGAGGTTGCCGTAAATAGTTGACAACATGGCATAAGCCATGGGGAAGTCCGGATCAAGTTGAATGGCCTGCTTAAAAAACGGAATGCTCGGCGCGTCTCCTTCCTGGTACCAGACTTTCATGCCCATGCTAAAGTTTCTCAGGGCTTCCAGTGAAGATGTGGTCGCCTCCATTGGAACATTGAACTTCTGCACAGAGGGCAGCGACTCTCCGAGCTTGCCGCGTAGACTGGACGAGATGCGGCTCAACGTTTTCAGGACATCTTCCCTGCTTTTGGCCTCGCCCTGTTCTTGGGCGAGATTGTCACCCGCGTTGCAAGCGAAGGCATTCAAATTCAGCAGGTAATGGTCGCCCAACCGGGATATCGTCCCGCCCAGCAGAGCCTTGCTACCCGTACGCACGCAAAGCTCCTGGCCGATGTCCATCGTAATGCGCTCGTTTGCGGAACGGCCCATCATGCAAGGTCGCGCTGATTCTCCGGTCGGAAACAATGTTCAGGAAGGGAGATTGCTCCAGTTCCACGGCGAGTGCCTGCTTCAGGGTTTCGTCAAAGACGGCGTCCCCCGTCTTGTTGTCGAAGTCGGTGAGGACAACGGTGTCTTTCTCTGTCAGTTTGGGTTCTCGGTGGGTGCCTGAGTATATCCACCAAGTTAGAAAGGCCGCGGCAGCGACGGTTAGGAATACGATCATTGAACCGCCTGCTGAAGTCAGCGCTCGCCAGACGGATCGCAACCGTGCCCGATGACAAGTTCCTTTGTTGAAACAGCTCGGCCTGATATTCACGAATGTGCCGCGGACCCAAGCGGTCCGGAGGACAGTTGAACCGTCGAGCAAAATTTTCGACGGTGTAGATGTAGCTGCGTATGGTATCTTCAGAATAATTACGACGCTGGAGATCTTCCAGCATCAGTTTACGTAGATGGGTCACGGGGACCTCCTGTGACCCAAACTTATCTTAGCTCTAAGGCAACCACCTCTCCGGACATCCCACGCGAAGCGTCCGCCGCTGGGCGGCTACGTTCAAACGCGGTTACCGGAAAAATAGATCGACCCAAAAAGAACTTGTCCGGTCACCCGTGCTCATCGGGACTTGGGAATGTTTTTGCTCACGGCTATTGGCTGGACTCGGACATCACTCGGCAACTCGGCCCAGACTATTTGGCCATCATTTTTGCCGGTCAATTGCAATCTCCAATGGTCGCTATCCCCGTCTGGGTCTTTCCAATCGAACGACATCGACCTGCCGGAGACTTTGATGTTGTTAATGGGGACACTCTTAGAAAGCGTGGGGTCGGTCACGACGTCGACCGTGCCCTCCGAACTCACACTATAGCCGCACACTTGTACGTCGCCCACAAGTTGACCCTTTTCCGAGCGCAGGTGTAAAACAATGATTGGAGTTCCAGCATGGACAGCAGTCCATGTTCCTATAAACGACGGAATCTCAGATTCCGGTGGCCTTGTCTGGGCTAGCGTAGGACCGCACCAACGTCCTGCGAAAACTAACGCAGTGATGGCCAACACAGTTACGCTGCCGATACGCCAGAACAATTTGAATCCCATATAGCCCTCCCTTGGGCTCTCAGATTCCATGATCCTGGTGGGGGTTGTCCAAACGGTCCCTCGATGCCGAAGGTCATTCGGTTCAATCGGGCCAGCAAATAGATACAGAACAATGTAGTGGACGCGGTAGGGACGAGCATCGCTGATCGCCCCCCGCACAGATCCGTACGAGCGCTTTCTACGCATACGGCTCCCACCTTCGATGTGTGGCGAGAAAGCGCACGACAGGATAAGGATGCAGAACGCGTGGGGCTGGAAGCCACCGCGTGAAGATCGGGAGGAGCCGATCCCACGCCACTTGGCGTTGACTGCGGCGCCGTAATATGAGCCACCACAACCGCCGCAAGCGTTGCCCGAAGACACTCAACCGGTCGATGTTCCCCGGGATCGCATGGTAGCGGTAGTAGCCAGTGACAACCTTTCGTAGCCATGCACCGACGTCGGCGGCCGGCTCGTGCATGCGGAGGCGCAACTCAGCCTTAATGGCTTGTAGTTTCGCCGCCATGCGCTTCTTCGCCGTTTTCCGCCACACGGTAAATGCTCCGTTGCTCCGGCGTTTCCCGCAGTAGTGCGTGAAACCCAGGAACGTAAAGGTCTCCGGCTTTCCTTCTCCACGCTTCTCCCGGTCTCGGGTGGCGAACCGCCCAAACTCGATCAGTCGTGTTTTCTCCGGATGTAGTTCCAGCCCGAACTTAGCCAGTCGTTCCCGAAATGCGTTCAGAAATCGCTCGGTTTCCATTCGGTTTTCGAAACCCACCACCAGATCATCAGCGTAGCGGACGACGATTGCATCGCCCGTAGCCACTTTCTGGCGCCCAAGCTTCGACCCCCAGATTTTCTTCCAGTTGGTGAGCGCGCGGTACGAACGCGGGAGCATTATCCTGACCTCGAACAAGAGTTACGGGGATTGGGGATCGATCTTCGGCGATTCGATCATCGCCACAGCGATCCTGGACCGACTGCTACACCACTCGACGACCATCAACATCCGCGGCGAGAGCTACCGGCTGAAAGACCGCCGCAAGGCCGGCTTGGTGCCGCCTCGAGGACAAGACGAGGCAGACGCCGCGGCTCGTTCTTTGGGCTCGGACTCCGTTCCGCCCAAAACGCGCCAAAAGACGGCGCTAGGCTCCACTCCGTCCGAGCCCAAGGAGGCCCTTCAATGAAGGTTAGGGGTGGGGAATTTTCAACCGGAATTGACATCGGTAAGTAGTGAACGGAGGCAGGGAGCTCTGCGCTCGTCCGGTAAAGCACTAGCGTTCAGAGGCGCCGTTGTGACACTTTTAGACCAGCCTCATCCCTTTCAAATATATAGTTTCGCTACGTTCGAAGCGCGCCGTCACCATGTGGTAGGACAAAAATGAGTGAACGCAACGCAGCCAAAGAGCACAACTATCATGAATAGACAAGATTGGATTTTAAGAAGCGCAGCCGTTTTCTTGACCACTGTTTCCTTTTACCCAGCAATCGCGCATTCACAAACTCAGCGAAAATCGGCTCCCGAGCAGACCGACTTCGGTGCAGACTCAGAGTTGGAGCGTCCGATCCCCGTTCCCGAAGCGGCGCTCAAAGCCCTCCGCAACGCATTGCAGGCGAGTCCTGACGAACTGCCAGCCGAGCAATTACGAGCCTCCGAAGTCCACTTGGGCGGGTTAACCGAAGCCGACCTCGTCGTTCCCGTCATCGGGGGTGGTCACGCTGCTTTTTTCTATATCCTCAGACCCACTTCAGACGGCTATCAACTTATCTTCGATTCCGGCGGCGACTCCATGACCGTTTTGCGAGCCAGGTCGCATGGGTACCGAGACCTTCAGGTCGAGGGAATCACAATGGCTGGTAAGAACGTGACGACGGCCACAAGTATGTGAAGACCTCGGAAAAGACCGAACACCCGAATTGACTGAGACGTATGGAGTCTACCCGGCTCCTGTCATGGCGCGGCTGCCGTTCTCCTCCTTCTGGCTGGTAAGTCTTAGGCGCTAGGTCGTGAAATCATGTAAATTCCTACTTGCGTGAACCGACTTGCGACATTCTCTTGGTTGCCCGCGTGCGCGAGATAGTGACAGTTCCACAAATGAAGGGTGAATTGCAATGAGGCGAATCGGGCGGGCGCTGAAGGCGTTCCTAGTGGGATATGCGGTTTATATTGTATTGGTGGAGATTTTCATTGGCGTGATGGGTTCAATAACCGGCGGTTATCCCGAAACCTTATCGCCTTTTTTCTGGCCAGTTGCAGCGCCTTTTCTGGTGCGGCCTTCCGAGTGGCGACTAGTCCCTGTGTTCGATAATGTCTGCAGCCTCGTAGGCGGCCTGCTCATATTGGTGGTGGCGATATGGGTTTACCGGCGTGGGCGAGAATTTCAACTCACCGGTGATCATTCACGAAACAAATCCTGACTTGGGGACGGTTCATGATGAGCATGGCATCGAACGCGTCTTGGACCGGCAAGGCTAATTCAGTGATGATCCTAGTTTCCCTCACCGTGGATCCCTCGTGGCTTCGCAAGCTTCCCGAAAAAAACAAACTTTCAGCGTGATGTTTTCCGTTTTTCGAGGCCTCTTAATAGGTATGGGGCTCGATTCGTTCAAAGAGCCTCCATCGCTGTTTGCCGTGCGGGAAGTCGAACGGGGCATGCGGAGGTCGGACTGTATGAAACTGCTGGAGGGAGCCTCCGAGTGGGCAGGCCCCAGAAAAAATGGCAAATCACAAAGATTCTCGTTGAGGTTTCCTTCCTTGAGGGCCTCTGAGTATATGGAGGGGAGTTCACGTTGATGTCTCCCGGATCAAGAACGATGGAACCGGGGGGCGCTTCGGTGCGGATCGTCTTCAACTGCGCGATGCGATGGGAGTTGCTCCAGTATCAAAGCAACCCTATGAGCTTCGTGCGGAACGGCTGCGAACGGCGAACAGCAAGTTGGTTCGGCTATTGCTGCCGACGGGCACAAGCAGCCGGGCTTAATGTTCCCTTGAGTTCCCTCGTGCAGGTGCAAGTGGTTCAGATAGAGATAGATATGGCGGAAGCGTGTGGGAGTCGAATCCACCATTCGACCCGCGAAGGACCGAATCGCCGGCTTTGAAGGCCGGGAGGGTCACCGGACCCCTTTCGCTTCCGTGGGGAGTATACGGCTCAGACGCGTACGGTTTCAATTGGGGCGGCGTGGGCTTTTGTGCGGATCAGCGCGGCGACCAGGTCGTAGAGTTTTGCGCTGGTGCAGACTTCGTAGTAAGGATGAGAGGACTCGGCGCCAATCTTACCGCCCGGAAGGAGTTCGCGCGCCAGGCTCTTGCGGAGCACCAGCAGTTCCACCGTTTCGCCCATGGGCACTTCGCCATAGTGCAACGTTACCGTTTCTTTGCCCCAGGGCATTTCCAATTTTGCTTCCACGACGTCGAGCGAAATTTCCTCAGACAATTTTTCAAAGCCTTCTTCGTTCAGCTCGATGCCATTCATATTAAAGCGCACAAGAAATTCGTCCAGCTCTTCGGCCGACGCGCCTTCCATCGCGGTCAGGAATTGATACACGCAGAAGAGCGATTTCTGACCCGACATCATGCGCTTGGCAAGTTTCGCGCAGCCGGAGAGCCGGTCGGAAAGGTTGAGCGCTTTGGAGATCATGATCTTGGAGTCGCCATCGGTCCAATACGTCGGAGCGGAACCCTGGTAGGCCACCCCTACGCCAAGCTCCAACGCGGGAAGATCCGTGGTCGCCGCGTGGTCGTTGTAGGAATTGCAAACGGCCAGGATTTGCCGCGAGAGGATGCAGGCCTTCGCGACAGAGCGCGCGTATTGCCGAGTGGATTCCGTTTCAAAAATGGCGAGAATGACGGCATCGCCCTCAATGAAAACTTTCTTTGCGCCAAAGCGATCCAGCAATTTTTTAACTGGTTCGTGCAGGTTCAAGCTGAAGTGCGAAGCCGGGCTCAGACCCCTGGCGAGCAAGTCCTGCGTGATCTTGGTCGAGCCTCGCACATCGGCCTTGATGATCACGTGTGATACGACCTGGTCTTGCTCGGACTTGGCCTCTTCGGGAAGCAGACATTCATACAGCTTGTTGTTCAAGCGCGAGAGTTCCCTGGTCTGTTCCGTGGCTACTAAATGCACCCGCTCCATGCACGCCGTGAGGTGTTCCGCGTCGCGCAAGTCGCGCCGTAGCCGTAGAAAGTCCGTGGCAAAACGCAGCACAAATCCCTGAATTTCCTCCCGCGAGTAACGCCGGATTTTTCGGGAGAGTTCTTCGATGGGCTTCAGCGAGAGCTGCTTCGCCGGAACGTGCTTCAGAACCTGCTCGACTTGTTTCAATTCCTCTTTCGAGACGAGCGCTTTCCGCAGTTGCTGTAAGTGCACCGGGGGACAATATTCGTTCGCGAGTGGGCGAATTTCATAGCCCGCGAGCACGTGATAGAGAAGGTCATGCTGCTCGAGCCGGTCCACAAGCCGGCCCAGCAAACGCGCTCGTTCCGCGGTTTCCGTATCCGCGACCGCTGGATCGAAAAGACGCCTGGCGTTTTCGGGATCATTCAGATAATCGCCGAGCCGGCCATTGTAATCCTTGTTGAAGAAATCCAGCTTCTGTTTCGCGGCGTCAATCTGCGGCCCCAGCTCTTCGAGCTTAACCTCCTGATGCTTCTGGCGCATTGCGATGTCGCTGAGCGAAGCCTTCAAATCCGAAGGATCGGCGGAATTCAGGAATTTGTTGAAAAAGCTTTCGCCCCGTTCGAGTTTTTTGCGTATCGCTTCGGCCTGCTGCTCGAGGTTGGCGATTTCCGCGCGCATAGCCGCGGCCTGCTCAAACAGAGCGTCGTGCGCCTGATTGGCCTCGGTAAACGCGGGGTCCTGGCCGATGGTCAGGCCCGCTTCGCAGAGAAACTCCTGAAAGAGCGCATCCATGGCCTCGAAGCGGTCCGGGTCACGCGCGTAATTGCCCAGCAGGACGTAATGCTCCAGAAAGTAAACGTCGTCTTTATTTCCATCGAGAAAAATGATGCGGTTCTTCAGCAATTCATAAAGCGGGGCAAAATCGTCGCCCAAAAGCGCGCGGCGCGTTTTGGACATGACGTTTTCCTCGATTTCCGAAACCATCTGCGCCACTTGCTGGCCGACGTCCCGGATCACCTTTCGCCGCGACGATTGCAGCTCCGATAGGCGCGCCCGGATCACGTGGGCCTGCTGGCTGCGCTCGAAGTATTCGCCGCGCTGCCGAATCCATTCCTTACCTTCCTGGATTAAATTCGCGAATTGATTGGTGAGCTCCTGGGTAAGGAACTTCAGCACGCCGAGCCGCAAAACGAGATCAATCTCGATATTTTTGTGGTATTTCGCCTGCGTAAGAGCGCTCTGGAGGAGTTCTGTCAGCAGCTTGCGGAAGGACGCGTTGTCCAGGCGCTCGACGGTGCGCAGCTCGATGCCGGAGAAATAGGTTGCGGCGGTACTCTGGCGAATCAGATCAAACAGATAGGCGCGCGCCGCCAGGACAAACTTCGAGCTAAGGAACACGTCGTGGTGGATGTTATCCACGCCGATGGATAACGACCCCATGGGGATCGTTACGTTATAGCTCTTCAGTTCAATCCGGGACGATTCCGCTACGCCAAGTGTAAGATTCTCTCCCGCCATGCACTCCACCCGAAGGGGCTCTCAACACGCTAGCAGCGCAAACCGGGCCCCGCAACAAAAGCGCTCGCGCCGGTAACGAGATAGTTAGGAGTGCTTCGCAAGCCTACAGAAACAGGAGACTTAGAAGGCTATGGGGGATCGATTATTATTCAACGGAAATGCGGCGCGCGTCTCCGCCCAGATGCTCCAGCCTGATGCGCACCTGCGGCCATGGAAACTCCAGGGGAAAGCGCTCTGACCATTCCAGAATCACCACGCCTGGTTTGTCGAACACATCTTCAAGACCTAGTGTCTCGAAATCGTGGAAATTTTCGATGCGATATAAATCGGCGTGATAAACCCTGGCGGCATTTCCGTAGACGTGGAC
This sequence comes from Betaproteobacteria bacterium, assembly GCA_903970165.1. Lineage (GTDB taxonomy): Bacteria > Acidobacteriota > Terriglobia > Acidiferrales > UBA7541 > Acidiferrum. Next base: position 73,224 of record CAJCHZ010000024.1, read on the forward strand.
GAGTGTAAAGGTGGGACTCGTGACTTCGTCTTCGTTTGCGGCGCCCAGGCCCGCGACGATGCCCTTGATCAGCGTGGTCTTTCCGCTGCCGAGGTCGCCCGTCAGAAGCACCAGAACGGGCGCTGCCAGCCGCTTTGCCAATTCCCTACCCCAGTTCGTGGTCTCTTCCGGGGAGTGCGTGATAACTTCTTTAGCCACCGAACTGAATCTCCTTAAGCAAGTACTCGCGGGCGTCAGGAATGCGCTGCGCCACCTCATGAGCGAGAGCGCCCGAGGGCTCCCCATCGCGCGCCAGAATGTCGGCAGCAACGCCGTGCAGGAAAACTCCCAGCGCGAGGACGCGAAGCCAATCTTCCGTTCCAAACTGCGCGGTCAGCGCGGCGAGCACGCCGGTCAGCACATCTCCCGAGCCACCTTTGGCCAGGCTCGGGCCTCCCGTAGTATTGACGAACACGCGGCCATCGGGGGCCGCGAGCAGCGTGTGATAGCCCTTCAGGATGACGTGCGCTTTCCATTTCCTGGCGGCTTCCGTGGCGGCTTTTAAACGATCGGCCTGCACGTCCTTGGTGCTTTTGCCGAGCAAGCGCGCCATCTCGCCAGGATGCGGGGTGACCGCGAGAAATTCCGTTTTGCGCACGTACAGTTTCGCAGCCTCCCCGTCAAAGCAATTCAAACCGTCGGCGTCCAGAATAATCGGAATGGGGGACTCGCGGAGCAACTGTTGCGTCGCCATTCGCGTCTCGACGTGCGTTCCAATACCAGGGCCAATGGCTACGACATTTTTGTCTTCGAGGAGTTTGGACAGGCGGCCGGAGGAAGCATTGGCAGCGGCAATGCCGCCGGTCTTGGTGGCCAGAAGCTGTTCTGTCATAAATTCCGGATACGCCGCGGCCACCACGGGTTGGACTTCGTCCGGCGTGGCAACCGTCGTCAGGCCTGCACCCGCTCGCAAGCAGGCGTATCCCGCAAGGACCGCCGCCCCAGATTTTCCCCGCGCGCCGGCAATAATTGCCGCATGGCCAAACGTTCCTTTGTGCGAATCCGCCGCGCGCACCAGGGGAAGCCCTGAAAATTCGTCGGGGCCGGACGAGCGCAGCGAGCCTTTGCCAGTTTCCTCGATCAATTCCTTGGGAGATCCGATGTTGACGACCTGGAGTGCGCCGCACGCTTCCGAACCGGTTCCCGTTAGTTGGCCTACCTTGGGAGCGGTGAAGGTCAACGTGCGATGAGCAACCAGGACCGGCCCAGATGGAGTTTCGCCATCGGACGGCAATCCTGACGGTGTATCTACGGCGAGAAGCAAAGCAGGCCACGTGGAGGTGCCATTTCGCGAGTGCTTGTTCAGGTCGGAGATCGCTTGGGCGATTGTGCCCGTTGCGGCTCCGCGCAAACCCGTGCCAAGCATGGCGTCTACAATGACATACGATTCGCAAACATCGTGCCAGACGCGTTGCCAGTCTTGTTCGCCGTCCACGCTTTCGAACTCGCCGCCCGCATCAATCCATTTTTTGAGATTCGTTCCGGCGTCGCCGCTTACGTCCTCTTTTCTTCCGAATAGGATGACGCGCGTCGCAAGTTTTCGCTCGCGCAAATGGCGCGCAACGACGAAACCGTCGCCGCCGTTGTTGCCTTTGCCGCAGAGTACGGTGACGCGAGCGGTATCAGCCACGCCGCGGCCGGCAACAAAGTCCCAAACGCAGTCGGCAGCCTTGCGGCCGGCGGTTTCCATGAGTTTCAGACCAGGGATGGCGTGGCGCTCGACCGTAAGCCGGTCGACCTCGCGCATCTCGGCGGCGGTAAGAGCTTTCATGGCAGAAACATTATGCGGGCATTAGTTTGCGTCTGCATTGCATTCCAAGATTACAGCATCCATCCGCCGCTGACGTTTACAACCTGGCCGGTGACGTACTCGGCTTCGTCAGAAACGAAGAACGCCACGGCCGCGGCCACATCCTCGACAGTCGGAGGGCGGCCAATGGGAAAACGCGCATCGCGCATTTTACGTGCTTCGCTCAAGCTCAATTCTTTTTCGTCGATGCTGGAAGGATTTACGACGTTCACGGTGATTCCGTTTTTTGCTTCTTCCAGCGCCAGCGAACGCGATAGCGCCACGACGGCGGCCTTTGCCGCAGCGTACGCTGAGATTTTTGCCTGGCCGAACGCGCGCTCTGCTCCTACCGCTCCGAGATTCACGATGCGGCCCCAGCGGCCTTTGCGCATGTGTGGCAGTGACGCCCGGCTCACATAAACGACGCTGTTCAAATTAGACGAAAAAATACTCTGCCACTCTTCCAGCGAAGATTCGGCCAACGTGCCCCAGCGAAAGCCGCCTACATTGTTGACCAAAATATCGATTCGTCCATAGCGGTCCGCCACGGCCTGCACCAATTGTTCCGCCTTCGCCGCGTCGGTTACATCCGTTTCTACAGCGACGCAATCCGCGCCGCTGGCCTGAAGCATCCGCAGCGCCTGTTGCGCGGCCGTCTTGTTTGCGCGATAGGAGATGGCGATGCGCGCGCCCTCCTGCGCCAGCCGCATGGCAATGCCGCGCCCAATTCCCCGGCTTCCTCCTGTAACCAGCGCCACACGATTCACCAGCGACATTCTGCTCTCGGCTCCATTCTGCGGAAAGATTGTCAGTATAGCCCACCAGCGAAACTCACACTACCGTGCCGAACCGCCGTGTTTCCTCGAACTTTAGCGCATACGAGCAACGACCACGGTCATATCGTCGGCCTGCTCCGGGGTACCGGCCCACTCTTCGGCGGCAATCATCAGCGATTCGCCGACCAGGCGCGGGCTGGCGGATTGCACGCGAATGGCCGCTTCCTGTAAACGCCGGATGCCAAATTCTTCGCCGTAGACATTTTCCGGCTCGATCAAACCGTCGCTGTATTGCACCAGCAGCGCATTCGAAGGAACAATCACGGAATCTTCCTCGAAGACGTAATCCTCTATGACGCCGAGGACCATGCCACCTTTGTCGAGGTGTTTGGCGGAGCCATTGGAGATGAGCAGTCCCGGCAAATGCCCCGCGTTCGTGTAGCGCAACGTGCGCGTCGCACTATCGTAGACCGCGATGAAAAATGTCGCGAAGCGGTCGTCGGCGGTATTGCGGACCATGTGCATGTTCAGCCGCGCAACCAGTTCCGCGGTGCTCATTAATTCGCTGCCCGGCGCCAGCAACTGGCTTCGTAGCGCGGCTTGCAAGCTGGCCATCAACAGCGCCGCGGAAATCCCTTTGCCGGAAATATCGGCAAGCGCGATGGCGAGATGCGTTGGGCTAAGCTGGATGAAATCGTAATAGTCGCCGCTCACAGTGCGGGCTGCCCGGCAAATGGCTTCCAACTGGACTCCCGCAACGGATGGCACTTTTTGCGGAAAAAGCTGGTTCTGCACTTCGCTGGCGATGGCAAGCTCGTTTTCGAGGCGCTGGCGTTTTTTGGACTCCTCAAGCAATCCGCTAATCGAACCGGTCATGTCATTGAACGATTGGCCAAGCACGCCGAGCTGATCGCGGCGCTCAATGCGCACGCGGTGCGTCCAATCTCCCGTTTTTACATATTGCGTCGCTTCATAGAGGTCGCTGACCGCTTTGGTGATTCTCCGCGTCAACACAATACCTGTAACAAGGGCAGCAATTTCGATGACCAAAAAGATGAACGCCAACAAAATAAAGAAATCGACGTAGAAATCGCTAAGGTCGCCGAGCGACGTAAAAATCCGCGCATTCAGGCGCGAGGGCCGCGCGTTAAATGTGACCAGAACCGGGCGGGCCGGCTCGAACTTCCCTTCTTTGCCGATATAAACCGCGTCGAATTTGGAGAGGCCCGTGACGGACGGATCGAGCCAATGTGCCGCGGGATGCAACGTTCGGTTTTTCGCCAGGATGCGCCCCGCCGGTTCGTACTGAAATTCGCCGGAGTTATAAACAATTCCTTGCTTCGAGCCGTTTTCGGAGCGCCGCGTCAGGTTCAGCTGAATAGCGCCGAGGTCCGGGGCGATCGAAGCCAGAAACTCCGCGGTGACGGGGACGCGCAGCGTCACGACGCGAACGCCTTTTGGTTGCGGCATGGCCCGCAGGCTCATCACGTAAAGCGTTTCGCCTTCCTCGACGAGTCCCGCATAGGAGTTCTTCGCGGCGCCCGCCACTCTTCGCAAAAGGGACGGGTCGCTGGAGAATTCGATTTTCAGTCCGGGCAGTTCCTGATCGTGAACGTTCTGGGACTGTGCCGCAAGGATGCGCTCGGCTTCGTCTTCCGAGACGCCCGCGGGCAAAGTGGAGTGTGCGGCGGCGATGTGCGCGGTAATGTCCGCCATCATGTAGATGCGGCGCTGGACGTCGTCATAGAGCAGGTAAGCACCGAGCTGCGAGTACAGAATTTGGCCGGCCAGAACCACAAGCGTGAGGATGAGAAGGATCGGAACGACGGCGATGAATAGATAGGCGACGATAAGGCGGTTGCGAAGGCTCCACAAGAGCCGTGTGCGCCACCATCCGGCCAGGCGAAAAATCGCGTAAACCGCCGCGAGAATGGCGAAAAATTTCAGAAAGCTGGCGAAGCCACCGCTGAGGTCCAGAATCGCGCAAGTGACTCCGGCAAGAATGAGCAGGATGGCAAAAACATCGATCCGCGAGATGCGGCGCCAGGCATTTCGGAGTTTCGCAAGCAGAGCGTTCATCGGGCGATATGCAAAAGTCTACTTTACCTGAAGACGTATGAGCGCGCAGGACAAACGCGCCGCCGACAGAGTGACCGGCTTTCGTGGACGCAGAAAAAGCGCAAGCTACTTGAGTGCGCCGCGCACCTTGCTGTGCTTCACGCTGTAAGTGAAATAAATCACAAAACCGATGAGCAGCCAGATAATCAGCCGCAGCCAGGTCACGCCATTCAACCCGGCCATCAATCCCAGTGAGACGATAATCCCAAGAATCGGAACCAAGGGCACCATTGGCGTCTTGAAGGGCCGCGCCAGATCGGGCCTCCGGATCCGCAGCAGCCAAACCGCGCCACAAACAATCACAAACGCCAAAAGCGTTCCTATACTCACCATCTGCCCCAGGCTTCCGATCGGCACCAGCGCTCCTACAAAGGCTACCGCCACACCAACGACCGCGGTGGACTTCCATGGGGTCCGGAAACGCGGGTGGATGTCCCCCGCCCATTTCCAAAGCAGCCCGTCATGCGCCATGGAGTAAAATACGCGTGACTGCCCCAGCAACATCACCAGCATCACCGTGCTCAACCCGGCCAGCGCACCGGCGTTCACGACATAACTCCCCCACTTCACCCCGGTCTCGCGAATCGCCAAAGAAACCGGCGCGCCGATGTTCAGCCGGGAGTAGTGCACCGTCGCCGTCAGCAGCCCGGACACCACGATATACAGAATCGTGCAAACGATCAGCGATCCGAGAATGCCAATGGGCATGTCTTTCTGCGGATTCTTGGCTTCCTGCGCCGCTGTCGAAACCGCGTCGAAACCGATGTAGGCGAAGAAAACTACGCCGGCTCCGCGCAACACGCCCGACCAGCCAAACGACCCGAACGACCCTTCGTTCGGGGGCAGAAAAACCCTCCAGTTGTCATGTGCGAGCGCCGGATGCTTCAGCACAAAGGGCACGGCTACCGCAATGAACGTCAGCACCGCCGCCAGCTTCACGAAAACGATTCCCGTATTGAAGTTGGCCGACTCTTTAATTCCGATTATGAGGATGGTTGTGACCGCGATGATCGCCAGGAACGCCAGCAAATTGAATTTCGAAGTGGCGTGCGGCAACGCCGCCATGTCTTGGACGCGCATCATCACTGTAGAAGCAGGCGCCCACCTCCCGTCCACCTGCACCCAAACCGCACCAGGCACATCGCAAATCTCAGGGGGGATGCTTATTCCATAATCCTGCAAGAAGGCAACGAGGGTGCTGCTCCAGCCGCTCGCTACCGTTGCAGCACCGAACGCGTACTCCAAAATCAAATCCCAGCCAATGATCCACGCGATGAATTCGCCCAGTGTGGCGTAGCCGTAGGTGTAGGCAGAGCCAGCAATCGGAATCATCGAAGCGAATTCGGCGTAGCAAAGTCCTGCGAAGACGCATCCGACTCCGGCGAGGATGTACGAGAGCATAATGGCAGGCCCGGCGTACAGCGCGGCGGCCGATCCTGTGAGAACGAAAATCCCCGCGCCGATAATTGCGCCGATGCCCAGCGTAACCAGGTTAACCGGGCCTAGCGCGCGTTTCAGGCTGTGCTCGCTGGTGTCTCCTGCCTCGCGCATCAATACATCGATCGGCTTTGTTGCGAATAAAGGGTTGCCCATGCAACTCCTCCTTTACGGGTTGTGCGCCCGGTTCCTTGAAAACCAAAACCCCCTGCCAATTTGGACTTACGCATTGTAGGGGCACACAAGCTGCGCCCCTACAAGAAAATTTCTAATTTGTGCGTTCGGTTTTGGCCAGCCACAGCGAACGCAGCCAATAGACCGGAATGCCAGCGAGGACGATGCCCACGCCCCAGCCTGCCGTCTGGGTCTGGTAAAGAACAAGAACGAGAACGATTCCCAGGGCAGCGACGATGTACAGCGCGGGCAGAATGGGATAACCAAAGGCTTTGTAGGGGCGCTCGGCATCGGGCCGTTTTGCGCGCAGAACAAAAATGCCGGCAATCGTCAGCGCGTAAAAAATCAGGACTGCGGCCACGACGTAATTGAGCAAATCGTTGTATAGATTGCCGTAGCCTCCTGCCGAAGTGCGCGTACGCAGAAGGATCAGGATTACGACCCAAATGCCCTGCAGGACGAGGGCAGTGCCAGGTACACCGCGCGAGTTGAGCTTGCCGGTGGATTGGAAGAATAACCCATCCTTGGCCATGGCATAGCTGACGCGCGAACCGGCAAGAATCAGGCCATTATTACAGCCGAAGGTGGAGATGATGATCGCGACGGCCATGATGATCGCGCCTGCCTGCCCGAAAACGGCGCTGAGCGCGGCTGTGGCGACGCGCGAGTCCGGAGCGTTCTGGATTTGCGCGAGCGGGAGAACCAGCAGATAAGCAAGATTCGCGAGGCAATAGAGCGTGATGACGATGATGGTGCCGAAGGCCATCGAAAGAGCGACGTCGCGCTTGGGATTTTTCACTTCGGCGGCCGTGAAGCCGATGTTGTTCCAGGCATCGGAAGAAAATAGCGAGCCGACCTGCGCCACACCTAGAGCCACGATCAGGCCGAAGAAACCGCTGGCGGCGGTGACTGTTGGAACGAGGCTACGCAGGAAATTTGCGCCAGGCTCTATTGGCTGCGCGCCGCGAATCGTCCAGAAATGAGAGAAGTTGTCGGCGATGGCGGCGTGATTGCGGCCCAGGAAAATTCCCACGAAGATCAAGCCGATGAGCCCGATCGTCTTTGCGGATGTAAAGACATTTTGGATAAGTTTTCCCAGGCGGATGCCAAGCGTGTTCAAGAAAGTGATCAGCACAATCATCAGCGCAGCAACGACTTGCTGCGCGCTGAGGCTGATGGCGTATTTCGAGCCAAGGTTGATGGGATGAATGATCCAGGCTTCCGGGGAGATCGCCGGGAAAAGTACGCCGAGGAAGCGCGCGAAACCGATGGCTACCGCTGCGATGGTGCCTGTTTGGATGACGAGAAAGAGCGTCCAACCGTAAAGAAAACCCCAGAGCGGAGAAAACGCTTCGCGCAGATAAATGTACTGGCCGCCGGCGTGAGGGAACATGGCGGCGAGTTCGCCGTAGGAAAGCGCGGCCGCGATGGTGAGCACGCCCGTGAGAATCCAGGTGAGCAGCAAGCCGCCGGGCGAGCCGGTTTGCTTGGTGATGTCCGCGGCTACAATGAAAATTCCGGAGCCAATCATGCTGCCGACCACGATCATAGTGCCGTCGAAGAGGCCGATGGCGCGGACAAATCCAGGTTCATTTTTTGCTGGGCTTTGCGGGAGAGGATGCGTGGTATCGGCCATTCGCAGGTCGCCTAAACCGCCGCCGCGTGCTTCGCGGCCTCCAGCGTTTTGATGTACTGCTTTGCGCGCTCGGCTGGATCCGGAGCGCTTAGAATTCCGCTGATTACGGCTGCGGAGTCCGCACCTGCCTCGATGACTTCGGCTGCGCGTTCCAGAGTAATCCCGCCGATGGCGACAATCGGCTTTTGCGAAAGTCCACGCACTTTTCGGATGAAATCCACGCCAATGACCGGATCGGGATTGGCTTTGGACGAAGTGGAATAGACCGGCCCAACCGCAATATAGTCCGCCGAACTTGCCGCCGCGCGCTCGAATTGCTCCAAGTTGTGCGTGGAAACACCGACCAGCTTCTCTTTCCCTACCACGCTACGCGCTTGCTCAACATCCAAATCCTCCTGGCCGACATGGACACCGCTCGCGCCCGAGAGAAACGCCACATCCGGACGATCGTTCACAAAGAACGTTACGCCGCGTAGGGCCAGCACCGATGCTATTTCACACGAGGATTCGAGAAGCTGCCGCGCCGGAGCAGATTTGTTCCGGTACTGGAGCAGGCGGACTCCAGCTTCGGCGAGGCTCTGAACGCAATTTCTTTCGGAGGAAGTAATCAACGCTGCGTCTAGTATCACATACAGCCTTGGTAGGACAAGACGCATGGCCAGTTTATTTTCCGCTGGAGCCGAGCAATCTTTCGATGAAATGGGTGTCAAAGCGGCCCGCAGCAAACTCCGAGTCTGCAAGGATGCGGCGATGAAGAGGAATGGACGTCTTGATCCCTTCGATAACGAACATTTCCAGAGCGCGTTTCATGCGGCCGATGGCTTCGGCACGGTCGCGGCCCTTGACGATGAGTTTGGCAATCATGGAATCGTAATACGGCGGAATCACCGCGTCGGCATAAGCCGCAGAGTCCACGCGCACGCCTGTCCCGCCAGGCGCCTGGAACGTCGTGATGCGTCCAGCTGAAGGCACAAAAGTTTCCGGATCTTCGGCATTGATGCGGCATTCAATCGCGTGGCCCGAGAAATTCATTTCGCCGACAGCGGCGTCCAGATTCTCTCCGGCGGCGATGCGAATCTGCGCCTTGATTAAATCCACCCCGGTGACCAGTTCCGTCACGGGATGCTCGACCTGAATGCGTGCATTCATCTCAATGAAATAGATCGAGCCGTCTTCATCCATCAAAAACTCGACGGTACCCGCGTTGGTATATCCAACTTTTTCGAGCGCCCGCACTACTTTCGCGCCCAGATCCTTGCGCCGCTTGGCGTCCATCACGGGCGAAGGCGACTCCTCGACGAGCTTCTGGTGACGCCGCTGAATGCTGCACTCGCGCTCACCAAGATGCAGCACCTTGCCATGCTGGTCGCCCAGCACTTGAAATTCAATGTGCCGCGGCCGCTCGATGAACTTCTCCGCATAAACGTCCGGCGTGCCAAATGCCTGCTGAGCTTCGCTGCGAGCCGTCTCGTAAGCATTCAAAAGCTCTTCCTGCTTATGGACCACCCTCATACCACGCCCGCCACCGCCTGCGGATGCCTTGATAATCAGCGGGAAGCCGATTTTTTTGGCCTCCTTGGCAAGTTGGTCCTCGCCCTCTATGACGCCATCGCTTCCTGGAACCGTGGCCACGCCCAGCGACTTCATCTCCCGGCGGGCGCGGTCCTTCTCGCCCATCATTTCAATCACTTCAGGAGTCGGCCCGATAAACGTAATCTCCGAGGCCTCGCAGACCTTCGCAAAATTGGCGTTTTCCGAAAGAAACCCGTAGCCAGGATGGATGGCATCCACATTGGTGATTTCCGCCGCGCTGATGACCTGCGGTATGTTGAGATAACTCTCACTGCTCCGCGGCGGCCCAATACACACCGCCTCATCCGCAAAGCGCACGTGCAGCGAATTGCGGTCCGCTTCCGAGTACACCGCGACCGTGGAAATGCCTAGTTCTTTGCAGGCACAGATGACCCGCAGCGCGATTTCCCCGCGATTGGCTACTAGGATTTTCTGGAACATGGCCGAAGGCGCCGGCTACCTCTTCCGGCTGGGACGGATGCCGAAAAGCGGCTGGCCGTACTCGACAGGCTGCCCATTCTCGACAAAAATGCGAATAAGTTCACCGCTCTCGTCCGATTCAATTTCGTTCATCAATTTCATGGCTTCCACTATGCAAAGGGTCTGCCCGGACTCCACATGAGCTCCAATCTTCACGAAAGCTTCCGCGCCGGGGCTCGGCGCTTCATAGTATGTCCCCACAATCGGCGATTTCACCACGTGCAGGTCTTCCGTAGCACGCGGTTCGGGCACCGATAACGCCGGCTGCGACGCCGTGGCGGGCCTTTCCGGGGCCGCGCCGGGAACGATAATTTCGGGAGCCGCCTGAGGCCGCGCGTAAACCGGCGCACTGGCCGAAGGCTTCTTCAATCTTATGCGAAGGTCGCCGCGCGAGTACTCGAACTCCTCGAGGTTGTGCTCACTCATAAAGCGGAGGAGTTGCTCGATTTGCTGGACTTCGGGACTAGCGATGGAGGAGCTTTCTGCTGCTTTCGAGGGCTGTTTGCGTTTCATGCCTTTTTTAGAGCTCAATGAAATCCCGCGGAATGCGGGTCAGCACTTCAGTTCTCTCGGGATGAACGGCGACGTCGTCTTCGATGCGAATTCCCCCGACCCCCGCCATGTACACCCCTGGTTCGATGGTTACCACAAATCCCTGCAGAAGCCGCGCTTTCTGCCCACGCGCGAGCCGCGGGTCTTCATGCACTTCCAAACCCAAGCCGTGTCCCGTGCTATGCGTGAAATACCGGTCCAGTTTGTAACCGGCCAGAACCTGCCTGGCAGCGGCATCCACGTCCCCGCAGGTAACTCCCGCCCGCACCGCCGAGATAGCAGCGGACTGGGCTTCGAGGACTGCCTTATACCACGTTTTCACACGCACGGGGGCTCGTCCAACATATACCGTTCGCGTGATGTCGCTGCAGTAGTGGCCGAGTATAACACCCAGGTCTAGTACCACCAACTCATTTTTCCTCAAGCGCTTGGAGGTGGGACGCGCATGCGGAAGAGCGGCACGTTGGCCGAAGGCTACAATGCTTTCAAAGGCTGGCCCGGAGGCGCCGCCCTTGCGCATCTGGAACTCAATTTCGGCGGCAACTTCGTTTTCCCTGACCCCGGGCTTCAGGAGTTTGAGCGCACCGGTGAGCACATCGCCAGCCAGAATGGCCGCCTTGCGCATTACCGCCAACTCAGATGCATCTTTCTGCGCGCGGTGAGCCTCCACAAGTCCCGCAGCGGAAATCCAACGCGTGCTGCCGCCGGAAGCCCTTTTCAGATGCCGGAGCTGCGCCACCGTCAGCCGTGATGCGTCATATCCAGCGCGCCGCAAGGATTCTTCCCGCAAAAATTGGCCGGCAGACTCCATCAAGGAGCCCTTCTGTAGCACCAAACGAACCGAGGGGCATTCCTCGCGCGCCTGGGTTGTAAATCGGCCGTCGGTAATTAGTGTTGCGCCACCACCCTCCGTGACGATAAGAACTCCGGAATCCCCGGTAAAGCCGGTCAGGTAATACCAACTCGGCGGATGGGTGATCAACAAAGCCTGCAGCTTTGCCTCGTGCAGCGACGCGCGTAGTCGTCTTCGGCGATCTGTAAAGGGTGAATTCATAAAGAAAACGAGGAGACCGCAGTCTCCTCGTTGGCGATTCCAGTGTAAAGGTTGTGAGTCTGAATTACCCCGGGATAATTCGAGGCGTCAGGAAGAACAGCAACTCCTGCGATTGGACCGAGATCGTCGTACGCTTGAAGAGGTTGCCAATCAGCGGCAGGCTGCCGAGTATGGGTACATCCTGGATGTTGGTGTTCTGCGTGGAAACGATGATGCCGCCGATCACCACGGTGCCGCCATCCGGAACCAGGATTTTGGTCTGGGCGGACTGGGTATCGAGGGCCGGGATACCCTGAACGCGCGGAATACCTTGATCGATCTGCGTGTTTTCCACGAGCACGTCCATGAAAATGGTGCCTTCGGCCGTAATCTGCGGCGTGACTTCAAGCTGCAGCACGGCATCGATGAACTGCACGGAAATGGTGTTGTTGATGGTGGTCTGGATGGGCAACTTGACGCCCTGCTTGATCACCGCTTTTTCGTTGTTTTGCGTCACGATGCGCGGCTTAGAAAGCAGCTTGCCGACGCCTTTCGATTCCGCCATGCTGATGAAGAAGTCGAGGGCGAAGTTCGCCGACCGGAAGGAATAGCCAACGCCGCTCGTGGGCACGCCGGCGCCCAAGCTTGTGGCCAGCGGGATACCGCTCGTGGGACCGCCGCTCGAAGCGTTCGTAGGAGCGGAAATAAGTGGGGGCACCGGTGTCGAGTTCACCGGACCTGGGCTGACGCCAACGCTCGGATTTCCGTAAAATGTGTTCTGGTTGTGCAAAGTGGTGCTCTGCCCGGCAAAACCGAGTTCTGTGCCGATGTCCGAGGCAAACGAACGCGACGCCGAAATCACGCGAGCTTCAATTTCCACCTGTTGGGACTTGCGGTCCAGCTGGCGGTAGAGATTGTCAATCGTCGGAATAACCGACGGAATGTCTCGGATGATCAGCTGGTTGGAGCGATCATCGAAAAGAATGTCGCCGCGGGCGCTAAGGAATTTCTTCAGGATAGGCGCGAGGGTGGAAGCCTTGGCATAGCTCAAAACGCGCGTTACGGTCACAGGAGCAATGGCTTCCGCTTGCGCCTTTTCGAGGTCGCGCTGCGTCTCCGCTTCCGTCTTAAGGGTGGTGCGCGTTGCTATGCGCAATACGTTTCCGTTGAGCTGCTTGTCGAGGCCGTTGTTCTGCAGAACGATGTCAAGCGCCTGATCCCACGGCACTTCGTCAAGAACGATCGTCAAGGTGCCCTTCACCGCTGGGTCCAGGATCACGTTCAAACCGCTGATCTCGTGAATAAGCCGGAAGAAGTCGCGAAGATCAACGTCCTTCAAGTTCACCGAGATCGGCTCTCCCGTATACCTTCCCGCTGCCGCCGGAGCAGGCGAAACCTGGGCCTGTGCTGCTGAGGTTGCCAGGGTATTGGCAGCTGCGTTGGACTGCTGGGCTGCTTGCTGCGCCGCCGCTTGCGCTTTGGCCGGAGGAACTGGCTCATTCGCCCCGCTAAAGGAAGCAAGGGTGAATGAGGGCTGGGTCAGTTCGCCAGGCAACGCGAAGCGAGGAGCTGGAATTTGCAAGGAGTTCGACGTGCGCGCGGCAGCGTGAGGAGCCGCGGCGTTGTACGTGAAAGCGGGACGAGTCTTGGCGTCCACCTGCGTGGCCAGTGTCTGCGGGTTGGCCGTTTCAGCGTTTGGAGCTTCAGGCTGGGCGTCAAACAGGACAACCACGGCCGGGCCGTCATGCGAAATTTGATACGTCGAAGCGCCCGTCAGATCCACGACGACGCGTGCGACGTTGGGCCGGTACTGGCCAAGCCGTACGTCCCGCACAGGTTCAGACGATCCAGGGATCACCGTCTTATCCACGGCGAGCCGCGCACCGGCGAAATCGAGGACCAGTCGCTCCGGATTCTGCATACGCGATGCGCGGACGTCGAGGCGTCCTGCACCTTCCACGCGCACGCTGGCGCGCTCCGGCGCCTGCGTTATCGCCACGCTGGAAATCACCGCAGAGGTTGCGGTCACGCCTGCTGGCTCCTGCGTCTGCGCCAGCAAGGGGCTTGCGCCCATCGCTACGCTCGAAAGGATCAGGAAGCCGCACCGAAAGGCGGGCCAATTGGTCTTCATTGCTGGTCTCCTGCACTCGAGTAAATTCTTTTATTTACCTGGCGTTCCACGGGCTTGCCGAATGCGTCTTTCCCGAGTTCATGGAACGAAACGCCATCCATCGCAATCTTTTCCACGCGGCCGTCGTACAACTGGTCGCCTTCACGGAGGAAATAAGTTCGCGCTTGTGGGTTGGTTACCACCGCGATCATGCCGTTGGGCGACTTGACGATGCCGTCTAGCCGAAGCGTGCTCACCTGAAGACCGGCCTTGCCAGGAGGCAAAATCGCCTGCTGATGCGCCGCGGCTTGCTGACGCATGACCAGCGATTCAAACGGGTCGCGCCGGGAGCTCTTCTCCTCGCCGCCTTCTTTGGGTTCATCTGGATTCACCGCGGTTTCGACAGGCTTAGCGGCCGCTTTGTGAGGCTTAGTCACCTTGGTGGTCGCGGGTTTTGCCGCTGCTTGTGGCGCAGGTTTACCTGCGGCCGGAGGCGCAGACTTCGCGCCGGCAGGCGCCGGTGGTGTGGTTTGCGCTCGCAGCCCAGACGCGGCTGCGGCCAACAAAATCCCTAATACGAGAGTTAGTGATGAACGCATAGTTCGCCTATTCCCGCTCACTATTTCCCCGCCGGTTTCGCGGGCGCCTTCGCTCCAGATGCAGGGGAGTTTGGTGCCACGTCAGCTGGCTTGGTGAAAAAAGTCGTTGCCGTAAAAACTGCTGAAACGGTGGTTCCAGGCCTTGTGGGATACTTCGTGCCTCTGGTTTTGTCCGGATCATCGAATTCGAGATCGCCAACATTGATGATGCGGGACAGCCGCCCCAACCGTCCGAAAAAGTCCATCAGGTTGAAATACGGCCCGTCGGCTTGTACCTCAAACGGCATTTCATAGTGGAATTCGCGCGGCACGATGGCTTGTGCTGTCAGGCGCCGAAGCGTCACGTTCGAGGAACTCGCCGCCCCCTGAATCAGGCGGATAAACTCGTCCGTCTCTTTTTCTTCCGGAACGATGGTCTTCAGCGTATCCAATTGCTTGGAAAGCGCATCCATCTGCTGCTTCAGTTCCCCGTAGCGTTGCTTGTAAACCTGCAACTGCTGGACTTCCGTGTTCAATGTGGAGCGCTGCAGCACGGCTTTGTCGAACGCGTCGCGTTCTTGGGCTACGGGCGAAAGCGGAACGTAAACTCCGAGCAAAAGGATGATGAACGCAAGGGCCACCGCCACCAGTCCTTGGATGAAAACCGACATGTCTCGAAATGGGTTGGCCATGGTGGTCTCTTACCCTTTCTTCCCGGGAGCCGGAGCTGGCGCGGTCTTGGCCGGTATATTCGCCGGCTTGGCCTGTGGGGGCGGCGCTACAGGACCCGCCTGCGGCGGAGTGATTTCCGCGGACAACTGGAAATTAAAAGTCTGTACAGCGCTATTCTTGTCATCCTGCTTGGTTTCCTTGATTTCGACCTTCTGGAAGTAACCCGAGCGCTTCAAAGCCGTAATAAAATTCGCCACCGCGTTCACAGAAGCCGAAGAACCTTCAATCGAAAGGCTGGTGCCTTTCCGCGTCATGGTTGTCAGCCACAGGTTTTCCGTTCTGGAAACCGTGTTGGCCACCATATCCAGCAGATCCTGGCCACCGGTGCGGTCGCGCTGCAACTCTTCGATCGTGTTGACGCGCTGCTGAAGGACCGCCTTTTGCTTGTCAAACGATTCGACCTGCAGCTTGATATTCTCGAGTTCTGTTTTCTGGGCCTGTAAGGTCTTGATTTTGGTGTTCTCGGCATTCAGCTGCTGTTGCCAGGAATAATAAAGGAAGCCGAGCACGACGACGCCGAGAATCAACCCGGCTCCGATAAACAATACGGGTAATGCGGCTCCGGTATCGACGGGGCGTCGCGAGGCCTTGGGTCTGATTTGTCCGAGAAGGTTTATCCTAATCATGGTTAGTCAAAGCTCCTCAGTGCCAGACCCACGGCAATGGCTAGCCGCGGAGACATTTCGCGGATTTGGTCATCACTGTGTCGGCTGGGATTGACGAGCACTTTCCGAAAGGGATTGAGCTCTTCGACTGGCATGGCAAACTCTTCGCGGAGCAGGTCCACCAGCCCAGGCACGCGCGCCGTCCCGCCGGCGACCACGATGCGCTGGATATTTTCGCCGCTTGCGGTAGCCCGGAAAAAGTCAAAAGTCTTTTGAATTTCCAGCGTCAGAATGTCCGATACGCTGCGTAGAATCTGCTGTTTCTGCTCGTCAGTGACACTTGGGAGGGTATCGCCCTTCTTCAATCGTTCGGCGTCTTCAAAGCTCAGATCCAATTCCTTCTGCAGCGCGTCCGTGTACTGGTTGCCGCCGACGCTTACGTCGCGCGTAAACAGCGGCACACCGCCGCGCACGATGTTAATGTTCATGACGCTGGCGCCGATGTTGAGCAGCGCAACCGTCTGACCGGCATCCGGCTCGTAGTTGATTTCGAAGCAGTTCTGCAAGCCGAACGCATCAATGTCAACCACCACGGGTGTCTTCCCCGCCTGGGCAAGGACGTTCGTGTGGTTCAGAATCTTGTCTTTCTTTACGGCCACCAGCAGGACGTCCATCTGTGCGTCCATCGATTCCAGCAACTGATAGCTCAGGTTAACGTCGGCGATATCGAAGGGGATGTGCTGGCTGGCTTCCGACGGAATCCTGTCATACAGCTCTTCTTCGGTCATCAAGGGCAGCGGCACTCGCTTGACGATGACGGAGTGCCCCGAAACGGAAGTCGCCACGTTTTTCGTCTTCACTCGCTGCGCATCGAAAATTTTGCTGATCGCGTTCGCCACCTGCGGCGCGTCCATGATCGCGCCATCCACGACCGTATCCTGCGCCAGCGATTCCATCCCAAAGCTAACGAGCTCGTAGCCGGCCTTCGTGGCCTTCAGCTCCACTGCCTTGATCGAGCTTGAGCCGATGTCCAGCCCTACCAGCTGCCTTGATTTTTTGCCCATTCCCAACATGTCTCGGCCTCTTTCGCCAAATCACACGGCAAACTAACGGCGCCTCGCATGCGCCTGGCTCATTTTGCGTTCCATCCAGCGGTCAAGAATCGTCTTACGCAGTTTCCAACGATTGCCAAGCTTGAACGCGGGAATTTCACCCTCGGTGATGTAACGGTACAGGGTATCCGGAGAGATCCCCAGATACTGCGACGCCTGCCTCACATTCATCACTTCACGCGATTCATTCACGAAGAACGTCACCCCGGCGCCCGAACGTACGCCTAACCCCACCACTGATAACGGCACCCCTGCATGCGCTGCGGAATGATCGAGGTGCGTCCCGTGCAAGGTTTATCCCATTGAAAACCTCAGAGCGTCAAGGGAATCTCTACCGGAGTTGCCTTAAAACTACCCCTATTCTTAGGCAGTTCTAGGGTATTCGGGGTCTCTGGCACCATAAATTGTGGCGGCACCAAACCGAAACCACAACCCGTTGTGCTTTTTTCCCTTGCGGCGCCTGTACTTGGGGACGGTAATGCTTTGACTGCAATCTTAGGCTTACTCGCCTTTTCGCGCCAGTAAATTTACACCTGGGAGACGTCTCCCTGAAAGGGAGCCTTGCTCCCTCTTTTGGAATCCCGAACCAGCCCTGCCAGGTGGTAGAAACTGGCCCGGCCTGCGCCTTTGAAGAGAGTTACAGCTGAAAGGACTTCCAGAGGGAAGCAATCCGCGCCCGCGTGCCTTCATCCATTACAATTTCATCCGGCCAAGGCCGAGTAAATCCTTCCGCCGCCCACTTGCGTGTTGCGTCAATACCCATCTTCGACCCGTAGTCCTGCATTCGCTGCGCGTGATCCAGCGTGTCCACGGGGCCAAGTGAAAACTGTACGTCGCGCTCGGGGTCCAGGGCACAAAGCGCTTTCCACACCACTTCGCTGTAGTTGTGAATGTCCACATCGTGATCTACGACCACGATCACCTTCGTAAACATCGCTTGCCCCAGCGACCAGATCGCGTTCATGATTTTTCGCGCGTGCCCCGGATAAGACTTGCGAATCGCCACAATCATCAAGTTGTGAAAGATTCCTTCCGCAGGCATAGCCACGTCCGCAATTTCCGGATACTGCATCTTCATTACGGGGAGAAACACTCGCTCCACCGCGTACCCCATGTAATAGTCTTCTTGCGGTGGCGGGCCAACCACGGTCGTCAGGTAAATCGGATCCTTTTTGTGGGTCACGCATTCCACATGAAAAACCGGATACTCCCCTTCCAGCGAATAAAATCCCGTGTGATCGCCGAATGGACCCTCGGTGCGCATCTCATTCAAATTAACGTAGCCTTCGAGAACAATCTCCGCATTCGCGGGCACATCGAGGTCATTCGTTTCGCAGGGCACCATTTCCACTGGCTCTCGACGCAAAAATCCCGCGAACATCATTTCGTCGAGGTCCGGTGGAATCGGCAACATGCCCGCCAGCGCCGTCCCGGGGTCCGCTCCAATCGCCACGCTCACAGGTATGCGCCCTTCCGGGTTTTTCGCGCGCGCGCGACGAAAATGCTCCGCGCCATGCTTCTGCGTCTGCCAATGCATGCCCGTGGTCCGCTCGTCGTACACATGCATGCGGTACATGCCGACGTTTCGTTTCCCTGTCTCCGGGTTTTTCGTGAACACCAGAGGAAACGTAATGAACCGCCCGCCATCCTGCGGCCAGCATTTCAAAATAGGGAAATCGAAAAGGTTCACATCGCCGGCGTGATGCATCACTTCCTTGCACGCTCCGGTCTTTACGGTCTTCGGGAAGAATGATCCTAATTCCGCTAGCTTCGGCAACATTTTAATCTTGTCGAAAAGCCCCTGCGGCGTCTCCATCTTCAGAAAACCCTGAATCCGCTCCGCAACTTCATCCAGCCGCCCCACTTCGAACGCCAACTCCATCCGCCTTACACTTCCAAATGTGTTCACCAGCAATGGCACGCGCGAGCCCTTCGGTTTTTCAAACAATAGCGCCGGCCCCACGCTATCCGGCAGCCGCTTCGGATCCCGCGCCACGCGCTGCGTCACCTCGGTAATCTCCAGAACGGGGTCCACTTCGGCGCGAATGCGCTTCAGCTCCCCTTCCTTCTCCAATTTCTGGACAAACTCCCGCAAATCCTGATAGGCCAATTCTCTTCCTTCCCTTCTCGATTCTTGCTTTCAACCGCGGCGGGTAACCCGAACGGAAGACTCTAGCACGGCCGCGCTTTGCCAACGATGCTAGCTCGAAGCGAAATCGCGCTTCACTGCACGTGCGCATCGAACACGCCGGTCTCCACCTGCCCCGCGCGTTTGATCTGCACAAAAATCCGGTACTCTCCCGCCTTCGGGAATCCGTAAGGAAAAGTCACCTCCGGCTCCAACTTCTGGGCCGCAGCAGACATCATCATCCCACTCGGCATCCCGCCTTCCACCGCCGACATTCCCCCACTATTCGCCAATCCCAACGCCGCCATCGAAACCGACCCCGCCGGATGAATGTGCGCAAACACACTCAAATCCGAACTCACGATCTCCGCATGCCCGGCCATTCCCATGTACGGCTCACCATCTTTCGCCGGCTGACCATCTTTATCTTCAATCTTGAATTTCAAGGTCAACGCTGTGTTCGCCAGCAAGGGTCCGCTTCCCCGCTCCCAAACCAACTTCCCGCCATCAGCCAATGGCGCGCTAGCCGATCCCGCACCGCCTGTCATCGCAGTCAAAGCCGGCCCCGACCAAACA
Source organism: Betaproteobacteria bacterium (assembly GCA_903970165.1). Lineage (GTDB taxonomy): Bacteria > Acidobacteriota > Terriglobia > Acidiferrales > UBA7541 > Acidiferrum. The sequence continues at coordinate 92,671 of CAJCHZ010000024.1, forward strand.
GAGTCGTCCCCCGCCAGCTGTGGCCCGTTAATCGCTGGCAAATCCGCTTGCCCCACCAGCGTCCATGGGAAGCCATTTTTGTCCACTACATCGGCAAACACTTCGTAGTGCCCCGCCGGCACGTTCGGCAATTCATCGACAAACACGCCGCCGTCCCGCCGCTCCGGATGCAAATGGAACATCTGCTCCATTCCGGGCGTGCTGATCAAAAAGAGATGCATCAAGTGGTTGTGATCTGGAATCACCTCTTCCATCTTCACGTTCTCCGACCACTCCGGATCCTGCCCCTTCGCCCGAATCACCAACCGGTTCCCGTTCTCCAAACTCGTCTCCGCTATCGGCGGCTTGAAATAGCTTACGCTTCTATCGTAGTTCCGCGCCTCCACTCCCCACCACGACTTCCCCAGATAAATGATTCCCACCACCACGACTGCCGTAATCGCCATCACCACTCGCGCCCGCCGCGCCCGCGACGGTGACGGTGCCTCGCCCGGCTCCAGATTCCCTTCTCGCGCCGCCGCGCCCGCGATAAACACCATGCCAACGGCAAGGAACGCCATCAAAAAGAAAAGCAGTCCGCCAAGCGATTTCTCCATCGGAAAAGTTCGCTGCGCAAACGCTGGCACGGGCACTGCCAACTCTCCCTTCCCCTTGCTTCCTTCCGCCGTAACGCGCACCTTCAGCGCGCCATGCTCCATCAACCACAATCGCCCCGTAAAAAATTGCGAATCCTCCGTCGACCTTTCCGCAACATCGGGCGTCGGCGGAAAATTCGATCCCGCTCCGGTAAGCCGCATCGGCACAATCTCAATTTTCTCGACATCCTTCGACGAGCTGCGCACCTGAATCTCCGCGATCCCCGGAATCACCTGCGGCACGATCACGGACACATACAGGTGATATGGCCCCGCCTCTCCTTCAAAATAAACGTCCGGGCTTCCCACGTGCGCGCCCAAGGAAATCGACGCCGCTAAAATCAGTACCGTCCCCGCAACAATCCGCAGCCGCAGGAATCTTCTCCATCCCATTCGTGTCCGCATCACCGTCGCATCCTCCGCATCCAATCACCCCATGCCAACCCCAACCGAGCCGTAATCACGCTGAACACAATCGCCATCCCCAACAAAATCCAAAAGCGCCCCGACGCCTCGATGTTTTGAAATTGATACGGATTGTAGAGAACATTCGCCGGATCAAAATAAGCAAAATAACCCATTCCGAAAATTCTGTTCCGCGCCGCGGGCGACATCAAAAAATCCGCAAACGGCCACTGCGCCACCAGAAAACTCAGCACAAACAGCGGACCGCTCACGAGCGCCAGCTTCCATCTTCCCCAGCCGTCCGTCTTACGCCATAACAGATCGAGTAGAACCGCCGGCACAATCAGCAGCAGCGGAAAATGCAGCGGCACTAGATGCGTAATGTGTTGATAGACCGGTCCAAGTTTCGGCTCCGCGGGAAACAGCGGCAGTATCCACTCAAACGCCAGCAAGATCGCGGTGTAAATTCCAGCGACTGCCGTGCAGCCCCAGCGCCACTGTGATCCCCACGCGGGCGCAATAAGCACCACGGGAACGGCAATCGCCACCGCCAGATAGCACGCCGCCGTGTGCATTTCCGTAGGCCACGTGCTTCCCGTCAAAATCGTCCCCATCTGCGCCACGCATCCCGATCCCACATAAAGCAGAAGCCACCGCAAGGTTGTTCGCACCGCTTCCGTGGCGCGGTTCATCAACCCGGCGATCAGGGCCATTAATCCAATCTTTATCGCCAACGATCCGAGTGACAGCAAGGTATGCGGCGGGCTCACAATCTTCACGTCCAACCCGTAAGCGTTGTGCCACCAATTATCGAACGGAGCCGACGTCAGCATCGCGATGCAGCCCCACACCGCAATAAACGCCCCCAGCGGCCCGCGAAATCCCCAGATTTTTACAGATGCTTCCTGCTTTGCCACATCGTGTCCAAACGTCGCCGTCAAAATCATGTACGCGCACGCGATCCCCACCAACACGCCAGTCAACTGAATCATGATGTGCGCCGGAGTCCAGAACGTGTCCCGGCCAATCGACATGTGCCAGGAAATGTCCCAGGGCCCGCCAATCATTCCGCAAACTATCCCGGCAACCATGCACCATATCGTCCACGGAATCGAGTCCACGCGAGCCAAGGCGCTCCCGCTAGCCCACGTCGCGACCGGCGGCCGGGCAATATGTTGTCCAAAGGGAATGGTTTGTCCCATCGCTAGCAACTCCTCCGCGGCAACTCACCGCGAGCCTGCAATACCACCTTGCCGCGAGTCTACACCGCGCCGCCGCGTCTGAAAACGCCCAACTGCCCTTGGCACGCCTCGCCCTACTGGCATTACGCAGGCGAACTCCGAATCGTTACGCCACTGCGGACCGGAGTCCTCCCGAACTCGCCAGACACCGAACTTCCCAGACAGTTGCTTAGGACCGCCCCATTCGCTAGTGTAGTGCGACGAAATTTTGAGCATCTAGGGAAGAGGCGCGGCTAACCCGTATACCCGCACACACCAACGCGAGGAGAGTTAACTACCGGCAGGCACATCTCGTCGCCACACTCATGTGCGACGGCGCACGCGTCACAGAGCCACCCCTCCCCATTCCACGCGCATTCGGTACAGATTTGGGTGGCGGGCTGGATGCTACACCGCTGGCAGCTTGCCTGCGGTGCCTCGTTTCTGGCCAATACTTGTACGGCGCCCTTCGGCAAGCCTTGCTCACGAAGGGCAACAACCTTTAGCACAAGAGCCGTTGGAGAACCGTAGTCATGTTCGTCCCCATCTCGAAAGACACCGGCCTCGTGTCCTACAAAACCACCGAAAAAGGCAATTCCCACGGCCACGAATTTACCTCCTTGGTCTACGTCTCCTCCGTCTGGACTCACCGTGGCGACAAGTGGCTCTGCCTCTTCAGCCAGGAAACCGCCGCTCGATAACCGGCCCGCTGTGCCACATGGACGGTAACGGCGTTATACGGAGTTTGATAGCAAATCTTGGCGCTGTCTTGTTTAATTGCTTGTCGCTAGCACACTCGGAGATTGAAGAATGGAGTTTTGGAAACAACTAGCGCTTCTAGGCCTTCTCTTGGTCACATCGTTCACCCCCGTTTTCGCCCAAGGTCCTCCGCCTGCTCCGTCAGAATTCACAGACTCAAATCTGGGATTTCGCTATACGCCACCGCCCCAAATGCTTGATTTCACAGCCATCGACAGACGAACCATTCGCGAGAGAGCGGTCGCACAAGGCACAACCAATACACTTACGCTCCTATCGTCGCTGCGATCCGGTCCTGATGATACCGCCGCGGATTGGCGCACGATTGGGATTCAGACTTATCCTCACGAGAAGTTCAGAAGGCAAAACGATCGTGACGCGAGCGTTAAGTTTTCGCGCTCGATTGCAGGAAATGCAAAAGAAGTCGGTCAACCATCGGATGTAACAATAGGAAACTTCCACTTTGTTGTTTCTTCATTTGAACTGCGGGAAGGGCAACTCACAAGACGTGCTCGTGTTTACACCACGGTTCGCAAAGGATTGATGCTATCGCTCTCTTTTTCGGCCAATTCACTGGACACGCTGGATGCTATCGTCTCGTCTATGAAAACCTTTGCACCCCTGGAAACCAAATGAGGGCCATCTGATCCCAACTCATCTGATTCGTCGTTTATCGGGCGCAACCCTCGCCACGTTTCGCGGCGTCTCATATTCACGGTCTAGTCGCATCCCTGGTGAATATATGACCTGGAAGAAAACCATCCCTACTTTTGTTATTACGGCCCTGGTCTCTTGTACCGGTCTCTCGCAAGAAACCAGGCAAACGCGGGAATTGCGAGAGAAAATTAGGGTCGAATCAAATCTCGTCGTTCTGAGCGTCACCGTGAAAGACGACCGCGGCAAACTTGTCGCCGGCTTACTCAAGGACGACTTCCATGTATTTGACGACGAAGTCGAACAAAGTATTCTCGCTTTCACCGATGAAAGTCTTCCTCTTTCGCTCCTAATTCTCGTCGACGACGACCTGAAGTGGAAGGAAGGAACGCAGATGGCTAGAAGTGTGCGTTCCATCATCGGCGACATCGCTGACCAGGACGAAGTCATGGTCTGCCGTTTTGACATGCTGTTCTATCCGGGAGACGAGTTCACCAGCGACTCGACGAAACTTATGGCTGCCTTAAAATCTGCGCAGTCCGCCGCACAACCCTCCGCTCCCTATATCCCGGAGCCTCTGATCAGCGATCCGGTCTCGACTACTGGACCACCGCCAATCGCTGCCCCAACCTATGCTGGTTCCAGACCCAGCAAGGCGCTTGAAGATGCGCTTTACTCCTCAGCGCAACTTCTTCAGCAACGGCCCAATGACCGTCGTCGAATCATTCTGATCCTTACCGACGGTTTAGATGAACCAAAGTTGAATCACCATTCTCCCGAAGCGGTGCGCGACCTACTCCTTCAAGACAATATCTCCGTCTATGCCTTAGCCACAGGCTCTTCCAAATCGAAACACAAATTCTTTAATTTGACCGACTACTCCTCGAAAACGGGGGGCGGAATTTTCTTCGCAACGTCAACGTACACCATGGAACTCACGTTATCGCGCATGACGGAACAAGCCCGCCATGACTACACCCTCGTGTACGCCCCTACAGGCAACAACGCTTCCGCAAAGTTCCACACTCTCAGGGTGACTGCCGGCTCCGGCTACCACGCCACGACCCGTTCGAGTTACGACACCAGTTCGGACACACCCAACCCGTAGCCATCAGTAATCGCGATCTCGGAGCATACGAATCTTATTGAGCGGCTATACCTGCGTTTCGTGAGTACGGGACAATCCGCGAGCTTCGCTGGCGACTCCAGTCGAAACCAGACGCAATCACGTTATCCACCTTCGAATCATCCCCATCCTTGACTGTTGGTACTTCGAAACTCATGCTTGACAATAGTTCGATGATTAGCTAAATATAGATTTGTGAACAGCGTCTTCAAAGCTCTTTCCGATCCAACGCGCCGCCGCGTCCTGCAACTGCTGCGCAAACAACCGATGTCAGCCGGTGACTTGTCCGGCCATTTTGCCGTCTCCAAGCCGACTATGTCCGCCCATTTTTCCGTGCTCCAGAATGCAGGGCTGATCGAAGCCGAAAAAAGCGGCAGGACCATCGTCTACCGGCTCAGGATGTCCGTCCTCGAAGAGGCCCTGCTCGGCTTCGCGCAAACGGTGGGTTGGGACATGAAGGGCGGGGCGCGCCGGGCCGCGTTAAAGAGCGGGACAAGATTGCGTCCACTGAAGCAGGAGGGTTAACGATGGCAGCCAAACCGATCTGGAACTATATTCCGCCGGTGTTGATCGGGCTCAACATCCTGCTCGTCGCCGCGCTCTGGCATCTGCGGCCGCAGAGCGCAGGTAGCTGGATCGTGATCGTCCTTTTTCTCATCGAAATGACGCTGGCTCTTGTCTTCGTTTCTCGCAAGCCTAAGGAAGTTGCGGCGCGCGGCCATGCCGGAGGTTCCGTCCGAAGCGGCATCGTGACGGCCGGTCTGATTCTCGTGATTTCGCTTGGCGCGAAGCTTGCCATGGCGCTCGGCGCGGTCCACTACGGCGATTTCGCGCTACGCGCCACGATGGCGATCGTGGGCGCCTTCCTGGCCGTCACCGGGAACGCCATACCGAAAAACCTCAAGCCGTTGGCAGCGATGCATTGCGACCCCGCAAGGGTTCAGGCCGTTCAACGTCTGGCCGGCTGGATCTGGGTGCTGGCGGGTCTCGCGGTCGCGATTGCGTGGCTCACGCTGCCGATCAATCTGGCAGAGGCGATGTGCTTCCTCTTGCTACCGAGCGCCATCCTCGTCATGGTGGGGCAAGCGGTCTGGCTGCGACGGGCGAGGCCGAGCGCACTCTGAAGCGCCGCGGAGGTTAAACAGCAACCATGTTCGCCCGATGGATGGGCCTCAACGTCATCTCGCCCGGCATGCTGCAGCAACTGATGCAGAAGCAGCTCGTGAGCGTCCTCGATGTGAACTCGCGGCAGAGTTGGCTCTCGGCGCGTGTGCCGGGTGCGCGGCCCCTCGACCCGGTGGGCTACGAAGAGAGCGATCTCCCAGCAGACAGAGATTCCACACTTGTGTTCTATTGCTCGAATTTCTGGTGTAGAAAGGCGCCAAACGCGGCCCGCCGCGCAAAGGACATGGGATACCGCAACGTCTACGTAATGTCCGCGGGAATCAGCGGCTGGCTCGGTGCTTCCCTGCCGACAGAATCCGGCGAGAATCGCCAAACTTAGATTTTCAAACCGCGCACCGGGAGATCCCTTGCCCTTGCTCGGAACAGTTTGGCGTTCCAGGAAGTACTCCCACTTTTGGACAGTCCGAAAACGACTCCCGCTCCTGACTCTTGCAGTCCGTTTTCGTTTCTTCTGCGTTGACAATTCATTGCAAACAAGCCACTTATAATTAATTCCTTGACAAACAGTACCGATATACTGTAATGATAGTTGGTTCGCTGGTACGATTTGCAGGATTCAATCGTCCACTGTGGCGTTATGTGCCTCCCTGACGCGGTCCTCCTAACAACCGCAGGGACATTTTAGTTCAGGCAGTTACCTTATTATCATACTCAGCATCCTCTAACTTATTTAGAATCAACACTTGTGAATCTGTATCAAAATAAAGAACTTTATCCACCTTTAGAATGAACACTTGTGAAAAACCCAGGGGGAGGGGTCGCTTCCGGTTAACCAAAAACCGGCCAAGAGTATCTACTTCAGCCCCGTTTCGGCCACAAATTGACAGAACTAGGGACGCGTAAGCGCCTCTAGTATCATGAAACCACGACACGGAAGTCAGCAATAGCAAAGCGGCAGCGTGAAAGCAGCATCATGAATCGCGTATATCTCGACTACAACGCCACCACTCCCGTTCACCCGGAAGTCCTCGACGCCATGCTTCCCTACTTCTCCACCGACTTTGCCAACGCCTCCTCCATCCACACCCCCGGCCAGCGCGCTCGCGCCGCCGTTGAAACCGCCCGCGAACAAGTCGCCTCCCTGATCGGCGCAAAGCCGCAAGAAATCGTCTTCACCAGCGGCGGCACAGAGTCGAACAACCATGCCATCTTCGGCGTCGTCAATTTCGCCGGACATGCTCAGCCACCCCACATCATCACCACCACGCTTGAACACGAAGCCGTCCTAAACGCTTGCCAAGCCGCTGAAAAACGAGGCGCCGCCGTAACTTACCTGCCCGTGAATCGCGAAGGTCTGTTGGATGCCGCATCGGTGGACAGCGCCATCCGGCCAGAAACAGTCCTAATCACAATAATGCATGCCAACAACGAGCTAGGCACAATCCAGCCACTCGAAAAAATCGGTCGCATCCGAAGAGAACGCAAAGTCTATTTCCACACGGACGCAGTGCAATCCGCCGGGAAATTTCCAATGGATGTGAACGCGCTCAACGTGGACCTTCTCTCTCTCTCCGGCCACAAGCTGTACGCCCCCAAAGGCATTGGCGCCCTCTACGTCCGCACGGAAACCCGCATCAACCAACTCCTCTACGGCGGCCATCACCAGCGCGGCTTCCGTCCCGGTACGGAGAATGTGTCCGGAATCGTAGGCCTCGGCAAAGCCGCCGAAATAGCCCAGCGCGACTTCGCGATCAAAACAAAGCAACTGGCTAACTTGCGCGATAAGTTCGAAAAAGGGCTACTGTCTCGAATCCCAGAAATTCGGGTAAACGCCGGCAACGCCCCGAGAATTCCCAATACCACAAATATCTTTTTTGCAGCGGTCGACGGCGAAGCCCTGGTCATCGCTCTGGACCTGAAAGGCCTGGCTTGCTCCGTAGGCGCGGCATGCTCTTCAGGCGCGGTCGAACCCTCCCATGTACTGACCGCGATCGGCCTCACCAGGGAAGAAGCCAAATCCAGCCTCCGCTTCAGCCTGGGCCACTTCACAACTGAAACCGAAATAGATTTCGCCCTGGAGGCAATCCCGGCAGCAGTAGCGCAGCTACGCGCACTCTCCCCGACATACCAGAGAGCCGCAGCCCATGACTGATTCAGCGATTGGACTCCTCCGCTCTGCGCAACCTCTGTGCACTCCGCGTCTCTGCGTTATCTTTTCTCTTTCTCGCTTCTGTGTGACGCGAGCCGGCGCCTCTAGCCGCATAGGTTTCAGCCCGCGCGCTTTGCTCCCACCACAAGCAAATTGATCCGTGGCCCGCTACAATAGAATGAGCATGAACACAGCCACCCAATTCGACACGCTCCCAACTCGCACAGAACCCGAGCGCGGCCTGATCGCCATTGCCATGTCCGGCGGCGTTGACTCCTCGACTGTCGCCGCGGTCCTCCAGGAACAAGGCCACCCGATCGTCGGCCTGACCATGCAGCTCTGGAACCAGCGCCGCCTCCCCGAACTGCAAGACGACGGCCCCAAGCAGCACCGCTGCTGCTCGCTCGACGACGTCTACGACGCAAAGCGCGTGGCCCAACACCTGAATTTTCCGCACTACACAGTGAACTTCGAAGATCAGTTCGAGCAGCGCGTCGTGCGCCCGTTCGTGGATCAATATCTCTCAGGCCGCACGCCGATTGCCTGCACCAACTGCAACACGGACGTAAAGTTTGAGCCGCTCCTCCGCATGGCACGCCAGATCGGGGCGGAGCGCCTGGCCACGGGCCACTACGCCCGCATACGCAAAAACGACGAAGCCGGCCGCTGGGAACTTCTTCGCGCGCGCGATGACAGCAAAGACCAGTCTTATTTTCTCTGGGGACTTTCGCAGGAACAACTCTCGCGCAGCGATTTTCCGCTGGGCGAATTGACGAAGGAAGAAGTCCGCGCGCTGGCCCGCCGCACGAACCTGCCCGTGGCGGAAAAGCCAGAGAGCATGGAACTCTGTTTCGTGCCGACCGGCAATTACGTGCAGTTCATCCAGGCCTATTCGCGCGAAGCGGGCATTTCCCTCCCCGGTGCCGAAGGAGAAATCGTCAATGAAGACGGCGCAGTCATCGGCCATCACAACGGCGTCCACAATTTTACGATTGGCCAGCGCAAGGGACTGGGCTTTGCCGCGGGCAAACCGCTCTACGTTCTTTCGCTGGATACGGAAAAGAATCGCGTCGTCGTAGGCGATGACGATTCGCTACGCACGACAACCTGCGAAGTGACCGGCGTGAATTGGGTCTCTTGCGAAAATCCGCGGCAGCCGTTGCGCGCCAAAGTAAAAATCCGCCACAAGCACGAAGCCGCCGGCGCAACTGTGCACCCACTCGACGCAAACACCGCTCGAATTACTTTCGACGCCCCGCAGCGCGCCGTAACGCCGGGCCAAGCGGCCGTCTTCTACGACGGCGACCGCGTCCTGGGCGGCGCTTGGATCCGTTAGCCAGCTTCAACGGCACAAAAAACGGCGGCGACATAAAGTCGCCCCTACACGGACGATTCGTTAGCTCCTGTGCAAATGAAATGAAAAAATCGTGCGAAGAGCGGCCAGTGTTTTTCGGGGATTTTAACTTTCAACTCTGAACTGAAGCTGTGGACTTCCTAAATAAACAATTCTTCTTCCTGCTCCATGGGCTCGTCCGGGCGATGCTTCGCTCGTCGCGCGCGCAGGAGATCAAGCCCAACTTTAATTCCCTGCAGCAACGCGGAAGCTTTCCGCATGGGCGCCCAAACCGACTGCCGAAAATGAGAACCGGCATCTTCCACGGTTTCCAGCGTAGCCGTCAAAATCCTGTCGACGTGATTCAATTGCCCGCGCAAGCGGTCCGTCGCATCCGTCAGCACGCGGTCCATTTTCTGCGCCTGGCCCCGCGTCAAATAAACGATGTGCGCGGCGTCCGCCACCATGGTGGAAATTTTAGGCTGCGTGTCATCCAGCAGGATTTGCGCGCGGGTCAGGATCGGTCCCACGCGCGCGTGCAGATCCGTGACCAGGCTGTTAACCTTTTTGTTGGTCTCGCGAATTTCAAAAAACATCGCGATGAGCATCGCGCCCTGCACCACCAGAGCAGCCGACGCCACGATGCTGAAAATCATCAGCCAAGCTTGCATAACGCCCCATTCGTCCTACCGGGAGGACGGAACCGTGCCGTGCAGACTTCGCTTGCTTAGGACTTTGAAGCTTCGCGGCGATAAGCTTCGCGCGCGCCTTCGACGGCCGCAGAGATCGAATCTTTCCCCCGCACTGCCGCGTCTTTGCTGCGCTCGATCAGATCATCGGCGCGATCGCGCAATTCTTTGGCCTTGCGTTGCGCGTAATCTTTGCCTTCATCGGCTTTCTTTGTAAGGAACTCGCGCGTCTCTTCTCCGGACTTCGGCGCAAACAAAATACCGACCAGCGCGCCGACGCCGAGACCGACGAGGAAATAGGTGACTTTGGAACCGACATTATCCGCCATGGAAGTAGACCTCCACAAAAACCGTAGCATAGGGAATCAACACGCGCAATACAGGCTAACCAGTATCTACTCGTCACTCCGGTTATCGCGCAAATCCACCGAATGGAACTCTTCCACGATCTTTTGAGCAGTTTTTCGCGGTATGACTTTGCTCAATTCATCCACCCCGGCGCGCCGCAACGTGGCGACGCTGCCGAATTCGCGCAAGAGCTTTTGCGCGGTGCGCGGCCCAACGCCCGGAATGCCGTCCAGCGCGGATTTTTTCTGGCGCGCTCCCCGGCGCTGCCGGTGGAAAGTAACGGCAAAGCGGTGCGTTTCGTCGCGAATCTGCTGAATCAAATGCAGCACAGGGGAGTGGCGTTCGAGCACGATGGGCTCATCTTCCTGGCCGTAAACGTAAAGAATTTCTTCTTTTTTGGCGATGCTCGCGAGCGGCTGGTTGATGATTTGAAGCGAGTCGAGCGCTTGCGCGGCGGAATGAAGCTGGCCGATGCCACCGTCAATCAGAATGAGTCCGGGCAGCGGTTTCTTCTCTTCCTGCAAGCGGCGGTAGCGCCGCGTCACCGCTTCGCGCATGCTGGCAAAGTCGTCGTTTTTTGAAAGCGGAGCGCCGTTGCTGGCCTCGTCGCCGCGAATGATAAATTTGCGGTAGTCGGATTTTTTCATACGGCCGTTTTCCCAAACGACCATCGAGGCAACTGTGTCGGTTCCCTGGATATGCGAAATATCGAAACTCTCGATGCGTTTTGGCTCTTCGGGAAGATTCAGCGCATTCTGGAGAGCTTCGCCGATGGCTTTCGAGGTTGGTTTCAGGACGCGGAAACGCTGTTCGAAGGAGTGTTTGGCGTTGCTTTCGACCAAATCCAAAAACGATTTCTTGTTGCCGCGCTGCGGCGTGAAGATTTCCACTTTGTGCCCGGCGCGCTCCACGAGCATTTCCTCGAGCAAGTCGCGGTCTTCGAAATCAACGGGCACATGAATCGCTTTAGGCAAATATTCGGCTTCCAGGTAAAGCTGCTTGAGAAGAGAGGGTACGAATTCCTGCGGATCGAACTCCTCGAGGTCTTCCCAGTAAAATTCGCGGCGGTCCACGACCCGTCCGCCGCGCAAGTGAAACAAATTGGCGGCGATAAGCGGAGGTTCCGCGTAATACGCCAGCACGTCCGTGTCATCGCCTTGTGCCGAGGCGATGCGCTGGCGCTCTTCGATATCTTCCAGGGTACGCAGCAAGTCCCGGTAAGCGGCGGCTTGTTCAAATTGCTCCTGCTCCGCGGCGGCCATCATGCGCGATTCGAGGCTCTTCATCAGGTCGTGACGGCGGCCTTCCAAAAACAGGCGCACGTCCTTGGCCGCTTCTGCGTAACGATCGTCTGACGTCAGACCGCTGACGCAAGGGCCGAGACACCGCTTGATGTAGTACTGCAAACAAGGACGCGGATGGCTGCGAGTCAAGTCCACCGTGCACGAAGGCACGAGGAACCGCTTATGCACGAAATGCAAAATGCGCCGAGCAAGACCCGCGGGGAAGAACGGCCCAAAATAGAGCGAGCCATCTTTCTTCACGCGTCGCGTGAAATAAACGCGCGGATATTTTTCGGAGGCCGTGAATTTGATGTACGGGTAAGTCTTGTCGTCCCGAAGCATGACGTTGAACTTCGGGCGGTATTGTTTGATGAGATTGTGTTCGAGAGCGAGGGCTTCGCGCTCGTTGCCAACCAGGATAGTTTCGAGATCGGCAATTTCGCGGGCAAGCGAGCCGGTTTTCGCGTTCACCCAACTGGATTCGAGAAAATAGGAACGCACCCGGCTGCGAAGGGACGCAGCTTTGCCGACGTAGAGAACGTTGCCGCCGGCGTCTTTAAACAGATAGACACCCGGGCTTTCCGGGAGCAGCGCCGCTTTTTCTCGGGGTTCCATGTGGGTACAGCGCGGAATTTCTACTTAAGCGCCAACTTCCATCATACTAGAATTGTAAAGCGGGGCTTGGGGAGCGTGGCCCGTGCGGAGTCGGAATCTGGTAATCAAGGCGAGTTGCAACATGCACGACGAAAAAGAGCATCCAACCGACACTATGCGACGACGGTGGCCAAAAGCAGCTTATCTGGTGTTGCTTGGATTTGTGATTTTCGCCGCGCCTTCCCAGGGCTTCGCGCAAGACCCACCCCCGCCGCCTCCGCCCGATCCGGGGAGTGCGCCTCCCGCTACGCCCAAGAAATCGGATAAACAGAATCAGGATTCGGCAACAAAGAACGACCCGGATCAACCGACGTGGGATCCGCTGCGCGCGGAAAGAGACATGCAGGTGGGCATCTACTATATGCACAAGGGCGACATTGACGCGGCCATTGACCGCTTCGAGGACGCCACACTTGCAAAACCTGGCTATGCACTTCCCTTCCGTTATTTAGGCGAAGCACAGGAAAAAAAGGGCGCGAAGAAACAAGCCATCAAGTCCTACCACCGCTATCTTGATCTGTTCCCGAAGGCGGAAGACAAAGACAAAATCCAGAAGAAAATTGACAAGCTCAACAAAGAAGTCGACAACGAGAGAAAGTAAGTAAACTCGGGGTAAGTCATTTCTTTCAGGACGCCGCCGCCAATTTGTCCAGTATTCTCCGCGCCTGCTCGAATTCGGCGTAGCGTTTTTCTTCGGCGCGGAATTCCCGCGAATGGGAAACAAGGCTGCAGCCAGAGCGGCGCGTGGGGTGCTTTACATGCAGCATCTCGTGATAGAGGACGTATTCGACGGCGACTTGCGGGACCGCGTGGTGGTCCATTCTGCGATTGAGCACAATCTGGTTGGGTCCCGGGTCATAGCAGCCGAACTGTCTGCGCCAGCTGCGGGTACTCCAGCCGATGTGGGGGCGCTGCAAATTACCGTCAAAATATTTCGCGTTTAACTGCTCAAACATTTTTTCGAGATCGAAGTGACGGCCTTGCGGGCCAGTTGAGGCAAGCCGCGCGCGGCCACGGCGCATGCGGCTGATGCGGCCGCGCGTGCGATGTGAGCGCGCGTAATTCAAATACGGTTCCGCCAATCCGCGCGGGGCTTTGCGCCGGTAGACCCGTGAAAGAAGCAATGCCGCTGCGCCTTCCAGCACGGGAAGCGGCGCCCGCTGCAATAAATCGGACAATCGTACGAGTACGAAGTCTTCGCGGCGGCGAATCGTCAGAACCAGGCTGGCGTAGGGATAAAACTCGACACGGAACCGCGGCGGGCGGCCATCGCAGCCCAGCCGCGTGAAGACCCGCTGAAAAAGCGGTGCGCCTCCCGGAACCAGTGAACTCGCGCGGCGCACCGCCGTCAATTCTTTCGACGCACCGGCGGCGGTGCGACATTTTTCTTGGCTGCTTCCGCTTCCTTGGAAGCGTCCTGGGTGCCTTCAATGGCGTCGCTTAGATTGTCCTTGTACATTTCCGCGTCGGCCGAATCGGCGGGAATCTTCTGTAGAGTGGCGAGAAAATCCTTACTTCGGGAGGCCATCAGGTCTATGCCCTTGCGAATGTTCTGCTGCTTTTCGATGCCGAGCTGAATGAGGTCCGCGGCATCATCCACGCAACCGACATAAGCGTTCAGGAGCGAGTTGATCATCTCGACGTGGTTCGATTGCGATGGATGGTCCAGTTCGTATTGCAGTTTTTTCAAACGGTCTTCGGCAAACATCAAGAAGAGCGAGATGCGCTCGTTGGGCGTTTCCGCGTCGCGAATCTTGTTGGACTCGATCCCCGAAAGATAGTCTTTTTGTTGCGCGGACTCCGCCCCAATGACCGCAGAACCTTGCATACAAATCAGGGCAAGAAGGAATGTGGCGATGCGATATCTCATGGATGCACTTCCGCAACCGCAGGGTCCGCCGGTGGCGGAGGGGCCGGCGGTTTGACTTCGTGCTTTCTAGGAAAGAGCGAGCGCAGAAGCCGATCATCCATCAAGAGCAAATCCTGTCGGACCAATTGGAGCGGGGGCTTGTATTCCTGAGGCACGAGGAGAAGGAGTTCGTCGAGTTCGCGCAAACCTTTTTGGACGTGCATCTCGAGCTGCTTGTAGCCGTTGGGATGCCGCTCGCCGTCGGGATTGTCTTTCATGAGAGCGTCGGATGCGGCACGGACGTTGTCCCGGTACTTCTCCAGAATGAGGCCGGCAGCGGCGTAATCTCCATCTTTTTCATCGCGGTCCGCTTCCGCAAATTGCGCGTCTCCCAGTTTGTCGATCATTCTTGCCTTATGCACACCGTTTGGCTCGCTGTCGAACCGCGCCTGCAGCTCGCTTACTTTGTCTGCAGCGCCGCTAATAACGGCAGAGAGCGCGGCCAGGAATATCGGCAGTGCAGCGCGCTTCGCCACGCGGGCCCCCATACGTTCACCTTTTCTGGTCCATCATGCGCTGCAAGACTTTGCTGCGCTGCTGCGCCTGCCAGACCTGGTCCGGGTTCTTGCCCTGGTCGAGGTCCAGAAATTTCTGGTAGGCCTCGAGCGCAGGCTTCGGCTGGTTTAGCTTATCGTAGCAGAGAGCGCGGACAAACCACTCGCCCGGGCCGGGTTTTTCCGACTTGGCAATGACGTCCAAGGCGGCCAATGTCGCCGGAAAATTTCCAGCCAGATAATAGGTTGAACTGAGATCCTTCCAGTACGCAAGATTGTTGTGATCGATTTGCAGAGCCGCTCTGATTTCCTTTTCGGCATTGGGAAAATCGCGCTTCTGGAGGTACACGCGGCCCAATCCGCCGTGAAGCTGGGCGTCATTGGGCGCCAGGGCGATGGCTTTGGTGATGGTGACAATCGAGTCGTCCCACTTTTTCTGCGCAATCTGAATATCGGCGCGCGAGCGCAGCGAATCAAGCGTGGGAGACTTGCCCGCGTCGGCGCGGTCCATTTCGGCGAGCGCTGCATCGTATTGTTTCAGGTCGAGGAGGAGGTGAATCAGTCGAGAGCGCGCGCCTGCATCGTCCGGCTTGACGGCGAGATAATCGCGATAGGCGTCGGCGGCTTCGGGCTTTTTTTGTGCGTCCAGTGCCTGCGCCAGGCCCAGCATCGCTTGATGAGATTTTGGCTGAAGTTCCAGCGCGGCGCGGAATTTGGCTTCGGCCTCCGGATAGCGTTTCAGGTCGACATAAAGATTGCCGAGGTGAACGACGGTTTCGGCGTCCTTGGGATCGAGAGCCAGAGCCTCTTCGTAGGATTTGGTTGCGGCGGGAATATCGCCGGAGCGCTCGAGAGCGAAGCCCAGAAGGAAACGCGGCCTGCTTTGAGACGGAAGAAGTTCCACAGCTTTGCGCAGAGGCGGGACGGCTGCGGCGGGATCTTTC
>CAJCHZ010000025.1 GCA_903970165.1 Betaproteobacteria bacterium
GCAGCCGAAAACGGTGTTGCACTTTGTGCTGTACAAGTTCAAGGACGCCACTTCCAATAACGACCGGGAGAACGCGATCAACGGCATTAAAGATATGGCTGGGAAGATTCCGGGAATTAAGAATATTTGGATCAAGACGGAACGGAACCAGTTGAAGGATTTCAGCGGGGTTTATGCGATTGAGTTTACAAGCGCTGAGGCCGCTGCGGATTATTCCGAGAGCCCGGTTCATGAGGCTTGGGCCAAGAAGTGGCAGGAATTGCGGGAGAATAGCCTTTCGTTTCAGATCTCGAATCCTTGAGTAACGCTGTCCTACTTTTCGATCCCAAAGCGGCGGCGAAAGACGGCGTCTACGGCGCTATCCGACAAAAGGCGTTTGCACCATTTCGCGACGACGGCAAGTTGTGTAACGGTATAGCGGATTTTTGGATTTCGGGATTCGATAGCTTTGAGGACTACACGGGCGCAGTCTTCGGGCGTGGTTTTTGACTGCGCGCGTGCTCCGGTCATGCTTTTCAGGAATCTTGTGTATAACCCCGCGTAGGGACCCTTCTCCGGATTTTCCAGGTAAGGCTTGGCGAGGTCCATCGCCGCCTGTTGGATGCCCGTCACAATGTAGCCAGGCTCGATCAGGATTACTTGTACGTTGAAAGGGTAGAGTTCGAGGCGTAGGGCGTTGCTCATGGCTTCGAGGGCGAATTTGCTGCTGCTATAGGCACCCTGCGTGGGGACAGTCACGAAGCCGGAGACCGAACTCATCATGATAATGCGCCCGCTCTTGCGCTCGCGCATGTGCGGCAGGACGGCTTGCGTGACGCGCACAACTCCGAAGAAGTTCGTCTCGAACTGGCGGCGCCAGTCTTCCATGCGCAAATCTTCAACGGCGGCGGTGAAGTTTACGCCGGCATTGTTGAAGAGGATGTCGATTGCGCCAGCTTTTCCGATCACATCGGATACGACGCGCTGAACGGAGGCGTCGTCGCAGACGTCCAGCACAAGCGTTTCCAGCGGAAGGTTTTTTTCGCGAGCAAGGGCATCGAGCTGGGCGCGCTTTTCCGCGGAGCGGCCGGCCGCGAAGACGCGATACCCGCGCTCCGCCAACAGAATGGCCGTGGCGCGGCCCAATCCATCCGTTGCGCCTGTAATGAGCGCCGTTTTTTGTTTTGCGGCTCCGCCAGTCATTCTTCCCTCCCGGGCAAAGAAGCATTATGCTACCCCGGTTCTGTTGCGGTACGAGCATCCTGCAAAACGGTTGAAACGTATGTTTCTGGCACGGCGTCACATGGTGCAGCGGACGATTGGGTGTGACGGACAAATCAAAGTGAGGCAACCATGAGAATTCGGCGTGAGAGTGTGTCTGTACTTGTGGTGGTTGGACGGAGTTTGCTGGCCCGGGTCTTTTACCCGGCAATCGTGGCACTGCTCTTTGCAGGTCTCACTGCCTCGTTTGGCTTGGCACAGAGCAGCGGTACGAACGACGAAGAGTACGGGAAGAAAATCCATGAGTTCACCACGGAGCCATTTTTCATCACCGATCTCGTTGACCACTTGCCGGCCTCAAGCACAGTTCCCTCGCCAGACAAGATTCTCGGCCACATCGTTGGCGCAGCCGACTACCTCACCTATTCAAAGGATATTTACCGCTACTACGACGAACTGGCAAAGGCCAGCCCGCGCGTGAAAGTCTACCGCGTCGGCAAAACGGAAGAAGGCCGCGACTTTCTGCTGGTGGCTGTGAGCGATGAAGCAAATATTGCCCAGCTCGATAAACTGCGCGACGTCACCGCTCGGCTCGCCGATCCCAGAAAAATCACGGAGGCCGATGCCAAGCAGCTCATTTCCACTGGCAAACCGTTTTACTGGGCGTCCGGCTCGATCCATTCGCCGGAAACGGGATCGCCAGAAATGCTGATGGAACTGGCTTACCGGCTGGCGGTGGAGGATTCTCCGTTTATTCAGAACATCCGCAAGAACGCGGTTTTTCTGATCACGCCTGTCGTCGAGGTGGATGGCCATGACCGCATGGTGGACTCGTGGAATTATAAAAAGGCCAACCCTGACAAGCCGCAGCCGGAGCTCGTTTATTGGGGGCACTACGTCCAACACGATAACAACCGCGACGCCATCGGGATGGGCTTGAAACTCTCGCAAATGATGATGCAGAACTTTTTGTATTGGCATCCGCAAGTGCTTCACGACTTGCACGAATCCATTCCATACCTTTACGTCTCCACTGGCACGGGGCCGTACAACGCGTGGCTCGACCCCATTGTGGTCAATGAGTGGCAGAAGTTCGCTTACAACGATGTGCAAGGGTTGACGGAGCGGGGCGTGGTCGGTGTATGGACCCACGGCTTCTATGACGGATGGGCGCCCAACTACATGTTCTATGTAGCGAATGGCCATAATTCGATCGGGCGCTTCTATGAGACCTATGGCAACAGTTTTCCGGACACGAAAGATGCAGAGTTAGGGCCGAGCGCAACGAGCCGCACATGGTTCCGGCCCAACCCGCCGCTGCCAAAAGTGAAATGGTCCCTGCGAGACAATACCAACCTGGAAGAAAGCGGCGTGCTCCTTTCACTGGATTACACGGCCCAGCACGGGCAGGAACTGCTGAAGGATTTCTACGAGAAAAGCAAACGCTCTGTTGCGAAAGCCACGACAGAAGGCCCTGCCGCATGGGTTATCGTGAATGACGGCAGGCGTCCGGCGCTCGCCGCGCAGCTGGCGAACTTGATGCAGAAACAGGGCGTGGAAGTACAAAAGCTCGAACAAGATTTCGAGGTAAAAGAAACGGCGGCGCCGGCAGCAAAGGGTGCGGATGCAAAGTCTGCCGCCAAGCCCGACGACAAAACGAAGACGGAAAAAGCGGACAAGTCCAAGGACGATGCGGGCGCGAAGAAATCCGAAGAAGCGAAAACCACAAAGCTTCCCTTGGGCAGCTACATCATTCGAATGGATCAGCCTTACAGCCGCATGGCGGACATGCTGCTGGACACGCAGTATTACTCGACGAACGACCCGCGGCCTTACGATGATACGGGCTGGACGCTCGGGCCATTGCGCAACGTGAAGACGGTGCGCGTCACGGACACGACGATTCTGAAGGCGCCGATGACGCTTGTGGACACGGCCGCACGATTTGACGGCGGCGGCGTGATTCCGCCGCATGCGGAGAAGGGCAAGTCGCCCGCAGTCAAGTTTTACGTCATCAACGCCACCGGCGAGCCGAGTTTGGCGACGCTGCGCTTTCGCCTGAAAGACGTGAAGTTTTTTGCGGCGGAAGACGGCTTCGAAGCCGCGGGCCAGAAATTTGTTCCCGGTTCTTTCATTCTTCCGATGGAAGGCAATCCCGCCGATATTGATTTACGTCTTGGGAAGGCAGCCCGCGAGTTGGGCATCCGTGTCGCAAGCGCGGAATCTTTGCCGGATGTGGCGCGCCACGAAGTTGGAGTTCCTCGAATCGCCCTGCTACACACGTGGACGGACACGCAAAATGAAGGGTGGTTCCGTCTCGGGTTGGAAGAGACGGGCGTGCCTTACACATATATTTCGGACATAACCGTTCGCACTACGCCCAACCTGCGTGAAAAATATGATGTGATTTTGTTCCCGCCCACGTTTACCGGGCCTCAGGAAATGCTGAGTGGCATGCCGGCGCGCACGCTGCCGGACGGCAGCGTCGGCGGTGCGCCGATCCCTTGGCAAAATTCCTCCACGACACCGAATTTCGCCGGTGTTGACGAGGCCGCGGACATCCGTGGTGGATTGGGCTTCGACGGCGTGGCGCATTTAAGAAAATTCATCGAGGACGGTGGGTTATTTATGCCGGTCGGCCCCAGCACCCGCCTGCCCATCGAATTCGGAATCACCGATACCGTGAGCATCAACGAAACGCGCCAGCTGCAAGCCCGCGGGATGATCGCTCGCGCCACCGTTGAAGACAAGGCCAGCCCGATCACCTACGGATATGACGACTCCCTTGGCGTGTACTTCAGCCAGGCACCCGTATTCAGCGTTTCTGTTGCTGGAAGGTTTGGCAGGTTTTTTGACGGCGACGGCGGTGGTGGCGCACGGCCAAGCGGCAGAGGCTCGATGACCGATCCGGATATCCCGCAGGGCCGCGCCTGGGTGGCTCCGGAACCTCCCGTACACCGCACGCGAGCCGAGCAGGAACTTTACGTCAATCCTGAACTGCGAGCGTATTTGAGCTCGTTCTTGCCGCCGCCCTCGCTTTATCCGCGTGTTGTGCTGCGTTTCGCTCCCGAAAAGGAGTTGTGGATCAGCGGGATGCTTGCGGGAGGTTCTGAACTGGCAGAAGCCCCTGCGATCGTGGATGTGCCGGTTGGGCGCGGGCACGTCGTGCTATTCGCTACAAATCCGATGTGGCGGCAGGAGACGCAGGGAGAATTTATGCTGCTTCTGAATGCGGCGTTGCATTTCGACCATCTGAATGCAGGGCGGAAAACGCCGGCAACTGCGACCGCCAAAGCAGGCAGTACCGCTGCCGAATAGGCTTAAGCTTTACCTCTGGCAGAACCAATAAGTTAACGTCTCGCTTTCGGCACAGGCTCGAGCCGCGCCGCATTGGCGTGCAAGAAGGGCTGCTAAAATCGTTCTATTCTCAGCAGCTTCCACTTGAGCGCGTGGGTGCGCCTGCATGGCCGACGACGGAAGTGTTTTGGAACGAGAGACTCGCGGGAAGTGGCGCTTCGGGTTCTGGAGCCTGATCGTCACGCAGTTTCAGGGCGCATTTAATGAAAATGCGCTGAAGTTTCTCGTTATTTACCTCATCCTCGCGCTTGAACACGACAAAACGCAGCGGGCAAACCACGAATTCCTTGTAGGCGTGCTCTTTGCTGCACCTTTTATTCTGTTTTCGTTGGCCGGCGGTTATCTGGCCGACCGGTTCAGTAAACGCACCGTCACGATCCAGACGAAAGTGTTTGAAGCCGGCGTGATGATTCTGGCCGTGCTTGCATTGATCGGCCCGAATTTCCCGCTGGCTCTGGCCGCGATTTTTCTCGTGTGCACGCAAGGCGCGTTCTTTGGGCCTTCCAAGTACGGCTTGCTTCCCGAGCTTTTGCCGGATGAAAAGCTGTCCTGGGGAAACGGCGTGCTGGAGTTGGGAACGTTTCTCGGCATTATCGCGGGAAGCGTGAGCGGATCCATCCTGGCAGAGGCATTTGCGGGACGCGAAGTCTACTCAGGCCTGCTTCTTTTCGCCTTCACGATCATCGGTTTGGTCTGCAGTTTTGGAATTAAAAAGGTTCCCGCGGCCAATCCCACCAAGAAATTCGATTTGGTCTCGCTGATCAATTTCTGGTCACCCATGAAGCTGATCGTGGGTAGCCGCGTGCTTTGGCTTGCGGTCGCTGGAAACACCTACTTTTTCTTTGTTGCCGCGCTTTTGCAATTCAATATTTTTCTCTATGGGCAGGATGTTCTCCATCTGAATCCGTCTCAGGGCGGCTTGCTTCAGGCGGCCGTTGCGATCGGGATTGGCGTGGGGAGCTTTGCGGCAGGATATCTCTCCGGCGGAAAAATTGAATATGGATTGATTCCGCTTGGGTCCGTTGCGATGACGGCCTTTGGCCTTTGCCTGGCGATTCCGGGATTGTCGTTTCAAGCGGTTCTTGCGTTGCTGGCTCTCCTGGGATTCTCTAGCGGATTTTTCATTGTTCCCGTCGCCGCGCTGATTCAGCACCTTCCGGAAGAGCAACATAAAGGCAGCGTTTTGGGCGCGGCGAACTGGGTGTCGTTCGTAGGGATTGCGATTGCATCCGGCGCATACTACGGGATGTCCCATTGGCTTGACCTCAGCCCGGGAGCGATTTTTCTGTGGGCTTCTTTGGCCACTTTGGCAGCCACCGCTTATGTTTTGTATCTCCTGCCGGATTCCTTGTTGCGGCTGCTGCTGTGGATGCTGACACACACGCTTTACCGGCTCGACGTCGCGGGGCGCGACCGTGTACCCGTGCGAGGCGGCGCGCTCCTTGTCCCCAATCACGTTTCCATGGCGGATGCGGTGTTCCTGATTGCTTCGCTCGACCGGCCCGTCCGATTCCTGATGTTCAAAGGTTCCTACGACCACCCCCTGGTGAAGCCGTTTGCGAAAATATTGGGTGTGATCCCGATTTCGTCGGATCAAGGGCCGCGCGAGATGATTCATTCGTTGCGGCGCGCCACCCAGGCATTGCAGGACGGCGAGTTAGTCTGCATTTTTCCGGAAGGACAGATGACGCGTATCGGGCAGATGATGCCGTTTCGGCGCGGTATGGAGCGCATCATCAAAGGCGTGGATGTTCCAATCATTCCCGTGAACCTCGATGGTGTGTGGGGCTCGATTTTCAGTTTTGCCGGCGGAAAGTTTTTGTGGAAGTTGCCGCGACACCTTCCTTATCCCGTGCGCGTGACGTTTGGCGCGCCGCTTCCTTCGACAGCGACGGCCCAGGAAGCGCGCCAGGCTGTGCAGGGCCTGGGTGCGGAAGCGTTCGAACGGCGCAAGGGTGAGATGAAACCGTTGCCACGATCTTTTTTGTACACCGCGCGAAGGCACCTGTTTCGTTTTGCAATGGCGGATGGTCAAACGCCGAAGCTAACCTTTTTTAATGTGCTGACGCGAACACTTTTCCTGGCTCGGCGCTTGCGTAAGACATGGCAGGGGCAGGAGATGGTTGGCGTTTTGCTCCCTCCTTCGATTCCCGGAGCCCTGGTCAACTACGCGGCCATGCTGATGGGCAAGGTACCCGTCAATTTGAATTACACGGCATCGAACGAGACGCTCGAGTCCTGCGCGAAGCAATGCAACTTGAAAACGGTGATCACGGCGCGTGTGTTTCTCGAGCGCGTACATGTAAAACCGCCCGCGGAAGCGGTTTTCATCGAAGACATCGCGCAGAAACCTGGATTTTTCGAACGCGCCGGCGCTGCTCTGATGTTTTTCCTTTCGGCTCGGGTCGTCGAAAAATACGCAGGCTCGGAGCGAAAGACCAGGCTCGACGACATCGCCACCATTATTTTTTCGAGCGGCTCGACGGGCGAGCCGAAAGGAGTCGTATTGACGCACTACAACGTCGCGGCGAACGTCGAGCAGCTCAACCAGGTCTTTCTTTTGCACTCCGACGATCGAATTATGGGCATCCTCCCGTTTTTTCATTCGTTTGGTTTTACGGGGACGCTGTGCCTGCCGGCTGCAACGGGCATCGGCGTCGTATATCACCCGAATCCTCTCGATTCGCGCGTCATCGGTGCCTTGGTCAACAAATATGCCGTCACTATGTTGCTTGCCACGCCGACTTTTCTGAACGCATACACGCGGCGGGTCGAGCCGGAACAATTCGGCAGCTTGCGTTTTGTGATGGCCGGAGCCGAGAAGCTGCCCGAACGCATTTCGCAAGCCTTTGAAGATCGTTTCGGCCTGCGTCCCCTCGAGGGCTATGGTTGCACGGAGTGCTCGCCCGCCGTCACTGTAAATACCATTGATTTTCGCGCGCCTTCCTTCCGCCAGGTTGGCGCAAAGCGTGGCAGCATCGGGCATCCGCTGCCGGGGATGAGCGTGAAAATTATTGATCCGGAAACGGAAAATACCCTCGGCGTAAATCAACCGGGCTTGCTGCTCGTGCGCGGACCCAATGTGATGCAGGGCTATTTGAACCAGCCCGAAAAAACCGCGGCCGTTCTGCGCGATGGCTGGTACAACACCGGCGACATTGCGATGCTCGACGAAGATGGATTTCTGCGCGTCACGGACCGGTTGAGCCGCTTCAGCAAAATTGGCGGCGAAATGGTGCCGCACATCAAGGTCGAGGATAAGTTGCACGAACTGGCGCATGCCACGGAACAGATTTTTGTTGTGACCGCGATTCCCGACGAGAGGAAGGGCGAGCGCCTGATGGTGCTGCACACGCTTCCCGAGGACAAACTGCAGGAGACGCTCGAGCTGCTGGCCAAGAGCGACCTGCCTGCGCTCTCGAGGCCGCGGCCTGATCAGTTTGTGCGCGTCGAGAAATTGCCTTATTTGGGAACTGGCAAATTGGATTTGCGGAAAGCGCGGGAGCTGGCGCTGGAAGTTGCGAAACAAGCGTGAACGCCGTCGCAGTTGATTTATGCGGCCGCGCACGAATTCTCTTCACATGATGAATTCAATGAATGCGTGGGATTGGCGCAGATTCATTCGCCGCATCGTCCTGACGGCGATTGCGCTGGGGATCTGGTTCTGGACGCAGACGCTGATCGCGCATCGCGCGGTACCGGCTTCCGGCGTTGGTGACGCGCTTCACAATCTGACTGCCGGGCTCAACACTTATTTCAACCAGTATCCTGCTGCTGCCAACGCGCTGCTAATCGTTAGTTCAGGATTGATTGATGGACTGGCGATTTTTCTTCTGCTTCGCTGGCTTTTCGGGCCAACTGTCCGGCCTTTTCTCGGGCTCGTGATGCTGCTGGCGCTGCGGCAACTCATGCAGGCCATTTGTGCGCTTCCCGCGCCGCCGAACATGATATGGCATTATCCGGGATTCCCTTCTCTGCTCGTCACTTACAACGTCGGAAACGATTTTTTCTTTTCCGGGCACACCGCGATCGCTGTCTTTGGCGGGATTGAACTGGCGCGCGTTGGAAGGAGATGGCTCACGATCCTTGCTGTTGCCATCGTCTGTTTTGAAATGGTCACCGTGCTGGTTCTGCGAGCGCATTACACCATGGATGTGTTTACCGGGCTCCTCGCCGCCATCTGCGTCGCGCAGTTAGTTGTAAAACTTTCGCCGCGTATTGACGCGTGGGTCTCTCGCTCATTGAGTTCTCGATAATTCCACGGGATGGGCTTTCCGCTATTCATAGCGCAGCGCGACCATCGGATCCACCCGCATGGCCCGGCGCGCTGGGATGTAACACGCCGCAAGCGCCACCGTGGTGAGGAGAAACGCCACAATGGTAAACGTGAGCGGATCGGTCGCGCTCACTCCATAGAGCAGGCTGGCCATCAGGCGCGTCAGTCCGAAGGCCGCAACAAGTCCAATGGCCACGCCGGCCACCGCCATTTTCATGCCTTCTCCAAGGACAAGGCGCAGTACGTCGCCTCGCTTCGCGCCTAGCGCGACACGGACACCAATCTCTTGCGTGCGCTGCTGAACGAGATAGGAGATGACGCCGTAGATTCCCACCGATGCAAGCGCCAGCGCGATCACGGCGAAAATTCCTAATACGGCCATCGAGAAACGCTGCGAAGCGAGCGAATCAGAAATAATCTCGTCCATCGTTTGCGACTTGGACATCACGTAGTCATCGCCGAGCCCTTTGACGCCTGTGCGCAGCGAATCGCCAATCGTTGCCGCTCGAGGATCGTACCGGGCAATCACGCCCGTGCCTCCCCCGGAGAGTTGCATGGCCTGATCCGGAAGCTGCATAAAGGGAAAGTAAAGCTCAGCGCGCAGCGACTCTTTGTCGTCGGAATCGAGTCCCCACTGTTTGACGTGGCTAACAATTCCGATGATTTCCGCGCGGCCGCCCTTGTTATCCAAAAAAATGTGCTGGCCAATGGGGTCTTCGCCTGGAAAATATTGCTTGGCAAAACAATCGTCCACGACAACGACATGAGAAGAGTTCTCGTTGTCTTGCGCGGTAAAAAAACGTCCGCGCTCCAGCGGAATGCCCATTACCTTCAGATAATTTTCTTCCACCACATAACTGAGCGACCAGAGCTTGTCGTTGTCGCTTTCCGGCTTAGGCCTTCCTTCAATCCAGAAGAGATCTTCGTCGTCGCCGCTTAGAGGAACGGCTCCCCACGAAAGGGAGATGGACTGCACTCCGGGAACCGCAGCGAGCTGCCGGTCCACGCCGCGAAGCGCCGCACGAATCCCGTCGGGACTTGCGCTCCTCATGGAGGGAGGAAGAGCGACCCCAAAGGTAATCACATCGTGCGAGTCAAAACCCGGGTTGACGCTCCAAAGCGTGGTCAAGCTGCGAACCATCAGGCCGGCGGAAATCAAAAGTACCAGCGCCATTGCCATTTCCACGATCACGAGGATGCCCTGTGCACGGTGACGCGTGCCGCTCTCGCCCCGCCCACCTTCTTTGAGGGTATCGTGCAGGTTGCGCGCCCCCGTTTTCAGCGCTGGGGCAAGCCCAAAGAAAATTCCGCAGCCCAGCGAAATCGCCGCGGTAAAGAGCAGAGCGCGTCCGTCCAGGTGCACTTCACTTGCGCGAGGAAGTCCTTGTCCCAGAAGGCCGACCGCAGCTTGCGTGCCCCAACCTGCAAGCAGCAAGCCAAGTGTTCCTGCCGCACAGGCCAGCAACAGGCTTTCTGTCAGGAGCTGGCGCACAAGCCTGGCCCGGCCAGCGCCCAGCGCGGCGCGGACCGCAAATTCGCGTGTTCGTGCGGCAGCGCGCGCCAGCATCAAGTTCGCCACGTTCACGCACGCAATCAATAGCACGAACCCGACCGCCGCCAGCAGCACAAGCAGAAGCACGCGGACTTCTCCGACCATCGTCTGCTTGAGTGGCCGCAGCGCCGCGCCGATCCCCTTGTTGGTGTCGGCATAAGCAGCGGCGAGATGGCTCGATAGCTGGGCCATGTCCGCTCGCGCTTGTTCCAGGGTGGCCTCCGCCTTCAGGCGCCCCACACCGTGAACACCCAGTCCGGCGCCGCGATTCGGAAGCAGCGGATTGTTCCACTGGCCGATAGGCGCGTAGATATCAATGTCGCGGAAGAGGCCGGAGAAATCGAAATTGGCGGGAGTAACTCCGACGACCACATAGCCTTTCCCGTCCAGATTGATGCTCTTCCCCAGGGCTTCAGGAGACGCGTTGAACTTTCGCCGCCACAATCCTTCGCTGATCATCACAATGGGCGCGCGTCCGATTTCATCTTCGCCTGGCGCAAAGGTCCGGCCCGCAACGGGACTCACGCCGAGCACCGAAAAAAACTCGGAACTGATGAACCTGGCGCGCAACTGCTCCGCTTCGCCAACGCCGAGCAGATTGAAATTGTAGGAGCGATAGATAGCCATGCCGGAGAATGTGTGGTTGTCTTTCTGCCAATCGCGAAAATTTGGATAGGAGATGGAACCCGTCGCAAAATTCGGTTTGCTTTCGCCCAGCCACACAAGTTTTTCGGATTGCGGGTACGGCAACGGTTTGAACAATACTCCGTTCACTACGGAAAACAGCGCGGCGTTCGCGCCGATCCCCAGCGCCAGCGTTAGAACCGCAACAATCGTGAATCCTGGCGACTTGACGAGCATGCGCGCGCCAAAACGCAGATCCTGCATCAACCGATCCAGAGAAGCCCCTCCCCACATTTCGCGAGTGACTTCCCTGATCAACCCAACATTGCCGAGCTCTTTCTGCGCGGCGAGCCGGGCCTCTTCTGGCGACTCGCCGCGGTCGGTGCGGTCTTGCGCTGCCATTTTCAAATGGCTTTGCAGTTCTTCGTTTAATTCGCGGTCACGTTTTTGACGACTCCAGAAGGAAAATGTCACGCTTCGCTCTCTTTCCGCCCTGGATTGAGGACGCCGGCGATGGCCTCCGAAACTTGCTCCCAGCGCGATCGCTCGGATTCCAGTTGCTTCTGGCCGCCTGCCGTTAACCGGTATACCCGCACGCGCTGCTTGTTTTCCGAAACTTTCCAATCCGCGGCAATCCATTTTTGCCGCTCGAGCCGGTGCAGCGCGGGATAGAGCGAGCCGGTATCCACCTGCAAAACATCGCCCGAGTTTGCGCGAATCGCATTGCTGATGCCGTAGCCGTGCTGCGGTCCCCAGCGCAGCGTTTGCAGGATCAGCAGGTCCAGCGTGCCCTGCAGCAGCTCGATGCGGTTCTGGTAGCGCGGCTTCATGTTCACCTCAGGATGTAGATACCCTACACCCACAGTATGTAGCTTGTCTACACCCATTTTTTGGCAGTCATCTTCAGGTCGCCTCGACCGCACCGCTCCTGATTACTCCGTTCCTGATTACTCTTGGTCCGCTCCGAACAGTTCTCCTGTTGTGGGCGCAACAAGCTGGTGCTACGTTTTATCTATCTGATGGTGAAAATTATGCGGCGTTTTTCGCGGCGATTCGTACTCTCCCTATCGATGACCGCGGTCCTGGCACTCCCCTGTTGCCTGGGGCTGGCGCAAACGGCTCCACCTCAAAACTCTTCGCTCAAAATCGGCTATTTGATGGACTCTCTCAAGGTCGAGCGCTGGCAAACCGATCTCGATACTTTCCAAAAGCGCGCCAAGGAACTGGGCGCCGACGTTCTCGTGGAAACCGCCGAGGGTGACGACGAGCTGCAATGGCAGCAGTCCCAAAAGCTGATGGATTCCGGCGTAAAAGCCCTGGTCCTGGTTGCACATGATGCGGACAAGGCCGCGCGTATCGTAGCCGCAGCGAAGGCGCGCCATATTCCCGTTCTCTGTTACGAACGGCTCGTGCGCAACAGTGATGTCGATCTTTTCGTGGGCCTGAACGCCGAGGTCATCGGCGAGCTGCAGTCTTCTTCCCTCGCCCGTATCGCTCCGAAAGGAAATTACGTTTTGGTTGGCGGATCTCCCACCGACAACAACGCCAAAATACTGCGTGAAGGGCAAATGCGCGTTCTGAAGCCCTTCATCGATAAAGGCCAAATCAAAATTGTCGGAGACGGCTGGGCAAAGGACTGGGATCCGGCGGACGCCTATGCTCAGATGTCCGCATCCATCGAATCCACGAAAGGCGATATCGCTGCCGTGGTCGCCTCCAACGACGGAACCGCGGGAGGCGCGATTCAGGCCTTGGAGGAGCATCATCTTGCCGGTAAGGTTCTCGTGTCCGGTCAGGATGCGGACCTGGCCGCAATTATCCGGATTCTGGACGGCACGCAGACCATGACGATTTACAAGCCCCTGCGCAAACAAGCGACCCTGGCTGCGGAAGCCGCCGTAGCTCTCGCCGGTGGCAGCCCCGTCAAAAACGCCGTTTCCATTTTGAATGGAGATAAAACCGTTCAGGCGTTATTTCTAAATCCGGTGGTGGTCACAAAGGACAATGTGATGCAGACCGTCATCAAAGACGGCTTTCAGAACCTGGAGACGATCCAGAAGAGTTTGCCGAAAGAAAAATGGCCAAACTGAAAGAGCCTGCGTCAGGTCTCTGTTCAGTCCGCCGAATTAAACCTTGACGCCCCAGAACGAAGCATCGGGCTCAACAAGTTCAAGACCAACGTCCCACGCTTCATGATCGCGCCAGACAACGTGTGCTTCCGCCGTGCGGCCGCTGGCGGGATTGATCAGGCGCACTCGCTTGCGCAACGGCAGCCCGGCCCCGACGACGGCTAAACAACCGGACTTGCTTATGTCTACGGTAACGCCGTTGGCGAGCTGGCGCTCGGAACCTTCTTCCCATTCCACTTGGAATTTTACCTTGGAAACAACTCGGCGGTGGGTGCGCAGCTTTTCCCAATGTTTTTGAAGCGCTTTACCGTTTGGAAGGCTTGTTATTTTTTCGAGAGTTTGTGTGGCCATGACGGACCTCTGCGGTGTGGGGTTTGTACTCAGCCGGATTGCCGAAACACCAAGATATTTTGTCGAAGGTGTGTAGTCAATAGTACTTCTACTACTTTTGCTGCAGTTTATATTTCGTGTAGGTTAACGTAGCAATCCTAGTTTCCATTCGGGGGAACGGCTTTAATCTATTGACAATAATAGCCTTACAAGGACTTTCCACCTTCTGAATCCCCTCCACTTCGCTGTTTGTTCTCCCGTAATTCCCCGATTTCCACCGACTTTGCTCTCTCGCCTTCCCCATGCTTGGCAGCAAGAAAATGAATACAAATCAAAGCCTCAATCGACCCGGATCGTGATAGCTTGTGAGCAGCATGCTCGCCCCAAGCGAGTGTCTTGCTGCTGGAGGTAAAATCATGTCCGTTGAAGGAAACCCTGCCTGTAGGTCCCGCCGGTCCTTTTTGCAAGTATCCGCTACCGCCGCGGCTGCAGCCGCTGCTTTTCGCATCGTTACCGAGCCGATGCTGGCCAACGCCGACTCGCTCCGCGATCCCCGTCCATATCCCAAGGATGCGGTGCTGATCAATGCCAACGAGAATCCACTGGGTCCATGCGGTATTGCTTGCGACGCCGTCAACAATGTTGCTTCGCAAGGCGGCCGATACTCGGATTGGTTGACAACCGATCTCATCAAAACATTTGCTGCCGTGGAAGGCGTCAAGCCGGAGTATGTCCACGCATTTCCCGGTTCGAGTGGCCCGCTGCATTACTCGGTGCTGGCGTTTACGTCTGCTATGAGAAGTTACGTCACCGCCGATCCCGGTTACGAAGCTGGAATGCACGCCACGAAAGCGACTGGCGCGCGCATTGTCAAAGTCCCGCTGACGAGCACGTATACGCACGACGTGAAAGCGATGCTGGCAGCCGCGCCAGATGCGGGCATGTTTTATATTTGCTCGCCGAATAATCCCACCGGCACCCTTACGAGCCACTCGGACATCGAGTTCCTGCTCGCGAACAAGCCGAAAGATGCCATCGTGATGGTGGACGAGGCGTACATCCATTTCTCGGACGCCTCGACGGCGCTCGATCTCGTCAAGGCGGATAAAGATGTGGTGGTCCTGCGCACGTTCTCGAAGATTTACGGCATGGCGGGATTGCGTTGCGGATTTGCCATCGCGCGTCCCGAGTTGCTCGAGAAAATGACCGCGTTCTCTGGTTGGAGCGCCATGCCCATCACCGCTGTGGCCGCAGCGACGGCCAGTTTGAAGGATCCGCAGCTTGTCGCCGATCGCAGGCACATCAACACGACAATTCGCGAAGCGACTTTCGAGTGGCTCTCGAAAAACGGCTACTCGTTCGTTCCATCGAAATCCAACTGTTTCATGCTGGATACCAAGCGCCCTGCGAAGGACGTGATCGCCGCGATGGCCGCGCAAAATGTTTTTATCGGCCGGCCTTGGCCGATCTGGCCTACGCATGTGCGCATCACCGTTGGCACGCAATCCGAAATGGAGCGCTTCCAAGCGGCTTTCCAGCACGTCATGTCCGGAAATGCCGCTGCGGAACTGCGGCCGGAGCCGGCCTACTCAGGCTTGAACCTGGACGGCATCGTGCTCCCGGCCGCTCGGTCCTAAGCTGAAGTGCCGCAAAGCGGCACCCGCGAATTTCTGATCTTCACCAGCTTCACCAACAGCGACTGTTGACTTGTTCTCAACCCGGCGATAGCTTGGCGTTCCGCCTTCTGCGGTTAGAAAAACGCGAACCCTAACGGTTTGCCACTACAGTGGGGTACAGCCAGCCATGTCCGACGTACTGCTTTTCGATTGGCGCCTTTCCAAAGCAATTGAAAACGACTACAAAACGCCGCTAAACCTTCGCTGGATACCCATTCCGGACTATCCGCTGCGCGTGATGTTGGATGTACCTCCGCCCGCCATTGCGCTCCTGCAGAAGGATCCGCTGCTTCTCCAGTCCATTTCGGACGACTGTAAAGACGCCTTCGTTGACTCGTTGAAAAAAATTGTGCCGCGTTTGCAAGCTCTGGATACCGAGTGCGGAAACTCCGGCGGAGATTTCCTCAAATACGCCGAAGGACGCAAGCGCGTTCTGCAGCAGATCGAACTGGATATTCAGCAAGCCAAAAACAACGCGATGACCGCCATTCAAAAACGCTGGACGGCGCTGGAAAAGCAAAAGGCGGAATACAAGTCCTACCGTACCAGCGTGGCCCTCAAGCTTGTGAAAGGCGGTGTCGGCGTGGGCGCGGCCGCGGCAGGCCTGGCTGGAGCTGTGGCCACCGGAGGCGCAACACTGGCCATCTCGATTATCGGAACGTACCGCGCCCTGGTGGACGGCGGCAAAACGCTGTGGGAATGCATGCAAGACGCGGATCGCGTGCAGAAACGCGTGATGGCCGATCTGGATTCGCTCAAGAAAACCTACGCGCAAAATCCTCAGCTCGGCGTGGCTCGCGAAGTGGCCGCCAGCACCGTCAACGCTGTGCTCAAGCTGCCGATCAACGTCACCAACGTGAAAACTCTCGGAGACGACAACGAACTTTGGAAGGGGAAGCTGACGCACCTGGTTTTTCTGGCACACGAGCTGGCGGAAACCCTGAATGATCTTCTCGACAAGAGCGAAAAACTGTCGTTGCAGCTGGTGAATGATTCCGACTCCAAGAAAAAGCAGGCCGCGCTGAAAAGCTTTGAAGCGGACGTAAACAAACTGCTCACCGAGGGATTTTTTATAGCCAGCATGGGGCGCCGCGTGCTGATTCAGAAATCTCACGAGGACGCCGAGAGGGGCCTGAAAGTCCAGGAGCAGGTAACCAAGGGCATTGAGGACCTGAAAGCCGGCCGAAGCAAGGGTGTGGACTGGTTCGATTCCGTTATTACGTTTGCAGCGGACGCGGCCCTAACTGGTGCTGGTTACGGCGTGGCGCCGCCAAACCTTTCCTCCGCGGCGAGCACGCTCTCGAAAGCCAAAGACGGCGCCGGTATCGCGGTTGACTCCGGAACGACACTCTACGGGATCTATGACATCGCCGCGGAAAATTCCGAAAAGGTGAAAGAAGTTCAAGACAGCCTCCTGAAGAAGTGGAAGGCGAAGATGCTCGGCCCGGAAAAGACCGGCCCCGCAGCGCCCACCCTGGCGAAAAATGCGTGAAAGTAAGTAGGCCGGGCATCCCCTACCCCCTGGGTGTTTTTCGAAAAGATTTGATTATAAAGGAGTTAAGTGGGAGGGGTCTGCAAAAGATGTGATCCTAAGCAGGTTAGCGGCCGATCGCTGACGGTCGAGTGCGGGCAGACGAATAGGGAGGAGCGAATTTTGACCGCGTGAACTTGGCGAGCGAAACATAAGGCATGATAGCATGGAACTTGATTACTGTAAATATATAGTACTGTAGTTTTATCATTCGAACCTGAGATGGGGAAGTGAAGCGGTGGGAAGGAGTTGGCGGGAATTTGCGAGTTTGGTGAGACAGATTACGTCCCGCCCGTCCCCCTCGGCGGTCGGGATCGGCGGTTTAGTGGAGTTTGGCGTATTCGGATTTGGCTTGTTGGTAGATGGGGACGTCGGGGTCGGCGTCTTTCCAGAGGGTGAGAAAGTCCTGGTAGGCGGCTTTGGCTTTGGCGGTGTCGCCGCGCATGGCATTTGCACGCCCTAACTGCAGGTGGGCGAGTGCGCCGATGGGTTCGTTGGCAACTGCCCCGCGGTGGCCCAGAATTTTCTCGAATTCGGCCACAGCTTCTTTTCCGCGGCGGGAGGCCAAATAGGCTGTGCCTCGGACGTAGGCCGGACAAAGAACAGGAGGGAAAGGACTATAGCTAGGCACAGCCAAATCGTAAGGAATGACGTCGCGAAGAGTCTCTATAGCGCTCGCGGCGTTATTGCGACTGAGAGCCAATTGTGACCGCAGAGTCGGCACATAGTAGGATTGCACGATGGTATCGTCGCGAAAGCGCTTTTCTAAATCATCGGTCAGTGCCTGTGCCCGAGCTATCTCCGCTGTTAAAGCGAGTACCAGTGCCACCACATACTGGACATCGCGCCCGGAAGATCGGCGCACCGCGGACGAAGCCCCTTGCCGTGCTTCTCTTATATTGCCAAACATGGCCTCTGTGAGCGCCATCTCGGCTTCGTAGCTCGCGGCCACTTCTTTTTCACTTCCCCGCTCGGCTGAAGCAACCGCTTCGCGCGCATACTCGCGTGATTCTCGGAGTCTTCCGAGAGAAGCCGCCGTATCAGACTCCAGGCCGAGCAGCACGTCCTCAACTCCCGGCTTGTTCACCGTTGCGGCTACCTGTTCCTTCATTCCGGCAGCATCATTTCTCAAAAATGACAATTGGTAAAGAATGGTTCGAAAAAATGCGGAATCGAGATTCCGCGCCCTTGCTTCTTCCGCATTCGCCTGGGCTTCCTCAAGACGGTCAAGTCCCATGAGTGCCGTGGAAACGTTGCTGCGGATGATTGCGCTTGTGGGGTCCATCCGAGAAGCCAGTTTGAAGTCGTCGAGCGCCTTTTCATACTGTCCAAGCTCCATGAAAACGACTCCTCGCTCATTAGACCAGCTACTTCTTGGATACGTTTGTCCCCAGACTTCATATATCTCCAACGCTTTTGTGAGGTTGCCAACGCCATATTCATAGTAAGCAGACTCGATATCCAATTTCTCTCGCTCGCTTACACTATCGCGCAATTCGAAAGCCTTATGGAAGTTTTCAGACGCGTGGGCGTTTTCTCCCAGGTTCGAATAAGCAACTCCGAGCTCTAAATAAGCGAAAGCAAAATGAGGGTCAAGCCTAATCGCTTCCTGGAAAAGAGGAATCGGGGCGGCCGGGTCACCTGCCGCAAGCCGTCTAAACCCGAGGCTATAGGCTCTAAGCGCTTCCAATGAAGGCGTAGTGACCTGCGCAAGCGGCGAGTCGTACTTCTGAATCGTGGCAAGCGACTCGCCAAGCTTTTCGCGAAGGCCCGAAGAAGACTTTCCGAGAGCTTTTAGCACTTGATTCTTATCGATTGCCTCAGCCTCTGCACTTGTAAGTGTCTGGCCGTTCAGGCAGTTCACAGCCTTTAGGATCAAGCTGTATTGAGTCCCGATCTCAACTATGCTGCCATCAAGAACGACGGTGGCGCCGATTCGCTGACAGATTTCACGAGCTTTCTCGGGTGTTAGTTTTGTATCAGGCGGCTGTTTCATCATCTGAAGGCCCTGCTGAATCTGCTCGTCGGACGCCAGGCGGAGAAAAGGCGATTGCTCGAGCTGCACGGCCAGCCCTTGCCGAAGGCTGTCGTCGAAGACGGAGTCACCGGTCTTGTTGGTGAAGTCCGCGAGAACAATCATGTCTTTGTCGGTGAGGGCGTGAACTCGGTGGCCGTAGAGGAGCCAAGCGGTAGTGGCGAGGGCGAGGATTATGAGAGTTGCGCCGGCAGCGGGGATTTTCCAGCGAACTTTCGAGTGGGCGGATGTCGCGGCACCGCTTGCTGCGTTTGTGGCTGCGGAGCGGCCGGAGTCGGTGTCGCGCTTGAGGCGTTGGAATTCGGCGCGGATGTCGGCGGCGTGCTGGTAACGGAGGTTTTTGTCTTTTTCGAGGAGTCGATGGATGATGCGCTCCAACTCCGGAGGCAAGTCGGGATTCAGACGAGTCGGAGGGACGGGGGCGCGTTCGAGAATGGCGCTGAAGATGACGCCGGAGCTTTCGCCGCCGAAAGGCAAAGCGCCTGTAGCCATTTCGTAGAGCACAACGCCGAAGGAAAACAAATCCGTGCGTGGATCGAGTTCTTGGGCGCGCACTTGCTCGGGCGACATATATGCGACCGTACCAACGGCCGTGCCGGGACTGGTGAGACGCTCGGGTTGCGCACCGGGCGTGGCGTCGGTGGGAGCGGTGACCTCGGTGTCGAGTCTGGATGTGAGCTTGGCGAGGCCGAAGTCGAGAATTTTGGCGTGGCCGCGTTTGGTGATGAAGATGTTGGCGGGTTTGATGTCGCGATGAATGATACCGGCGGAGTGAGCGGCGTCGAGGGCGTCGGTGAGTTCGATGCTGAGATTGAAGAGGGATTCGAGGTCGAGGGGGCGGCCGGAGATGCGATGTTTGAGAGTTTGGCCGTCGAGGAACTCCATGGCAATAAAGAAGTGCTGGTGGTCTTCACCGATGTCGTAGATGGTGCAGATGTTGGGGTGATTGAGCGCGGAAGCGGCTTCGGCTTCGCGACGAAAACGGGCGACGGCTTGCGCCTCTTGTGCGAGGGCTTCGGGAAGGAATTTGAGGGCGACGGGGCGATGCAGGCGGGTATCTTCCGCTTTGTAGACCACACCCATGCCGCCACCACCGAGCTTTTCGAGGATGCGGTAGTGGGAGATGGTTTGGCCGAGGAGCGTGTCCGGGCGCGCCATGCGAGGCCATCTTAGGGTTGCGGGTGAGATGAGTCAACGAAACGATACGGGCTGTCGCCGCAAAATGAGAATGTCCGGTTTGTGCAAAGTAGAAATGTCCGCTTTCATGGATGGCCGAGGCCCCCATGGAAACGGAGCGAATCACTTTGAGCCAACGAGAACGGGACCGATTGAAAGTGCTGCACGAAGTAAATCAGAAGCATCTGACGCAGGTCGCTGCCGCCCAGCAGCTGAAAGTAACGGACCGCCAGGTGCGGCGGATGCTGCTCCGCCTTCGTGAGCGCGGAGACCGCTCCCTGGTTCATGGACTGCGCGGCCGGCCCTCGAACCGCAAGCTGGCGGTGCGCTTGGAGCAGAAAATTGTGGCGCGCGTGCGGCAGCGTTAGGCGGATTTCGGCCCCACGCTGGCGGCGGAACACCTGGCGCAGGAGGGTTTCTCGGTGAGCCGGGAGACGCTGCGGAAATGGATGACCCAGGCGGCCTTGTGGCGTCCCCGCGCCCAGCGCGTGAAGGCCGTGCATGTGTGGCGCGAGCGGCACGAACAGCACCTGGAGGAAATTCTGAGTGTGCGGGTGGCCCGCAAAGTAGCTCAGGACCACACCGTCAGCTGGGATGGCCATCGGTGGGGAGTGGTGCGGGGAGAAGTTTGTGCGGGACTGCGTGGAGCGGCGGTCGAGATTCGAACGGCGTCTGGATGGAAGCCACTGGTTGCGCTACCGAGGGCGCCACCTGCACCTGCGCCCCTGTCCCGAGCCGGCGCGGCGTTCCGCAACCCAAAAACCAAAGCAAACCCAAATACCATGTGCCTGCAGAGCACCCTTGGAGAAGACCATGGAAGCGGACATTTCTATCTGGCGAAAAACCGGACATTTCTACTTTGCGTTGACACGAAACGATACGGGCACAAAACGTGTGGCCGGAGTTTGGCTGGGCCGAGGGAGAGAGGTCCTTCGACGACCGTGGGGATGAAAGCGGCGCGAAGGGCGAAGAGAGGTTCCTCCACTGCGCGTCAGCAAAAAGCACTGACGCTCTGGTTGGGATGACAACTTTTTATTTTGTGGGGGGTCGCGGGAGTCACGCGTTGAGTTGGGCCGCGATGCCGGCTTGGTCTCAATTCTCCCAGGCTTCGACGATTTGGCCGTCCTTGCAGCGACAGATCGAGGTGCCGGTAACGTGAAAGCGCTTGGCGATGGGCGTCTCGACGATCTCGGCCGACCAGTGGATGGCGGCTAAATCGGCTTCTGCGAGCGTGACTACCGGCTGGACGGAAAAGTCCGAAAAGCGCTCGCGAAGAGTGTCCTAGAACTTTGCGAATTACTCGGGGCGAATTCCTTGGGTCCGCGGTAGCTCACCGCACCGCTATGAACAACGGCCGTTTCCGGGAAGACATCCGCGATAGCTTCGCGGCGAGCGCCCCTGAGAAGGATTTTTCGGTGATGGACGTCGTTTCGTGCTACCCGGGGGGGGCGGAACGAACATCTGCCACCCTGAAGGGTGGCGCTACATTTAAACCTAAGAGGGACGCGCTGAAACGCATCCTACACCCCTACACGGCAGCGTGAAAAACAAAAAAGGCCGGCTTGATTGCTCAAGACGGCCTTTTAATTTAATCCCGGCGACGACCTACGTTCCCACACAGTTGCCCGTGCAGTATCATCGGCCCGGCGAGGCTTAACTTCCGTGTTCGGGATGGGAACGGGTGTGACCCTCGCGGTATGATCACCAGGAAACTTGAAGAAGTCGAAAGTCGAAATTTGAAAATCGAAAGGATTCTCAAAATCCAACCACGACCGCAAATTTTTTGGCCCTCGCGACCCGAGAAGCGCCGATAAAGATACCGGCGTTTCCGGGGCGATGGCGACAACAGATTCTGCGTAGCCGCGCTCGGCGACTTACAGATAAGGCTGGCAATTTACAGGTTCGACTCGAAGTCGAACATACTGCGAAAGAGAAGGCGATCTTCTCTTATTCTCTCTTTTATCTGTGGCCTTTTAGGGAGGCCAAGACGAAATGAGAAAGTTTTATGATTAAGCCGAACGGGCGATTAGTACTGGTCAGCTTCATCCGTTGCCGGACTTCCACCCCCAGCCTATCACAGTCGTAGTCTTCAACTGCCCTTCTTAGGCCTTATGGCCTTGGGAGAACTTATCTTAGGGCGAGCTTCATGCTTAGATGCATTCAGCATTTATCTCTACCAGACTTCGCTACCGAGCTATGCCACTGGCGTGACAACTCGTACACAAGAGGTCTGTTCATCCCGGTCCTCTCGTACTAGGGACAACTCCCTTCAATTCTCCTGCGCCCACACCAGATAGGGACCGAACTGTCTCGCGACGTTCTGAACCCAGCTCACGTACCGCTTTAATAGGCGAACAGCCTAACCCTTGGGACCTTCTACAGCCCCAGGATGCGATGAGCCGACATCGAGG
>CAJCHZ010000026.1 GCA_903970165.1 Betaproteobacteria bacterium
GCATTCGCATGCAGAGCCACGCAAGCGACGCGGGAATGTTCATCCGGTCGATGGCGACGCGCGGCTTCATGGGCGGATTGGCGCGCGCCACAGCAGAGGTGGCGTTGCTGCTGGATGCCGCAGGCAAGCAACAAGTCCTGATCGAAACGGTCGGCGTCGGGCAAGACGAAATTGACATCGTGCGCTTAGCCGATTGTGTTTTGGTGGTGCTTGTACCCGGGATGGGCGACGACATCCAGAACATGAAAGCCGGTTTGATGGAGATTGGAGACATTTTTGTCCTAAATAAAGCGGACCGCGAAGGCGCCGACCGTCTGGAGCAGCAGCTGCTGGCGATGCTGTCGCTGGTGATGCCGCGCGATGGATGGCATCCTCCCGTCGTTAGAACCGTGGCCAGCGAGAGCAAGGGAATCGCGGAATTGGCGGCCACAATCGAAACGTTCCGCAAACACTTCGAAACCAGCGGCGAGCGCGAGCGGAAGCTTGTCGAACATTGGAAGAAAAGGTTGTTGGGGCTTATTGAGTCGCGGTTAGTTGAGCGAGTGCTCGGTGGTTCCGGCGGCGAGGCGCGACTCGCGGAAATGGCTAAGGAAGTCGCGGGGCGGCGGAAGGATCCGTTTACCGCGGTGAATGAGTTGTTGGCGAAGAGTGGGGTTGTGTGATGCGTTTTGGCGACATAGAAGTGCGCTACATCGACGCGGGAAGTTTCTGGTTGGACGGCGGGTCGATGTTCGGGATTGTTCCGCGGACGATGTGGGAGAAGAAAATGATTCCCGACGATCGGCACCGGCTGAAGTTCGCGTGCAATTCTCTGCTCGTGCGAGCGGGCGGAAAAACAGTGTTGGTGGAAACGGGAAATGGGACGAAGTGGGACGAGAAACTACGGAAGATTTACGGCTTTCCGGCGAACGACCCACTGACAGAGTCGCTGGCGAAAGAAGGCGTGAAGCCGGAAGAGGTCGATCTGGTCATTAACACGCATCTGCATTTTGATCATGCGGGTGGGAATACGCGGCTGATCGATGGACGCGCCGTGCCGGCGTTTCCAAAAGCGAAATATGTGGTGCAGAAAACCGAAATGGAGCATGCGCTGAAGCCGACGGAACGCGATCGTGCGAGTTACTATGCGCAGGACTTCGTGCCCGTGACGGAAGCAGGGCAGTGGCAGTACGTGGATGGGGATGCCGAATTATTCCCGGGAATCTCGGTGGCGAAGATTCCAGGACACAATTTGCAGATTCAGGCAATTCAGATTCGCGGCGGCGAGAAGAAGCTAATGTATGTGTCGGACCTGCTGCCCACGCGGCACCATTTGCCGTTGCCGTGGATCATTGCGTACGATCTATATCCCTTAACCACGCTGGAGACGAAGCGGAAGTGGATCGGGGAATTTGTGCGGGACGGATGGATTGTGGTGTTAGGGCATGATCCGGACTTCGCGGCTGGGACTCTCCATGAGCGGGATGGGAAAGTGGCATTCGAACCGGTGGACCTCAATCGTTGAGCACAGGGCGCGTTGGTCACAGAGGGTTGAATTCACGGAGAAAAAGAATGGCAGTTGTTAACCAGAGCAAGGGAAAGCGCGCGAACACAGAGCCGTCCATCGGTATCATCGGGGGAAGCGGGCTCTACGAAATGGCCGGTCTGACCGATACACAGGAAATTCGCGTAAAGACGCCGTTTGGCGATCCGTCCGAAGCAATCGTTGTGGGAACGCTGGAGGGCAAGCGCGTTGCGTTCCTTGCGCGGCACGGACGCGGCCATAGAATATTGCCGGGCGAGATTAATTTTCGCGCCAACGTCTACGCGATGAAGCTGCTCGGCGTGAAGCGCATTATTTCGGTCAGTGCGGTTGGTTCGTTGCTGGAGGATCTGCGGCCGGGAGAGTTTCTCGTGCCAGACCAGTTTTTCGACCGCACGAAAAACCGCACTTCTACCTTCTTTGGAGAGGGCTTGGTCGCTCACGTTGGCTTCGATAAGCCGACCTGCGGTCAGGTATCGAGTGTGCTCGCCGATGCCAGCGTACATTGCGGCGTGAAGGTTCACCGCCGCGGCACTTACGTCTGCATCGAAGGGCCTCAGTTTTCGACGCTGGCGGAAGCCCACGTCCACCGCCAGCTAAAATTCGATGTCATTGGCATGACCAATGTGACCGAGGCGAAGCTGGCGCGCGAAGCCGAAATTTGTTACGCCACCATCGCCATGATTACGGACTATGACTGCTGGCATCCGGATCACGAATCGGTAACCGCGTCGCAGATTATCGCCACCCTGGTGCAGAACGCGGAAAATGCTCAAAAAGTTTTGCGTGAAGCGGTACGTGCAATGCCCGAACAACCTGGTTGCAAATGCGGCGCCGCGTTGAAACACGCGCTGGTGACCGACCTGAAGCTGGTCCCCAAAGCTACAAAAAAGA
This sequence comes from Betaproteobacteria bacterium, assembly GCA_903970165.1. GTDB lineage: Bacteria > Acidobacteriota > Terriglobia > Acidiferrales > UBA7541 > Acidiferrum. The sequence goes on from CAJCHZ010000026.1 coordinate 2,417, forward strand.
AGCTCGCTGCAATCATCGGCAAATATATTTCCTAGGAGAAGCCTGTGTCCTTACTCGTGGTCGGTTCGGTAGCCTTTGATGCGCTCGAAAGTCCGTACGGAAAGGTGGATTGGACGCTTGGCGGCGCGGCAACCTATTTCGCGGTGGCCGCCAGTTTTTTCGCTCCCGTGAGTCTGGTTGCCGTAGTCGGCGAAGACTTCACTGCCAAAGACGAAGCCATCTTCAAAGGCCGCCATATTGACACCGAAGGATTGGAGCGCGTCCCCGGCAAGTCGTTTTTCTGGGCCGGCAAATACTCGGAAAACCTGAACGAGCGCGTAACACTAGCGACCGACCTGAATGTGTTCGCGGGATTCCAGCCCAAACTCCCGGAAAAATATCGCGCCTCGAAATATGTCTTCCTCGCAAATATCGCTCCGGATCTGCAACGCGATGTGCTTCACCAGGTGAAGGGAACACCCAAGCTCGCCGCGCTCGACACCATGAACTACTGGATTGAACGCACGAACAGCGAACTGCGCGAAACGCTGAAGCATGTGGACATCCTGATGATCAACGATTCCGAGACGCGCCAGCTCTCGAACGAGCACAACCTGATGCGCGCCGCAAAGCACATTTTCAAGATGGGCCCGTCCACTCTCGTGGTGAAGCGCGGCGAGTACGGCGCCATGATGGTGGACAAACGCGGCGTGTTCTGCGTTCCGGCATTTCCTCTGGAAGAGCCACACGATCCGACGGGCGCTGGGGACAGCTTTGCTGGTGGGTTCATGGGCTACCTCGCAGCCGCAAAGAATCTAAGTGACGCTACGCTGCGTAAAGCCATGGTCTACGGCTCGGTGCTCGGCAGCTTTACGGTTGAGAAATTTGGACTTGACCGTCTGCGCGTCCTGAAACGCAGCGAGATACACGCCAGGGCACGCCACTTCGCGAAATTGACGCAATTCAAACTCTAGTGTGTAAAATCCTCCCATAGCCTCTGAATTGCGGGAGAACATGCTGCCTCTGAGTACGATCGTCGCGCGGCTCGCGTGGGCCGCTCTGCTTGGCTCCATCATTGGCGTGGAACGAAATATCCGAAGGCGTCCGGCGGGGATGCGGACAGGGTTTTGCATTTCCATGGGCGCGGCGCTATTCACGATTGTCTCCGTTGTGCTCGCGCAACGGACTGGCGATACCAGCCCCACGCGAATTGCCTCAAACATTGTCCAAGGCATCGGCTTTCTTGGCGCCGGCGTCATTCTCCGCGAGCGCGGCAACGTGGTTGGCCTCACCACTGCGGCCACCATCTTCGCAATCGCGGCCATGGGCATGGCGTCTGGCGGCGGCCTCTACGCGATTTCTGGAATTGCTTGCGCGCTGACTTTGTTCGCGCTGATCGTTCTTTTCTACGTTGAAGACTGGTTAAACCTGAAGCCGCGGTACATGCTGTTCCGCATTTTTTCGGACCGCGCGGACAATATGGTTGGCGACGTTCACCGCATTTTTGCCCAGTTTGATGTGGCCATAGATAACTTTCAGGTGTCCATGGCCGGAGATAAAAACCTCATCCAATTCGATGCCGAAGTTACTACCCGCCAGCAGGAGACTCTGCTCGCGGCAGTGTGCAAACCAGGCGTTACCTGCGAGATGGTTCCCGTCGAGCGGCAAAACGGATGAGTAGGCAATCCCGGCAAGTCGAGGCAGCGATTATGAAATGGGAAGTCCGAAAGCCGCGGGCGCTGAATTCGCGGAGTTTGCTGATGCCGTTTGCACCGGCATCGCCGGCGGATTTTTCTAAAGTGCTCGCCGGCGCTGAAGAATTGCGGCGCATTGGCTTTCATGTGGGCGATTCCATGCCCCTTACGCCGGAAGGTTACTTCGCGGGCTCCGTCGCAGGCCGCCGCGGCGAGTTTCTGGATGAGTTGAAGCGGGCAGATGTGGATGCCCTTGTGGCCATTCGCGGAGGTTATGGGGCGAACTACATTCTGGATGGTCTTACGCCACCCGATACCGGGACCGCTAAAATAATTTTGGGTTACAGCGATCTGACTTCGCTGCAAGTGTATTTGTGGCAGAAGTATGCATGGGTCGGATTTTACGCGCCCATGTTGGCTGCGGGGTTTGATGCCGGTGAGGGTGCGCCGAAAGGATTTGAAAAGTCGTCATTGCTGAACGCTCTGGGAAAAACGGATGGAGGCTGGAAGATAAGCTTGCGCGGCGACGCGCTGGTTGGCGGCGAAGCGGAAGGGCGATTGCTTGGTGGCTGCATGACACTGGTGGAAACGACCCTTGGTACGCCCTGGGAATTGGAGACGCGCGGCGCTATTTTGGTGCTTGAGGATCGTGGGATGAAACCCTGGCAAGTGGACCGCGCGCTGATACATTTGAAGCAAGCGGGGAAGTTTGACGGAGTACGCGGCATTTTGCTTGGGGAATTTCCGGAATGCGACGCGCCTTTGTCCGGCAGTCCCACAGTGCGCGACGTTTGCTCGCGGATTCTTGGTGCGTTGGGCTTGCCCATTGTGCACGGAGCTGCGATCGGGCATACGGCGCGGCCGATGTTGACGCTGCCGCTCGGAGTGAAAGCGCGTCTAAGCGCGCGAGGGGAAGGCGAATTGGAGATCCTCGAACCGGCGGTGGTGGCATGAGCGATGCAAAACACGTTCACGTGATTGGAATTGGCGGATCGGCGATGGCTCCGCTGGCGGGAATGCTTCGCGAGAGCGGGTATTGCGTGAGGGGATCGGATTCGGGAGTTTATCCGCCGGCTTCGACTTTGCTCGAGAAGCTTGGGATTTCTTTTTTTCACACGTTTGACGCGGCGAATTTGAATCCGGCGCCGGATTTGGTGGTGGTGGGAAACATTATTGCGCGCGGCAATCCGGAGTTGGAAGAAGTTCTGGACCGCAAGATTCCGTACCGCTCGATGCCGGAGATTCTCGAAGAAGTGTTTTTGCCGGGGCGGCATTCGATCGTCGTCAGCGGAACGCACGGGAAAACTACCACCACGGCGATGCTGGCGTGGATTTTTCATTCGGCAGGGAAGAAACCTAATTTTCTGGTCGGCGGAGTTGCTGAAAATTTTGGGAAGAGCTACGGGTTAGAGGGCGGCGAAGAATTTATTCTCGAAGGCGATGAGTACGAGACGGCGTTCTGGGACCGCGGGCCTAAGTTTTTTCATTATCATCCCGATGATTTGATTGTGACCTCGCTCGAATACGACCACGCCGATATTTACCGGGATTTTGAGACCTATGAGTTGGCGTTCCGGCGATTGGTGAACCTTGTGCCGCGACGCGGGCGAGTTGTGATTTGGGGCGACACGGAGCATTCGGGGCCGGCTTTGCGTCGAGCGGCGGAGAAAGCGCTTTGTCCTGTCGAAACGTATGGATTCTCCGCGGGGAATGATTGGGTGGCCAGCGGCCTAGCCGTGGATGGCGCGGGAATGCGGTTTCGTGTTGTGCATAAAGGCAAGCCTTTCGGTGAATTTGTGCTTGCCGCCAGCGGAAAACACAACGTGTTGAACTCGCTGGCAGCAATGGCCGTGGCGCACGGCCGCGGAATTAGCGCGGATGTTTTGGCTAAGGCTCTATCTTCGTTCCAAAGCGTGAAGCGGCGCATGGACGTTAAGGGGGAAGTCCGCGGCGTTATTGTCGTTGACGATTTTGCTCATCATCCAACGGCCGTACGCGCGACCATTGAGGCTGCTCAGGCGCGTTGGCCTGGACGGCGCCTCTGGGCAATTCTGGAGCCGCGCTCGAATTCGATGCGCCGCAAAGTATTTGAAGAGACGCTGCCGGTGGCGCTCGCACTGGCAGACCGCGTCGTTCTGGCTGGAGTCTTCCGCGCGCAGCAACTTGGCGACGAGAACCGCATGGAGCCGGAGACTGTGGCAAAGCAAGTGCGCGAGTTAGGGAAGAGTGCCCGCATGTTTCCGAGCGCCGAAGCGATTGCCGAACATGTTTCCGCTGAGGCAGAGTCCGGAGACTTGCTGTTGGTCATGTCCAACGGCAGCTTCGACGGCCTTTGCGAAAAGCTGCTCGCGAAACTTGCACAAGCTGCACAGGTTTCCTTCGAGGCAAACACCAGGTGAAGGCTAAATTGTGGCGCGGCGGGCCTATGCTCCCAGCGATTGCGTTCTTTGTGTGCGCATGGGGTTGGCCAGCCACAACCTCAGCGACCATCCGGTACAACGTATCTTCGTTCCCTTCGTGGCAGCACGTTTTCCACGTGACCATGACCATTCCTGATGTCAGCGGTGCGGTCACGGTTCAGATACCTGCCTGGAACGCGCTGTATCAGATCCGGGATTTCAGCAGCCACATTCAACAGGTGGAAGCTTTCGCCGGATCTGAGAAAGTTCCAATTGAAAAACTGGACAAGCAAACGTGGCGAGTTACAGGCCAAGGAACCATTACGGTTCGCTACGCGACATATTGGGATGACGCCGGGCCTTTTGCCACACAGCTAAATCGTGAGCACGCTTTTATCAACCCAGCGATGGTTTTCTTTTACGTCGTCGACCGTCGCGAAGAAGCTGTGGAAGTAAACTTCGTGGACCTCCCGCATGAGTGGAAAGTTGCATCGGCATCACAGTGGGTCTTCTTTCAGAGTGGGCCGAACGCGCTGATCATCGTCAAGAGTCCGAGCTACGACGCGCTAGCCGATGGCCCGATTGAACTCGGCGAATTTCAGCAGTTCGATCTCCCGGAAATCTCGCCGCGCGTGACAGTTGTCGTTCATGGTGACAATTGGAGCAAAGGGAAGGTTCAGGAAGAGCTTACGAAAATTTGCAGGTACGAGCTGAAGCTCATGGATGGAGCGCCATACGAGCGCTACGCATTTATCCTGCACATCGGAAGGGGCTCTGGTGGCGGCGGAATGGAGCACGCGAATTCGACCGCCATTGGGATCCCGTCGGACGAATACCTTTCCGGCGTGGCTGCGCATGAGTTTTTTCATTTGTGGAATGTGAAACGCATACGGCCGGCGACACTCGAACCCGTGGATTTCACCAAGGAGCAGTACACACGCGCGCTGTGGTTTGCGGAAGGCGTGACGAGCACCTACGGATCTTACACGCTGGTGCGGAGTGGGCTTTGGAACAAGGAACGATTTTACGATGATCTTGGCGAGCAGATCAGCGAGCTGGAATCGCGGCCGGCGGACCATTGGCAGAGCGCCGAGGAATCAAGTCTGGACGCGTGGCTGGAAAAATATTCGCTCTACAACGGGCCGGACTACAGCGTTTCGTATTACACCAAGGGGCAAGTCCTTGGCGACTTGCTGGACATTTTGATTCGCGATCGCACCAACAATGAGAAAAGCCTCGACGACGTTCTGCGCGGAATGAACAACGACTTCGCGAAGCAGGGGAAGACTTATCGGGACAGTCTGGATATCCGTCTGGAGGCCGAGAAGGTCGCGGGCGGTTCGTTCGAGGATTTTTTCCGGGATTACGTTGCAGCGGCAAAGCCTCTGCCTTACGGCCAGGTGCTGGCATTGGCTGGGCTGGACCTGCGAACGATTGAACATAAGCGCGCGCTGCTTGGTTTTTCGGCGGAACGCGATTCCGGGGGTACGATCACCGTGCGGTCCGTGGATAGCGATAGCCCGGCTGCGGCGGCTGGTTTGCGGACCGGCGACGTCATCGTGAGTTGGAACGGTGAAGATGTGCCGCGATCTCTTGGACGATGGGTACGCGATCGTCAGGCGGGAGTAGCGGTGAAGGCGCGCATCCGAAGAGACGAGAAAGAGCAGACGCTCGAATTCAAACTCGGCGAAGAGAAAGAAACGCTATATCAGGTTGCTGAAGATTCGCGTGCGAACGAGAAGGCTCGCCGTATCCGTGAGGGATTGCTCCACGGAGTAACACAGACGCCGAGCCCGCAGTGATTCGTATTGGTGAAAGGTGTCGGGCAGACGCTGAACCTGTACTTATGCCGGCGTTGACCGGTATTTTATTTTAGTTTGTGCTTGCGATCGCGCCTGGTTCGGAAGAGAGTTCCGCGTATTGCATGCTTCGCACGCTCTTCATCGCCGTGTTTCTTTCGTTGTACATCCTGATCCTCGGGCCGCCGCTGCTGCTTTATACGCTGCTATCCAGGAACGTCGATCCGCTCTATTGGGCCGGGCTTAGGGGAGTACTGTTTTTTGTGCGGGCCGTTGGAGTAAGGATTCGTGTTGTAGGTATCGAGAGAATTCCTGCAGGCGTTTGCCTTTTTGCTGCGAATCATACGAGTTCGGCGGATGCTCCGGCGGTGGTTGGAGCCATTCCCAGGCGCATCGCTGTTTTGTTGAAAGAATCGCTATTTCGGTGGCCCATTGTCGGTCAGGCGTTTACTTTTGCGAATTTTATCGCGGTGAAGCGAGATGTGCGCGAATCGGCGATCGCCAGTGTGGAGAAAGCTGTTGAGGCCATGCGCGCCGGGCAATCGTTTTTGATTTATCCGGAGGGCACGCGAAGCCCAGACGGACGCCTGCAGGAATTTAAGAAAGGAGCAATCGTGCTGGCGATCAAGGCTGGAGCTCCTATTGTGCCGGTTGCATGCTCTGGGGCACACCGCGTCATGGAGAAACGCTCGCTCGTGATTCATCCCGGGGAAATTCTTGTGGAGTTTCTTGAGCCGATTGACGCATCGAAATATAGCCTGGACGAGCGAGATGTTTTACTGCAGCGCGTACACGATGCGATGGCTGCTGGTTTGCCGCCGGACCAGCGCCCGGTCGGTTTCCCCGGGGCTGGGTAGCGCGACACGGGGACGGGCTGCAGCCCGCCCCTACACAGTTTAAAATCTTCCCGGGGCGGTGGATGGCCGCGGATGGCCGCCGAGGCGTTCCAGTTCGGCTTCGAGTTCGCGGACGCGCTTTTGAAGTTCTGGCAGGCGATTCAGGGCTGCAACGGTCTTGAGCCACTGGCGATTGTCCACCGAAGGATAGCCGGAATACATGGAGCGGGGCGGGACATCGTTGGGTATGCCGCTTTTCGCGGTGATCACCGAGCCATCGCCGATCGTGAGGTGGCCGGCAGTGCCGACCTGTCCGGCGAGGATACAACCGTCGCCGACCTTTGTGGAGCCGGCGAGGCCGACCTGGCCGCAGAGCATGGTGTTAGCGCCTACGTGCGAGGCGTGTCCGACGATAACGAGGTCGTCGAGTTTGGTGCCGTGGCCAATACGCGTCTCGCCGACGGTAGCCCGATCCACGCAGGCGTTGGATTGAACCTCGACGTCGTCTTCGAGAACGGCGGGACCGGATTGCTGCATCTTGTACCAAGTGCCGTCTTTCTGTTTGGCGAAGCCGAGTCCGTCGCCGCCGATAATGGCGCCGTTTTGCAGTATGACGCGGTTGCCGATTTGGCAGAATTCGCGAACGACGGCATGAGAGTGGGCGAAGAAATCATCGCCGATCCGGGCTCCCTGGTAGATGGTGACGAAGCTGTGGAGAACGGCGTTTTTTCCGATGCGGGCGTCGGCTTCGACTAAGCAATAAGGGCCAATGTGGGCGCCTGAGGCGATCTTAGCTGATTTCGCGATGATGGCCGTGGGGTGGAAGCCGGGCTCGTATTTGGGGGCCTGGTAGAAGAGCTCGATGGCATGGGCGAAGGCCAGGTATGGATTTGCAGTGCGAAGAGCGGCCAGCGGCGGCATGCCGGGTTCGCGGTCGAGGTTGATGCGTTCTTCGACCAGTACGGCTGAGGCCCGGGTGGTCTTGAGGAGGGAAAAGTAGCGACGATTGGCGAGGAAGGTGATTTGGCCGGGTTGGGCGTGTTCGATGCCCGCGACGCCTTGAATTAAGGTGTCGCCCGGGCCTTCCAGGCGGCAGGATAGCCGCTCGGCGATTTCTGAGAGGTTCATTGGCATTATGGCGCTCCTGAGCGTTCGTGAAAGTCTCGCACAGTGATGTGAGGGAAGTATACCCGTGACGATGTTCGGCCCTGGGCAGCCGCCAAAATACGCGCCAGCCATTCTCGAATAGTGTCAGATATGCCCGCGGTCTGGTTGTCAGGGATGCGTCCGGTATCTAACGTCTGCATCCCCCCCCCGGTTTTTCGGAACGATGTGTATCGAAAGATTTAGGTTTTTTGTAAGCCATTTAGAAGGACATCTTTGCGGAGCTTTTTATAAAGATGTGATTCTAAATGGTTTGCAGCGGAGCGGGATGCGGTGCGGTGAAAGGAAAAAACGCCAGCAAGTGTGCTGGAGCTACCTGCTTAATCCATAATATTACCTATAGTTATATATATACTAAAAGTAATATGTTGTCGAGAGAATTCCGAGCAATTTCGTCGTTAGCACATGTAATGTCCGCTTTATTAGCGCGTGAAATGTCCGCTTTTCGGAGGCGGCCTGGGGTAGACCGGATTCCGAGAGGTTGCAGTTGAGGTACGCGAGGGCCGGGATGGAGCGGGCATAACGCCGCCGTCGGAACGAAGATTTATATCAGGTGGTGTTGCATCGACGTATTGAATGCACCGCGTTGAATCAGGAGTTGGGCATTGTTTGCGCGACTGGACCGGGCGATGCGGTTCAGGAGGGAATGGGATTCTGCCGGCAACATGTCTCGGCGCTGGTTAATGCGTAAACGCGGACGTATCATGGGAACATGTTGAAGAGAGAACTCCCCGTTACGCATTGCACCCAATGTGGTGGCGCAGGTTACAACAGCAGAGTGACAGATCGTCGTTGTAGTAAGACTACCGCCGGAGAACGATGTAACGGCACGAATGCGAGCGCCCTCAAACGTAGCGATTGGGACGACTGTTCAAACTGTGATTCGACCGGATATTACCGCAATAAAGACTGCCCGCAGTGCCAAGGCGTCGGCTATCTTTTCGTGCGGCCATCGGCAGCGGCGTAGATGGGTGCATGATCGGTTTCGTCTTTGAACCACAGAGGGGATTCCGGCTTGAGGGATTTCAGCGCTTGCATTCTCTATACGTTGGCCTTGATCCTTGATCTGGTGTTGCGTCGACCTATTGAATGCACCCGCCTTACCGGACATCTGAGGTACTAGAACCTCACTTTTTCGGTTGCGAAGAATCGGACTTCACATAACTACAGGTCGAATGCTAAAGAGAGAGTCCGACGCCCAATCGCACGTTAACGGCTGGCCTTTGTGGGAGATGGTGACACGAACTGCTAGCCAATCCCAGACTAGATAAACATGCACCCAAGAAGTATTCTGAGCATCTGTAGTCGGTGCAGCGGCAATGTCGCAACGGCGCGTGTCAACGACGTTGAGACACATGCTCACGGAATTTAGTGAGTTTTTCATGTTAGTGGGACTGGTTTGTTGATCCACGCCTCGGTGGGTACGGCGGGAGGTCTCGGAGCGCTTCGCACGAAGCGTTCCGGATGAAGTTGATAAGCCGCATCGAGTACTTGTTGGCGCTGTTCGAGGACCCGCTGCGTCTGGTGGTAGTGGACCATCGCCGGCGTGAGTAGGCCCAGACTCGAGTGACGGTGTTCGCCGTTGTACCAGCGAAAAAATCCCTGGCAGAATGCACGACTGTCCTGAATGCAGCCGAAGCGATCCGGGAACTCCGGACGGTACTTCAGCGTGCGGAATTGGCTTTCCGAGTAGGGATTGTCATTCGAGACGTGTGGACGGCTGTGGGTTTTGGTTACCCCCAAGTCGGCCAGTAGAAAAGCCACGGGCTTGGATCTCATCGAGGCGCCGCGATCTGCATGCAGCGTAAGTTGACCGGGTTGGATGCACTGTTTTTGGCAGCTCTCCGCGATCAGTCGTTTGGCAAGTTCGGCGCTTTCCCGCATGGCCACCATCCAGCCGGTGACGTAGCGGCTAAAAACATCGAGGATCACGTAGAGATAGAAATAGGTCCACTTTAGGGGGCCCAGCAGCTTGGTGATGTCCCAACTCCAGAGCTGATTGGAAGCCGTGGCCAGCAGTTCTGGTTTTTGGTAGGGCGGATGCGTCAACTGATCGCGACGCTCGCGGGACTCCCCGCGCTTTTCCAGCAGACGATACATGCTGCGGATGGAGCATAGATACTGCCCTTCATCGAGTAACGTCGCATAAACAGCGGCTGGTGAGCGATCCTGGAAGCGTTTTTGGTGTAGACAAGCCAAGACCGATTCCTGTTCCGCCGGACGGAGTGCGCGTGCCGGTAAAGGCCGCGGCACGGTCTCCTCCAGGAAAGAAGTCTTACGGCGATCCCGATAGTACGAAGCGCGAGGCATGCGCAGAGCCTGGCAAGCAGCGCTAGTGCCAACCGCACTCGCTAGTTCGCTGACCGCGGCCATTAAGATTTCTCCTCGGGGTCGGGGTCCGTATCCGGAATGGGATTCCCCAACAGCGCAGCCACTTTTTTTTGGACGTCGATGATGATGTGCGCCTTACGCAGATCCTCGGTGAGACGAGCATTCTGGCGGCGCAGCTTCTGGACTTCTTCTTCCATCGGATTACGATTGGACTTCGGCCCACGTTTTCGCGGAGTCAAGGCCTCGCGAATTCCATCGGCTCGCTCGCGCCTCCAATAGGTCAACAGCGAGGAGTACAGACCTTCGCGGCGAAGCAGTGCTCCGACCCCACCGGGTAAAGAGGCAGCAGCTTCGGCTTCGATCAAGATGCGTTGCTTGTACTCTGCGGTATAGGTGCGCCGTTTGGCTTTGGCAACCACTTCGGAATCGGGAGCCGAGACCGGCCGGGAGCCGGCGCCCGCTTTGGCTGCCGCTCCACTACGCTGCGGCTCGCTTCGCTCGCCTTCGCTCCGTTCCGCGCCAGCCAAAGCCCCCGAGGAAAGAACACCAAGAGAAATGCCACTCATTTCTTCCTTTTTCTTTCTCGCCCTGCTCATTAATTAAGGGTACTACCGGTGTCTCACGGATGTTGGCACGGAGGGCAACCTTCAATCGTACCCGCCAGGCTGACTGCCTGCCACTCCCCTCCCGCACTCGTTCGTTCCGGCAAATGATGCAACGCAGAAACCTGCGGCCCCCACTCCCTAAAAAGGATTTGCAAAAGACAATTGTTGTTGTCCTGCTTCCAGTAACTCGCAATTCCTGAGTCGGCGTCTTCCGCAATATCGTCGGGCAGCATCAGCGATAGCGAGGGGAACGGCTTCGCTCTTTTCATGTGATGCTGTATACAACCGCTCGGAAAAAGATTCCAGGCTTTCGATGCAACACCGTTTGAGCTGGCAGCGTTAATCAGCAATAGCTCCATCCCCGGCGCTTATGAGATAACATCCGCTTAAAACGGTGTGACACCGGTCAAGAAAGGAGCGCCCATGTCCGCGATTCACCTCCACCAGACAACCACCTCGACGCCCGAAGAGTACGTCGCCGGGCTGACCGACTTCGGGCCTGGCCGCTCGAAGCTCTTTGGCAATAGCGCCGATGAGTACCTCAAGGTGCATCAACGAGGCGGCACGGAGGCCGACGTCACGGAAGGCTCGGGCGGCGTCTGGGAGCGCTTGCACTACGACTGGTCCGATCCCAAACGTGTCGTCCTCAAGACGACCGACTCCAACGTGTGGGGAGGCGCGTCCGGCCACACCTACACCTTTACGCGTCAGCCGAATGGCATGACCGACATTGACGTGGTCGTCGTACGCGAAGGCAAGAACCTCAAGGGATGGTTGCTCGGCTTGGTGGTCGGGACGATCGGCAAGCGCGTTTTGGAAAAGGCGTTTGAAAACTCGGTCAAGGCCATCGAAGCCCGGAAGGGCGCGGCGAGAGCCGCAAGCGCATCATAAAGCGAGAATCCGTATACTCCCATTGTCCGGTTTATGCGTTCGGGCACTGACAACCAGTTCGCAATCGGCCTGAAATAGCAATATTGTCGTCGATTGCGCACCCGGTGCAGTTCAGAGTGACTCGGATGATCTTCCCCCCTTTGGTGCGAGCGCGATTCTAGACGGCTGATCGGAGGAACCATGAGCTCTCCAACCTTCGCAAACACCAACCGGCGCGAACCCGCCCTTCTCGGGCAAACCGTCGTAGTGATTGGCGGGAGCCTAGGCATCGGACTCGAAACGGGCCGGTTGGTCCGTGCGGAGGGGGCCAACGTGATACTCACGGGCCGCGACGCGGGACGCCTGGAGAATGCCGCACGCGAGGTCGGCGCGATGAGCAGTGTTGCGTTCGACGCCACCGATTTCGATCGTCTCGGGAAGTTCTTCGACGAACTGTCCACGCCGATCGACCACGTGCTGGTCACCGGTCCCGGCCCCTACTACGCGCCCCTGCCGGAGTTCGACGTGGATAAGGCACGCGCGGACGTCGAAGCCCATCTGCTATTGCCGCTGCAGGTCGCCCGGAACGCGGCGAGCAAGGTTCGCCCAGGAGGGACGCTGCTCTTTATTGGCGGCACGGGCGGCCGCCGCACGGCGGTGGGACTCGCGCTCATCTCGGCACTCACAGCCGCGAAGCCTGCTCTGGTCAAGAACCTTGCGCTAGAGCTGGCGCCCATCCGCGTGAATCTGATCGCGGCCGGGTTTGTTGATACGCCGTTGTCGGCGGCGATCCTTGGGGACCAGTTAGACGCACGCCGTGAGCGGCTCCGGGCGACGCTACCGACAAGGCGCGTGGTCGGCCCGGCCGACATTGCCGCCCTTGCCCTCCATCTCATGAAAAACACGGCGATAACCGGGGCAACATACGACATTGACGGCGGACAACAGCTCGTCGAGGGGTGAGCCCGTGATTTACCGGGGTCACCTCTGGTCAGTGACAGTAGCTTGGGAGTTTCCAATCTGGTTCTTCGCGGATCACGCCCAGGTCCATGCAAGTGGCGGTCTGGTTGGCCATTCTTAGGCCGTACATTGCGCTGGATTCGCCTGCGCTGCCCGGAGGGGGCATGGGGGGTGTCAGAGGCTGGAAAAGCAACTTTAACGACGCTGGGGATATGTGATAGCTGACCAGGACTGCTTCTGCCGTCGCACGCTCTTTAGCGGCCAGCTTGTCCGGAATGCTGGCGTTTTCCCAAAATAGTTTGAAAACTCCGGCGGAGTCGAGCGGCAGGGAGCAGAACCGCGACTCAAATTTCATCGCCCCTTGCGGCCCGGTCATTGAGCCGAGGAAAACGCCACATTCGGCGATGGACTTGGCTATCGGAAGGGGCGTCGCAGAGAGGATGTTGATCTGGGGCTGGGCCTGACCGGCCTCGACGGAAGCCTCCTGCCAGATCATCGAGTACTTTTGGGAAAGGGGGGCCTGATATGGCATGGAAAAGGAAACCGTGCCGGTTAATTTGTGACCAAGCTGGAAGGGGCCGTTGCGCACAAAGACCCCGTTGCCAAGGGAAATGCTCTCGCCTTGCGGCCCGGACATCTGAATTACGGCGTTTAGACCCTTGGTCACCTGCCATCCTGCGGGGACTCCGACGGAGGCGCTATTGTCGGGGGCAGTATAGGGCGTCAGTTGCGGAGTGGACTGAGAGGTTGCTTGGGGTGGCTCGTGGCCGAGAGCCCCAATGGAAAGCAGGACTAAACCCGACGCCGCAGACATCATTGGCCATGGATTGCGACTGCGGTGCATGTTCAAAGGCTGTCTCCCAAAGGAATTGCTCAACATTCTTCGATGGATTGGCTACCTGTGTGGAAGACTTCGGTGAAAACTATATTTGCCGCTCCAGGCACTGTCAAATATCTGAGCAAGGGGTAGTGGGTCATCAGTTTCCGGTCACCGCTGACAGCTCAATCGGTCGACGAAACACCAACTAATCAATCCATCCGCCCATGGTTCTGCCGAACAACCGATCTATTGAGTGACGCAGCCCATTCCTTGCCAGAGCGGCGCCAGGAAATTTCTCATTCTAAGTGGGATTCATAACTCTTTGCAGCTTGGCACGAATTGCCGTCAGTAGTACGTTTGGGGCCTTCTCGAACGAAACCACAATCAGTACATTCTCAACGTGTTCTATTTGCTCGGGGTGTTCTGGAGTGGAGTGATCTTCCCCCCACAACAGACGGCGGATGCCCTTTTCCGCCTCAACCCGATCCGCCTGGCTTGAGTACTCATAGTAGAAGATGGTGCCCTTTTGCTTGCCACATTTGAAAGATTGAGCCTGCTTTCCCGACAACGGTGGCAAGAGCGACTTGTACAACTCGTAGTGTTCATCCAGGATTTGGGTTTGAAGATCGAATGCATATTTGCCCTCAAGGACCTTGCAATCCTTGGGTGTCTCCGACTCCTTGAGCATCGCTGCATCGAGTTTGTCTGTGCCCGCCGCACAAAATGGCAGAGCAATCGTGCAAAGAAACCAAATCGAAATGACCATCTTTCTGTGCATTTCAAATCCTATCTTCTGCGTAATCGCCCACACTTGAACGGAATACTAATCAAGGTGCGTGCTGCTGACAAGGACTCAGCCGCCGGATAAATCGTGCCGGCTCTACCGGTTGATCCGGCACGCGTAATCGGAAACTGGACCGCTGTCGGCAAGTGTCATTCGTTAAAGAGGCGAGGTTGGTTTGCCGCGGCTGCTGGGGCGGGCTTGCGGCGGGCTATGCCTACAACGCCGAGGACGGTGAGTTCGGAAAGGGCACTGCGGGGTATGAAGATGCGGTCGGTTGTGGAGTTCAGGTCGGGCGGAGTGATTTGGATGCCGTTGTCGAGGAGCGAGAGAAGGTCGTTGGGGACGACGCCTTCGATGGTTTCGCCATCGGTGTAGCGCAGGCGGACCCAGAGGCCGTCGAGCTTGGGGCGGCTGAGGAAGGCTTTGCGCACGGGCTCGAAGTCGTCGGAAAAATCGCGGACGAAGTAGATGGAGCGGACTCTGGCCAGGGGGAGTTCCTGGTGCTCGCCGTCGGGAGTGAGGAGATCGATTGGATCGGACTGGCCGAGGCGCGACGGGTTTAGATAGCCACGGAGGGGCTTTTTGTCGCCCAGAACAAGGACGACTTTCTTGTGGGTCGAGGCTGGGGCTCGGTTTTTCAAAGAAATTAAGTATGCCAGAGTTGGGAAGGGGGCTGTTCAGAATTTGGTAAGACGGAGGTGCAAACTGTTACTACGGCGAGCGTCGTTTCTAAAGCCAGTTCCGTACCAGGACTTCACATCTCCGGTTCCTTTGCGGGAACTTCGCACAGGGCAGGTCCGTATCTGAAGAGCCGCGACGAAAGGAGCCGCGTATAAAATGCGTTTTCCGCTGTCCAGGTTGACTGGAAAGCCCGCTCGCCTTCGGCTGAGCCTTCTGCTGTTCCTTCTGCTGTTCCTTGCCATCCATTCGACCGTTTCGTATGGGCAACAACTCGCGTCCGGCCCCGAAATCATGGTGTACAAGACCGTGGCGGGCGCCAAGCTGACGGCGCACGTGTTTCGGCCCGCCGAGAGCAGCTTTAGCCGAGCCCGGCCGGCCATTGTCTTGTTCCATGGCGGGGCCTGGTCGATGGGGGCCCCAGACTGGGTCTATAACGCCGCGAAAAGATACGCTTCCTTCGGTGCCGTCACTGTCGCCGCTGAGTATCGCCTCTCGGACAAAAACACACTGATCACCCCCATTGAAGCGCTGGAGGACGCACGCGACGTGGTGCGCTGGATGCGAGGAAATGCTTCGGAATTGGGTATCGATCCCAACCACATCGCGGCATATGGCATCTCGGCGGGAGGACACCTGGCAGCCTCATTGGCGTTCTTCTGCTCTACCGACAAGAACCAAATCAGCGCAGTTCCCAACGCTATGTTGCTGATCTCGCCCGCGGTCGCAATGGCCAAGGATAACTACTTCTTCCAAAGTCTTCTTGGCAAGCGTGCCCTGGCCAGGGAGTATTCTCCCGAAGAACAGATGGACACGGCCCCACCGCCAACGATCATCTTTAACGGGTCGGTCGACGATCTAACGCCACTAGACATGAAGAATGCGGTATCTCCTGAGTCGAGCCGACGTTGCCTCATACATCCGCTCTCGACAGGAGCTTCCGAGTCACGAGCAAGCCGGAACTAATCCTTAAGTCCTTGCAAATGCTGAGAGGGCGCACTAAGCGTTGACAAATACAAACGCGCGGCCTCGCGTGCTTCTGGACGTCCATCGCTGACGCCGCACGAGGATTCAGGCTGCTTGCTAGGAGGTTTCGGCACGACAATCCTTTGCCCACTCGATTGATCGAGAATTAGATAGTCGCTGGGAGAGGCCTGCATCAGGTTTTGGATTGTCGCCCTCGCGGCCAGCAAGCTTTCTACAAAGCCTTTCCAGACAACTCGGCCATGTTCGTCGATTTGGAAAACATCAAACGAAGGGAACATACACGCCTCCCATTTCTGAGAAGGTGTTTTATAGCAATTCCGAACAAGCGGGTCTGTAGCGAATTGAACAGGCGGATTTAACTGCCACTCTTGGGGCTTTTTGCCCTGGGTGCGTTGCAAATGTGCGCCGCAAATTCTTTGTCGCGTTCAGTTTCGTATTTGCTTTTCATCTCATCAAGCGAATCGCCAGTGGGCGGACCAGACGGTGTAAACCTCCAGTTACACCCGGAGAAACCGAAGCCCTGAAAATTAGGGCTATTACTCCACTCTAGCCTGCGCGGTATATTTGCATTATAGCGCCAGTTTGTGCAAATGCGAACACGACCGAGCAAGGCAAGATTTTGCGGGGTTGTATCGTATAGAACTGTATTCATTCAGGTTCGGGGCCAAGGTGTGAAGATGAAGAGAGCCTCTCGTAAGGATTCCGGCGAAGCGCGACTTGCCATGGTGACGAAAGAAATGAAGACGCCGCGCCGAGCGAAGTCCGTCCGCGTGGCGGATGCGAAGCAGACTGCACCCCAATCCACCCAGTCAGACGCGCCGACGCATCGCGCTTGATAAATCGGGCAAGCGGAACAGGCCCACTACGTGGAACGGAGGAAATTTGCGATTAATTAAGGAGTATGTTATGTTAAGCGCGTTTTTCCTGTCAACCTGTTGTTTTCATTAGGGTTAGGCGCCGGAGCGTCGGCCGTTGACCGATAAAAAGCATATCCTCAAATCGGCCTCGATCATCTCCATGGTTACCGTCGTCAGCCGAATTCTAGGCTACGTACGAGAGCAGCGGATCACCCTTCTACTTGGAACCAGTCCGATAGCGGACGCATACTACCTCGCCTACCGTATCCCCAATCTCTTCCGCCGCTTGGTCGCTGAAGGTTCGATGACGGCTTCGTTCATTCCCGTCTTCACGACGTACATGCGAGAGAAAACGAAAGAGGAGGTCTGGGAATTCGCGAACAAGCTGTTTTGGACCTTGGCGCTCTTTGTGGCTGTAATTACGATTCTGGGAATGGTTTTTTCACCTCAGGTAGTCCATTTATTCGCTGGGAAAAACATTGAGGGTGGCGAAGCAGTAGCGCTGAACAGGATCGTGTTTCCGTACCTTTTTTTCATTGCCCTGGCGGCGCTGGCGATGGGGATTTTGAACTGCTTTCATATTTTTGGGCTGCCCGCGGCGACGCCGGTGCTGATGAACCTGGCGACGATTGCGTTTACATTTGCGGTTTTTCGGAAGTATTTCCATGACCCGGCAACGGCGATTGTTGTGGGGGTTCTTGTCGGAGGAGTGCTTCAGTTTTTGGTGCAGGTACCGCTGCTCGTACAAAAAGGAATGAAGTTTAAATTCGGAGTTTCGTTTTCTCATCCGGGGATCAGGAATGTGGCTCGGTTGATGGTTCCGAGGCTGTTTGGAATTGGTATTGGGCAAATCAATCTCTTCATAGATACGCGATTCGCGACGGCGGCGTTGATGCCGATTGGAAGTTTGGCGGCGCTGAACATTGCCGACCGAACGATGGAGCTTGTTCTTGGCGGGTACGCGATAGCGGTGGCGACGGCGATTCTGCCGATGATGTCGCACCAGGCGGCGGCGAAGGACTTTGACTCCCTGAAAAAGACTCTGGCATTTTCCGTGCGGATCGTGGCGTTCATCACGGTACCTGCGGCGCTGGGGCTGATGATTTTGCGCGAGCCGGTCATACGAGTGCTGTTCCAGCACGGGCAGTTCGTGGAGGCTTCGACGCGGCTGACGGCGCGGGCATTGATGTATTACGCGATAGGATTGCCGGCGCTCGCGTCGGTGAAGCTGGTGGTTCCGGCGTTTTATTCAACGGGAGACACAAGAACGCCGGTCATCGTGGCTTCGATCTCGTTGGTGATCAACATTGTATTGAACATTGTTTTCATTCAGTTTTTTTTCAAGAGGGTGCAAAACGGGGGGCCAGCGCTGGCGACGGCGATCGCGTGCTTTTTCGACTTCTTCGCGCTGTTCATTATTTTCCGATGGCGGTATGGGGCGATTGGAACGATTGAAATACTGCGGTCCTTCGCGAAGATTTCCTTGTGCGCGTGCATCATGGGAGTGGCATGCGCGGTGGGGAATCATTACACGCAATTTACGATGCACTCCCGTTTTCTTGTTCAATTGCTGGTCTTTTCGGGATTGCTTGTCGGCGCGACGGCTCTTTATTTAGGGCTGGCGTGGATTTTCCGGTGTCATGAAATTCAAGAGGTTTACGGCATTGCGACACGCAGGCGGGCAAGTGCCGGAAACGGATTCGCGGAGCCTTGATGGAAATACCGGCGGCCACAACTTTGTTTTTGACGCACGTCAAGGTGGAGAAAGGTCTCTCCTCGAACACGGTGGAGGCTTACCAGCGCGACCTGGTGAAGTTCAACGTATTCGCGCAGAAGCGAAAGCTGACCCTGGAGAAGGTGAACCGCGACGACCTGGTAGATTTTCTGGCGGGGATGTACCGCGAGAAGCTGGAAAGCAGGACCGTGGCGAGGCACCTGGTTACGCTGCGGAATTTTTTCCGGTTCGCGCAGATTCAGGAGCTGATTGCGGTGGATCCGTCGTTGAACCTGGAGTCGCCTAAAATCCGGCGGACGTTGCCGGGGTATCTGCGGCTTGAGGAAGTGGAGCGGTTGCTGGAGCAGCCGGACGCGAAGACGGCGTTCGGTTTGCGGGACCGCGCCATGCTGGAAGTGCTGTATTCCACGGGATTGCGCGTATCTGAGCTAATTGGGCTGCGTGTGACCGACCTCGATTCGAAGGTCGGGTGCATTCGGTGCATTGGCAAGGGCGATAAGGAGCGGATTGTCCCGGCGGGGCGGAAGGCACTGGGAATTGTCGAGAAATACCTAAAAGAAGCGCGGCCAAAACTTCTAGGAAAGCGCCCCGGGACACCGGCGTTGTTCGTGAACAGCCGGGGAGTGGCGCTGAGCCGAGTGGGCGTGTGGAAGATACTTTCGGCGTATGGGAGACAAGCTGGGTTGCGCGTGGCCCTTACGCCGCACATGCTGCGGCACAGCTTTGCGACGCATTTGCTGGAAAGGGGCGCGGATTTGCGGTCGGTGCAGCTGATGCTTGGCCACGCCGACATATCCACGACCCAGATTTACACGCACGTAGTAGAAGAGCGGTTGAAGCAGATCTATAAGGCGCATCATCCGCGCGCTTGAAGCGCGGGGGACCTGGGCCCTATTGCGGTTGCCTCTGCGGCGGTCAGCGCGGGCATCCAGAATCTGAAGGAGCACGATGCCAGACTATATGTTTTTGCTGGAAAGCCGGCTATCCCCTGAGCAGCGAGCGGCCATGATGCGCGTGCAGGAGCTGTCCGCCGCGATGGGGTTCAACGTTTACCTGACGGGCGGAACGGTGCGCGACCTTGTTACCGGCGCATCGCTGCGCGATCTGGATTTTACGGTGGAAGGAAACCCTTCCAAGATCGCGCGCGAACTGGAAAAAGGCGGGGCGAAAATACTGGCGGAAGATGAAAAGTACCGGCAGGTGGAGATACTTTTTGCGGGGGATGCCGACGGCAGCATATCGGCGGCGCGCGACGACCATTATGTGCGGCCGGGGACGCGGCCGGAGATTCGCTGGTCCACGATCATGGAGGATTTGCGACGGCGGGATTTTTCTCTGAATGCCATCGCGATCTCGTTAAACCCGGCTTCGCGCGGGTTGCTGTTGGACCCTACGAATGGGCTTTCGGACATTGAGCGCGCGGAAGTGCGGGCGCTGACGATTCACAGCTTCACGAACCAGCCTGCGAGATTGCTGCGTGTGCTGCGTTTTGCGGCGCGGATGGGATTCAAAGTGGAGGCGCGGACCCAGGAGTGGTTCGACCTGGCGATTGAGCGCGATTTGCACCACACCATTACGCCGGAAGATGCGGGGTCGGAATTGCGGGCCGTGGCGCGGGAAGAGCGGCCCGCGGTCGTGTTGAAAGAGTGGGAAGAGCACGATTTGCTGGAAGCGGTTCACCCGGGTTTGGCCAAGCGGCATCCTGATTACGAAGCCATTTCGAGACTGATGAAGGTTCGGGAGGATTTGTTCACGGCGGGGGTGCGTCCAAAGCTGGCCACGCCGATGATGCTAGCGATTCTGGGGAAGCTGAAGGATCGGGAGCAGGGAAGTGTCTTATCAAAGGCGGGGTTCAAGTCGGCGGAAGTGGACGCGATCCTGGGATTTGAAAAAGAGGTGCAAGCGGACCAGAAGGAACTGACGGGCAAGAAATTGAATGCGCCGATTGATGCTTACAAGTTTCTGGAAAAGCTGCCGGTGGAGAAGGTCGCTTATATATTGGCGGAGTCGAACAACTCGGGGGCGCTCTCGAAGGTGCGGGCCTATTTGCACAAATGGCGGCCAATTCGGAGTGGTGTTCCGCTGGTTGCAAGCGAATTGGAGGCATTGGGACTTGAGCGCGGGGCGAAGTTCGACGCGATTGTGGAGCAAGTTTTTGGAATGCAGCTGGCTGGGCGCGGAAAGACTCCGGAAGAGAGGGTAAAGATCTTAAGAAAATTATCCGGGATAAAAGAGCAGCCCAAGAAAAAAGAAAAAGAGAAAAAACCGGCGAAGAGCGGGGAAAAACAAGCGGCCCCCGCCACGTCAGGTGGTACTCCTGCGGCGGAAAAAGGCACGCCCGCGAAGGGTGCGCATGTTCCCGGACAGAAGAATCATCCCGTTATGCTGAAGCAAGCCGCCAAACACAAGGCGGCAAGCGAGCAAGCCAAGCACGCCACCTCGGGAAAAAAGACCAGCACGCGGAGATAGTTCCGCCGCGAGGAAAGCCAAGCCTGTGAATATCTTGCGAATGCGATTCGCAATTCTCGCGCGAGCGTTCTAGAATCGAGTTCCATGGGTCAACCGCAGTTTGTCCACCTTCACGTTCATACGGATTTCAGTCTGCTCGACGGGGCGTGCGAAACGTCCGAGTTGCTGGACGAAGCGTCGCGGCAGAAGATGCCTGCAGTCGCGATCACCGACCACGGCAATCTGTTTGCCGCGGCGAATTTCTTTAACGAGGCCAGTAAGCGCGACGTCAAGCCCATCATCGGCTGCGAAGTTTATGTGGCCAAAGGCAGCCGCCACGACCGCGGCGAGAAAACAAATGGATCGAATGGGCAGGACCGCGGCGAGGCGGAGCCGGGTATGCGCGGGAGTAACCACCTGGTGCTTTTGTGCGAAAACCTGGAGGGGTACCACAATTTAATAAAGCTCGTATCCGCGGGATTTTTGGAAGGCTTTTACTACAAGCCGAGAATTGACTACGACCTGCTTGCGAAGCACAGCCGGGGATTGATTGCGCTATCGGCTTGTCTGCGGGGTGCGGTGACCGAAGCGGTTGTGGATGAGAAGTATGACCAGGCGCGGGAGAATGCGTACCGGTTGCGGGACGTCTTCGGCAAGGGCAATTTCTTCCTGGAGATTCAGGATCAAGGGCTTGAGATTGAGCAGGGTGTGAATCGCGAGCTTGTGCGGCTGTCGAAAGAGACTGGTATTCCGCTTGTTGCGACGAACGACTGCCACTATCTGCATCACGGCGACGCGCACGCGCAAGAAGTCCTGCTGTGCATTCAAACTGGGAAGACGATGAGCGACACTCATCGGATGAAATTTCAGACGGACCAGTTTTATTTCAAGACAGCTGCCGAGATGGCTCAGGTGTTCGGGGAATTGCCTGACGCGCTTAGCCGGACAGTGGACATCGCGGCGCGATGCAATGTGAAGGTGGAGCGCATCGCGAATCCGTTTCCGGAATTCAAGGTTCCTGAAGGACATACGGCTGGCAGCTACTTTGAGCGTGTTGTGCGTGAAGGCTTCGCGACGCGCGTGCCTTATCTGGATCGGTTGGCACAACAGGGGTTGCTGCACAATCCGCTTTCGGAATATGAGCGGCGGCTGTCTTCTGAAATCGAAATGATCAAGAAGATGCGGTACGAAGGCTACTTCCTGATCGTTTGGGATTTTATTCATTATGCGCGGGCGCAGGATGTGCCGGTTGGGCCGGGGCGAGGATCGGCTGCGGGAAGTCTTGTGAGCTATGCGTTGCGCATCACCGATGTGGACCCGTTGCAGTACAACCTGCTGTTTGAGAGGTTCCTGAATCCTGAGCGCGTTTCGATGCCGGATATAGATATTGATTTTTGCATGAGGAGGCGCGGCGAGGTGATTGAGTACGTCACGCAGAAATATGGGCGGGAAAATGTGGCGCAAATCATCACGTTTGGGACGATGGCGGCGAAGGCGGCTGTTAAAGACGTCGGCCGCGCGATGGATATTTCCTACGGGGAAGTGGACAAGCTGGCGAAGTTGATTCCCACCACGCTGGGCATCGATTTGGAGACGGCGTTGGCCGAGGCGCCGCAGCTGAAAGCGGCGATTAACAGCGACGAAAAGCTGAAGGATTTGATGGAAGTGGCGCTGCGATTGGAAGGGTTGGCGCGGCATGCTTCGACGCACGCGGCCGGTGTCGTGATTTCGCCACGGCCGCTGACCGATGTGGTGCCGGTTTACAAGACAAGCCGGGATGAAATCACGACGCAGTACGACATGAATGCGCTGGAGCGCATTGGTCTGCTGAAGATGGACTTCCTTGGACTGACGACGCTGACGGTGTTGCAGGACACGGTGCAGATGATTGAGAAGAATCGCGGCGTGAAGGTCGATATTGATAATTTGACTTTGGAGGACGCGCATACTTACAAGTTGTTTGCTCGGGGCGATACGACGGCGATTTTCCAGTTTGAGTCGCATGGGATGCGGGATATCTTGCGGCGCTATCAGCCGACACGTATCGAGGATTTGACGGCGCTGAATGCGCTTTACCGGCCAGGGCCGATTCAGGGCGGGATGATCGATGATTTCATCAACCGGAAAACGGGGAAAACAAAGGTCAGCTACGAATTGCCGCAGCTGAAGGGCATTCTCGAAGAGACTTACGGCGTTATTTTGTATCAGGAACAGGTGATGCAGATCGCGAATTTGCTGGCAAGTTTTTCGCTCGGCGAAGCGGACATTTTGCGCCGCGCCATGGGCAAGAAGAAGAAAGAAGAGATGGCGGCGCAGCGCGCGAAGTTCATGGCGGGGTGCCTGACAAACAAGATTCCGGAGAAGAAAGCCGAGCGGATTTTTAATTTGATGGAGGAGTTCGCGGGCTACGGCTTCAACAAGTCGCACTCCTGTGCCTATGCGCTGCTTGCGTACCAGACGGCGTACTTGAAGACCCATTATCCGGTGGAGTTCATGGCCGCGCTGCTGACGTCGGAAACGGGCAACGCGGAGAAAGCCGTGAAGTACATCAACGAAGCGCGTGGCATGAGCATTGCGATTTTGCCGCCTGATGTGAACGAGAGCGATCTGTATTTTACTCCGGTCGGAGAATCGATTCGATTTGGGCTTGCGGCCATCAAGAACGTAGGGGAGAACACGGCGAAAGCTATCAAGGATTCGCGAATGGCCTCTGGCAAGTTCACCACGCTTTATGATTTGTGCGAACGCATAGAGGCGAAGTTTTTGAACAAGCGCGTGTTTGAGAGCTTGATCAAGTCCGGGGCGCTGGATTCGCTGGGGCCGCGCGAATCCATGCTTGCTTCCGTGGATGATGCGCTGGCGGCCGTGCAACGGGCTTCGCGGACACGCGAATCAGGGCAGCACGGGTTGTTTGGTACGGCGGCGGCGCCTGCGCCGATACTCTTTGAATTGCAGGAAGCCGAACCGTGGGGCGAGGCCGAACGGCTGTCTAGCGAGTATGCCATGCTCGGGTTTTACGTTTCCGGGCATCCGCTGGCAAAATACGCTTCGCGCTTGCAGGAGATGAAGTGTGTCTCGCTCGATCAAGTGGAAGGACAGCGGAACGGCAGAGAAATTACGGTGGCGGCGCTCGTGGTGGGCACACGGCCAATGCGCACAAAAAAAGGCGCTCGCTGGGGTATCTTCACGATTCAGGATATGACCGGGGTTCAGGAAATGCTTACGTTTCCCGAGAGCTTCGCAAAACATGAGCAAATGCTCAAGCCGGGTACGCCGCTGCTGCTGAAAGTGCGCGTGCAGGTCGAGGAAGCTGGTACGCGGCTGTCTTTGCAGGATGCGGCGCGCCTCGATGATTTGAAGGAACGGCCTATTGCTTCGGGATTGCGTATTCGCATGAAACTCGAAGACGTAAACAGTGAGCTGCTGGACCGGCTCGAAGAGATACTATCTTCGTACCGGGGATCGAGCCTCGTATCGCTCGATCTCAGGGCGAGGGACGGAGCGACCGCTACAATGCAAGTCGAACAGCGCGTGCGAACGTGCCCCGAACTGATTGCCGCCATCCGCGAAACCCTTGGCGAGCAGTCGATTGATATGGTCATGTGATGAAATCCAAGGAAAAAGCAAAAGGTCCTGCCGCTCAAGAGAACCGGCAAACCGAGATTGAGCGTCTGGAGAAGGACGTTGAAGAGTTGCGCCACCTTGCGGGCGACGAGGAAGCCGATGCGGAACTCGAGCGGATTCGGGAGCAGGTCGCCGAGTTGCGCAAGGAGTTCTACAGCCACCTCGGGCCATGGCAGCGCGCGCAAATCGCGCGGCACCAGCAACGGCCGTACACGCTGGACTATGTGGCGATGCTTTTCACGGACTTCGTGGAATTGCACGGAGATCGCGGGTACGGCGATGACAAAGCGTTAATCACCGGGCTGGCAAAATTCCATGGGCGGCCCGTGGCCATCGTCGGCCACCAAAAGGGGCGCGACACCAAGCAGCGTTTGCAGCGAAATTTTGGCCAACCCAAGCCAGAAGGGTACCGCAAGGCGCTGCGGATCATGCAACTGGCGGCAAAGTTTGGCCGGCCGATTTTCACGTTCATTGACACTCCAGGAGCTTATCCCGGGATCGACGCCGAGGAGCGCGGGCAGGCGGAGGCCATCGCGCGAAACTTGAGAGAAATGTCACGGCTACCCGTGCCCATCATCTGCACGGTGACCGGGGAAGGTGGTTCGGGCGGCGCGCTGGCGATTGCTGTCGGAGATTACGTGAACATTTTGGAGAACAGCTTTTATTCGGTCATTTCTCCCGAAGGCTGTGCAGCCATCATGTGGCGCGATGCGTCGAAGGCGGAGACGGCGGCTTCCGCCTTGAAGATCACTGCCAAAGATTTGAAGGAACTCGGCATCGTGGACGAAATCATTCCGGAACCAGAGGGTGGAGCTCACCTAGACCCCGAGGCGTCCGGCCAGATGCTCGGCGAAGTGCTTGATCGCCAGCTTGTGGCGCTGACGCAACAGCCTACGAAGTCATTGCTGGGCGCGCGTTATGAAAAGTTTCGGAAGATGGGGCAATTCTTCGATTTCGGCAATTAGAATCACTCTTTCAGCCTTTCTCCTGGGAATCTGCCACCAAAATTCACCCCTTGGCACATTCGCAACTTCTGCGAGACCAATCGTTGTGGGCCTGCCTGGGTGGGGGCTAATCTGGATAGGCAAACAGCAGTGCGATCCGGCTCGGGGCTACTTCTTCGGCATTCCATCGGCTACCCGTCCTCGGAGGACAGGACTCTATAATGTCGGAACCTTTTCGCCCGTATGAAAAACTCGTGGAAATCAGCATCATGGGCAAGAAGTTCCAGGTGCCGGAGCGCAACTCGCTTTTGCGGTGCTTCCAGTTCATCAGCCCGGAGACGATTCCGTATGGGAGGTTTTGCTGGAATCAGGATTGCCAGTATTGCCGCGTGTCCTGCCAGTTGCCAGACGACGACGAGCCTCGCGAAATGCTGAGCTGCAAGTTCATCGTCATGGCAGGTATGGAGATTAGCGAACTGAGCCAGGAACTGAAGTGGTGCCTCCGATCCAAATTGCCGGAGGATGCGGCGGTTTCTTCTTAGGATTTGACCTCGTTTTCTTCGTAGTTTTCTTAGTAAAAAGTCCGCTCGGAGTGCAACTTTTACCGCGCCAGAGGGTTTAGAGCCATTGAACCGACTAGTAGTGCGCGACGGCGGTTGTGCGACGCCAAAACCCAAATTACCATCCCCGGCGCACAGCCGTCGCCGTTGCGAAATGCGTTTTTGTTGGTGTAGATATTTTGTTCAGACTGGTGTGAACCAGACTTCTTGATTTGCACTCCTTCCGTCACCTGGACTACGATTCATCCTTGCCAATGACGAATCCTGTTTCGTTGCCATGCGATGGATGTGGACAGCTCACATCGAGTGAACACATCGCGCGGCGCCTCCAGCGACTGGAATGGACGACGCGTTACAGGCCCGTTCATATCAACGCGCTGTTGCTGGGTGGAATTTCTCCAACTGCCGACGGCCACTTCTTGTACTCAGGAAGGTTCGAGGGCGAAGCCGGGCGTTTGCTTGAGGCAGTCGGAATTTCTACCGCGGGCAAATCAGCGGAGGCAGTCCTCGTCGAATTCCAGAGGGGCGGTTTTTTCTTGACGCACGTGCTCGAATGCCCGCTTGAGAATAAAGAGGCACAAACGCCTTCCCGCGAGGAGCTGCTATCGAGTCGGCTGCCGCAAGTGATGGCGCGGATTCGCAGGTCGCTGAAGCCCAAGCGTGTCGTTTTGATTTCGGAACTGCTGGCGACCTTGTGTGGCACATTGTCGGCTGTAAATCTGAGATGCCCCGTGATTTTGGATGATGGAGAACCTTTCGGAATAGACTCGTTGAAAACGGAGAAGGTTGTTCAGCATTTGACGGAAGCCCTGCGGATACAGGGGTCCTCGATTTGACCTCCGCACAAGCGCCTCGATTGCCCTTTGGGGTAAGTCCGAATCTGTATTCTGGCCAGCTAGGCGCATCTTACAGGTGTGGTAGACTTTAGCGGAGCTGGGATCGCTGTAGGAGTCGAGGCGTGAAGAAACAAGCAAAATTTGGTATTGGAATTGGCGTGATCGTCCTTTCCATGGGCTTTCTCGGGTGGCTCGGGTACGGAGAAAGCAAAACGTACTATCACACGATCGCGGAACTTCAGACGCTCTCAGGCTCGGAACTTTCACACCGGATTCGCGTTGGCGGCAGCGTGGCGCCGGGTAGCATTCGCCATTTGGCGGGACGCGTGGATTTCGTTCTCGAAGGGGAAGGGAAATCGCTCCCCGTTAGCTATCTGAGCAGCGATCCTCTTCCGGACACTTTCATTGATAAATCGCAGGCGCTCGTGGAAGGCCATGCCACGACGGATGGACGATTTGTCGCGGATGTCGTGCAAGCGAAGTGCGCTTCAAAGTACGAGGCGGCTCCGGGGGGAACCGCGGTACCTCCTTCTAAGGCGGCAATGAAGGGCAGTATGTAAGGCTCCCGGCCTGGCCGGGGGATAGGCGGAGTCCCCGTGGATGTATTTGGTTCGTTCGCGCTTGTCCTGGCTTTCATTTGCGCGGTGTATGCATTTGTCGGCGGAATTGCGGCGATTGTTACGCGCCATCCGCTGCTCATCAAGAGCGCCAGGCAGTCCGGCATTGCCACTTGCTGCCTGATTTTTATTGCCACCTTTAGCATCGAGTATCTTTTCTTCACGGATAATTTCGCTTCGGCTTACGTTGTTTCGCATAGCAATCGAGCGCTTGCGACGTTTTACAAGATTGGGGCTTTGTGGGCCGGCCAGGAAGGGTCGCTCCTTTTCTGGAGTTTTGTGCTGGCCATTTATGTTTTCTCCGTGCTGGTCGCTTACCGGAACAAAAACGGCGAGCTGATGCCATATGTGGGCGTCATTCTTGCCGGCGTTCAAATTTTCTTTCTGACACTGAATAATTTTATTGCGAGCCCGTTCAAGGCGCTGGCAGTTCCGGGCGCAAATGGGGCGATGGAGTTCGTGGCCCGCAGCGACGGCAATGGACTTACCCCGCTACTTCAATATCCGGAGATGGTGATTCACCCGCCGCATCTTTATTCGGGCTATACGGGATTTACGATTCCCTTTGCGTTTGCGCTGGCGGCGCTTCTGGCGCGTTACCCGGGCGAGAAGTGGATTCATCTCACACGCAAGTGGACCATGATCGCGTGGGGCTTTCAGACAGCGGGCATTCTTCTGGGCGCGCACTGGGCTTACGCGGTTCTCGGCTGGGGAGGATACTGGGGCTGGGACCCAGTGGAAAATGCTTCGCTGCTGCCCTGGCTGACCGGCACGGCCTTTCTGCACTCCGTGATGATGCAGGAAAAACGCGGCATGATGAAGGTTTGGAACGTGTGGCTGGTATTCTCGACGTTTTTGCTGTGCATCATGGGCACATTCCTGACGCGCAGCGGTGTCGTAAGCTCGGTGCATGCGTTTGCGCAATCGAATATTGGCCGCTGGTTTGTAGGGTTTCTCGTGGTTATTTTCCTGACGTGCCTTGTGGCCTACGTCAAAAATCGGGATTATCTCACGAGCGAAAATCAGCTCGATTCCGTTGTTTCCCGCGAGTCGAGCTTCCTTTTCAACAATTTGGTTTTGCTGGTTTCCTGCGTAGCCGTGCTGTCCGGTACGCTTTTTCCGGTATTGTCGGAAGCGGTTTCCGGTTCAAAGATCAGCGTGGGTGCCCCTTTTTTTAATAAAGTGAACATTCCGCTTGGACTTTTCTTGCTGTTTCTGACCGGCGTAGGGCCGCTCCTTGCCTGGCGAAAGACTTCCGCGGAGAGTTTGAAACGGAATTTTGCGTGGCCGTTGATTCTCGGCCTCATTGGTGGTGCAGCCTTATTTTTCGCGGGCATGCGCGAGTTCTACGCTCTGCTCTGTTTCTCTCTGTGTATCTTTGTCACGACGACGATTCTCATGGAGTTCTACCGCGGCGCGAAGGTCATCCGGACGCGTTCTGGAGCATCGTTTCTTACTTCCGCGATTGAGTTGACCATGCGCAATACGCGGCGCTATGGCGGGTATATCGTACACATGGGAATGGTGCTGATTTTCATCGGACTTGCCGGCGCTGCTTTCACCCAGAACGTGCAAAAAGAGATGCAACAGGGATCTTCGATGCAGATCGGGAAATACACGCTGGTTTTGCAGGGCCTCGATACCAAGCCAGAAGCGAACTACACCGGGCATCGCCTGATTGTGGAAGTTTTCGTGGCAAACAAGCCAATTATGATGTTGTATCCGGAACGCCGAGAGTTCGAGACGAATGGCGAGACCGGGACGATGGTAGCGATTTACTCGACACTGCGCGAAGACCTTTATGTTGTCTACGCGGGACAGAGCCCGGCGGGATCTGATTTGCCGGTCATTCACGCTTACCTGAACCCGCTGGTGAAATGGATCTGGTTTGGCGGCGTGATTGTTGTGTTTGGGACATTGGTGGCGTTGATGCCGAACCGTCGAGCGGTGCTGGTATTGACCGGTGCCGGAGCAAAGCAGACTGCAGGCGAGACGCTGGTTCGCGGAATGACACCGTCCGTTACCATACGAGAAGGCCATGATTAGAAAGACGAAGTCGAAGCCAAAGATGAAGCGCATTGCGTTGGTATTTGTCGCGGCCTCGATGTGTTTTGCTGGCGTGTTGCCGTTGCTGCCCGCCTTTGGGGATAGCCAGGAGCCGGATCATGCTCATCGCCTGGGAATGAAGGTGCGCTGCATGTGCGGCGGCTGCAATGATTCCGCCGGAGGCTGCTACCACGTGGGCGGCGCTTTTTCCGGTCCCTGCGATACGGCAAAGGGCATGCTGAAGACGATTGATGCGCGGATTGCCAAAGGAGATTCGGACGACTTGATCGTTCAATCGTTTGTGCAGGAGTTTGGGCAGGCTGTTCTTACGGAGCCTCCGCACAACGGTTTTGCCGGGTTGGCTTGGTGGATTCCGGGCCTGGCGTTCGCCGCTGGTTTAGGGCTGGTGATAGCGGTCATTTCGAGATGGCGGAAGCGGCTGTCGCCTGGACCTGCCTTGGCTGCAGCTGGTAACGCGCCTCCCGTTTCGCACGAACTGCTGGAACGTGCGCGGGCGCAGGCTGCTCGCGATACAGAGGATTGATCACTTTGACCATGCTTTCGGTTGCTGCTATTTTTGTGATTGCCACCGGGGATTGGGCCGTTCTCGGAGCCTCCTTCGCGCTCGCATTCGCTACGGCGCTTTTCATATTTTTTATTCAGCCGGATGCGTCGGACCTTGCGCCGCATCGCTCGAAGCTCGATCAGTTGCTCGAGAGGCGCGATGCTATTTACGATAATTTGCGCGACTTGCGGTTCGAGTATCGCTCCGGGAAGTATGCGGAGAATGATTACGAAGCGATGAAAACTTCTCTCGAGAATGAGGCCGCGCTTGTGCTGGCGGAAATTGACGAGATCACCGAATCGCAAGTACGCCGACCGCGCGGGGCTAAGCCAGCGGCTACCGGGCGGATCCCACAATGAGGGCTCTGGTGAGGCTGCTCGGCGGCCTGGCTATTGCGTGGCTGCTGCCGCTTTCCTTTGTTCACGGAGCTAGCGTTCATGGCACGGTGAAAAACGGCACGACGGGCAAGCCCGCCGCGAACGTCGAGGTTATTCTCATTCAATTGCAGGGCGGGATGCAGCCGGTGCTCAATTCAAAGACCGACGCGCAGGGGGAGTTTACTTTTGACTTTCCATCCATTGGCGCGCAGCCCATGTTGGTTCGGGCGGTATATAAAGGCATAAATTTTCATCAGCCACTGCCTCCAGGACGCAACGAGATCGAGGTGGAAGTTTTCGAGCCGTCACGCGATCCCAAAACCATTTCCGTTGAGACGCGTTTCGTAATTTTCCAGCCGAGTGGTGCGACCTTGATTGTCGGGGAAGAGTACGCCATCAAGAATTCGTCGCAGCCTGCACAAGCTTATTTTCGCGCGGATGGCAACTTCGATTTTACTTTGCCGGACGGCGCCACGCTGAAGCAGGTTGGCGCGCAGGGGCCAGCGGGGATGCCCGTTGTACAGGCGCCGATGGATCGCGGAAAGAATAGTTACTCTGTGGCGTTTGCGTTCCGGCCGGGCGAAAACAGCGTGCGCTATTCTTACGAGCTGCCGTATCCGGGAAATGCGGCCGCCGTGAAATTGCCGATTGTTTATCCTGGCGCGCGGTTGGTGTTGGTCGCGCCGCCGAGCTTGCGGATTGCCGGCGATGGTTTGCAGCCGAGCGGGCAGGAGCAGGGCATGAGTCTCTACAGCAGGGATGGCCTTGCCGCGAATTCCACGTTGACGGTCAGCGTTTCGGGCACGGCGCCACGCGGTGGCTCCAACGATTCCGACGCTGGTGCGGGGGCTCAGAACCGGGAAGAGCAGCAGGGTGGTGATCCGTCTTCGGGAGTGCCGATTCAGGCAGTGCCCGGACGGCTGGATGTTTTGAAATGGCCTATTGTTGGGGGCTTCGTGTGTGTCTTTGCCCTGCTGGCGATTATTCTGGCGCGGCGGCCTGTAGTTGCGGTCGCGAACGGTACCACGAATTTGATTGAGGATGCGCCTGCCAATACGGACAAGAGTTTTTCGAAGGCGCGGGTTACAACTTCGAGTGCAGACCCGGCGCCACCTGCCAACAGTGCGAATCTTCCGGCAATGGATGCTGCGGTTGGCTCAAGCCTCGACGCGCTGAAGGACATGCTCTTCCGGCTTGAGCTGCGTCGGCAAGCTGGAACCATCTCCGAAGACGAGTACAAGCAGGAACGCGCGCGCGCGGAAAAGATCCTGCGCGATCTTGTGCGAGGCTGAGGCGTGACGCCGCCGGCATTTGCTCCCATCGGACTTCGTTTTGAAGACATTGACAAGCGTTACGGCGGAATCTACGCGCTGAGAAGAGTCTCGCTCACAATCGGTCCGGGAGAATGCGTCGTTTTTGCGGGGCGCAACGGTTCCGGGAAAACCACGTTCCTGCGAATTGCGGCTCAATTGGTGAGGCCAAGTGCTGGGAAGCTGAGCTTCTCCTGCGCATCCCCAAACGAGGAAACGCCAGCCATTCGCGCGGGATTCGTCGCTCATGCAACGATGGTCTACGACGAATTGACCGCCGAAGAAAATCTCCTTCTATTTTCGCGATTGCAGGGAACGCCCAAGCCGGAGAACCGTGTTGCGGCGTTGCTCGAGGAAGTTGGACTTTCCGAACGCCGCGCGTCGCTGGTACGCACGTTTTCTCGCGGGATGCGTCAGCGCGTGGCCATCGCCCGAGCGCTGTTACATGAGCCCGCCGTAATCCTGATGGACGAACCCGCTACGGGCCTTGATCCGCAGGGAGTGTCCTGGCTGGCGGAAACGCTGCGACGGCTTCGCGATTCGGGGCGCACCATCCTGATGAGTCTGCACGGCGAATCGGAAATAGCGTCGCTGGGAACGCGGGCTATTCGGCTGGATGGGGGATCGGTTGTAGCCGACACGCGGACCGGCGCGACGTTTCGTTCGATTCTCACGTTTGCCGATGTTTAAATGAGCCTGCTCTCCAACACCGCCGTCTTGCTCGGCAAGGAACTCCGGACGGAGTTTCGTTCGCGCGAGTTGCTAACGACTACGTTCATTTTCATCCTAACGATAATTGTGCTTTTCAGTTTTACGTTTGATCCGACTTCCGACGAATCGCGGCGATTTGCTCCCGGGCTGTTCTGGTTGGCGTTCTTGTTTGCTTCCTCTTTGATGCTGCAGTCTTGCTTTTTGCGCGAACAGCCCAATGACACGTTGAGCGCTCTGCGGCTTTCGGTGAGCGATCCTTTTTCGATTTTTCTGGCCAAACTTGCGGCGAACGCACTTTTCCTGCTGCTCACGGAACTCCTGTTACTCCCCTTTTTTACGGTGATGTACAACGTGCCGGTGCTACCGGTGCTGCACTGGCTGGCGCTCGTTTTTTTTTTGGCAAGCCTGGGAATTTCGATCGCCGGAACCGCGCTTTCCGCCATTTCGGCGCAGGCACGTATGCGTGAGTTGTTGTTGCCCTTGCTGATGCTTCCGCTCCTGACCCCGATTCTCGTGGCTAGCGCCGAGGCCACAAAGGCGCTCCTCGACCGGGCGCCTTACGTTCCATGGGCGGGAATGGGCTTCCTCACGGTTTTCGACGTGGTTTTTTTGACGGCGATATGGCTTTTCGGCGAATATCTTCTAGAGGAGTGAAGCACCATGGGCAAGCGTGCGTTGGCCGGAGCGGTTGTGGTCTTCCTGATGGGCGCGGCGGCCTATGCTTCCTTTTATATCGCACCGGAAGAGAAGACCATGCACGTGCTGCAGCGGATTTTCTATTTCCACGCGGCTACGGCATGGGCTGGGATGACTGCTCTTTTCATCGGTTTCGTAGCCAATTTGCTGTACGTGTGGCGGCGCGAAGGGAAGTGGGATGCGCTGGGCGTGGCCTGCGCGGAAGTGGGATTGGCGTGCTTCACGGTCGTGCTCATCACGGGTCCCATTTGGGCTAAACCCGCGTGGGGAATTTACTGGACCTGGGATGCGCGGCTTACCTCCACGTTTATCCTGTGGCTTCTTTACGTTTCCTATTTGCTGCTGCGCACTTTAATCGAGGAACCTGATCGGCGGGCGCTGCTCAGCGCGCTGTTCGGGATCTTTGCTTTTATTGATGTGCCGATCGTTTTTGGTGCGATTCGTTGGTGGCGGACGCAGCATCCGGCACCGGTCATCATGGGAGGGCCCGGCTCGGGTCTGGATCCGACGATGAGCAAGGTGTTCTTTTTCAGCGTATTTGCACTGCATTGTCTGGTTGTGTTTCTGATCAACGAGCGCTACCGGCTGGAGAAATTGCGTGCCAAGTTTGAGATCGTCCGCCGGGAGGCCGAAGCGATATGAGCAGTCTGGATAGCGTATTCGCTGCCTATGTTCTCGGATGGGCCGTGTTTTTTGTGTTTTACCTGACGGTGGCGAGACGCACCGCAACGCTCGACAAAGAAGTCGAGCGATTGAAGAACACATTGAACCGGGGGAAATAGTTGGCCAGAAAGAAAAAAGTCGGAATTGTGATGTTCCAGCTTGGCGGACCGGATTCACTCGATGCTGTTGAACCGTTCCTGCTGAACTTGTTCCTTGATCCGGACATTATTCCGATGGGGCCGCTAGGCTTTTTACGGCGACCGCTGGCGAAGCTCATTTCTTCAAGGCGTTCGGTGCCCGTTCGCGGCAAGTACGCGGAAATTGGAAGACGATCGCCCATTGGAGCTTTAACCGAACGGCAGCGCATTGCGCTCGCGGATGCTTTATCGCCGGAAATCGATCCGGTTGCGGTTGTTGCGATGCGCTATTGGAAACCTTTCACGGCGGACGCCGTTGAGACGCTGCGAAAAGCGGGGACTGTTGATGAGATTGTGCTGCTGCCGCTTTATCCGCATTTTTCTTACGCGACCACGTTGAGCAGCTTGAAGGAGTGGCGGCGCGTTTACGGCCCGGCTGAGGGCAAGCCGCGGGAGCGCACCGTAAGCCAGTTTTATGACCATCCGCTTTATATTCAGGCCGTCGCGCAGCGCATCGGCTCGGTGCTGCGGCAGTTTGCGGACAGCGAGCGCATTCAGTTGATTTTTAGCGCGCACGGTTTGCCCATGAGCCTTGTCGAAAAGGGTGATCCGTATCCACAGCACATTGAGGGCACAGTCCGTTTGGTTTGCGAAGAAGGCAAGAAGCAATACCCGGGCTGGCCAGTGAATCATTTACTGTGCTATCAGAGCCGCGTTGGGCCGGCCAAGTGGTTGCAACCGCCTCTGACAACTACGATCGAGGAACTGGGCCGCAGGGGCGTCAAGGAAATGCTCGTCGTGCCGATTTCTTTTGTGACGGAACACATAGAAACCTTGCACGAAATCAACATTGAGGCCCGCGAGGACGCCAAAAAGGCGGGCGTCGAGATTTTTCGGATGATGCCCGCTGTGGGCGACTCGCCCCTGTTCATTGCGGCGTTGAAAGATCTCGTCCTGCGAGCCATCAGTTCGGCGCCAGATCCGCAGGGGGTCCCGGTTTCTTCGACCGCCTCCTGATGAAAGTTCTTTCATCCGAGAGCTGGGTCCGGACATCCAACGCGGGGTGGTCTAAAGAGCACGAAAATCCGGAGTGCGATATAATCCGCGTTTGAAACAAAGCTTATGAAAGCCACTTATCATCCGGGTGTTCACCGCTTCGCGGTCTTTACCGTTTGCTGGACAATTCTCCTTCTGATCGCGGGGGCTTTGGTAACCTCCAATGCTGCCGCGCTTTCCGTGCTCGATTGGCCGAAATCGCACGGCGCGTGGATCCCCGCGCAAATCACGGGCGGCGATGTGTACGAATACTCTCACCGCGTGATTGCTGGAGTGTTGGGGATATTGACGCTCATCTTGACGGTACTCGTTTGGCTGAAAGACGAGCGCCGCTGGCTGCGCTGGTTCACGGTCATCGCGCTGGGTGGAATCGTCGCGCAAGCGGTTCTCGGCGGCGAGGTGGTCATCCAGTTTCTTCATTATTGGCTGCCAGTGTGGCACGCTTGTTTTGCGCAGATTATGTTCGGGGCGCTGCTGAGTATTGCGGTGTTCACGAGCAGGTGGTGGGTCTCGGAGCGGGTTCCGCTGGAAGACCACGGGACGCCCTCGATTCATTCGCTTGCTCTTCTAAACGCCATCGTAATTTTTCTGCAGGTTTTCCTGGGAGCGGGATTCCGCCACCTTGAGATTCCCATCTGGCCGCACGCGGCGGGCTCTCTGGCGGTGCTTGCTACCGTCCTATGGACGGCAGTGGTGCTGCGCAAGCGATTTGAGAAATCGCCCGAACTTACGAAGATGCGAATTTTGCTGCACTCCGTTTTTGGCTTGCAGTTTCTTCTGGGTATTGGCGCGTATTGGTCCCGACTAGTGACGGCGCACGCTTTGCAGCCGATGCCGATTATGGTCTCTTTGACCGTGATTCACACGGTCGTCGGCGCCCTGCTGTTTGCCGTTTCGATTCTGACGATTCTGCTGACCTACCGGCTCGTGCCGCGGGGCGGGGAAGTTGCCGTTTCATCGCGCGGACAGGTGGCCGTCTGATGAGCACAGTGCGCACGACGGAGATGACGCTGTCGTCGCGTGCCAATGCTTACGTTGCGCTGACCAAGCCGGATGTCTCCTTTCTGGTCTTGATGACCACCGCTGCGGGCTATTACATGGGTGCACGAGGCGCGGTGGATTGGTCGCACTTGATACAGACCGTTTTCGCGACCCTGCTGATTGCTGCCGGCACGGCCACGCTGAACCATTACATTGAGCGAGATTCGGATCGGTTTATGCGGCGTACGGCTTCGCGGCCGTTGCCGAGCGGGCAGTTGCAGCCGCGGGAGGCGTTCTGGTTTGGCGTGATCCTCAGCGTTGCTGGGGCTGTGGATTTGTACTTCACGGCTGGTGTTCTCGCTTGCGGCCTCGGCGTTCTTACTTGCCTGAGCTATCTGCTTGCGTATACGCCACTTAAGAAACGGACGGTTTGGGCGACGTTTGTTGGTGCGTTCCCGGGGGCGATTCCTCCGATGATTGGATGGGTTGCGGCCACGGGTACTCTGGACCGTGGCGCCTGGCTGCTGTTTGCCATTCTTTTTCTGTGGCAGTTCCCGCACTTTTACGCTATCGCCTGGATGTACCGGGAGGATTACGCGCGCGCCGGAATCCTGATGCTGCCAGTCGTGGACCGCGAAGGGACGCGTACTTTTCGTCAGATTATTCTCACTTCCGTCGCGCTGGTGGCCGTCAGCCTGTTGCCTGCCGTAATGGGGCTGGCTGGCGTGCGTTACTTTTTTGGGGCGCTTGTGCTGTGCACGGCGCTGGTACAGGTCTGCGTGTGGGCCGCGAATGCGAAGACCAATGTGCGCGCCAAATGGCTGATGCATGCCACCGTGTTGCACATTCCCGTGCTTCTGGGATTAATGGTCTTCGACAAAATTCCGCGCTGAGCCGTTTCCGATCTCCAAGGAAGGACAACCAGTTTATGTTCTCACAAGCGGCGCTCAACGCATCCCTCAACGGCACCAGCGCGATTCTGCTCGCCTGCGGTTATGCGGCCATCCGGCAAGGAAAAATGAAGGTTCACAAGGCTTTTATGATCGCGGCGTTCTTGGTCTCAACGGCATTTCTGATTTCCTACCTCATCTATCACTACCGCGTGGGCCACGTCGTTTTTCATGGCCAAGGATGGATACGGCCGGTTTATTTTGCGCTGTTGCTTTCACACACGGTGCTGGCGATTGTCATTGTGCCCATGATTTTGGTCACACTGCGCCGGGCGTGGCTTGAGAAATTTGATCGACATCGCCTGATCGCGCGATGGACGTTGCCGCTGTGGTTCTATGTCTCGGTCACGGGAGTGATCGTTTACGTTCTGCTCTATCAGGTATATGTCCCGCACGCAGGTTCGAGACAGACCAATCTCTCGGCCTCAGGGCACACCTGGAAAACCAAAGCAGATTGAGTCATTCAGAGCGGAGAGAAGCAGAGCTCTAAGATTGTGGAGGAATAAACGGGCCCGTTTCGGGCTGTACGAGCGAGCCTGTTTGCGCCGAACGTACCTGCTGGCGCGTACCGGCCTTCGGAAAGACCACGTGCCAGAAGTCGGTCCTGGGAGTGGCGAAGCCTACGCCGATGAATCGGCGCTCCTGCTTCTCGCGCACAGAGGTAACGAAGCAGTCCACAGATTCCGCGGTCATGTCGTTGAACAGCTTTATCATCTGACCCGGCAGGAGCGGGGTGTCCATGACAATTAGGGCCCCGTTGGCGCTTACGAATTGCGTAAACGCTTTGAAATCAATGGCTTCGCCTTCCGGCATCTGGCAGCGTACTCTTAATGGAATTTGCAGCGTGATTCGTACAGTGCGACGCCGCTCTGGATATCTGGACCGATGAATGTGCATCATGAACCGCCCTGGAAGGGGGCGGACAGAGAGTGCCATGGATGGAACAGAAAAACAAGGGTTTATAGTGTTTCAAAACGAGACATTCTCGATTGGTTAAGCGCTAGTGCTTGTTAAACCTGAATTCCGAAATTGAAGGCGGTTTCATCGAGATTCCTTGGTCTATTTTGGTTCAGGTTGCTGTTTCTGGATGCAACTTCGGCGAAGTTGCGGTGCCGTAAGCTAAGACATTCTCCAGCAACGGGATGCGCCGTTGC
>CAJCHZ010000027.1 GCA_903970165.1 Betaproteobacteria bacterium
AGCGGCGACTTATCAAAATCCCCGTACTCCTCACAAACTCGAAACCCGCACCGTGCCAGAAGATGCTCCACCTCATACCGAAAAAAGTACCGTAAGGTCCAAGCGAACACGAGCCGTTCTTCCTTCCCCTGCGCGTCTTTCACGTAAAAAATCATCTCCACATCGTTCCGCTGCTCCGCCCGGTGAAACGCCGCTATGCGCTCCATAATTCGCACCCGCCGCCCGTCCGCCGTCGAGTATTCCGTAACGATCGCCTCTTTCTGATGGACAGGATCATGCATCCGCTCCGCGTCCGTTTGAAAAACATCGAGAATCAGCCGCCCCTTCTTCTCATCGATCCTTCTGCCCTCAGCCCACAGATGTCTGCGCACCGATTCCAAGCACGCCATCTGCTCCTCAACCTCCAGCAAATGCTGCATCGGCCGAAACGGAATAATGACCACACGGAACTTTGCGCCCAGATCAAACCGCGTCATATCTCCCTGCACCAGATGCGCGCGCTCCCGCGCTTCAGCAGGCAACCGCCCCAGCTTTCGTTTGCACCGCTCCAGCATCCGCTCGGAAATATCCAGCCCGGTCACGCGGTGTCCCGCCTCCGCCAAAGCCAAGGCAATCCGCCCAGTCCCGCAACCCAACTCCAACACCGGGTCCCCATGCTCACCCACCGCATCCAGATAAAAACGCACATCCCCGGTACGCGCTCGCACCAGCGGCGACTCGTCGTAATAATCCGCAATAAATCCGTCGTAAAGAGCTGAACTCATGAAGCGATTTTCTCTCCCAGAAAAAATCACAAAACTCGAAATTCGCCACCGCCGCAAAAGAAGCGGCCCATTAGTCACTCCTCACGACTCACTGTTCCAAAACTGCGTCCGCTTCCATCTCCACCAACATCTCCGGCGAAATCAGCTTGCTCACTTGCACCATGCTTGTCGCCGGCCGTATTTCGCCGAAGAACTCGCCGTGCGCCCGCCCGACCTTTTCCCACTCCGCGATATTGATTACATAAATCCGCGTGCGTACTACATCCTTCAGCGCAGCGCCGGCCTTTGACAGCGCCGCCTCGATATTCCGGATCGTTTGCACCGTCTGCGCATACGCGTCGCCGACTCCTACAATTTTGCCGTCAGGCCCGGTTGCGGTAGTGCCTGAAACCGTTATTGCGTTTCCGATCCTCACCGCCCGCGAGTAACCCACAATCGGCTCCCACGGCGTCCCGCTCGATATGTTCTGGCGTGCCAAGATGTATCTCCTTCGCCGCACGTTGCTTGCCGCCGCGAGGCCGCATGCTAAACTGAATAAATTATGGCACAGCCTCAACGCTATACCCTCGCCGGGTCGCGCCCTGGAAAACGCGATGCTCTGTAACAATATTCTCGAAGCCATCGGCCGCACGCCGCTGGTGCGGCTCAACCGCATCAATCAGGGCCTCAAGCCGCAAATCTACGTCAAAGCGGACTACACCAACCCAGGTGGTTCCGTGAAGGACCGCATCGGCATCACTATGATTGACGACGCTGAAAAGCGCGGCCTGCTGAAGCCCGGCGGCACCATTATCGAAGGCACCTCCGGAAACACCGGCATGGGTTTGGCGCTCGTCGCTGCGGTTCGCGGCTACAAAATGGTTTTCACGATCACGGACAAACAGTCGAAGGAAAAAGTGGATTTGCTGAAAGCTCTCGGCGCCGAAGTCATCGTCTGCCCCACTGCCGTAGAGCCCGAGGATCCGCGCAGCTATTATTCCGTAGCCAAAAAACTCGCGCGCGAAATTCCCAATTCCTTCTATCCGAACCAGTACGACAATCCCATGAATCCCGAGGCGCATTATCAATCCACCGGTCCGGAAATCTGGGAAGACAGCCAGGGCAAAATCACGCATTTCGTCTGCGGCATGGGCACGGGCGGCACTATCAGCGGCGTCGGAAGATATCTCAAAGAAAAAAATCCCGAGATTAAAATTATCGGCGTCGATCCCATCGGCTCGCTCTATTACGATTTCCATAAATCCGGCGAAGTCGTCAAAGCCAAAACATATGTAGTCGAAGGCATCGGCGAGGATTTTTTCCCCACGACGATGAACATGAAAATTCTGGATGACGTTCTTCAGGTCACCGACGAAGAGTGTTTCGTGGTGGCGCGCCGCCTCGTGAAACTCGAAGGCATTTTTACCGGAGGTTCGGGCGGCGGCTGCCTTTCCGGCGCGCTGCGCCTCGCCAAAGACCTGGGCCCGGAGGCTTTTGTCGTGGCATTCATGCCGGACACCGGCATGCGCTATCTCAGCAAGGTTTACAACGACGAGTGGATGCGCGAGCGCGGCTATGTCGAGGCCGCCGTGAAAATCACTGCCGCCGAGGTCGTCAACGCCAAGCACAAAGCGGGAAAAGTCCGCGAACTGGTCATCGCGCGCCCTTATCAAACGGTTTTCCACGCGTTGAAAACGATGCAGGAGCAGGACATCTCGCAAATCCCGGTCTTCGAGGAAAACATTCCCATCGGCACAATCTACGAAGACCAAATCCTGACCATGGCGTTGCAAGGAAAGGATCTTCGCAAACTCGTCGTGCGGGAAGTCATGAGCAAGCCGCTCCCGCGTATCGCCGGAACTTCTCCCGTCGAGCGCGTTACCTACATTCTCAGCCATGAAAATCCCGCCGTCTTCGTCGAACTGGACGGCGCAAAATTCGAAATCCTCACCAAGTACGATTTGATGAGCACCGTCGCCAGCCTCATGGAACAAAAACGCTAAGGAGAATTTGTGCTGGGAACTCTTCCAGGATTTCTGGGTGTAGCCGCATTCGCCGGTATTAAATTCGTCGGCTATTCTTTGGCCGTTACGGGTGTTAAGCACTTCGAGCCAGCGATTGTAGCCGCCGCGACCAAAGTCGCCGCCGTTCGGACCGGCTTCGGGTTTCTCTTGGGCCCGCCCGCAACCTTTCTGGGTGCTTATATTACGGATGCCATGTTTTTCCGCTCTGGATATTCGCCGTTTCAGAATGCCGCTGCGTATGGGGCTTTATTCATTGCCCGTATTTTCATTTGGGCGCTCGTATTTTATCTTTTCACGAAGAAAGTGGCTCTTCCCAGATCCAGCTCTTGGCTTTATTCGCTGTTGGGTGCAGTGGTTTCCAGCCTGCTTGATTGGCCCGGATATGCCTTAGCAATCGCGGCTCCCGGTAAATTTGTAATCTGTTAGCCTCGATAGCGACTCAAAAGATTCATGAAAATACTCGACTTCAATGAGCGGCTGAAAGACTCGATTCTCATCGCCGATGGCGCCATGGGCTCGATGCTGCATGAAGCGGTCGGCACGCAGCGCTGCTTTGATGAGCTCAATACTACGGAGCCGGAAGCCGTTTTTCGCGTGCACCAGGCGTACATCGAAGCCGGCGCCCAAATCATCGAGACCAACACGTTCGGCGCGAACCGCTTCAAGCTCGCCCCGCTTGGGCTCGCCGATGAAGTCCAGCGTCTGAATTCACGCGGTGTAAAAATAGCCCGCGAAGCCCGCGAGTCTGCCTCGCGCGAAGTGCTCATCGCCGGCTCCATCGGCCCGCTCGGACTCGGCGTGCAGTCGCGTCATCCAGAACCAGCCGAAATTCTGAGCGTTTTTCACGAACAGGCGCTGGCTCTCGAAGAACGCGGCGTGGATTTCTACATTCTCGAAACTTTTTCCTACATCGAGGAGATTCTTCTGGCTGTTGACGCGATACGTTCCTTTTCCGGATTGCCCATCGTCGCGCAGCTGACTTATTCCGAAGAGGGCACCACCTATGGCGACTTGCGTCCTGCCGCTGCTGCCGCGCAACTCCGAGAAAAAAACGTTCAGGTGATTGGAGCGAACTGTACGCTCGGCCCGCAGCCCCTTCTCAAGGTATTGCGCGAACTCACGGAGGTGGACGACCTCCGCGTCAGCGGCATGCCCAATGCCGGTCTACCGAAGCGCGAAGGTGACCGCATCGTTTATCCAAAATCCTCCCCGGAATATTTCGCGCTCTTCGCGCGCGAAGCCGCCGCTCTCGGCGTGCGCATTCTTGGCGGTTGCTGCGGCACGACGCCCGCGCACATTCGCGCAATGGCGGACGCCGTGAAGTCGCTGCGGCCGGCGAAGTCCGCAGCGGCGCATCACTCCGTGGAAGTTGTGGCGAAACCCGCGCCGGTTTTGCAGCGCGAACCGGAAAGCAAATTTTGGAAGAAACTCCAGGCCAAAGAATTTACCGTGTGCGTTGAAATCGATCCGCCAAAGGGCCTTTCGCTCGACCGCATCTTTGAGCAAGTCGACAAAATCATGGCCTCCGGCAAGGTAGACGCTATCGACATCAACAGCGGCGCGATGGCCCGCGTTGGCATGGACGCGCTCGTCACCGCAGGCGCGCTCGAAGCTCGTGGGATTGAAACCGTTCCGCATCTCACGACACGCGACTTCAACATCATCGGCCTGCAAGCCTGTTTACTTGGCGCGTGGACTGTCGGCGGCGTGCGCAACGTCCTCGCCATCACCGGCGATCCGCCTGCGATTGGCGACTACCCGGAAACCAGTGGCGTCTACGAAGTCGATTCCGTCGGCCTAGTCAAGGTGCTCAGCCGTCTCAATCAAGGCACGGACTGGGCCGGCAAAACGCTCGGCGGCGCAACCAACTTCTGCATCGGCGTTGCCGTCAACCCCGTCGCCGACGATCTTGACAATGAAATCGAGCGCTTCCACGCCAAGATCGAAGCCGGCGCCCATTTCGCAATGACCCAGCCTATCTTCGACCCTGAACACTGGCATGCCTTTGTCAAAAAGCTCGGCGGTGCGCCCTCTATCCCGGTTCTCTTGGGCATTTGGCCGCTCAATAGCTATAAGCAAGCCCTGCGCTTGAACAACGAAGTCCCCGGCATCGTGATCCCGGAAGCAGTTCTGGCCTCGCTGGAATCCGCGGGCGCCACTGCGCGCGAGCGAGGTTTCGACGTAGCCCGTCAAATGCTGGCGTGGGCCCGCACAGAACTGGCGGGTGCTTATTTAATCCCGCCATTTAAACGTTACGAGGAAATTCTCGACATCCTATGAAGCGGAACAGACTTCAGTCTGTTGTCTCTAGTTTTGTTGTGCTTCTCAAAACGCGCCGCAGCACAGGAAGCAAAGCCAGGTAGGCCAACCCGGCAAGGAACGGCGCAACCAGACACCACGCCACCGCCGCATGCCATATCGTCGTCCACAAAAATCGCGTTGCACCCCAGATGCTAACATGGACG
This sequence comes from Betaproteobacteria bacterium, assembly GCA_903970165.1. GTDB lineage: Bacteria > Acidobacteriota > Terriglobia > Acidiferrales > UBA7541 > Acidiferrum. The sequence goes on from CAJCHZ010000027.1 coordinate 5,233, forward strand.
GCGGCGACAATTTGCGGAACCGATAGGGGCAAATGAGGCGCGCCAAATAGTTTTTCGCCGGCCCGAAAAAAAGGAATCAGCAGCGCAATCTGCGCCGGATAGGCAAAATAATTCACAATCTGAATCGCCGGCAGATTGAGCCGCAAGATCAACGCCACCAGAGCGCAAAGCGCGGTAGTCGTTCCCAGCACGGGAAACACTCCAATCGCAATACCAAGCGCCAAACTCAACGCCAACTTCTCAGGCGTCACGCCCTGCCGGAGCAGATCGAGAATCGGCCGCCCAATTCGCCTGTAGAAAAATCCGTCCTTCATCCCGCGCTTCCCCCGCTAGGCGTTGCTGCTTCACGCAGCCTGCTCCATCATCTCACCCGGCGCGCGATGCCGCCTTGCGGAGTCTCGCCTACCGAACTATGCTGCCTGCGTCATAAACAGTCGTTGTGAGTCGTGGAGGAGAAAAACGGCGATGAGGACTGGATATCGATTGGCGTCAGCGGGCGCCGCGCTGATCTTGTTATTCGCCCTCGGCGTACACGCGGGCAAGCAGACCAAAGCCGCGGAACAGCGCGATAGGGACCGAACGGCGATTACAAGAGTATTGAACGCCCAGCAGGCCGCTTGGAATCTCGGAGACGTAAACGCCTTCCTCGAAGGCTACTGGCATTCGCCCGATCTGACTTTTTCAGGAAGTAGTGGAGTCGCGCGCGGCTGGGACGGAGTCCTGGCACGCTACAAAAAGAACTATCCGGACCGCGCCGCGATGGGCCATCTCGATTTCTCCGAACTGGAATTTCATTGGCTGGGGCCGGATGCCGCCCTGGTGCTGGGCCACTGGCACCTGAAACGCGATAACGGAGATATTGGCGGGGTGTTCTCGCTCGTCTGGCAACGATTCCCCGACGGCTGGAAAATCATTCACGACCATACCAGTGCCGTTGATAGATAGCGATAAGAATAAGCAAAAACCGCGAGCGCCGAGTGAAGTGCGTTGAACGCGGATCAGGCGCTTTTTTGCAACGGTCTGTGAACTGGCAGACCAGCCCAAACATCAAGCATTCCGAGCATTTCGTGAATCGCTTGTGCGCGTGAGGATGCGCTTTCCCACCAGCGCGCGGGCGAAAACGCGTCGCCCGGCAAGCCGTGGACTAACATCTCTCCATCGCCTGCATGATACTTATCCCATAAGGAATGGACCCGCCGCGTGTGAGCTTTGTTGGTCACGATAATCACCGACCGGTCACCACTTTCCTTTAGCCAGGAGCCGATGGCGTTCAGTTCGTCCGCGGTGTTAACAATCGGAGTGTCCAGCACGCGGATGGATCCTTCCGGCACGCCAAAGCTGCGCAGCACTTCAAAATTTCGCTCATCTTCAGGCTCCTTGGAACCGCCCCGGTTCTTGGGATAAGTCAGCCAGACTTCAGGGGCGTAGCCGCTGCCATAGAGTTGTGCGGCTTCGATTGCGCGCTGAGGAAACCTGCCGCTTAGAACGGCAATAGCATCCGCCGGATGAATTGGATCTTCGCGCACCAGCCAGTGGCCCAGAAAAGGCACGCCGAAGGTGATCAGAAAACCTGCGATCAGCAGAATGCTGGCGATACCTGCAAAGACCGGAGCACTGGGAGTGCGGAACTGCAGGTTTTCGGTGGGCTCACTTAAAATCATTTCGCTAAAAGTTCCTCCCAACTGCAAACACGAGTTGCCGGTCAAAATAAAGAAGTGCATACGTACGGCCAAACAGGCCTTTTGTATTGGGTCTGGACAGTAGAGAAGCGAGGAATAAACCTTAGAAAAGCTGTCAAATGGAGGGAAAATGCATGCAGTGCCGTTGCTTTCCTGTAACGATATCGAAACGCTTTGTTGAGGTCGGTAGATTGTGCGCTCAAGGCGCATAGAATTTACGCGCCAGGCTATTCAAGGCCGGCGGCAGGCGACCTACGACCAGGAGTTTTTGAGCGGGCAGCCAACCCACTGGGCTGCATACGCCGTATGTCATTGAATATGATGGCGTTATTAGAGATTGCCGCAAAGTTTGCACAGCTGGTACTTCGGGTCTATTGGCTGCGCATCGTTGCGCCGGCAGAATGTCGGTAGAGGCTAACGAACGATGTTCGCCATTACGCTGCTTGCCATCTCCACGGTTGCGCTCTCACAGTTTGCCCTCTACTACTGGCGCGCGGTGCTGGCAGGAGTAGCCGCGCAACCTGTTTCGGACCGTGTGCTGGCCGCCGCTAATCTGGATGCTACGCGCATGAAGGGCGAGGATTTCAAGACCTTCGCAGGCCTGCATGGTTTGACCCCCGATCTTCAGACCAGCGGCGGTGGATTGACCCTGGTGCGTGCCTATTATCGAGTTGTCGAAGGCATTGCTTCCCTCTCGGAAGTGCGAATGCCTTCCGTCGCGGCATGGTGCGAACGCGAGCGCGTGATTTGCGCGCGCTTCGCCGCGGTGCAGATCGACCGCCGCTTGCAGGGTAATCTGGCCCTGGCTGCAGCGCTGCGCTCCTGCTAACGGGTTAAGCCGGCTTAGCTTTTCTACCGAGTCAGCTCTCTCTCCCTCGTTTTTTCCTCTATTCGAATTGCCATCTTTTTCTCTTCCGAAACCGCACCGGCAGGAGTGCCCTTCGAGGCCCAGAGCAAGCCTGTACCGCAACAATCAGCAAGATACCGGTGTAACCTTTTCTGCGGGTTGCGGTATTCACTTCTGAAAGAGCACGAACGGGCCGGACCAGAAGAACTGGAAATGACCAGGCAATGAAGTTGGCTCCTGACGAGGATTTGATGCTCGAAGTGCGCAATGGCGCAGGCGAAACGCTCGGGGTGTTGTTCGACCGTTACCACGCGCCCCTTTACAACTTCTACGCCAAGCTGACGGGCGACCGCACGCTGAGCGAAGACCTGGTGCAGGAAGTTTTTCTGCGGATTTTGAAGTACCGGCAGAGTTACCAGCCAGGAACGCCTTTTCGCGCGTGGATTTACCAGATTGCGAGGAATGCTCGCGTGGACCATTACAGAAAAACGCCGAAGCACATTACGTTCGAGCCGGAGATGGCGCCGCCCGTAGTGCCAAAAGACGCGGCGCTCGAATCGGAAGAAGCGGCGCTTCTGCATCAGGCGATGATGCACATGCCGGAAGAAAAAAGAGAGATTCTGATTTTGAGCCGCTTTCAGGAATTGAAATACGAAGAAATCGCGAAGCTGCTGGGTTGCGAGCTGGGCACGGTGAAGACGCGGATTCACCGTGCAATTCAGGAGTTGCGGCTCGTTTTCCGGCAGCTCGAAAGCGGCATGATCGCGAAAAATTCTGATTCGGGCGCGGCGAAGTTTATTCCCCGGAGGGCCGGAAATGAAATGTGAACATATTGGAGAGCTCCTGCCGGATTATCTGCAGGGAAGTTTGAACGCCGGGGAGGCTGGCCTGGTCGAACAGCATTTAATGGAGTGCGCGGATTGCCGCGACGAAGTGGCCATCTGGAAAAAGCTGGCGATTTTGCCGATGGAGCAGCCAAGCGAGGCGTCGCGCGAACGATTCGAGGCCATGCTGCACGCTTATCAGACGGGGCGTGCCGAAAAAAGTGTTGCTGGTTTTGACGCGGCTCATCGCGCATCCGGATGGAGCTTTATGAACTGGCTGCGCTCGCCCGTTGGTGCTGTGGCGTGGAGCGCCGCGCTGCTGGTCATCGGAATTTTCGCGGGGAATTACTTCAGCGGAACACATTCGCGCTCATCGGACGAAATTGCGGCGATGCGCGACGAGCTTAGAAGCACGCGACAATTAGTGGTGCTCTCTATGCTGCAGCAGCAGTCGGCCAGCGAACGGCTACAGGGAGTGAGCTTCAGTCAGCGTGAAGGGCAGCTCGATCCGCAGGTAGTTTCGGCGCTGGTGCATACGCTGCGGTATGACAACAGCGTGGACGTGCGGCTGGCGGCGCTGGATGCGTTGAGCCGGCACGGCTCGCAGCCGCAGGTGCGCAAGGACGTGCTCGACGCGCTTCAGCAGCAGCAATCGCCTTTGGTGCAGGTGGCGTTGATTGACCAAATGGTGGAGTGGCGCGATCCGGATGCGTCGCAGCGGTTGAAAAATTTCGTCCAGACTCCGAATCTGAATCCCACGGTGCGGCAACGGGCGGACTGGGCTGTGAGCAAATTGAATTGAGGAAAAAATCGTGCAAAGAAAATCTTTCTTTCCGATTGTGATGTTGTACGCGGCGGTGGCGCTGCTCCTGCCGGTTTTGCCGGCGAAGAAAATTCCGGGCGCGCAGACGAGGCAGAACCGCGTGAGCCTGCTGCGTGCGGCGCTGGAACCAGCCAGAGTGTTGGCGAAAACGCAGGACGACGATGATCGCGATTTCAGCATGCGCGACGTCGAAAAAATTCAGAAGTCGTTCGCGCTGCCTGCGGGACACAAATCCTTGGAGATCGACAATATCTGGGGATCGATCGAAGTCGTCGCGGACACGGCGGACAAAGTGGATTTGAATGTGGAACGCATAACGCGCGCGGAATCAAAAGAAAAACTGGAACTGGCGCACAAGGAAGTGACGCTCGACATAACGCAGCAGGAAGGCGACGTGAAGTTTTATGTGAACGGGCCATTTCGTTGCCAGTGCGATGACTGCAACCGCCGGCACGGCCGCGATGACGACGGGTATGTGGTGAAAATGGATTTCAAAGTTCACGTACCGCGCGATATCGACGTCAAAGTGAAAACCGTAAACGAGGGGCGAGTGAAGGTCAGCAACATCAATGGAAATTTTCTCGTGCGTAATGTAAATGGAGACATCGAGATGGACGACGTTTCGGGATCAGGAACGGCGCGCACCGTAAACGGGCCGGTGATTGTTTCGTTCCGGCAGAACCCGCGTGAGAATTCTGACTTCAAGACGGTCAACGGCAAGGTCGAGCTGCGTTTTGCTCATGATTTGTCCGCGGATTTTCGCTTCAAAACCTTTAATGGCGGTATTTACAGCGACTTTCCTGTGGCCGCGCTGCCGGTGCACGCCATCCAGGAAGAAAACCATGGCGGAAAAAGAGTGTACCGGGCCGACCGCTTCACCGGAGCGCGCATCGGCGCCGGCGGACCAGAGATTCAGATTGAAAATCTAAACGGAGACATTCGCATTCTTGAAAATCATGAATAAACAATTACAACAGGTTCGCGCGTTCGGTGCGGTGCTAGCGCTATTCGGCGCGGCGGCGCTCTTCGCTCCAGAGACTCGAGCGCAGTCGGGCGGTGACAAGATTTCCGTAAATTTGAGCGACCCCGCGCGGCCCGCTTTCGTGAAGGCGGGAATGGTGAACGGCGGCATCACGGTGAAGGCCTACGACGGCAAAGAAGTGATCGTGGAAGCGCATGAGCGGAATCGTGAACGGAGCGGCGGCTCCGACTTGAGCACATCCAATGAAAAGGGGCCTCATCGCATAACGATCGCTACGACTGGGCTCACGGTTGAGGAAGAAAACAACGAGGTGCGCGTCAGCACGGATTCCTACGCGCGCGCCATTGATCTGACCATCATGGTGCCCACGCACACTTCATTGAAGTTGCGGGCCGTAAACGATGGGGACATCACGGTTACCGGCGTGGACGGCGAGATTGACGTGGACGACGTGAACGGGGCCGTCACGCTCAACAATATATCCGGGAGCGCAGTAGCGCATGCCTTGAACGAACACGTGCACGTTACCTTCGTGAAAGTAAACCCGCAAAAGCCGATGGCTTTTAGTTCGCTGAACGGCGACATTGACGTGACGTTTCCAGCGGACGTCAAGGCCAACGTGAGTATTCGCTCGGACCGCGGCGACGTCTTCAGCGACTTCGACGTGCAGTTGCAGGCTACCGCACCCAAACAGGAAGTCGAAGACGGTCGCCAGCATGGCGGAAAGTACCGCGTGAAGATTGACAAAACCGTTCGCGGAACGATCAACGGCGGCGGACCCGAGTACCAGTTCACAAACTTCAACGGCCAGATTTACATCCGCAAAGTCGGCAGTCCGAAGTAATCCGGTCTGCTAGTCTTTTTCAGGGCAACGGCTAGCACTGGCAGAGAAACTGACGGAGCGCCGACCTCTAGCTGCAGTCGTGCCCGGCTCGTTTTCCAGAAACACCGCTATTCCCTCTTGCCGTGCGACAATCTTCGCGCCGGAACCTTGAACTTAGGTGAGTGACTTTTCGTAACACTCTTCGTCTAATCGTGTCTTTCAGGAGGAAAACATGCGCAAGGCCCTTCTTGTGCTGCTTTTGGCGCCGGGACTTTTGGCGGCGCAGACGACCGAACCTGGGCATCCACACGAGCGCTCCGCCGCCGCGAACGCCTCGATCACCGGGCGTTGGATATTCACTTCCGATTTTTACGGCACCACCGTCACACTCGTGATGGAGTTTAAGCAGGACGGCGACAAGCTCACCGGCGATTTTGACGGAGACAAGCTGGAAGGAACGATCAAGGACGGTGCGATCCATTTCCTGGCGAAAGACGATCAAGGAGGCACGGAAGAAGGCACCGCCCGCCTCTACGGGGATACCATCTCGGGCTCGGTCGTGTTTACCGATGCCGACGACCCGCAACAGCACATTACGCACCATTTTACCGCCACGATGATTCTTCAGCGCAAGGCCGGTCCTCCGCAGCGTCACGAATTCATTCCCACGGTTTTCTATCGTCAATTCTCCGCTGCGAATAAGCCCGTTCTTATCGTCTCGCCGGGAGACACCATCCATACAACCACCGTGGATGCCGGCGGAAAAGACGAAAATGGCGTGGAACGGGTTGTCGGTGGAAATCCGGAAACCGGACCTTTTTACATTGAGACCGCGGCGCCGGGAGACACGCTCGTCGTCCACCTTACCCGGCTGCGCCTGAATCGTAATTTTGCCGAGAGCGACGACTTTATGGTTGGCCGTGCCGTAGACAGCGGGCTTGCCGTGAAAATGAAAGATACCGGCAAAACTATCCGCTGGCATTTGGATTTGCAACGCGGCGTGGCCGCTCCCGAGAAACCAGCGGAACATCTGGGACAGTATGCCGTTCCGCTGCGGCCCATGCTAGGGTGCGTTGCCGTAGCTCCCAGTTCGACGCAGGCCGCGCCAGGCACCGGCGACTCCGGACGATGGGGCGGAAACATGGACTTTAACGAAATCGTCGAAGGCGCGACGCTGTATCTCCCGGTGAGCGTTCCGGGTGCCCTGCTTTACGTTGGCGACGGGCACGCAGCGCAGGGCGACGGCGAACTGAACGGCAACGCCCTGGAAACGTCCATGGACGTGGAGCTCACCGTGGATGTGATTCCGGCGAAGGGCGTGCGCGGTCCAAGAGTCGAGTCGGCAACACACATCATGGCGATGGGGCTCAGCGGTTCGCTGGATGACGCCATGCGCGAAGCCACCGCCAACATGGCGCAATGGCTGACCACCGAATACAACTTGACGCCATCCGAAGTAGCGCAAGTGCTAGGCACTTCCGCAGAATACAAAATAAGCGAAGTCGCGGACCGCAATGCCGGGATCGTGCTCAAGATCAACAAGGATCGATTGAAAAATCTGGCCCCAGCGCCGAAATGAGAACGCGAAGGGCTCCGCCCCTACAATTCACTGAATCACTCGGAATCCTGGTTTATTTAATACGCCCAGCGGAGAAGGACTGCGCCCGTGGTGTAGCCCGCGCCGACCGTCGCAATGAGCACGAGATCGCCCTTGTGAAGGCGTCCTTGCTCGACGGCATCGCGCAACCCTAGCGGAATCGTGCCCGCGGTGGTGTTGGCAAAGCGATCGATGTTCACCATCACCTTGGAGTCGTCAACTCCGAGTCTCTCCTGCGCGGCGCGTATGATGCGCAGGTTCGCCTGATGCGGAACGAGCAAAGTCAAATCATCCTTGGTAAAACCATTGCGCTCCAGTAGTTTCGCGGACATTTCTGCCATGCGCCGAGCGGCATATTTAAAAACCTGCGAACCCTCCTGATGCACAACGTGCATCTTCTTGGCGATAGTCTCCGCGCTCGCTGGGTTTAAGGAGCCGCCGCCCGGCTGGTAGAGATATTGACCGCCTGAGCCATCCACGTCGTGCTCAAAATCGAGGATGCCTTCGTTCTCGCCCGCCGGTTCCAGTAGCACCGCGCCTGCACCATCGCCAAAGAGAATGCACGTGGCGCGATCGGAATAATCCAGGATCGAGCTCATCTTGTCGCTGCCGATGACCAGAACTTTTTTGTGAGCGCCGGAGCCGACGAATTGCGCGCCCACCGTAAGCGCATAAGCAAATCCGGAGCACGCCGCGGAAAGGTCGAAGCCCCAGGCACGTTTCGCCCCGATTCGGTCCTGCACCAGGCAGGCCGTCGCGGGGAACATCATGTCCGGCGTAACGCTCGCGACGATGATCAAGTCAATTTCGGCAGGATCGGTCTTCGTTTGCGCCAGCAAAAGGTTCGCCGCTTCCACGGCCAGGTGAGAGGTGGCTGTGGCGCTGTCCGCGATGTGCCGTTCGCAGATGCCGGTGCGAGTGCGAATCCATTCATCGTTCGTGGCGACCATCTTCTCGAGGTCAGCGTTGGTAAGCACCTTTGGCGGAACATAACCTGCCACACCCGAGATTTTTGCCGCGATGCGGTGAGACATGTATCTCCTTGGAGGTTGCTGCAAACAGGCGAAGCAGAAATTCTATGCGATGAGGATGCGAGCTTACAAGGCGAGAGGAGAAGAAACAAGGACTCGCCGTCAAGTTGGCCTGGCAAGGTTACAGCGCGCAGAAATCTTGCGCGCTACATCACTCCGCCGGCGGAAGAATTTCGTAGCGCCAGCTGAGCGTGGCCGTTTTTTGCAGCATGGCGGAGACGGAGCAGTATTTTTGCTCGCTCAGTTCGATGGCGCGTTTCACGGCGGCTTCATCGAGTGCCCCGCGCAGGCGATAGAGCACCTCCAGTTTGACCCAGACCTTTGGCGGTTCGGCCGCGCGTTCGCCGGAGCAGATCACTTCGAGCGATTCGAGTTTCTGCCGTTTCTTTTTCAGGATGCTGACGACGTCCGTAGCCGTGCAGGCCCCCAGCGCCATCAGAAGCAAGTCCATGGGCCCGGCAGCTTTGTTGGAGACACGATCAGAGTCGATGACGATCGCATGCCCAGACGGGCTGGTCGACACAAATTTTTCTTCTCCAATCCAATGCGTTGTTGCCGTTTGCATCCAGCCTCCGGGAAAACTGCGCATTCTGCTCCGGTCCAGAATAACAGGACGGGATTGGCGGTGCGAAATGCCAAGCCTGTGTTCGGCGCCCTCCGCTGCGGTTTCGGCTAATCCAAGCGAGGCACGGCCCCTTTCTCCCAATGAGGTTAAGATAAGGGCGCTTCAGGCGATGTTACGGAGGGGAGCATGCACATGACAAATAAGCGAGTGGCGAGATGGATAGGCATAACGGCACTGCTTGCGATGGCTTTGGTGTTTGCGAGCTATGTTCGCGCAAGGGCGGAACAGAGCATCGCTGCAAACGAAAGCAGCAGCCAGCCCTTTGTAATTGAGTACTACTACAAGACGAAATGGGGACACGCAGAAGAGTTCCTGGCCCTGTTCAAGAAGAACCACTATCCGGTTCTCAAAAAAGAGATGGAACTTGGGCGCATCCTGAAAGTCAGCATGACTGCGCCGCGCTTCCACACCACAGAGGACGGACGCTGGGATTATCGTGTGACGATTGTCTTCAAAAACGCCGCGATCGCTAACGACAATTTCGACAGCGGGCCGCTGATCAAACAACTCTATGCGGATCAGGATTCGTATAAAAAAGAAGAGCAGCGCCGCTTCGAGATTCTCGACGCGCACTGGGATTTGCCGATCAAGGATGTAGAACTCGACTTGCGCTGAATTCAGGTGAGATGAGGCGGCCGATCTAGGAATTGCGCGGTGCGGTCGAGGCAACTTCGATGATGGGGTTGGGCAGCTGGCGCATGGTGCGGACGAAAACTTCGACGATGGAGCCGTCAAACTGTGCGTTGGCGCAGCGTTCCAGCTCAGCGAGAGCTTCGAGCGAGCTTCGTCCTTTCTTGTAGGTGCGGTCGCTGGTGATGGTGTCGTAGGCGTCCGCTACCGCAATGATGCGCGCGCCAAGAGGAATGGCCTCTCCGGAAAGCGCGTCGGGATAACCGGAGCCGTCGAAAAATTCGTGATGGTGCAGAACCATCTCGCGAATTCGCGCCAGCGGCGTGAGCGGGTCGAGAATCTTCGCCCCAAATCGCACATGCGATTTCATGGTTTCCCATTCGTCGGGATTTAGCGGGCCGCTCTTGTTCAAAATGCTTTCGGGAATGGCCACTTTGCCGATGTCATGCAGAACGCCGCCGAGGCGGATCTCCTCGATCTCTATTTCGCTCATGTTGAGTGACTCGGCGATCAGCGCCGCGTAAGCAGAAACTTTTTGCGAATGCCCTTGCGTGTAATGGTCCTTGGCGTCAATCGCGAAAGCGAGCGAGGTAACCGTGTCCAGTACCGCCTGCGGCAGTCCAACGGGGCCGTGCGATGCCGCGGCCACGGCCACCTGCTTTCCGCTCGAGCCTTCCGTTGAGGCAAGCGATTCGGTGAACTGTTTCAAGCGCGAGTAAATTTCCTCGAAAGCTTCAGGGCCGGTGGCAAAGAGGCGCTTGAGCGTTACTCCAAGATAGGCTTCGAGCACATCGCGTTTCCATTTTTTCGCTTCGTTGGGATCGAAGTGGTCGGCGGTGGAAACCGCGTTCCCTCCCTGGTGTTTTGACAAGTACATCGAAGCGTCGGCCACCTGGATCAGCTCCTGCGGCGACGACCCGTGCAGCGGGTAGCATGCAATACCGAAGCTGGCGCTGATGTTTTTCTCGCGCAAAAGGGGATCCGCCGAAACCCAGCCGCGCAGCTTTGTTGCAAGCTGGCGTGCATGTTCCATGTTGGTTTCCGGCATCAGGATTACGAATTCGTCGCCGCCGTAGCGGGCTACCACATCCGATCGCCGGCAATTCGTTTCAAGAATGTGTCCGACCCGCTGGAGAACGAGGTCACCTTCCAGGTGACCGTAGAAGTCGTTCACGAACTTGAAGCGGTCGAGGTCCATCAGCACAAGAGCAAAAGCGCGGCCGGCGCGCGTCGAACGTTTCCACTCCGCGGAAAGTGCTTCCATGAAGAACCGGTGCGTTTTAACGCCCGTGAGCCCGTCCGTGATCGCTTGCTCCTGCGCTTTCTGAAACGAGTAGGCATTGTGGAGAGCGCCGGCAATCAGGTCGGCGAGTGTACGCAGCAACAGGATCTCTTCTTCGGAAAAATCCGCCGCGACGGAAGATTCAACATACAAGACGCCGTGCAACTGTTCGGCGTAAAACACGGGGAGCGCAATGGCCGCAACAGAATCCGCCAGCATGGGCTTATGGGCAGATCCGGCGCCGCTGGTGGCGTGATAGTCGGACAATTGGCCGGTGCGCGCCACCTGCCCAATCAGGCCGCTGCCCAGCGGGACGCGCTTGCCGAGCGTGCCGCGGCGCCTGCCGGCCTCGGCCTGCACAATGAGTTCGCGCGTGGAATATTCCAGAACGCTGATGCCGATGTGGTCGTAGATAAGTCCGGCTTCCAGTTGTTCGGCGATCTTGGCGAGCATTTCGTCAGGATTCAGCGTAGCGATGGCGTTGCGCGAAATCGTGTTCAGCAGCGAAAGCTGCCGGGCTTTGGTGCGCTCCTCGTTAAAGAGCCGCGCGTTTTCGATGGCGATGCTCGCTTCGCTGGCCAACACGCGCAACAGCTCGAGATGGCCTTCATCAAACGCTCGCGCGCTTTCGGAAAAGACGGCCATGGTACCGATGGCGTGGTCGTAAGCCACCAGCGGGACTCCGCAGAAGCAAGAGCGCTGGTGCACCACGTCGACACCGAGTTTTTTCACTTCCGCGGCATAATTTTCGACAATCAGCACAGGCTGGCGGGTGCGAATGATGTATTCCGTCAGGTAGTTTCCTGCAGGGCGCGTGCGCGGAGCCACCGGCGATCCGTTAATCACTTCCATATCGAAGTGCACTTCGTCGCGCAGCGGGTCAAGCGTGGCGATGTAAAAGTTCTCGACGTCGAAGAGGCGCCGCAGTTCTTCCCAGACTTTGCGCAGCAGGTCTTCCTTATTCAGCGTGGAGCTGAGCGCGCGCCCAATTTCATTCAGGACATGCAGCTCCTCGGAACGGCGCGAAGTCTGCTGGATGAGGTAACTGTTCTCGACCGCCATGCCGATCTGGTGGCCCAGCGCCAGCAGAAGCCGGTACTCAGCGGGAGTAAACCTTCGGCTGTCCGGCGTTCCCAAAAGCAGCACGCCAAAAGCATGCTCTTTAGCCTGAAGGCTGATGGCCACGATGCTGCGAAGGCCCTGCTTAAGCGCAAGTTGCCGGAAGCGGCGAATGGGTTCTTCGCGCTCCAGTGCCGCAACCGTGTCGTCATTGCGCAGATCACGGAATCCCAGCAAACCTCCGAGCCGCGAAACAAGTCCAACCAGGTAATCGTCCAGCCCTTGCTCCTGCGCCGTACGGCAGAAGTCGTCACTCAGCCCGACAGCCACGACCGACGTGGGGCCCTGGGGATCGCCGTGATGAAGAAAAAGCGCGCCGGCTGGCAACCGTACGACACCCAGCACGCGATCGAGCGCTTGCGAAAGCATCCGCTGAATTTCTCCGCCGACAAAACTCGAGGTTGCCAGGTTGAGATTGGAAAGCGCCAGCATGTTGCGTTCGACGCGCCGCTTCTCCTCTTCGTAAAGCGCCATGACCATGAGCATGGCCACGAAAGCGGAAGGCAACGCCGCCGCTGTCTGGAACGAGATGTCGCCGATGAATGGAGCATTGCGGAAGAAGGAGAAGATCACTTCGACCGCGGCCCAGGCCACAAAGGAAATCGCGAGCAGCCAATCCGCGAGTGTTTCCTGCCGACGGCTTTCCAGCCAGAAAAGATACGTTACGCCAAGAAAAATCGCCGCGGCCGGCAGAATAGCCGGAACGTGGAACCAATTCAGAGCGTTTGTCCCGGCCCAAAAGACGAGCACTCCGCCGGCGGCCGCGGCCGGGACACTCCAGAGTTCGCGCTGGGCATAGAGCTGGACGCCGAGAAAGAAAAATATTCCCGCGGCTGCATAAAGCAATTGATTGAATGCGGTTTCGAGCGGCCCTGACCTGGTGCTGTTGGCAAGCACCGTTCCTGCGTAACTGAGCGCCACAAATGCCCATCCGAAAGTCCAGTAGAGGAGATACGGGCGCCGCTTCAGGTTGTAGATATAGGCGAAGAACCCAGCCACCAAAGAGGTAGCCGCCAGCAATGCCAGTGCGATGAAGCTCTGGTTGGTCAAGGCCTCGGTCAATTCTCCGCCCGCGTGGGGACGGCTCGATTACATCGTGCAAAGACGGCGCTGCGTTTTGTGCGTCATTGGAAACTGGCCCCTCGGCCGCCGCGCCTGGGGACAATCGTGCCGCCGCGAGAGAGGTCACCTCGATGCACAAAACAGGTACCAGCGATTATGGATGATGCAAAATTAAGGAAGCAAGCGTACCCGGGTACTGGTTGCCAAAGAGGCAGCAGGGGAGGGGTAGTATCGTTTTCCATACAAAACAACGGAACCCGGCTTACGAAGGCGTGACGGCCGCAGATTTCGTCTGCCTGAGTCCACATTGGACGCAATATTCAGGTTTCGCTAAACTGGAAGTTTGATTCAGGAGCGCGAGACGCACCAGACGCATCACACCAATGACAGACAAAACCCAGGGCGCAGTAAGAGTACGATTTGCACCTTCTCCCACCGGCTATTTGCACGTCGGAGGGGCCAGGACGGCGCTGTTTAACTGGCTGTTTGCTCGGTGTCAGCACGGCACGATGATCCTCCGCATAGAGGACACCGACGCCGAGCGCAACAAGCCGGAGCTCGTGACAGGAATTCTGGATGGACTGAAATGGCTCGGCGTCGAGTGGGATGAAGGGCCGTTTTACCAATCGCAGCGCACCGAGCTTTATCGCGAAGCTGCCAGCAAGTTGCTCGCCAATGGCTCCGCTTTCTTGTGCTATTGCCCGGCGGAAAAATACGCCGGCGGAGACCACGCCGAGCCTGGTCAGGATGAAGAGCCCAAGGGTGGCGGCGCACGCCGCGTTACCCGTTGTTCTTGCCGGGACGGCAAGCCATCCACGCCAGGAGTAAAACCTGCGGTGCGCTTCAAAGTGCCTCTCGGCGGCGCTACAAAATTCACGGATGTGGTATTCGGCGAAACGGGATTTGCAAACGATGAGATCGAGGATTTCGTTCTGCTTCGCTCCGGCAAGGGCGATGAAGAGTTCGGCCAGTCCATGTATCAGCTGGGCGTCGTTGTGGACGACATTGACATGCGCATCACACACGTGATTCGCGGGGCTGATCACCTTTCCAACACGCCGAAGCAGGTTCTGCTTTACCGCGCGCTGGGAGCGGAGCCACCTTTGTTTGCCCATGTACCGTTGATTCTAGGGGCCGACAAAAAGCGTTTGTCGAAGCGCCATGGCGCGACCGATGTCAACATGTACCGCGCCGAAGGCTATCTCCCGGAGGCGTTCCGCAATTTCCTGGTGCTTCTGGGGTGGTCTCCGGGCAACGATGACCAGTATTTGCGCACATCTGAGCTGATCGAAAGGTTCTCGCTCGAAGGCGTCAGCCGCACGAACGGCGTTTTTGATCAGGACAAGCTCGCGTGGTTCAACACGCAGTATTTGCAGAAATTGCCGATCGAAGAGCTGCTCCCGGAAGTCGAAGCGGTGTTGAAGCGCGCCAATCTGTGGCGCGAAGAGTGGGCTGCAGGCGCGGCCCCAGGTCCAGACGGAAGGGACCATGCATGGTTTTCGCGAACCGTGGATTTGCTGCGGCCGCGTGTTCGTTTGCTTCCTGATTTTGCGACGTGGTCTCGCGCATTTTTCAGCGACGACTTTCCCATCGAGCAAGCAGCCAGGGATAAATTCTGGAAGGATCCCAAAGTCCCGGAGCTGCTCGCAAGACAGGCCGACGCGCTGGCTGCTTTACCCGAATGGAACCACGACGCATGCGATCACGCGTCGAGGGCGGTAGCCGAAGCTGCCGGCGTAAAAGCGGGCCTGCTGATTAACGCTTGCCGCGTGGCAATCGTTGGCCAAGCCGTCGCGCCTCCTCTATTCGACACGATGGTGGCACTCGGTCAAGAGCGAGTCGTAACCCGCCTCCGCAAAACCCTTCGCGTAAATTAATGCTTACCGAAGCTTCGTGAGTTCTTCCGCGGACAAATCGGCATCGCGCAAGATACTCCGATAGGTCATTCCCCCGCCCCAGCAGCCGCATAAGCCGCTGCTCCCTATGCTGTAACCATGTAGCGGCGGGTTTACCCCGCCGCCTTCAGTCATTGGCAACCCGTGGATAGTGGGTACAGGCAAAAAGGAATTTCTGGTCTTATTCGTCGCGCAATGCCACAACTGGGTCAACGCGCGCCGCGCGTTGCGCGGGAATCAGGCACGCCGCGAGCGCCACAACAATGAGCCCGACCGCTGTTCCCGCATACACGGCGGGTGCCAGCGGCCTTACTCCGAACAACAGAGTTCGCAGCAACACTCCCAGGCCAGCGGCCAGGGCCGCCCCGGCCACCAATCCCATGGCGCTGAGCCGCAAGCCGCTGCCCATCAGCATGCGCATGACATCCCCGGGCCTTGCGCCGAGCGCCATGCGCACTCCAATCTCGCGTGTTCGCTGCGCCACGGAATATGCCAGCACGCCGTACACCCCCAGGCACGCCAAAACCAGCGCCAGCCCCGCAAAAATCCCGAGCAGCGTCATGGGCCGCTCGCGATCCGCCACGTTCTCCTCCAGCATTTGGTCCATTGTGCGAATGTAAGCCACGGCACAATCGGCATCCACTGCTTGCACAGCCTCGCGCATCGCGTTCGTCATCCCGGCGGGATCCTGTCCTGTTCTGGCAATCAGAAAATAGGCGTCCGGATGATTTACCTGGTTCACCGCCAGATAGACGGCAGGCTTCATGTCCAGCAAAAGTCCGCGCTCCCGGATATCCTTGACGACTCCGATGACAGTCCTCCATGGCTCTTTTGACCCCGAGAGCTTCAGGCGCTTTCCCACCGGGTCCTGACCGGGCCAGTGCCGCTTGGCAAGGAATTCATTGATGACCACGACCGGCTGCGAGGATTCGACATCGCGATCTTCCAGCAGCCGGCCCTCGAGCAATTGACCGCCAATCGTTTCGAGATAGCCCGCGGTCACCTCGCGATACAGCGCATCGTTATCCTGCCCCGGTAACAGTGGCGCCGCGCGTTCGATCACGTAGCCGTCGGTGTCCCCCATGGAGGTGAAGGGAACATCGGAGCCGAAGCCTGCGCTTTTCACTCCCGGCAAAACGCGCGTGCGATCCAGAACATCGCGATAAAACGCTCGCAGCTTTTCATTCGTGTCGTATTTTTTATCAGGCAGCGGAACGCCCATGGTCAGCAGATGGTCGGGGCGAAAACCAAGATCTTCGCTGCGCAAATTCCAGAGCGTCTCGATCATCAAAACAGCGCCTACCAGCAGCGCAAATGCCATGGCAAACTGCGCGACCACCAGGCTGTCTCGCAGCCGCGCGCCACCGCGAGAATCGCTCGAGCGTCCGCCCTCCTTCAGCGATTCCTGGATGGAAGCATGCGTCGCGCGCAGAGCGGGCGCCACGCCGAACAACAAGCCGGACACCATGGAAACGGCCGCCGTGAAAAGTAATAGCGGCGCGTTCAGGGAAAAGCCGTTTCCCGCAATCTGCTGGGGGACCAGTTTTTCAAACACGCTCCAGCAAATCCGGCCAACCAGCAGCCCTGCCAGACCGCCGCCAACGCATAGCGGCAGGCTTTCTGCCACCAGTTGTCCCGCAATTTGCCCGCGGCTCGCTCCAAGGGCAAGGCGCACGGCAATTTCGCGCCGCCTGCCCGCGGCCCGCGCCAGCAAGAGATTCGCCAGGTTCGAGCAGGCAATCAAAAGCACAAGCACGGCCGCAATCTGCAGGACCCACAACCCGGTAGCCGTGTCGCCCGCGAATTGCTTGCGTATGGGAACCACTACCGCGCCCACATGGGTGTTTGTATTCGGATATTCCTTCTGCAAACGCTGCGCGATTACGTCCATGTCGTGCTGCGCTCGCTCCACCGTAATCCCGGGCTTCATACGCGCTACCACTTCCAAGTTGTGCTGTCCGCGGCGCGTCAATTGCTCGGCGGTGAAAGAAGCGGGAATCCAAAACGCGGCTTCGCGGTCCGGAAAAAAGAAGCCGCGCGGCATGACCCCCACGATGGTTGTGGCTTCGCCGTCCATCAGAATGGATCGCCCGATGACTGCGGGATCGCCTCCGTATCGCCGCTGCCAGAGCGCATAGCTCAGCACCACGACTTTGCTTCCCGCCGCGTCTTCCTCCGCCGTAAACCGCCGTCCGGCAATCGGTTCCACGCCGAGAACATCGAAAAAATTGGGAGTGACGCGGCGCCCCACGAATTGTTCCGGTCTCTGATCGCCGGTGAATGTGGCATTGGCGTAGCGTATCGCCACCATATCCGTGAAGACCTGATTCTGGGCGCGCCAGTCCACATAATTTGCCGGCGCGGGCGTGTTGCGCGCGAAACCTATGTAGGACGATTCTTCCCAGACCATGACCAGGCGGTGCGATTCCGCAAAGGGCAGTGGATGGAGCAGGACGCCTTCCACGGCGCTGAAAATAGCCGTGTTGGCGCCGATTCCCAGCGCCAAAGCGGCCATGGCCACGGCGAAAAAGCCAGGATTGCGCTTCATTTGGCGAAACGCATGGCGTAGCTGGCTGAGGAGATTCATGCCGTTTAAGACGGAACGGTTGGGAAAAGGTTCCCCAGTTATCATCACCGCGAGCTATGTGATTTAGAAAGAGTTGCTTACGGGGAGGCTGGCGATTGCCCGTCTTTTTTGGCGGCGGCCTTGGTTGCCGCGGGGTGCTTTTCAATTTTTTTATGGAAGACGGTGACGCCAACCGTCGGATTGTCTCGGGTGCCGGTAATCGAAATGGGGAGGACCGTGCCGGCGCCGTCCTTCTTGAAGAATGGATCGAGGGCTTTTAGAAAAAAGGACTTCGTGCCCGTAACCATTTGCGAGAGCTTTGCTTGAAAGCGTAACTGTCCCTGGAAATCCAAATCGCCGCCGACAGCATTATAGGTGCCCGCCAGTTCAACGGCCGCGCCGGGAACGCTGAAAGTCAAATTGCTGAAGTGGATGACGCCCTTTTCCATGTGGAAGCTGCCATGGAGATCGGAAACGGCGCTGCCCGCATCGTTGTCTTCCGGTTTGCCTTCCGCGCGGCGGCTGAGCGCTTCCAGCTTTTGGCGGATTTCGGAGCTGGACCATTCGGCGTCGTCGATACCGATCTGGCCATCGAGAATCAGTTTATCGATTGCTTTTTCCTTGCTCGCCGGGATCACCAATTTCGCTTTGAGTTTTGCGGTGCCTGTCAGGACCGGCTTATCGGACTTCATAGCGAGACTGAGAATGTCTTGTATGCGCGCATTGGGTGCGCCTACGTCAATCACGATCCTGTGTCCCTTTGTCGCGGGCTCGCGGATGACGCTGCCCTGCGCAATGATCAGCGAGCGAACCAGGGTGGCGCGCACCGGGTGGAGAACCGTGTCTCCGTTTGTGCCGTCCACGGTGGCCGAAAACTCGGTGTGTAGCGGCACCGGTTTGCCAATTTTATCCAGGGAAAAATCGGGCGTGTCCGTCTCGCCTTCCACCTGAAGCTCCTGAATCTCTCCATTGAACTTTCCCGTCGAAGAGAGAATGCCCGCGATGCCCGGGAAGGGTCCAAGATCGGCGTCGGTGAATTGGTAACTGCCAGAGACTGGAGTAGAAGCTGGATCGTCGACGTTCCACGGGCCGAAATCGCCGCTGGTGCTGATTTCGCCTTTTGGCTTTGCATTTGTCAGAGTGCCGCGAAAGTGAAAAGGTTTATCCAGGCTCGCGGACTGTAAGTTCAGGTCGTGGATGTCCCATTCCAGCGGATCTTTTTGAGGTTTGCCGGGATCCGGTTTCCTGGGAAGTGTGATGAGAACGGTGTTTTTGCAAACGATTTCGTCGACGATCAAGGAAGAGAGCAGATTGTCCTTTTTTCCGGAGTCTTTGGAGGCGACCGGGATCTTTCTTTCCCCGGGCGGGGGAATCGTGATGGTCATGTTTTCGATTTGCGCGCCGGAGACATGTTTTGGAAGCTGAAGCAGAGCGATTATGCCGAGATCAAACGAGAACCTGTCAATGTGAATGAGCGGCGGCAGGTCGCTGCGATTGAGGGTATGAATGGTCAAATCTTCGCCGTAGACGCCCAGATGAGGGAACCCGGTAACATGCAGGGTTGTGAGCTCGACCTCGCTTTGAAAACGCTGGCTGAGCGAACGAATCACCCAAACGCGGACGAAATTATCCATGTGGCGCGCCCGCCAGAAGAGTACGCCGCCCGCCACAACAACCATCACGAGCAAGAACGATACGATGAGAATCAGCCACTTTCGTGAGAAGCGTCCGGTCGCAATCATCACGAAAGTGTCCCAGAGATGAGCGATGGGATGCTATACAGTGGGGAGTGTATTTGCATGTGGCGACGCGCTTTATCCAAGTCCGTAGGTGTTACAATACTCGCCGTTTTCGAGGCCAAAAGAGAAAATCTCCGGTCAGAGGAAGGGGGGCAACCATGCACCGGCGCGAATTCCTGAAGCTCGGAGCCGTAGCAGGCGGAACATTCCTGGTGAGCGGCACGGGCCGCTTCGGAAGTTTCCTCGATACTCCCAAGGAAATCCCCACCACGGACCGCCTCGTTCTCACCAACCTGGTGGACAACATCTACGACATCTTCGCCAAGGGCGGGAAAATCGGCAACGTCACGATCACTCGGAATACTTTGCCCCGTCCCTACGGGTCAGAGGTCTCGCTGTTGTCGGAACATGGGCTGGCCTTTCATTTGGAGTCCTTCCGAGGCGCAGAGGAAAAACAGATCCTGCTGGACTTCGCGCTCTCCCCCCGCGCCCTCGAAAACAACTTCCAAGGCTTGAAAGTCGATCCCGCCAAGGCCGATGCCCTGATCATCAGCCACGGGCACGATGACCATTACGGTGGCCTGCCCGACTTAGCAAAGGTTCTCCAGGGAAAAGCCAAGCCAGGGCTCACGCTCTATGCCGGAGGACGCGATACGTTTTGCCATCGCTGGGTGGTGCAACCCGACGGCAATAAACTCGATTACGGTGAGCTCAAGCGGGATGAGCTCGAAGCGCGAGGTTTGAAGGTCGTGATCGCGGAGGAGCCCTGCGTTGTAGCGGGCCACGCCTTCACCTCCGGTCACATCGCGCGAATCACCGATTTCGAGATGACTCCTCCGGGAGCTCGCCTCGAAGCCGGCGCGCCCGGCTCCGCCTGCGACGCAACCTTCCACTTCCCTCCCGGCACCGTCAAGATGGAAGCCAAGCCGGGGGAGTTGGTGAAAGACATGTTCTGGGGCGAGCACGCCACCGCTTACAACGTGAAAGACCGTGGACTCGTCGTGGTCTCATCGTGCGGGCACGCCGGCATCATTAATTCCGTTCGCCAAATCCAGAGGTCCACGGGGATCGAGAAGGTGCACGCCGTGGTTGGCGGGTGGCACCTGGCTCCCTATCCTGATGAACTTATCGCCAAGACCGTGACGGCGATGAAGGAAATCAACCCGGATTACTTGATTCCCATGCACTGCACCGGCTTCCGCACCATAATGGCAATCCAACGCGAGATGCCCGAAAAACTCATCCTGCCTTCGACAGGTACGCGCGTAGTCTTCGGCGCCTGACTCTGATTCCGCTCCGCATTTTCACAAGTGATCATCGCGGCGCTCGCCGCGGCTCGCAGCCTTGCAGTGGCTGAGTTATTTGTGAGGAAAGAGTTCGGGGTGTACCGGCTTGGAGCCCGCAGAGGATGCAGCGACGTTGAGAGAGGCGTCGACGGCGAGGGTTACGGGGGGCAGGCAGATTTCGGTGCTGCAGGCCTGGTAACGCAGCTTTAGCGGGATGTGTTGGGGGCCGAGAGGAGCGTTGGGAAGCGCCGTGACAGGAAGAAACAAAGTGGTTGTGTCTTCATAGACGTTCAGAGGTTTCTTTGAAAAGGTAAAGCTGTGCAGCGTGCCTTTGGGATAGGAAACTTCGCCGAGCTGGAACCCGGCTGGAGCGTCGCTTTTGAGATCGGTGGCGATCAGGTAATCTTCGGATTTTTCGCGCGCGTTGATGTGAAAGCCGGAGCGGATTTTGAGGACTACGGCAATTTGAAATGCGCTGCCGCGACCGACTGGATCGAGCGATGCGTAAGCTGCAGGAGAGACAACGTCCTTTGGGGAAGGAACCTGTTGCGGGGCGGAGGGAAGTGCAGCGACGGCCAGCAGGAGCACAACGACGAGAGCGAGGCCTGCAAGAATCTTCACAACGTTACCTGCGTTCCGATTTGCTGAGAGACGACGCGGTTCATTACTTGGAACAAATCTTCTCCTGTTTTTTCCAGGACAAAAGCATGCTTTGCTTCCGACCAGCCGAGCTTGAAAGAGGTGGAAAGCGCTGAAATCCAAATTTCGCGAATCGGCGTGTTCGGCGAAACCACGAATTTTGCCTCTTCCGGTTCCTCAAAAATGACTTCGAGCTTTCCGCTCTCGCCTTCCACATCAAAGCCGTGCTCGTCGGCAACCACAAGCAGCCGCTTCTTTAGTTCGTCGAAAGCCGCGTCGGCTTTTTTTTGGAAATCTTTCTCTTCCAGCATGTGTTCAGCTTATCAGAGGAGAGACTCAATTTCTTTGGCTATGTCGTCGACACTGATGGCGCCGGTGACGCGTTTTACCTGCTTGCCGTCGCGGGAGATGAGGACGCTTGTTGGATAGCCGAAGAGCCCGCCGAATTTGTCGGCGGCTTCGTCGTTTCCAATGAGGATTTTGTAGTCCATGGGGAGTTTCTGGCCGTCGACGGCGAAACGTTCTTTGGCGACGAACGGAGCGACCACGCTCTTGCCTTCTTCATCGAGCGCGATCCCCAGCAGGACGAATCCGCGGGGACCGTATGTATGCTGCAATTGAATCAGCTCAGGAATTTCGCCGCGGCACGGTTCGCACCAGGTTGCCCAGAAATTGACAAGGACGACTTTGCCCTTTAATTCGGCGAGCGAAACATTTTTGTCGTCGAGATCCTTAAGGGTGAGATCGGGTTCGGAAAGGTCCGCTTTCGGCTTGTCAGAAGCATCCGCTTTCATGACGGTGGCGCCGGTCTTGGCCTTCACGCGGGTGGCGCGGTCGGCAAAGATGGTTACGACGATTAGAGCGACGACGGTACCTATGATCAGCAGTGTTTTCTTCATTGCATTTTCTCGCATACCCCAAAGCTAATTATACCCGAAGACGAAATAAGCGAATCGGGTGACGGTTGGCCGTCGGCGAAAACCTTGGCCAGTCGCCCATCGCAAAGCGGGAGCAGAGCTCCCGCACTCCACAAACTGCTGGCCACGCTTCGCAATTACTTTACGCCTGTCAGGGCTTTTTCGAGCCACAGGACGGCGTCATTCAAGAAACTGAGTTTGCCTGCGAGCCAAGTCAGTTTGTTGACGAAGACGAGCGAGCCCACGAAGAGAAGCAAGGCGCCGCTGAAGAGCTCAACGGCGTGGAGATACTTTCGAAATTTCTGATAGAACTTCAAAAATTGGCCGATGCCCAGGGCGGTAAGCAGAAAGGGAACAGCAAGGCCAGCCGAGTAAATGGCAAGAAGCAGAATGCCACGGGCAATGGTGTCGCTGGCGGCGGCGAGGGCGAGAACCGTGGCGAGGATGGGGCCGATGCACGGAGTCCATCCGAAAGCGAAGGCGAAGCCCAGAAAGAAGCCGCTGAAGAGGCCGGGCTTTGAGGTCTCGTTGCGCAGATGGACGTCACGATTGAGCCAGAGCGCCAGCCACGGGCCGAAAAAGCCAATGACCGAGAGAGAAAAAAAGTGTATGGCGCCGAGCCCAAGGAATAGCGGGCCACGATGCACCAGGGCGATGATGCCCAAGACTGCGAGAACCGAACCGATAATTATTCCATTTCGCAGGTTGAGTTTTGCGAGAAGGCCGACGAGGTGCAAACCGAACAGGAGAATAAACGCTCCGGCTACCGGAGCGAGCGTGGCGCGATTTTGGCGGAGAAACGCGCCTACGGCACTGGCAGAGGCACCGAAGGAGATGAAGACCACTGAAAAACCGACGACGAAGGAGATCGCTGAGGCAAAGAGCCCGCCGCGAGGCTGCTGGCCCTGCCGCAATTGCTCCATGCCCACGCCGGAGAGCATGGAGATGTAGCCTGGTACGAGCGGAAGTACGCAAGGCGAGAGAAAAGAGACCAGTCCAGCGATGAATGCTGCTGCGAGGGAGACGTCGGTCATCTTGTGCCAAGATCCATTGAGCTGAAACGCATTGAGCTAAGACCTAGAATGGGCATCCCTTTGATCCTGGATTGTGATGGCTGTGCCAAAGCAAGTGCAAGAAGTTAATTCGGATTGACTGATTGGCCCGCCTGCTTATTCCGGGTTGTTATTCTCCCACAAAGACTTGCGACGGGCGGTAGCTGTTAACGCGCGCCTCGCGGCAATTTCGTTAGACGTTGCGGGTAGCCATTGGGTACATACGGTGACGGGCGGTTAGCAGATGCGAGTGGGTTGAGGGCCTGCCACCTGCTCCCCCCTCCCCCCATTTCGGGAAAGATCTGAAAGCAAAGGAGTTATGGGGTGGCGGTATGCGAAAGATTTGATTCCAAAGGACTTACGGTGATTCGAGGGGGGCCTTGGGAGCTTGTATGACGCGGACCTGAGGTCCGCCACTGCGCAGTGTTACCTATTAGTTACTATACGTAGGGGCTTTTCAATAGAAAAGTATCGCCGGGATGGGGCTAGGGCTTGGGTGCCGCGGCGGTGGTTGTGGGGATTAGTGATTCGGAGACGACCATATACTCAAAGGATTTGCCGTTGGCTTTGAATTTGATTTTGTCTTTGTCGAGGGTGAATTCGACGGGAGTGTTCAGGGCGATGAGGGCTTTGGCGGCTGGTTTTTCCTGGCGGATACGGTAGTCGATGGTATCGGTGCGGACGACGTATTCCTGGCAGAGGAGGTCGACGCTTTCCTTTTTCTTGTCCTGCTTGGCACCGCAAGGTACGGAGTTTTCGGCAACGATGGTGCCGGTTTGCTGGGGTTTGTTGGCGGATTGCGCGAGAGTTGCTGCAAAGGCCACCGTCGTGACCAGCAAGATTGTTTTTTTCATTTTCGGCACCTCGAGGTGGCGTTTGGGTTCTCTTCCTATTTTAAGGCAATGTGAGCGCAGAAGACGGAAAGGGGGTTAACTGAAAGGGCAAAAATCGAGACCGCGATAGCCGGTGCCGATCGAAGAGAAGCGCGATCCCTCATCGAATGGGAGCCCAAGTCTTGCATTGTGCGGCGGTGGGAGCGGCGGCAAGCGGAGAACCTGGTTTAAAGCGAATGACGCCGTCGGAAGTCGTACAGAAAGATCTTGTACCGGTGCTGTCTGAGACAGGAGTAGCAACGGCCATATATTCCGAGCACAGGCGCAGTTTGCAGAGGGCGGAAATGATGAAGCGATATCCTTCCTTTGTGCACCAACCGTCGGCCGTGCAACCAGAATTTACCAAGGTTTCGGCGAGCAGACCGGCATGGTCCTGCGATACCTCTGTGGTTCCGCGCGGATCAACCCCCAGAGTGCTGAGATTGGGGGCAAAGCCTCTCTTCGGATAGGCGGCTGAATAAGTGATCTCGGCGGTGTTGACCGTGCGTAAGCTGCCCAGGGCGCTTGCTTCATTTGCGGCAATTCTGGAGCGGAGCAGGTTGGGGACGGCGACGGCGGCGACGATTAAAACCGAGGCCGCGTCGAAGGAGGGGCTTGTGCTTGCTTCACGGATGGATTTGTCGCCACCGTAGAGGCCGACGACGACCGGAGGAGCGTCTGTAGAATTCTGGCTTAAGGAATGAGCGATCGTCGGGTCAAACTGGCGGAGTTGAAGTGCGCCAACGGCGGCAGCATCTTCATACAGCAAGGCCGAAGCTTCGAGGGAGTGGCCTGGAGGGAGCGCGGTCAGAAACTTTGCGGACTTCGCGAGCGATCCGGCGGAACGATGCAGCCGAACGCCATCCGCAACGACGTCTCTGCTAGAGCCGATGAGTAGATGGCCGTCCACAAAGGCATAGCCAATATCGAGAGTGGATTTCCCCTGGGGAACGCGCACGGTGTGGTACGTAACGCCATCCTGTTCGAAAGGTTCGGCCTCGAATTTGGTGGTAGCGAGCAACTTGGAGAAAGTTTGCTGAAGATGATCTGAGTCCTTAACCCCGAGGATTGCCTTCCAGACAGGTTGCTGCTGGCCAAGACTATTCACTTCGATAGTGATCTCGCCGTCGAGGAGATTGAGCAGATCGTCCTTAAGCGAGAGATTCAGAGACTTCTCAAATTGCGGAAGCATGACGAAGGTGCCGGCGTTCGAAGGGCCGGAGAGGATTTTAGCGTCATCAAAAATCTGAGAAAGACTGCTCAGGACGATGGTGGCGGACACCATGGATTTAGGAGAGACGAAGTCCAGGGTGGTGAGAGGGCGAGAATTGGCGAGCCAGGATGCGGCGCTATGGCGCGGGTTGTTGAAACTAAGTTCGGACTGGCTGACGTCCTGGCCGTCGAGACGCTTGTGATCCCAAACCACGTACTTCACGTCGGAAAACCCGCTTTGCTGGAAAGAGGCGTTTTCGCGGAAGGAGGCTGGCAACTGGCTGAGGATGGTGTGCAGATCGGCGGCCGCCAGAACGGTCAGGCCGCCCTGGTATTCCTGCAACACGCGCCGGCCAAAAGGAGTTGAGGGAAACTCACGATTTGTTCCCGCGAGACGGGTGTTAAAAGCCCGCAGTGTGGCAAGGTTGAGAGAGACGACGACATAATCGGGGCGCACCAGGACGATGAGTTCGTCTGAGGATTTGGTGTCCTGCGCGGAGGCGAGTTCCTGGAGGTCCAAAATGCGCACGTGGGATTGCGATTTGCCAGCGATTTGCGCGAGTGCTTGCTGAAGGAAATTCTTGAGGCCAGGCTTGCGGACTTCGGCGACGATTAACACGTTGCGATCGTTGCCGTCCGTCGAGCCGGAGAAAACGATTTCGTCGCCCAGGTATTGGTTCAGCTGAGAAAACTTGTCGAGGGCTTCTTCAATCTTTGGACCGGAAGCGGCGATTTGGCCGTGCTGCCACCAATCGCGGAACACGGAACTCTCCTGAAGCTCCTGGTGCAAAAGAGCGAGCAGTTGATTGGCGACACCGCCATAGTTGGGAAACGCGGCGAAGGACATGGTGGAGGGAGGCAAAAGCGGCACGAGAGTGCTATCGGTGCGTGGGGGAGGGAATTGGATGTCGTGCTGGAGTTTGTCCACGAGGCGGCTGAACTCGGGAATTAGGCCGGGGTACTTGTTGAGTTCCTCAGACCAGGACGGGGCGGCTTTTTGTGGGGCTGGAGGAGTGGCGTTCTGGCCGCGAGATACCGGCCCCCAAAGGGAAACGGCAAACATGGCCAGGCAATAGGCAAACAGGCGCCGGGCGGGGCGCAGTGATTTGAAGTGGAGCATGCGATGCTGTCCTCCGTTTGTAATAACTTCAGGATAGATTACGAGCGCCGTTAGGCGCAGGAAGACGGCATGGCTGGTGCACTATCCTGCACGTGCAGATTTGGATGGTGCGTGATGCGTGAGTCAACGCGGGGAAATACGGATGTTGGAGAACGTGGACAGGATGGGAGGGTGTTAGGCGTGAAGGGGTGGGCGGCAAGATTGGGGGTGGGCGCGTTCGAAGGCGAAGGCTATTTGCAGGAGTAGGTGTTCGTCGGTGACGGCGCCAATGAGTTGCAGGCCGACGGGAAGACCATAGAGGGTGAAGCCGCAGGGGATGGTTACGGCGGGGACACCTGCGAGGTTAGCGGGGCGGTTAGGGCGGAGGAGCAGGGCGCGGGTAGAGTGGTTCTGGTCTCCGATGGTGACGTTTTCCTGATCGATGAGTGGGGCGGTGATTGGCGTAGAGGGGACGGCCAGGGCGTCGACTCCGGCGTCAGCCATCGCCAAGTGCAGTTCCTGAATAAATTTTTCGCGAGTTTCGAGAGCCGTTAAGTACGTCGTGGCGGGGACTTGCGTGCCGAGAGCGAGGCGGGTTCGCACGTCGTCGCCGTAATCGGAGGAGCGCGCCGGGAAGCACCCGGATTGTTGGTGGTAGTAGGTGGCTTCGGCCCAGGCGATTTGGTTTCCGGCATCTTCGGTTTCTTCCAAGAGAGATAAAGAGACTTCCCGAACGCGGACTTTGGGTGCGCTGAGGGAGTGAAGAATCGCCTGGCGGAAGATCGACTGGACTTCGTCGGAGATTACGTCGAAGAAAAATTCTTTGGGGACGCCAAGCGTGAATTTTGGTGGTTTGGCGGAGAGTTTTCGCGAGGAGCGGAAACTCGGCTCGCCTTTGACGCGAGGGAGGATGGGCTCGAGGAGGAGGGCGGCGTCGTGAACGGTGCGGGCTAGCGGGCCGACGCAATCGAGTTTAGGGGAGAGCGGAATTACGCCTTCGACGCTGACGCGGCCGAGGGTGGGTTTCAGGCCGACGATACCGCAGAGGGCGGCGGGGATGCGGATGGAGCCTCCGGTGTCTGTGCCGATGCTGCCGTAGCAGAGGCCGGCAGCGACGGCTGCCGCGGAGCCGCCGCTGGAGCCGCCGGGGATGCGTGCGAGATCCCAGGGATTGTGGACGGGGCCGTAGTGGGGGTTGTTACTGGTTACGCCGTAGGCGAATTCGTGCATGTTGGTTTTGCCGAGGATGATGGCGCCGGCGTTTTTGAGTTGCGTGACGATGGTGGCGTCGTGTTGGGGTATGAATTTCGCGAGAATTTTTGAGCCTGCCGTGGTGCGAATGTCTTCCGTGTAGATGTTGTCTTTCAGAGAGATGGGGATGCCGTGAAGGGGGCCGCGGTCGCGATTGGCTTTGCGGCTGAAGAGTTCGGTTTCGGCTTTTTTGGCTTGGGCGAGGGCGACGTCGCTGGTGACGGTGATGAAGGAATTGAGTTTTGGGTCGAGTTCAACGATGCGGGCTAGCAGGAGGCGGGTGAGTTCGACAGGAGAGAGTTTGCGTTTGCGGTAGAGGAGGGAGATTTCTTCGATGGAGGCGAAGGGCAGGTCGGCGTCGGTTGTTGGGGGCATGAGAGGCTTATTGGAATGAGGAATTTAACACAGAGCAGGCAGAGGGCGCAGAGGGGGGAGAGAAAAAGACGCGATCATTAGGAAGCGGAGGGATCGAGGCCGACGAGTTGCCGGAACTCAGGGTTGTCATGCAGGCAATCGAGATCGGAGTCCCGGGCGGCCCAGTTGGGGTTGCCCCAGCCGGCGGCGATGGCTTTTTTGAGAGTGGCAAGAGCTTCTTCTCTTCTGGTCAAGACGCCATAGGTGCAGGCAGCGTTGTAAAGAATATTGGGGTCGTTGGGGCGAAGTGCTACAGCGGTTTGCAAATGGCGGATACTCTCGTCGATTTCCCCTGCCTCGGCGAGACCACTCGAGAGCAGCACACGGGCACGCACGTCTTCGGGAACCAACTCTAATTGCTGCCGGAGAACAGCGACGATGCGTGCCCGTAGAATTTCCGCATCCTTGTCGCGCCCAAGGCGCCTCATGCAGGTACGGAACGGAATGTAGGTATTGTAATCGTCTCCGTTGGCGTCCAGCGCTTCTTCGGCAAGATTTGCGGCTTCTTCATACTTGCCTTGAGAGAGCAGCGCGCGGCCGAGAATATTCCAGGAGCCATCGCAATCATGCTTGCGCTCAATGGCGCGGCGGGCCATTAACTCGGTTTCATCGAATTTCTTTTGCGCGTAAAAAAGGCGGGCGCGCGCCACCATCACTTCCGGCAAATCCGGAGCCAGGGCGGTGGCGCGATCGCAGGCGGCGATTCCGCGGGAGAGCCAGTCGGGGCTCTGATCGCGTAATTCGAAGATGAGGCCGCAGAGATGGGCGATTCCGGCGTAAGCCAGCGCAAAGTTCTTGTCGAGTTGAATGGCCTGCTCGAACATCTGCAAAGCGTAGTCGGTGTTCTCCCGCCGGGTATAGCTGCGGCCACGCAAGTAGAAATCGTAGGCCTGGGTATTTTCCGTGGGCTTGATGCCGATGATTTTTTCTTCCTGCGGAGTGAGGGTGATGCGCAAGGCATGAGCGATGCTGCGGGCGATTTCGTCCTGGATGGCGAAGACGTCCTCGAGCTGGCGGTCGTAGCGTTCGGCCCACACGGAATGGCGGGTGGCCCCTTCCACGAGCTGCGCGGTGATGCGCAGCCGATTCCCGGAGCGGCGAATAGTGCCTTCGAGAACGAAGGTAGCTCCAAGCTGCTGCCCGACCTGCGCGGCATTGGCCGGTTTGTCGCGGAAAGCCAGCATCTCCGAACGCGGGAAAATCTGAAGCTGGGCGATTTTCGAAAGCTCGGTGATGACGTCTTCGGTCATGCCGTCACGGAAATATTCGTCTTCCTTACCGCCGCCTTGATTCTCGAAGTACAGGACGGCGACGGATTTCCTTGCCGGCGCAGTAGTTGCCCGTGAACTGGAGGAGCCGGGTTTTTCGGAACCCGGGCGCCGATTCGAGTCCAGGTCTCGCTTCAGGCGTTTCAGGTCGGCGCGCAGTTCGGCGGCAGTCTGGTAGCGCAGATCGCTTTCTTTCTCCATAGCTTTCCCGAAAATGTTTTCCATGGCGAAGGGCAACCGGGAATTCAGGCGCGTTGCGGGGGCAGCTTCAGCGTGGAGGATACCGTCAAAAATCAAAGCCGAGGTGGACCCCGCAAAGGGAATCACCCCCGTGGCCATCTCGTACAGCACAACTCCCAGCGAAAAGAGATCGGAGCGCGCGTCAAGCGCTTCTCCGCGAGCTTGTTCCGGAGACATGTAGGCGACTGTTCCGACCGAACTGCCTGGGCTGGTCAGAAAATCATCGCCCTCGGCCAAGGTCTGACTCTGTGCGGCCGATGGGTCAACTATGTTTGAAGCCTCGTGGCGACAGCCGGCAAGCTTCGCCAAGCCGAAGTCGAGGATTTTCGCGGGCCCGCGCTCGACCAGGAAAATGTTGGCGGGTTTGATGTCGCGATGGACGATGCCTTTTGTGTGGGCGGCTTCGAGGCCGTCGGCGATCTGGATGCCGAACTCCAAAATCTCGACGATGGCCATGGGCTTTCCGGAAATGCGGTGCTTGAGCGTTTGGCCCTCGAGCAGCTCCATGGCGATGAAGGGGCGGCCCTCGAACTCTCCGATATCGTGAATCGTACAGATGTTCGGATGATTGAGAGCGGACGCCGCACGGGCTTCGCGGCGGAATCGTTCGATCGCCTGACTATCCTGGGAAATGTCGTCGGGAAGGAATTTAAGAGCGATATTGCGGCCCAAGCGCGTGTCTTTGGCTTTGTAGACCACGCCCATACCCCCGCCGCCAAGTTTTTCGAGGACGGTGTAGTGGGAAATCGTGCGGCCAAGCAAGGGGGAGGTATCCGACACAGGCCATGGAGTTTATCGTAGTGCTTCCCAGCGGGCAATCGTAGGGGATGTGACGGTTCAGAGCTGACTTTTTTGTATTTCGGAGAACCGGCCAACTGGCCTTGCCGACTGGCGCTTGTCTGGAAACCGCGTTGCTCAGGCATTTGCAGAATCCTTGTACGAACCGCTTGTCTGAAGCTGCCTCGATCTTTTTTTTTCTTGTCTGTGCACGTTGCCAGAGGTTCACCGAGTCGTCCAGCCTCTCCAAGGGGAAAAGCGATGGTCACAGCGCGGGGAGTCAGAAGATTTTTTCCTGGCGGCGGAGATTTCCGAAGGAGCCGATGTTGGCGATGATGAAGGTGGCGGTGAAGCGGTTTTCTGTGCGGACCTGGCCGAGGTTAATGCGGCGGTATTCGAGGGCGAGGCCGCAGCAGTCGCCGTTGTAGCTGATTTGGACGAGCTGGCTTTGGAGGGTTTTGTTCGTGAAATCGTAGCTGACGCCGGTGGTGAAATTGAAACCTTTGCGGGTCATGTTGCCGTAGCCGACGAGGGCGCGGACCTGGTTGGAGAGAGGCTGCTCGAAAGGGACGAAGTTGGGGGGCGGTGTGGAGGGGAGATCGCCGGCGACAGGATTATCGTTAAGGCGGAAGTAGGCGATGGTGGAGAAAAACTGGCTGTAGGGCTTCACTTTGATGAGTGTGCCGACGGTAACGAGGCGCTGGATTTGCGGGTCGTATTGGAGGATCTGCTCGAAGTCGTAGATACCGCCGGGGGTGACGGTGAAATCGCTGACGATGGGGGACCAGTTGCGGGGGCCGAAGGCGAAGGCGAAAGGCGAGACGGAGGTAAAGGCTTGGAAGACGTTGCGCTCGCCATCGATGATGGCGCCGCCGAAGGTGGGGTCGAAATAATGCTTTTGGAAAATGCTCCAAGTGATGAGCTCGACGGGCTGGTCGTCACCTGTTTTCGAGAAGAGGCGCTGCGTCAGGCCATATTCAACTTCGTTGGTGTCGGTGAGAGTGGAGTCGGAGTCGAAGCGCACGAAGTCGGCGAAGTTGTTGACGCCAGTCACGTAGCGATAGGTGATGATGGGCTCGATGGAGTGTTTGTATCGTTTGTTGGCCTTGTCTTTTTTTAGCGGGGCACGGTCAAAATAGCGCTCGAGGGTTGGAGGGCGAAATTCGACGGTAAATTCGCCGGTGTTGCGGGTGATGGAGTCGCCGGTGAGCTGGCCCGCGGAGTTATAGGAATCGCCGTAATAGGTAGTGCGGAAAGCCGCGGAGGTGGTGATGCCGAGCCAGTCGCCCAGGTGCAGAGGAACGGTTACTTTTGGCGCGAATTCAGTGCGAGCCACGAAGGCGGGTGTGCTCAACGGGGAGTCGTCCTGGCGATGCACGGCGTCGGCGAAGACCTCAAAAGAAAAATAGAAGGGGAGATTTTCCCAGGGAGCTTGTTCGACGGAACTGAAGCGGACTTCGGGAGCGTTGCGGAGGGAAGCACTGACAGCGGGAGAGGCTAAACCGGTGGTCGCCGAGATGATGGGTATGGTGAGGAAGGTTTTGTCAGAGAGGGCGGCGACGTTGAAGCTGAAGCCGTCAAAATTGTTGGTGAGAAAAGTTGCGCTGCGAACTTCGGAAGTAATGGCGTCGCCGAAGGTGTCGGCGAAAGCGAGCCGGAAGGTGAGGGAAGTGAGTTCGTTGACGTCGGCGACAAAGCGCCAGTTATCCGGGAGGAGAGACTGGACTTCGAGCTGTTGCTGGTGGCCGCCTTCTCTATCCAGGACGGTGGTGCCGTTGGGGCCGGGGAGTTCGATTCCGCGGTCGATCACGCCATAGTAGGTGTATTTGATGGAAGTGTTTTCAAAGGGGCGGGCGCGGAACTCGCCGCGTTCGGATGAGCCGCGCTTGGAAAGAAGCTCCGCACCCACGGTGGCGTCGAACCAGGGCTTTGGTGCGAGGTAAAGGGCATCGCCGAGAACGAAACCCTTGGCATTGCTCTCTGCAATGACGGGAATCAGGATTCCGGACTGACGGATTTTTTCACCGGCGGGCGCATTGGCGTAAGGCATCCAGAGAAGGGGAACGCGGTAGAGGCGGAAATTTGCGCTGATGAGAGCAACGGTTTTGTTGAGACGGATGCGAGTGTGCGTGGAGTAAAACTGCCAGACGGGATGCTGAGGATCGCAGATAGTGATCCAGCCATTACGGACGAAGTAGACGTCGTTGGGGAAGCGTTCGACTTCCTGGCCCTGAAAATAAAGAGGATTTTGCGAAACGAGAATAAGTGGGTTCGGGCGGCGGTCGATTTTGATTGTGCCACGGACGTTGGTGAAGACGCCGTGGGCGGTGCTGACGTTGTAATGGGCCTCGTCGGCTTCGAGATGCTCGTTGTTGTAGTCGTACTTGACGTGGCCGCGGGCCATGGATTCGGAGGTTTTTTCGTTGTACTCCATGTGATCGGCTTGGAGACGCTGGTCGCCATAGTGGAGGTCGACATCGCCGTCGGCGATGAACACGTCGCCCTGCTTTTGTTGAGGGCCGCGGGACCAGATTTCGACGTTGCCGGCTTTGTTGGAGTGCAGCGGAGCTTGCTGGCTTTGCTGGGCTGAGGAGATGGGCGAGGCGGGGCCGTAAAGAGAAAGAAGCGCTATTAGAAAAATTAAGGAGCGAAGCGCGGAGACAATCCGGGCATGGGTATGGCCAGTCAGACGGAACATTTGGACGTTGAAAACAGTTGGATAGCCTAGCATGGGGTTGGGGAGATGTGTAGCGGAGCAGGAAAGAAGCGCTGGGGCAGGCGCGAGCGAGGATGAAGGGGTTGCGAAGACGGCGGCAGGAAACGCCGGGTGATTGCAGAGCGTCTTTGTGAGCACGGGTCTATCGGGCCTTCCTGAAACAATTGATGCGCGCTGTGGCATAGAGGAGGTATGATGCCCGGCCTCATTGCATTGAACGAATGGACGGAGGAACAGGCATGAACGGGAAACGGTTCGGTGTGCGCGACTTGGCGACGTGGTTTGTGGTTTTAACGGTCCTATTGGGCGGCTTGATGAGGCCATTCCTGGCGAAGGCTCAGGACATTAGAGAGCAAGACAAGACCACGGAACAAGACAAGCAGGAGAAGAAGGAAGACAAGAAAGACGAAAAGAAGGATGAAAAGAAGGGGCTGCCGTTGAAGCCCACGCGAAAGATTGAGTTTACGACGGACGAAGGGACATGGCTATCGTTGGATGTTTCGCCAGACGGCAAGACCATCGCGTTCGAAATGCTTGGCGACATTTACACGCTGCCGATCGAGGGCGGAACAGCAAAATTGATTTCCGGCGGCATGGCGTTTGACAGCCAGCCGAGATTTTCGCCAGACGGGAATTGGATCACGTTCCTCTCGGACCGCGAGGGGACAGAAAATGTGTGGATTATGCATCCCGATGGGTCGGGCGTGAAGCAGATTTCGAAAGATCCGAACAACGACTTCACGTCTCCCAACTGGGCTCCCGACGGAAAGTACATTTATGTGTCGAAGGCCACATTTGGAATCGGATCGAGCGAAATCTGGATGTACCACGTGGATGGCGGAACCGGAGTGCAAATTACAAAGTCAAAGCCCACGCCAACCACGAGGAGAGGTGAACGACCGAACGCGATGGGAGTGGTGGCGTCACCGGACGGAAAGTATCTCTACTATGCGACAAAGCTTGGGTCGCTGAACTACAACGCGCAATTTCCGATGTGGCACATTGCGCGGAGAGACAGAAAGACGGGGGACGAGGACGAGATTATAGCCCAGCCGGAAAGCGCGTTCCGGCCTGCGGTTTCGCCAGACGGGAAGCTGATCGTGTATGTGACGCGGTACGAGACAGAGAGTGGCCTGCGGGTGCGAAACCTCGAGACCGGCGAAGACCGCTGGGTGAAATATCCGGTAACGCGTGATGATCAGGAATCTTTATTTACGCGGGACGTTTTTCCGGGATACGCGTTTCTGCCGAACGGTAAAGAGATCGTTTACAACCAAGACGGAAAAATCCGCCGGCTGAATATTGATACGGGTGCGGAAAGCCTGATTCCTTTTACGGCGCAAGTGTCGCAGGACATCGGACCGAAGCTGGATTTTCCGCAGAAGGTCGAACAGGGCCCGGTGAAGGCACGATTGATCCAGAGCCCCGTGGAATCACCGGACGGGAAAAAGATGGTGTTTTCCGCGCTGACGCACCTTTACACCATGGATATTCCCAACGGCAAGCCGCAGCGGTTGACGAGTGGAAACGCGCGCGAGTACGAGCCAGCGTGGTCGCCGGATGGGAAGTCCATCGTATACGTGACCTGGGCAAATGGAGGCGGGCAGCTGTGGAAGATCGCCGCGGCAGGAGGAACGCCGCGACAATTGACGAAGTCCGCCGCCCTCTACAGTGATCCGGTGTGGTCGCCGGATGGTACGCGGATCGTGGCCCTACGCGGAAATGCATACGATCACGAAACCAGCACGTTTGATTTTGGGCAGCAGCCAACGACGGATCTGATCTGGGTTCCTGCGGAGGGAGGGGATGCAAACCTGATTTTACCTGCGCGCGGCGCGGGGGCACCGCACTTCACACACGATAAAGAGAGGGTCTATCTGGACACGCAGCAGGGATTGGTCTCGGTGCGTTATGACGGGACGGACCGGCGCACGCACATTCAGGTGAAGGGGCAAGGACTATATGCCGCCGAGGAGCCGGTTTCCGCTGATGCACTGGTTGCGAGTCCGGATGGGCAGTGGGTGCTGGCGCATGTGATGAATCAGCTTTATCTGCTGGCGATGCCGCAAGTTGGAGGAGAAGCGCCGACGGTCAACGTCATGACGCCGTCCGTGCCCGTGAAGCGGCTGACGGACATTGGAGCGGATTACTTCAATTGGGCGGATGATGGGAAGACCATCACTTGGGCGGTGGGAGCGAGCTTGTTCCGCGAGCCGGTGAGCGCGATTTCGTTTGAGCCACCCAAGGAAGAGGAAAAGAAGGACGCGGATAAAAAAGATTCTGGCACCGCGACGGCGGATGCGGTCAAAGACGAAAAGAAGGACGAGAAAAAAGAACCGAAGAAAATGAAAGAGGAGGACAAAAACGTCCAGGAGATTGCGGTAGACGTGGAAGTGCCGCGGAAGACGCCGAAGGGAACGATTGTGCTGCGAGGCGCGACGGTGGTGACGATGAAAGGCGATGAGGTGCTGAAGAATGCCGACATCGTGATCGAGGATAACCGGATCAAGAGCGTTGGGCCGAAGGGTTCCGTTCCGGGCGGAGCGAAAGTGTTCGACGTTGCCGGGAAAACAATCGTGCCGGGCTTTATTGACACGCATGCGCACTGGCTGGAAATCCGCCGCGGTGTGCTGGACACACAGAACTGGGCGTTTATGGCGAATCTGGCCTACGGCGTGACGTCGGGGCTGGATGTGCAGACCAGCACGAACGACATGTTCGCCTACCAGGACCTGGTGGACACCGGGGACATTGTTGGGTTGCGGGCTTTCTCAACGGGGCCGGGAGTTTTTTCCGACAACAATTTCCAATCCATGGAAGAGGTAAAGGGCGTTCTGACGAAGTACAGAAAATACTATGGGACGCATAACATCAAGAGCTACATCGTTGGCAACCGCAAACAGAGGCAGTTCATGGTGATGGCGTCGAAAGAACTGGAGATGATGCCAACGACGGAGGGCGGGCTGGACCTGAAGCTCAACCTGACGCACGTCATTGACGGGTTCCACGGGAACGAGCACACGCTGCCGATCACCCCGCTTTTCAAGGATGTTCTGCAGATTTTCGCGCAGTCCGGAATTGCGGAAACGCCGACGCTCATCGTGAACTACGGCGGGCCGTTTGGTGAAAACTACTGGTATGAAAACACCGAAGTCCACGACGATCTGAAGCTCAATCATTTCATGCCGCATTTTGAAATTGATGAGAAGTCCAAACGGCGGCCAGAGTGGTTCCGCAAGGATGAATACGCGTTCCCGAAGCTGGCGGCGCAGATGACTAAACTCTTACGGGCCGGCGGACTTGTGGGCGTGGGCAGCCACGGACAATTGCAAGGGCTGGGATATCACTGGGAGTTGTGGATGATCGCGAGCGGCGGGATGACGCCGATGGAGGCGCTGCGGTGCGCGACGGTGAACGGATCCAAGATCATCGGCCGGCCTGATGAGCTTGGTTCCATCGAGCCAGGGAAGCTGGCCGACCTCGTGATCATGGATAAAAATCCGCTGGAGGACATTCACAACACAAACACGATTCACTGGGTGATGAAAAACGGTGAGCTATTTGAGGGCGATACGCTGGACCAGGTTTGGCCGCAACAAAAGAAGTTGGAACCACTCTACTTCTGGGAGTACGACAAACCGAAGGCGGGGGAGCCCCTGAGCTATGGAAAGACGACGACTCCGTAGTCAGGAAACGCAAAAGATTTTTGGGAGGGTAGTCTAGGGTTTCGAAGATATCTGAGAAGAGAGGATCAGCGGAACATCTTTGCGGATCCTTTTCTCTTTAATTTCGTTCTCTTTGAGTTCGCGGCTGTTTAGTCTTTGGATTTTGCTTCCGCTTTGGTCTGCGTTGAACGATACCAGGCAAAGGTCCGCTCCAAGCCTTCTTCAAAAGTTACCTGCGGATCGTATTGGAGGAGTTCGCGGGCTTGCGAAATATCGGCTTGCGAATCGCGGATGTCGCCATCGCGCGGCGGATCGTACTTCGCTTCGAGTTTATTGCCGGAGATTTTCGCAAGGAGCGCGAGGGTTTGGTTTAGCGTAAAACGGCCGCCAGTGCCCACGTTGAAAGTCTTGCCGGAGACGTTGGGGGCTTCGCAGGCAAGCAGGTTGGCTTGCACGGCGTTTTCGACGAAAGTGAAATCACGGGACTGTTCGCCATCGCCGAAAATGACGGGCTGCGTTTCCTCCAAAAAGTTCGTACAAAACTTTGCCAGAACGCCGGAATAGGGCGAGCTGGGGTCCTGCCTGGGCCCGAAAATATTGAAATAACGGAGACAAACATTTTCCAGGCCGTAGCAACGGCCGAAGGTCTGCGCGTAAAGTTCGCCGACGAATTTGGTGACGCCGTAGGGAGAAATGGGGGCGGGTTGCATGGTCTCCACTTTGGGGAGCGTGGGCGTCTCGCCGTAAGCGGAAGAAGATGCGGCAAAGACTACGCGCTTTACCTTGGCGTCGCGCGCGGCTACCAGGACGTTCAGCGTGCCGTCAATGTTAATTCTGTTGGTTTCGATGGGGTCCTTGACGGACCGCGGCACTGAGGTGCGCGCGGCAAGGTGCAGAACGTACTCCGCTTCGTGCATGGCTTTGCGCACAACTTCGATGTCCGTGATACTGCCCTTCATGAAGGTAATTTTGTTGCGAATTTCGGCGAGGTTATCTTCCTTGCCGGCGGAAAGATCGTCGAGAACGACCACACTGTGGCCGCGGCGGACAAGTTCATCAACCGTATTCGAGCCGATAAAACCGGCGCCGCCTGTAACGAGGTAGCGCATGCTGGGAATCCTCCTCGAACGAACTCCAGTAACGACGGAGTGCCATTCCGGTGAATTAAGCGACGCGGGCGAAGACGCAAGCCTCGCGTTTTGGTAACCTCAGAAGTTGCGGATAGAAGCAGGCATCCGTCGCCGGGCTACCGATAGCGAATTGTTATTGTACGACGGAAGAGAAAAAGGCAAGGGACTGTTTCCGAAGCAGGTCACAAAAAGAGCATGAGCTACCGGAAAGTTATCGGAGTTGGGGCTGTGGTGGTTTTGGGATGCGCGGCGGGAGGATATTACTTTTTGCATGCGCGAAGCGAAGCGGCGGCGAAAGCCTTAGCTGCGGCGCGAGCTTCGGAACCAATCCCGGCGCCCGCTGAGGAGTCTCCTACGGTTGCGACAGGCAGGCCTTCGACAAGCCCGGAGGCGAACAAGCCCGGCGAACCGCCCGTTGATCCGGGCCTGCCGCTGCGGCGCGGAGAAGTTCTGGAGTACACCGCGAATGTCGCCAACCTGAGCAACGTGGCCAACCTGAAGTTGCAGGTGGCCGAACATAAAGACTTCTTTGGGAAGAACGCGTGGCACCTTCAGGCTTTCGCTCACACGGAAAACCCGCTGCGCATGGTGTTCGAGTTGGACGACCAGTTCGATTCGTACAGCGATGCCGGAACGATGGCGAGTTTGCAGTACGAGATGCATTTGAATGAACGTGGACAGAAGGTGAACTCTGTCCAGCGGATGTCGACTACTGGAAGAGACCCAGCGCCTGCGGGGACGACGGAGGCTATCGTTCTTGCGGGAACCCGCGATCCACTGGGGATGCTGCAATTTCTGCGCAATGTCGATTGGACGAAAACGGCGGAAGTGCGGTGCCCCGTTTACGACGGGCACAAACTTTACGATGTGAGAGCCAAGCTGGCCTCCGCGGGCGAGGCTGTCAGCGTTCCCGCGGGAAGCTACAAGGCGTCGAAGGTTGAAATCGTTGCATTTGAGAATGGACAGGAAATGAAGGACGCGCATTTCACGATGTATTTCGCGAACAATGTGGCGCGCACGCCGGTGCTTCTGGAAGCGGTCATGCCGTTTGCTACGGCGAGGGTGGAGTTACAGCACGTGAAGTAGTCGTTCGCGGCCTGGATCCGAGGCCTCAGCCGGTCACTCTAAATCTGCAATGTGGATGGCCGAATGCTCGCGCTAGGCTGTGGCGAGTTGCTCGATTAAGGCGCACGCGATGTGGCCGATGGTGATGTGAGCTTCCTGGATGCGCTGGGGATCCTGCGAAGGGACATTTACCAGAAGATTGACCATGCTTGCGAGCGAACCACCGGTTTCGCCAGTGAAAGCAACTACATAGGCGCCGCGTGCGCGTCCCGCTTCCACGCCACGGACAATGTTTGGGCTTGTGCCGCTGGTGGAGAGTGCCACCAGCACGTCCTGCGACGCGACGAGCGATTCGATCTGGCGTGAGAAAATTTTCTCGAAACCGTAGTCGTTGCTCGCCGCGGTGAGCACGGAAGGGTTGGTCGTTAGCGCCAAGGCCGCGAGCCCGCGGCGGTCGGTGCGTAACCTGACGACCAGCTCCGCCGCAAGGTGAAGCGCGTCGGCTGCGCTTCCGCCGTTTCCGAAGAAAACAACTTTACCGGCACCGCGCAGGGCCGCCGCGGTTTTTTCAGCGAATTGACCGATGCGCCCGACCAGCTCGTCGGAAAAGCTCTGCTTAACGCGAGCGCTTTCCGCAAGCTGGCGTCGGATTTCTTCGACGTAGGAAGCCATCTGCCCTTAGCAGAGAACGATTTTGTTGCGATGCCGGATAACGCGGCGCGTGGCGTTGCGTGTGTCTACGACCAGCTTGGCAGCGTCCACGATGGCGGCATAATCGTAGCTGGAGTGGTCCGTCGCAATGATGACGCCGTCGTAGCTCGCGAGCGTTTGGGCGTTCAGCGGAACGGACTTCATGTTCTCGTAGTTGTAGTGGCGCATTTTGTGAAGCTGCGGGAAGTAGGGATCGTTGTATTCGAGAACGGCTCCGCGCTGCTGCAGGAGTTGCATGATTTTCAGCGTCGGAGATTCGCGCAGGTCGTCCACGTCCTTTTTGTAAGCGACGCCGAGGATCAGGAGCTTTGCGCCCTTGAGGCTCTTTTGGTGATCATTGAGAGCGGCAGCGATAGCGTCCACCACGTGGTAAGGCATGGCGGTGTTTACGTCACCGGCCAGTTCGATGAAGCGCGTGGTGAAATCGAACTCGCGAGCCTTCCACGAAAGATAGTAGGGATCGACGGGGATGCAGTGGCCACCGAGGCCTGGACCTGGGTAGAAGGGCATGAAGCCGAACGGCTTGGTGGCGGCGGCGTCGATGACTTCCCAGATGTCAATGCCCATGCGCAGGCTGAGCATTTTCAGCTCGTTGACCATGGCGATGTTCACGCAACGGAAAATGTTTTCGAGGAGCTTGGCCATTTCCGCAGCCCGGGTAGAGCTGACAGGAACAACGCGTGCAACGACTTGTGCATAGATTGCTTGGGCAGCGCGGCCGCTAGGCGGATTCGTGCCGCCGACGACTTTTGGTATTTGCGCCAGGCCAAACTGTTTGTTTCCGGGATCTTCGCGTTCTGGAGAAAACGCAAGAAAGAAGTCGCAAGCGACATTTTCATTTTCGGGGCCGGAAGCGATGGGGCAATGCAAGCCGCTCTTTTCAAGGATCGGAAGGACGAGCTCCTCCGTGGTGCCGGGATAGGTGGTGGATTCCAGGACTACGAGCTGTCCTTTTTGGAGATGCGGGTAGATGGAAATGGCAGTCTGCTCGACGTAGGACAGATCCGGCTCGCGGCGCTCATCGAGAGGCGTGGGAACGCAAATGATGATGGCGTCGGCTTCTTTGAGCCGGGCGAAATCGGTGGTCGCGCCGAAGTGTTTGGAATTGACGAACTGCTGAATTTTGGTTTGCGGGATGTGCTCGATATAGGACTTGCCGACGTTAAGCATGTTCACTTTGGTCGGATCGGTGTCAAATCCGGTGACTTTGTGGCCCGCTTCCGCGAAGCGCAGGGCCAGCGGCAGTCCGACGTATCCGCAACCAATAATGGCGACCTTCAGTTGAGCGCCTTTGAAAAACTCGGGTTTCCGGTCTATTGGCATGAGTTACTTCGCTCTCCTAGTCATTTATGGGGATAAAGCAGGCCATTCGGCCGATGGGACAAATACACCCTAATATAGCAGGTTCCCTAACAACAGAAAAACGCGGCGGTTTGCGTATGTGACGGCTTGTTCACGAGAGGTTGCGGCGCGCGTGGAGACGCGCGAAGATAATATAAATGAAGTTTGTCGATCGGAAGAAGAGCCACAACGCGACATTACATCAACAATGACCACGTTTATCGTTCTCCTCCTTGGACTGGGTGTTGGCGTGCTCGTCGGCTTGTTAGGAATCGGCGGCGGCGTGGTGCTCGTGCCTGCGCTGGTTTATCTGTTGCAGATGGACCAGCACATGGCGCAAGGCACTTCTTTGTTTATTCTCCTGCCGCCCGTGGGGCTGGGAGCGCTGCGGGAATATTGGAAGCGCGGACAGGTGGACTTGCGAGCGGGAATATCGTGCGCCTTTGGGATGCTGATTGGGGGTTACCTGGGTGGGCTTATCGCCGTACCGCTTGCTTCACGCCATCTTAAGGGACTGTTTGGTTGCTTTTTGATGCTGGCCGCCGTTCTGTTGTGGAGGAAACCGCAACCCCCGCGCGAACGGACGACATCCGCGGCGGAGGAGGCAGCGCATGGCTGATGGCACGCTGCGTACGGCTGGGATTTTCGTAGCGGCATGCATCTGCGGCGTGGCATCGGGGCTATTTGGCATCGGTGGTGGCGTCCTACTGGTACCGCTGCTCGTTCTGTTGTTTGCCTTTGCGCAGCATCGCGCGCAGGGTACGAGTCTAATTGCGCTGATTCCGCCTACCGGTCTGCTGGCGTTTATTGCTTATGCCGGGGCGGGCTACGTTTCCTGGAAGACGGGGTTGCTGCTGATTCCTGGCGTTTTTATCGGCGGCATCCTGGGCGGTTGGGCGGCCAAGCGCTTGCACCCGCAGCGGATGCGTCAGGTGTTCGCTGGATTGATGTTTGCGCTGGGAGTATGGCAAGTAGTGGGTGCCTGGTGGTGCTAGGAGCTTTGAGAACAAATGGTCGACGTTCACTGTCATATTCTGCCGGGGCTTGACGATGGCCCGGAGAATCTGGAATTTTCCCTGGAAATGGCCGAATCGGCGATCGCCGAGGGAATTACGCATGTCGTTGCCACGCCGCATTCCAACGATGAATATCATTTCGATTTTGAGCGCGTGCGGGAAATGCGGCAGCAGCTTCAAGAGAAAATCGGCAATCGCCTCACGCTGGCCACCGGTTGCGATTTTCACTTAAACCCGGAGAATCTCGACGCGCTCCGCGAGGATGCAGCAAGATTCTGTATCAACCAGCACGACTACCTGCTGGTAGAGTTCAACGAATTTGCAATTCCGCCGGCGATGGACCAAGCGCTGCATGAGATTCAACTCTTGGGGCTCCGGCCAGTGATTACCCATCCGGAACGCAACGCGATTCTGCGTACTCAGGAGGAACGCCTCGCCAAATGGGTCCGCCTTGGCTGTTATGTTCAAGTCACGGCCGGATCGCTGACGGGAGTTTTTGGCCCCGGCGCCCAGAAGAATGCCTGGAAGTGGATCGCCGACGGGCTCGTGCATATTGTGGCGAGCGACGCCCACAACATGCGCGGCCGGCCCCTGAAGTTGCGAGCCGCGTTCGACGTCGTCCGGGGGCAATTTGGAGAAGAAAAGGCGCGAGCGCTTTTCATTGAGAATCCCATGGCGGCATTCGAGGGACAGGAACTGCCGCATGCGCCGGAGCTGCCGGACGAGCGCGATACGCCGCGCCGCAAACGATTCTTCTTTTTCTGAAATCCTAATTAGCCGGATGCAGGGGCGTGCCGGCCCAGGCATTCAGGATGCCCAGGACTTCGCGGACAACATCGAGCGCGTCTCCCGTGGTGCGCCACCAGCGGCTCGGCTGGAATGGATCATCATAAGCGGCCCGCACAAGGGCACGACCTTTGGGGTTAGGGACGTGTCGCCACAAAGTTCGGACGCGGCGCGTGTGTACTTTGCTGGTGACGACGATCACGGTGCCGGATTTTTCATTGGCCATTTCTTTGGCGATACCGGCGAGTTCATCGGCTGTGTTAATGATGGGCGGTTCCAGGACTCGGATTGCATCCGGCGGCACGCCTTCGTGAATCAGCACTTGAGTATCGTAAGTGTCCTCTCCCGTATAGGAGATACCCATAGCGGCGAGCGTGAGGCCCGGCTCAGTGGAGTGCGTCAGCCAGATTTTCGGCGCGTATCCTTCCCGATATAACCTGGCAGCTTCCATGGCGCGTAGCGGCATATGGCCGCTGAGCACGGCGATGGCTTGCGCTTTCTCTAGCGGGTCTTCGACCACGAGCCAGCGTCCTACCCCCAGAATGAACGCCGTCGTTGCCAGCAGCACAACGACGGCAACTCCAAGGAGAATCCAGGCTCTCTTTTTGGGCTTGGATTGCGAGTTCTCTGCTTTTTTTTCAGAGACCATAGGCGTCGGATCCTGACTCAGGTGGGCGAATCGTATCGTCCGGGGCAGGAGTGGTCAATTCTCCAGTCGCACGCTACACTTGCTAGCCGACATTTTTCTGGAGGATGCATGCGAGCAGTGGTTACTGGCGGGGCCGGGTTTCTGGGATCGCATTTGTGCGATCGTCTGATTGCCGAAGGCTGGAATGTCCTGGTGCTAGACAACCTCGTCACGGGAGCGGATTCAAACATCGGACACCTGTGGAGTCATCCTAATTTCCGAATTGCCCGTTGCGATGTTTCCAAATACATTGACGTGCCCGGGCCTGTCGACTACGTTTTACACTTTG
The DNA here is from genome assembly GCA_903970165.1 of Betaproteobacteria bacterium. Taxonomy (GTDB): domain Bacteria; phylum Acidobacteriota; class Terriglobia; order Acidiferrales; family UBA7541; genus Acidiferrum. The sequence continues at coordinate 49,191 of CAJCHZ010000027.1, forward strand.
CGTCGCCGGCGAGTCCTGTAGATTACCTCAAGCTTCCCATTCAGACGCTTAAGGTCGGCGCACTTGGCACGCACAACGCGCTCGGATTGGCACTCGCTAAGAAAGCCAAGTTTTTTCTCTCTTCCACCAGCGAATGTTACGGCGATCCGGAAATCTCGCCCCAGCATGAAGAATACTGGGGACACGTCAATCCGATCGGACCCCGTGGCGTTTACGACGAAGCAAAGCGTTTTGCCGAAGCCATGACCATGGCTTACCACCGCTATCACGGCGTAGACACGCACATTGTGCGCATCTTTAACACCTACGGGCCCCGCATGCGCCTCAACGACGGCCGCGCCTTGCCCAATTTCGTGCATCAAGCGCTAACGGGCAAGCCTATGACCGTCTACGGCGACGGTAAGCAAACGCGCAGCTTTTGCTTCGTTTCCGACTTGATTGAAGGAATCTACCGCTTGATGCAGTCGGATGAGCACCTGCCGGTAAACATTGGCAATCCTCACGAGATCACCATGATGGAGTTTGCTGAACGAGTTCGTTCTCACTTTGAAAATGCTCCCGCCATCGTTCTCGAACCACTCCCTCAGGACGATCCGAAGCAACGCTGCCCGGATATTGCGAAAGCGAAGCGCATCCTAAAGTGGGAGCCCAAGGTTCCGCTGGACGAAGGGTTGCGGGTCACCCTGGACTATTTCAAGAAAGAGTTTGCCGCTAACAAGACTGCTTGAGCACAAGTTGCAGACGACGTCTGGATCAATCCAGCATAATCGGCAGGCGGGCCTAATCATTCGCCGATCAGTTTGGTTTACGATCTGCCAAAGGAATAATACTCGAAGCCGAGTTCGCGCATGTGCTTTGGTGAGTAAAGATTTCTACCGTCCAAGACCAGAGAACGTGCCATAAGCGGCTTGGCACGTTGCCAGTCCAGGTTGCGGAAAACATCCCATTCGGTGCAGACAAGTGCAGCATCGGCGCTACGAAGAGCTTCGTAGGGGTCTTCGTGATATGTCGCTTTCGGGAAGAGCGCCCTTGTCCTGGAGATAGCTTCCGGGTCGCTGGCGTGCACGTCAGCGCCTTCTTCGAGCAACCGCTCGACTACATCCAGCGCCGGGGCAAAGCGAATGTCATCCGTATTCGCTTTGAATGCCAAGCCCAAAACCGCGATGCGCTTGCCTTTCACAACCCAGAGCGCCTTGCGGACTTTTTCCATGAACCGATCGATACGTTGCTTGTTGACGCGCTCCGTGGCCTTCAGAAGATCGAAGTCGACTCCCACCGAAGCCGCGAGATGGATGAAAGCCTGGACATCTTTTGGAAAACAGAATCCGCCAAATCCAAGACCCGCGCTGAGGAACTGCCCTCCGATCCGAGGATCCAGCCCCATCGCGTGAGTGACTTCTTTGACGTCCGCGCCGATTCGTTCGCAGAGATCGGCAATCACGTTGGCGTAGCTGATCTTCATCGCCAAGAATGAGTTCGAAGCATGCTTGATCAGTTCCGCGCTGTTAATCGTGGTGACGAGAAAGGCTGGGTCCGGGCCGGATGGGCAAGCGCCTTTGTGGACAGGACAATCAAAACGCCGCTCGAGGATAGGACGGTAAATCTCCCGCAAATCGGCCGCGGTAGACTCGTCTTCGACGCCGACGACGATTCGGTCGGGATGGAAGAAGTCTCCCACAGCGGTGCCTTCGCGAAGAAATTCGGGATTGGAGGCCACGCGAAAATTGATTTTGCCGCCGCTGCTGTATGCGCCAAGAGCCCGCTGAAGCTCGAGTCCGGTACGCGCTGGAACGGTGCTCTTCTCGATCACCAGCTTCGGAGAACGCGCTTCCGCGGCAATCTGTCGTGCGACCTGGTCAATCGCAGAAAGGTCGGCCTCGCCGCTTTCTTTCGGCGGCGTACCAACACAAATAAAAATAGCGTCGCCCGCGCGTATGGCTTCGCCTGCATCCGCGGTGTACGAGATGCGGCCGGCTTTTCCCGCAGAGGTCAGAATTTCCTCCAAGTAGTGCTCATAAATGGGCACACCACCGGCTTTCAGTCGCGCTATACGGTCCGAATCAATGTCCGTACAGGTGACTTCATGCCCTGCCGCGGCAAGACATGCTCCTGTTACCAAGCCGACGTAGCCACAACCTATGACGGAAAGACGCAAGTTGATATCTCCTTTGGAGCGTTTGCGGGAACACACCAACGTCGCTCCCACTCAACGAATCGTTCAGCTTTTGAATCCTCTGCCCATCAAGAGACCACGCAACCCGAGCAAGACGAGGCGCGGCTGGCGGCGCACCACGTTCCACAGAAGGCGCGTTGATTCGTCGCGGTTGATCTCTCCCAGGGATTCGCGGGTCGAGGCGTCGAGAAGGTCAACGAGTTGCGAATAGTCCTTCTGCTGGAAGTGATGCAGGGCACGACGGATGAGCCAGTGCGTCCTGAGGTCGCGACGCAATATCTTCAGCTCGCGGCCGCCGCCTCTTTGCAAAATTGCCTGGCCAACTCCAAGCGCTCCGCGAAGCCCCGTTACGATTCCGCCGACTGTGGACACTTTAACCTGCGCCGCCGCGTCCCCGACGAGATAAACCTCGCCATTTCCAACGCGCCGCCGGACGGGTATCCATCCTCGATAGACCGGGATGCGTGCGCCTTGCCATTCCAGAGGCTGAAGTTGCTTCTTCTCCAAGAAGCGTTCCAGACATCGTTTGGTGTCGCGCCCGTCCTCCCCGATGATTCCCAACGCGCCTCGCTCCGAAGATTCGGGGATCAGCCAGTAGAAGTATGGCGTGTCATCGGGAACGAACCAGACGCGCGTAGTGTCAGGCGATTGATCTTTCGGCAGACGAACGATAGCCTGCATCAGCGGGACCGTTTCAATGGGAGGCCAGCCAGCGCTCCGCGCTACCCGGCTGGCAGCGCCATCGGCACCTACAATGCTATCCGCATGCAATTCCTCGCGCTTCCCGGCGCAATCGATTTCCACCCTCAACCCCCGCGAGTTCGGAGCCAGACCAAGAAAACGCGTATCAAACGAAAGGGTCGCTCCCGACTGCTGTGCGCTCCGCGCCAAAGCCGGGATCAATCGTGACCGCTCGATGATGAGGTCGGGCCGCGACAGTGCGACCTGTGCCGAGCGCCCATCCGTGAATAGCTCGAATCGCCGGATTTCGTTGACGATGCTTTCCGAAGCGGCGGAACCCAGCTGATTCCGGAATTCGTCAGTAACGATCAAGGAGCGAGAGGCAGGTTTAAATTCGCGTCTGGACTCTAGAACGCGCACCGGGCGTCCGCCGCTGGCGACGGTTGCTGCTGCGAACAGGCCTGCTGCGGAACCACCAACGACGATGACGGCGCCATTTTCCTCGCCCGGCCGGGCTCGCTGTTCAGTGGCTGGCACGATATCGCTTTCTCACGTCGCGGACACACCCTGAAACCGTTATCGGCCAGGCATTCGCGCTCAATGTCTCAAATGTAATGACAGTTTCCCGCTCGACCGATGGGCAACAACTAGGAAATGAGAGAGCAGGCAACCCCGTAAGTATAGCGAATCCATTTGCACCGGCAAACTCGCTGACCACCTTTGCGAGTCTCAAGAAAAAGAGTTCATTTCCCTAAACGGATCAGGAAATCGTTGCCGGTTTTTTTACCTGTCGCTCATACGGAGCACGCTCGAGAAATGCCACACCAGTCAGCACGACGGCTGAAGCCAGTAAGGCAATCAGAATGGCGCCAAGGGGCGCAAGATAGCTCACGAGGATGGCTGCCCCGCCGGTGATCAGTCCCAAGAAATACATAAGGAGGACGGCACCACGGTGCCCCAGCCCCAAATTTGAGAGCCGGTGGGCGGCGTGGTCCTTCCCTGGCGTAGCGAACGGGAGAAGGCCCCGCCGCGAACGCGAAATCGTAACCAGCGTAGTGTCGAAGATCGTGACACCAAGAATGAGCAGCGGAGCGAGCCAGGCAGAAATGTGATTAGCCTGCTCAAGGCGCAGTTTGAGGCCCAGAGTGGCCATGAGAAATCCGAGGAACATAGCGCCGCCATCGCCCATGAAAATCTTTGCGGGCTTGAAGTTCCAGCGCAGAAATCCTGTGGCTGCCCCAAGCACAGCCGCCGCTAGGGTGGTGACGAGGGTCTGTCCGTTCAAATAGGCGAGCAAGGCGAAGAAAATCGACGCGGTCGCGGCTACTCCGGCGCAAAGGCCGTCCATGTGATCGAGAATGCTGAACGAAGCCGTGATGCCGACCACAAAAATAACTGTCAGTATGGCGTCAAGTATATAAGCGGTGCGCCCGCTAAAGAGAACTTCGAAAACTTGCGCGTGAACGCCGGTGATCAGCAAAACGCACGCGGCTAGCGGCATGCCAATGAAAAGCTTCACCTGATGATGGAGCCAGCCGCGGTCATCGAGAATACCCACCGCTGCAACAATGGTGGCCCCTGTCAAAATTCCCATAATTTGGGAACGTGCCGGGCCGGTGAATGTAAACAGAACCGCCAGAACCACGGCACCATACATCGCCACGCCGCCCAGCAGCGGAATCGGGCGCAAGTGCACCTTGCGGGGTCCGGGGAGATCCACCATTCCGACGCGCAACGCTAGCGCGCGTACTGGTACCGTGAGCATGAAAGATGCAAATAGAGCTATCAGAAAGGCCAGCAAACCCGCGGGCATGCTCCCTCGTTTTTTGAAGATACCGACCGAGACGATACGGCCAGCGCCTCGAGTCTGTTAAGCCGGTTGGGGGGCCGGCTCCCAAGCTCCCAAGAAAAATGGCTGCCCCACGCAGTCTTAACACATTACAGCGGTTTTGGTTGCGCTTCAATCCGTAATACCTCGTATTTTCTAGGTGGTTCGAACTGATGAAAACCAAGCATTCTACGGGTTCGCAATCTCCAGGTTCGACAGGACTTCGAAAATGTCAAACGTTCACCGTACTTTCCACAATCTTCACGAATTTCTGTAATTCTTTATCCCTATCGTAATCGGGCGCAACGGCCTTTGCTGCCCGCCCCATACCTGCCAATTTGTCTACGTCCAAAAGAAGCGCGCGAATTGTTTTGGCCGCGTCTTTCGGGTTCTCGGGGTCAGCCCAAACGGCAAATCCAAACTTCGCGCCCAAGGTAGCAGCGTCTGTCTCTTGCGACGCAAACGCGATGATTGGCTTGCCGGCTGCGAGGATTCCATACATTTTGCTCGGTACTACAACCCCTTCGAGCCCGCGCTTCACGGTGATGACGTGGGCATCGGCGGCCGCCAAAACCGAGGAGATCTTGCTCCCTGGAAAAAACGGAAGGAAACGCACGTTTGACGCCTCTCTTGCGAGACCTTCGACGTAAGCTCGTTGCGCCCCCTCGCCCACGAAAACGAGACCCACGCCATCCTCCGCCAGTTCACGCCCCGCCGTCACTAGGGTTTCCCACGCGCCATAAAACCCCAGGTTTCCCGCGTGAAGCAGAACGAATTTGTAATCGCCGCGAATCGTGCGCATGACTTCGTCGTCCAAATGGGGTTGCGGTGCATCGCTTGGCAAGATATCTGCGCCATCACGTACGATTGCGACCGCCGCTGGATTCACTCCCTTGGAGACAATTCGTGAACGCATATCTTCTCCGAGTACGATGACTCGTGCGGCCCGGCGCAACGCCCATCGATGCAACTTCTCCCAGACGCGCGCGAGAAGACCGGGGGGTACAATGGCTCCGCCAACAGCCATATCGGGATACATGTCTCGGATGTTGTAGACGTATGGCTTGCGTTTCAGCAGCGCCACAAAGGCGCCGACAATTCCTTCGAACGGAGGATCGGTCATCGCCAGGACGACATCACATTTCATGAACAGTGCGCGTGGAATTGCGAGCGCCACATAGCTCAAATAGTTCAACACCCGCCGTTTCATTGCGAAGCGCGGATAATCCGTCGAGCCGACGCGTGTAATTTTTGTGATCCCCACCAGCTCTGTCTGCGAAAGCCGCCACGGCCGCCGGTCTGTGGGATCGTAAGAAGGGCGCCCGCAGAGAACCGTCACTTCGTGCTTTGCCGAGAGTGCCTCTACGACAGTAGCCGCCATCTTTGCCGTTGCCGAAGTGTCGGGCGGATAATAGAGATTCAGCAGCAGGATTTTCATGTGAAGGATGCTCGCGGCATGCGATTCACGATCGGGTGACGAGAAAGTCGCCGAGGACGAGCGCATCCATTTGGGTCCTCTGAAAGCAGTCGAGCGCTTCTTCCGGCCGGCAGACAATCGGCTCATTGTCGTTGAAGGAAGTATTCAGGACGACAGGCACTCCGGTGAGCTGCTGAAAGGCTGTGATCAGGGTCCAATAGCGCGGGTTCGCCTCGCGCGTCACCGTTTGTAAGCGTCCTGTTCCGTCCACGTGCGTGGGAGCCGGAATTTTGTCGCGCTTCTCAGGGTGAACGGAATACGCCATCGTCATGAAAGGCGAGGGATGCGCTTTCTCGAACCATTCCCCAGTCTTTTCCGCGAGGATGGACGGCGCGAACGGCCGGAAGATCTCGCGATGCTTGATTCGCTGATTCAGAATCTCTTTCATCTCCGGCCGCCGCGGGTCCGCGACAATGCTGCGGTTGCCCAGCGCACGAGGGCCCCATTCGGCCCGGCCCTGAAACCATCCCAGAATCTTTCCGTCGGCAATCATCGCCGCTGCACGACGCGATAAATCTTCTTCCGCAAGCTCTTCGATAAGATAACCCTTTTGTGCGAGTCCGCTGGTATCCATCCCGCGCCGAATGTCGTCGCGCGTGTAACCGGGCCCCCAGTAAGCATGATCCATCACGAAGGAGCGCGGCCGTCCGAGAACCTGGTGCCAAACATAGAACGCAGCTCCGACAGCGAGTCCTGCATCCCCCGCTGCCGGTTGAACGTAGACTTGCTCGAACCCGGTTGCATCGAAAATTTTTCCGTTGGCAACGCAATTGAAAGCCACGCCGCCAGCGAGACACACGGCTTTCAACCGGGTGCGCTCTGAAAGTTTTTTAAGCATCTCCAAATAGACTTCTTCAAGCCGTGCCTGCAGTCCACATGCCAGATTGCGGTGTCTTTGCTCCAATGGTTCTTCCGGGTTGCGCCGTGGACCCAGCCGCTTTTCCATTGCTTCCGAAAACATCTTGCCGAGCGTCGGTGTTTTATCCGCTTCCGCCCAGCTCATCTGGGGCCCGGTGTGGTGGTGCGTAAAATATTCGAGGCCTAACCGGAAACCATTTCCGTTTGTACGAACGATGTCCCGAAAGGCTTCAAGCTGCTCCGCCTCTCCATAGGCGGCCAGGCCCATCACCTTGTATTCATCGCCAAACTTCAGAAACCCCAAATATTGCGTGACCGCGCTGTAAAACAACCCTAATGAATGAGGAAATGCAATCGCTCCTTCAATCTTCATGCGGTTGCCCGCGCCGCTTCCCCACATGGTGCTGGCGAAATCGCCGAGGCCGTCAGCGGAAAGCAAAGCCGCGCGCTCAAAGGGCGAAACAAAAAACGCGCTCGCGAGATGCGCCTGATGATGTTCAATGCGATGAAACTTCGCGGCTACCTTTGCCGGGTTAGCATCGAGCGCTTGCGCGAGCGCTTCCGGTATCCCCGTGAACTTCGCCAGAACTTTCGCTCGTTCGCGCGCGAACGATGGCATGCGCATCGCATAGAAGAGCTTCGTGCCCAAACGCGCATACGGATTGCGCGGCACGCCCACATGATCAATGTCCTTGAGCTCCAGCCCTGCTTCTTTTAAACAATAACGAATGGCCTGTGCGGGAAAGCCTGCAGCGTACTTCACCCGGTTAAAGCGTTCTTCTTCGACCGCCGCGACAAGCCGTCCATCGCAAACGATAGCTGCGGACGCGTTGCCGTGATAGGCGTTTATCCCAAGAATGTTCATCGCAGAGGAATTCAGTCTACCTCAGGAACGCGGATCATGCCGCGAGGTGATGCCTGCACCATTCGTTCAGAACGTACAACGACCACGGGCGGGACCACGAGGTTTTGCCGTCGAGAAATGCGGACCACACGCTGCGAACGCCCTCGCCCCGCAAGTGCGGCGTAAGCGCTGGTGCCATGTCGCCAAAACTGGCTTCCACCTTTGACTTCAGCGGTCCCCGGAGCCATTCTTCCCAGGGTAGAGTGAACGTCCGCTTCTGTTTACCCAGCATTTCTTCTGGCAAGATGTCGCCAAGAGCCTCCACTAACAACGCTTTCTGCGCTCCTGCGCGATGGCGCGCCGTATCGGGAAGGGAATTAACGAATTCCACCAGCGGTGTATCCAGAAGAGGCACGCGCACCTCAAGCGACTGCGCCATGCTCACTGAATCCGTGTCACGCAAGAGCGTGCTGGCCATATAGCAGCGCATTTCGAGCCAGGAGATTGCTGCAATCGGCTCCAGTTTTCCCGCCTCGCTTGCGGCGCGATCCAGCCACCCAAGCCAGGTTGGGTCCAGCGTAACGCCGTCCGATCCAATCGTGCTTGGCCTAAATCGAGGTTCGATTAACCGATGGAGCTGCCCCAGCGGAAAAAGGGCGCGCGCATAGAAATAGGGATGGGGCAATGTGTCGGGCTCGGTCCATGCGGCAACGGCTTTTCCCGCGGCATCGCGGGACATTCTGATACCGAGAATGGCCGCCATCAGCGGCCCCACGGCGCGCCGCCACGGCTTTGGCGCGAACCACGCCAGCCGCGTGAGCCGGCGCAGCAACGCGGTGTTTTCAAAACTCGCGTAACCTGCGAACAGCTCATCGCCTCCCAAGCCAGAAAGGGCCACTTTCAGCCCAGCTTCGCGCGCCGCCCACGATACGAAATAAGTGTTTATGCCGTCCATCGTGGGTTGGTCGAGGCCAGCCACGGCTTCGTCAATGCGGCCGACCATCGTTGATCCATCGAGCGGAATTTCCTTGTGCCGCGTTTCGCAGCGCTCCGCAATGCGGCGTGCCAGCGGAGCTTCGTCGTAAGCCGTGCCCGGAAATGACAGTGTGAAGCTGCGGATTCCCGCTTGCGCGCGGCCTGCCAGCGCTGCGATGGCCCCGGAATCCAGCCCGCCGGAAAGAAAAAGACCCACCGGCACGTCTGCGATCAAGTGCGCCCGCACGGCATCTTCCAGCATCGGGCGCAACCTCTTCGCCGCGGTTCCAAGATCTTTCGGCCTGTGCGGATCACGCGCCGCCGGACTCATCTGCGAATCCCACCAGGGGCGCGCCCTTGGCACGCGCCGCCGCTCCGGAACATACAGGAGCATGCGATGGCCCGGCGGCAGCGAAAAGACTCCATCGACTAAGGTCACGGGCTCGGAGGTGCTGCCAAACAGCAGGTAAGAAGTGAGCGCATCCTGCGAAATCTGCTTGGGCGCGATGCCACTCGCCAGCAGTGCGCGCACTTCCGAAGCAAACGCAAATCCTTCCGGCGACTGCGTGTAATAGAGAGGCTTGATTCCCAGCGGATCGCGCGCCAAAAATAAGAGCGGCGCAGTGGCAAAGCGCCCACGCATGTCCAGCAGCGCGAACGCAAACATCCCACGTAACTCCGTCAGGCACTCCTCGCCCCACTCTTCCCAACCATGAACCAGGATTTCCGTGTCGGATTGCGTGGCGAACTTGTGCCCAAGCAACTTCAATCGCTCGCGAAGCTCGCGGTAGTTGTACAGCTCTCCATTGTAGATGACCGCAACATCCCGGGTTTCATTCCAAACGGGCTGCTGGCCTCCCGCGAGATCAATGATGCTGAGCCGCCGCATACCGAGCGCCAGCCCTGGTACGCGCGCGTCCCCGGCAAGAAATCCCTCTTCATCGGGGCCGCGATGATACAAAGCCGCCGTCATTGCACGCACGCGCGATTCCGCCTCCGTGCTGCGCGCTGCAAACGCGACGCCGCAAATACCACACACGCTATTGCTTGATCTCCGGGGTCGAAAAGAAGGCCACTCCCGCGCGCAAAGCATGCTCGCGAAAGTGGAAACGAGGAATTCTCAGGCGATTATCCGCGAACCACGCCAGTACGGCTCGCAGCAACAGAAAAATCAGTGTAAGGCTCACCGAAACAACCAGCACCAGGAACGATTGCCTTTCCAGCAGCAAGCTCCAATCCACGGCTTCATCCCAGCCCGGCAAAGCGCCGTCCAGCGTGCGGCGAAGCCCCATCCCATCGAGCGGAAGTCTTGCCAGCCGCACATGCGCATAGTGTTCGAAGTTGTATTCGCTCGGATAGCCGGGAACGGCGCTGATCGCTTCGGCAAACACCGCCGCATTTCGCAGATCATTCCGCGTCAGCATCTGCCCGTGAGCGTCGCGCAGGAAAACCCGGTAAGTCGGATCGACGATAGCCCAGCGTCCGTCAATAAGTACCTCCGCCACTACGTGCTTCGTGTTGCGCTCTGGCGTGAGCAGAAGCAGACGGCGCACCGTGAGTCCACCGCTGCGCGCCAGATTCAGGAACGCGTTTGTCGCCGTCCCGCAAACAGAAAGCAGTTGCTGGTAGTTGAGTGTAGCTTCTGGGTCGCGCGCAGGAAGGTCCGAAGGGTTTGCCGCAACATACCGTGACGGCCCGCTCCGCATCCATGCCAGGATCGCTTCTACTTTTTGCTCAGCTGGCGCGGCCTCGGGCACCACGGCATCCGAAAAGCCGCCCAAATACTGGCGCACGGAGTATTCCCGGATTCCGCCATAGATGGAAGACACCACTACCGCAGCGAGCAATAGATTCACGCTACGCCAAACCACCCGGAAGAGTCGGTGTCCCCTGGTTGCCAATTCACTATTCCGATTCACTATTCCAACGCCCAGATTTTGCACTGGGGGCTCGCTTAAATGCAAGCCTGTTATATACAGCCTCCATTTCCTGAACTGGCTCTTCCCATCCGAGGCGTGCGGTCACCGTTGCGCATCCTGCAACGAATCGACTGTGCAACTCCGGGTCGCCAATCAAACGCTGAATCGCGCCGGCCAACGCGTCCGCGTCATGGCCCACAACCAGCCCGGCCGCATCCGCCAAAAGGGGAGCGATGCCACACTGCTCCGTCACGACGACAGGCGTCCCGGCCGCCGCCGATTCCGCCGCCGTGTTTCCAAAATTTTCGTTCTGCGACGGCAGCACGAAAACATCCGCATCGCGATACGCTGCCCATTTTGCTTCGCCAAAGATTGGTCCGGTAAATCGCACTCGCGAACTCACCTGTAGCTGCGCGGCCATTTCCTCGAGCTGCGCCTTCATTCCTCCCTCGTCTGGCCCCGCAAACACGAGTTGCGGATTCGCATCGCCGCTTTCCGCGCTAATAGAAGTGAACGCCTTCAGCAGCAGGTCCGGGCTTTTCTTTTGCGAGAGGCGCCCGAGGAAAAGAATCAGCTTTGCGTCCGTCGGGATTCCCAGCCCCTTGCGAAAAGCTCCCCGTTCCGGCCACAATGCGGGCACTTCCACTCCATTCCTGCGCAATACGATCTTCCCGCGCTCTACGCCACCGCTCGCCAGTTCCTCAACCTCCTGCTCCGATGTTGCAACGATTGCGCTGGCGCCTTCAAAGAGCTTTCGCCCGTATAGCGCATGATAGACGCGCTTCATCCGCAGGTTCCGTACGATAGGCACAAACATTCCAATCGGTTCCAATACGTAGGGAATATTTCGCTTCACGCAAGCCGCTGCCACAGCTGGCCCGAGGAAATCGTAAAGCCCATAAATATGTGTCAAATCAAAATCTTCCAGCTGTTCCCTGCAGTAGCGTTTCACCGCGGGATTCCAGCTAACAGCCCGGTACCGTAGCCACGTCGGCAAATAAATCGCCTTCACGCCGCTTTCTACACGACTCCAGCCATACGGCGTCTGTGCAGCGCCAGTGGCCCCCTCCTTGCTCAGGCGCGCTTCAAGTCCCCAGTCGGCGGTCAACACCGACACCTCGTTTCCGTGCCCGGCAAGTCCTTGCGCCAGCGCCCGCACTTTTACCGGCGGTCCGCCGAATTCTAAAAATGGCGCGTAAGTTTCCGTGACGCTCAGGATTCGCATTGTTCGCGGAGAATTTTCTTCAAGGAGTTGGCAAAAACGCTGAACTGGAAATCGCGTTCCACGCGCTGGCGCCCGCGCTCACCCATTTTTTGTCCCAGCTCCGGATCTGCCAAAAGCGTATCAACCGATGACGCCAATTGAGCAGCATCTCCGTGCGGCACGAGGTAGCCCGTCACGCCATCCTCAATCACTTCGGGAGCCCCACCGTGTGCCCCGCCAATCACCGGCTTGCCCCGCGCCATCGCTTCCAGGTAAACAAGCCCGAAGCCCTCTCCGCGGCTGGGCAATGCAAAAATTTCGCAAGCCGAATAGCAGGCCGCCAGCTGTTCGTAACTCAACCCGCTGAGGAAGTGCACGTGCCGCTTTACGCCGTTCTGTTCCGCGAGTTCCTCGAGCCACGCTCGGTCGTCGCCATCACCCACAGCCAGAAGTTGCAATTCAGGCCACTGGGTCAGAAGGCGCGGCAGCGTGGTAATGAGCGTGTCCATGCCCTTGTAGCGTTCATTCGCCAGCCACCGGCCCACCGTCAGGATCACTCTCCCCTCGGGATAACCCTGAGGCAGTTTCAATGGCAGACCATTCGCGGGAATCGCCTCAAAATCTGGATCCAGCGCCCACGGCAATACGTGTATATTCTCGAGCTTCACCTTCTGCGCATCGGCAACGTGATTCGCCGTATCCTTACTTGGCGCCAGAACCACATTCGCCCGGCGCAGCGCCAGTCGGCGCACCGTCGAGAGTGGTTCCCAGACCTCCAATCCATGCGTGCAGATAATTGTTTTCAGCCCCGCCGCACCGACCCACATTGCTTGAGCAACCGGCCCCAGATTTGGATGCGCCGCCAAGACCAGCTTCCCGTAGCGTCTCGAAGCTCGCACGGCCGTCGCTGCAAATCGCGCTTTGCTCCGCTCGTATCCTGTGAACACAAACTCCTTGCCGCCCACGCTCATCCGATGCAGCTCATGCGAGTCGTTCAAACTCAGCAGGCGGCATTCCAGATTCCGGCTGGCCGCGAACTCGCTCAGCACCGCCGCCATATGACGGCCCGCTCGTTGCACACCTCCCGCTCCCTTCAATTCCGTAAACAGTCCAATTAGCACGCGCCGAGTCTGCCCTTTGTCGAAAACTAAGGCAAGCCCTCTTGAAAAGGTCCAAATCCATTCGCTGGGTAGATGGTCAACGTGATGCCTGCGATGGACGATTCAAAGCTCGTCGGTGAGCAAAATTAACTGGCGGGATATTTTTAATCGTATGCAGAATCTAAGCGTTTTGGATGAACTGACCAGCCTTCACTTATTGGCCTTCGCCTGCTGATCTGTATATTTCTTCATGGCTTTTCGTTGCTTCTTTTCGGCCTTGCGTATCTGCTTGAACCGTTTCCTGGCAGCCCTCTTCGCTTCCTTCTGCTGTTTTTTGGACGTCGCACGCGACTGCCGCTCATAATCCGCAAGGCCGCTGTTCTGCGCACTGGCTCGAATCGGCCAGGGAAGACTAAACGCGACCAGCATCATGAATATCGCAATTCGCTTCACTGGGGAGTTCTCCCATCCCGAATGCGGCAACAGTATATGTTAGACTCGCGGCGCTTATCCAACCGTGAAGCTCCTGCTCAGATTCCCGCTTGCTTTGCTCTGGCGGCTAGTAGGCATGGTCGTCGCCTTTCTTCTTCAGCCACAACTCCTCTCCGTCGCCACAGCCCTGCCCCAACAGTCTCGGCCACAGGAAGACTTACGCGGCATTCTTCTGCGTCAACCGCTAAAACCTCCCTTGCGCGACGCCTCCGTTACTCTTCGCTACGGCCCCGATGGCCACAGCCTGATGGTCCAGAATCCTTCCGGCCTCTATATGCTTTCCCGTGAACCGCTTCGCCTCCGCTTGCACTCTCTTGCCGAAGAAGTCTATCCCGCCCGCTCCTCCTTTGATTCCAATGAAATCACAATCGTTGGCCACGGCTTAACGGTGGATCGCGAAAAAGTACCCTCCGGACCAGGTTTCGAGCGAACGCTGCTGCCATTCCACGACGGCTGCCTCGATGCCCAGCTCTCTCCCGGCGCCGATTTCTTTGCCTGCCTCATGCCCGACCTCAAATTGGTTGTCTACCAGCTCTCCGCTAATAGAGTGATCTTCACGGATTCGGTCCCGGTAACGAATTCTCCCTACCCGATTGTGCATATCCCCATGGATCCGGAGATCGCCTTTCCAAGCCCAATCGGTTTTCGCTTGGCCAACACTTGGAGCTCCATGGCCGGCAAGGGTGTGAAATTCCTGCCCATGGATTTTTCGCCAGACGGCAAAACACTGCTCCTTTCGGGGAGGTCGGAAGGCATTCATCTCGACCTTACGACGGGGCGAAAAATTCCGCTCCCCGGATCGATCCACAAGCGGCTGACCGGCTCCTTTTGTCTCCAAACGGACGACCGCGTTCTAATTGCTCCTGGAGAAAAAGGAGAACCCGCCGCTCTTATGTCCCTCAAAAGCGGCGAAGTATTAGCAACCTTTTCGTTCAAGGCAGACACAGTGCGCACCGCGAGCAACCCACGCTACGCGCTTCTCACGGACACGGGAAAAATCGGTGTCCGCGTATTCGACCTCGAGCAGAATCGCGAGCTCGATGCTCCTGAAAACCTCTCCGTAGATATCTTCGGACACGAAATGGCCGTTTTAAATGATAGGGGCACGGTCTTTCTCTACCGCATGGGCGAAACACTGCCGTTCCTCTCCGCCGACCTACCGATAGACGGCCTGTACACACTTCGTGCAGCCGCCGTCACCCCCGCCCTCGACCGTTTCGCATTTTCCCTGGAGGGCAGCGCCGCCCTTTTCCAGGTTGCCAGCGGCGCGCCTATTTATTCTGGGCCGCCCTTTTCCGCGGCGTTTTTTTCGGGTCCGCCTTCCGCTTTTCTTCTACGTCGTGAAGATCCGAAAAACCCGCAACATGTCATTCAGCTCGATCCTGGGTCCGGCAAGATTGCTGAAGCCTGGAACGCCAGAAAGGGCCACCTTCATCCCTCTGGATCGGTTCTCATCGAATATGATCCCTCGACGATCGTCGGACGTCGTTTTGTCATAAACGGAGAAAATGATGTCCCCTACATCCTTCGCGCGCTCGATCCCGCTTCGGGCAAGGAGCTGTGGAAACGGGAGTTTACCGACAGCAGCCCGGTCTCTTTTGCTGATCCTCAGGACGACTGTTTCATCCTCGCCTGGGACGCCAAGAGCCTCGGGGCGGAGCTCGCCGCTAAACATAGTCCCGCCGCCTGGGAAATCTTCAAGCACACAAAAGTTTCCAATCTGGACACCTATTTCGAAGTTTTGGACGCTCGTTCAGGCAAAGATGTCGGCGGAGCGCTCGTTCAACAGGGGAGTGGACCGTACAGCTTCGATGGCGCGTTTTCTGTGGGCGACGTACTCTTCCTCATGAAGGACGGAAAGCGCATTTCGGTTTTTTCCTTGAAAGACAGCAAATTGCTGTCGCGGTTCGTGGGAGTGATTCCCGCTGCCAATGCCAGCAGTAATCTCTTCGCTTTTGAGGAAGGCCCGGGGCTCCTCGTTATCCACGATCTCCGGACCATGGCCAAGCTGGGCCAGCACATTTTTCAGGACTCGCTGGCCTACTTTCATTTTTCCGGTGATGGAAATCGCCTTTTCGTCCTTACGAAGCACCAAGTTGCCTACATTTTAGACGTCGCTGCCATGCGAAGCGCGTCGTCGTCCGCTTCGCCCTGATAGGCCGCGATCGGCCCTGTTCGGCCTTGATTGGCCTTGATTGGCTTATCAAGCTCTGATCTGCACGGAATCGGTTCGGCAAATCAAGCATTCCGGTTCGCCAGAAGAGCTTCCAGCTCGCTAAATCGGTCCAGGTAAATATCTGCAGGGTAGGCCACGCGGTCATGCACACCGAATCCATAATTCACGGCCGCAGCCACCATCCCCGTGTTCCTGGCCGTTTGCACGTCCACTTCGGAGTCCCCAACGAGCATTGCTTCCAGTGGTTCCGTGCCCAGCTCTTTCAGGATCGTTCTCGCTCCTAGTGGGTCTGGCTTCTTCGTTTCAAAGCTATTCCCGCCATAAATCACCCGGAAATACTTCGCCAAGCTCAGCGCCTCCAGAATGCGCACGCTGATGCGCGCTGGCTTGTTCGATAATACGGCCATCGGCCAGTTCGCCAGCTTTTCCAGCGTCTCCGTAACTCCCGGGTACGCCGAAGTCGTATCCAGTTTGTGCAATTCGTAGTAGCTCAGGAAAAATTGCAGAGCCCGCTGGCGCTCTTCTTCCGTGCAGCCTTCCCCAAGAGCCCTGGCCACCAATTGTGGCGCCCCGTGCCCGATATAACCCGAAATCGTTTCTTCCGCCAGCTCTCGCCGTCCCAACTCGCGCAGCATAGCGTTCACGGAATGAATCAAATCGCTCTGCGAATCTATTAGCGTTCCATCCAGATCAAAAATCAATGCGCGCACCACGCCTGGTAGAAGGTCACTCATAAACTGTTTATTTTATTACGCACGGCGCCGATTTCGCCTCCTTTACCCGCAATTTTCTCCGTCCTGAATGAATCATGAATTCTGCGTGAATCCATTTGTTCCTGCCTCAGCCTCACACTTTTCAGATTCCTCCGCACTTCGCGTAAACTAGAGGGCTTGCCGTTTGCCACAAAACACGACCGGAGATTCCATGGCCCAGGTTTACCCTTTCCAGGCGTTTCGCTATAACCCGCAACGCGTTCCCTTCGATCGCGTACTCACTCAGCCCTACGACAAAATCTCTCCGTCCATGCAGGACAACTATTACGCCGCCGATCGCCATAACCTCATCGCCATCGAAAAAGGCCGCGTCTACCCCACTGATTCTTCGCAGAACAACGTTTACACCCGCGCTGCTGTCGCTTTCGAAAGTTGGATTCGCGAAAACGTCGTCGTCCAGGATTCCGCTCCCGCTTTCTATGGCTATTCGCAGGAATACACCGTACCCGCAACCACGGAGCGGCGCACTCGCCGCGGTTTCATCGGCGCGGGCAAGCTCGAAGAATATTCCGCCGGCGTCGTGTTTCGCCACGAACACACACTCTCCGGCCCCAAAGCCGACCGCCTTGAACTTCTCCGCCACACGCACACATCTACCGGCCAGCTTTTCATGCTCTACTCCGACCCACAGCAGCGCATTGATGCCCTCCTCAAAGACGCGGAGTCCGCGGCCGCCCCGGCCACCGAACTACGTGATGAATTCGGAGTCATTCATCGCCTCTGGGTCATTTCCGATCAGGACCGCACCGCCGCGATACAAAGCTCCATGCAGGATCAAAAGCTGGTTATCGCCGA
The DNA here is from genome assembly GCA_903970165.1 of Betaproteobacteria bacterium. Classification (GTDB taxonomy): domain Bacteria; phylum Acidobacteriota; class Terriglobia; order Acidiferrales; family UBA7541; genus Acidiferrum. The sequence continues at coordinate 66,486 of CAJCHZ010000027.1, forward strand.
TGGCCACCACCGCTACGAAACCGCCCTCAACTTCCGCAACGAATGCCATCAAAGCGCTCGCGCGCCCCATCCGGCACCGCATCTCACCAACACCGGCCTCGCTTCGTATGATCTTGCGATGATGACCTTCGTCAACACCTGCAGCGAAGGCCTCACTATCCTCCCAACGCATCGCCTCGCCGCCAACCTTCATGATTTCTCCTGGACGGAAGCGCGCCGTTACCTCGAACCCTGGTTCGAAGCCGAAGCCTTTCCGTTCGCAGATGAACGCCAGGGAGCCGAAGCCCAACAGAATTTTCTGGCGCGGCTACATCAGTCGCGGGGCGAGCGCGCCATCGGCATCTATCCCACCGCCGAACCTGGAAAGCGCGCCTATTATGTTTTAAAGCTCCGCCGCGGCGCTGACCTCTCTCAACTCCTCCCCGCGGTCTCTCCACTCCAGCGGGAACTCGATGTTGTCCTTCTTCACGACGGCATTCTCGAGCCAGCATTCGGCATCACACCCCATGCCGTCACTGCCGAAAAAAATCTAACTTACGAGCGCGAAGCTTACGCTGCTCTTGATGCCGTGGACCGCGGCGCCGCCCAGATCGCTTTTCTTCTCAACCCCGTGGATGTCGAGAAAGTCATGCGCGTCGCTACCGCCGGCGAAGTCATGCCCCAAAAATCCACCGACTTCTACCCCAAACTTCTCAGTGGCATAGCCATGTACCGCGTGAATGGATAATCGGCAAACCGGCCGGACATAGCATCCCAAACAAAAAGGGCACGCGCGAGCGTGCCCTCCGGCGAAAACCTGTTTCCGTGCAGCTTTCTTGTCTTACTTCGCGAAACTTCCCACGGCTTCTGCTTCGGAGTTGTACACGTCGAACACCGTCAGCAGCTTGGTAATCTGTAGCACTTCCTGGAACTTGCTCCCAAGGTGCGCCAGCTTCAGCGCCGCGCCTTGCGACTTCGCGCTATGATGCGCCGCCACCAGGGTTCCCAGGCCAGCGCTGTCAATGAACGTGATGTTCGCCATATTCAGCACAACCTTCTTCTTCCCCTCCGCGATCAAGCTCTTCACTTTTTCGCGCAGTGCATTGCTCTCTTCTCCGAGAACAATGCGGCCGTCCAGCGCCACCACGGACACTCCGTCCACTTCCCGGTTCGTCATCTTCAAAGCCACTTTGATTTCCTCCTCGTCAAATAGCAGTTCCGGCGGCAACCCGGGCCGGGACCACAAAGCTTATCAGTAATAGTCCGCGCACGACATGTAGTACCCGCAGACGGGGCATATCAGTTTGCAGCGCCGCGATTCCAGTTTTTTCGAGCACACTGGACAATAGCACGAAGCATCCATTCCCGCGACACTCGCCTCCGCTCCAGCTTTCGCCGGCGACGATTCCTCCACGGAATCCTCAGCCAACTCCCGCTGACCCCGGGCAAGCTCCTGCTTCGCAGCACTTTTCACGGCCCGACTCTTATAGCACATTCCCCCCACCAGTTGTAGTGGCGGGTCCCTCAGCCCCCGAGGTTGCCTTTTTCCTGACTTGTCCTCGCAAGATCGGGGCTTGTACCTGCTATCCTAATCTCTCTCTCCCGAACCATGTTCTCAACGCCACCCGAAGTCCGCGGCCTGAACCTCGACCTTCAAACTCGCTGCCTCCACTATGACTCCCCGCTCGACATCATCGCCATCAAACTAAAATGCTGCGGCCACTATTACGCCTGCAAAGATTGCCACGAAGCCCTTGTCGATCACCCGATCGAACCTTGGCCCCGCTCCGAATGGCACACAGAAGCCGTCCTCTGCGGCAACTGCCAATCCCAGCTGACAATCACCGCCTACTTGCAATCCAACTCCCGCTGCCCCCGCTGCAACGCCTGCTTCAACCCAGCCTGCCGCAACCACCACCATTTCTACTTCGCAGTTCCCGAATCCACTCGCTAAGGGGTCGCCGTTAGCAAGCCGTCATCGTATTTCAAATTCGTGGAACCGCATTCCGCCACCTGCAGCCCCCCCCAGGGAATCGCTCTCGCTCGCGTCCCACGTTTTCCGGTCAAGCGGCTGAATTGGCTCCATCTTTTTCTGCGTGAGTGACTTGTTCACTCCTGGCAATTCTTTGGCAACGAACGCGTCGAACTCGCCCGCCACATCTTCCAGTTCTTTCTTCAGTGACTCGATCCGAGCCGCTTGATAATCGGCCGGCCGCCCTTCGTAGTTCAATATTTCCCCGTAAAGCCCGGTAGTCTTTTCGCGGATTCGCTCTTCCCCCGTAATGGCCCCACCTTCTGTCGTGGCCACAATCTTCTTTCGCATTTCATCGACTTTGCCCGCCAGCTCCTGCAATCGCTTGCCGAAAGCCGCATCGCCTTTCGTCTTGGCGCTTCGCTCCAAAAGGGCATTGCGGACGCCATTGATACGCTCGACGTCAAAGCTCATATCCCCCAGCAACCGGTGCAGCCGCATCGCCGCGTCGAATTCCAGCTTCCGGTCTTCCAGCGTATATTTCGCACGCGGATCGAGTTCCACTTTCAATGGAGTGGTATACACCTCCGTCCCCCGCGTCATCTTCACCGTGTAAGTTCCTGGCAGCACTCTCGGCCCCTGCGCCGCTTCAAACGCCGCACTGGCAGCAGGAGGAACGTGTGGTGCCTTCAGCCGCATCGACCATTCCACCCGGCTGATTCCTCGCCGGTTGTTCGGCGGCAGCGTATCGATAACTTTCCCCTCCGAATCCAATATCTCCAGTTTCATTTTTCCGTAAATGTGCCGCTTGCTCTGATAGTAGGTGATCACCGCTGCGTCCGGCGGGTTTGGTCCAGAAAACACCGCGCTTCCTTCCACCCACCCGCCGCTTGCCTGCAGCCGCTGCTGCGCGGGATTCGCCTCCAGGAACGCCGCGCTCTTCGCCAGCACCTCAGGAGTCAGCTTCCGAAGGGGCGTAATATCGTCGATGATCCAGATCCCGCGCCCATGCGTCGCGACGACCAAATCCGATTGCCGCTTCTGCACGACAATATCCCGCACGGCTACCTTTGGGAAATCGTGCCCCGTGTAACGCGCCCACTGTTTGCCGCCGTCCGGCGAAATCCAAAGTCCAAATTCCGTCCCGAGAAATAGCAGATTCGGATTTACGGTATCTTCTTTGATCACGTGAGCGTAACCGCGAACGCCGCTACTCCCAGCCACGATCGGTGTCCACGTCTTTCCGTAATCCGTTGTCTTGAAGACGTGCGGCTCCATATCCCCAAACGTATGTCGATCGAACGTCGCATAAGCCGTTCCCGCGTCATAGAGACTCGCCTCGACCCAGGACACCCACGATGCCTTGGGCAAATTGGCAACATTGCCCACCACATTTGTCCATGACTTGCCACCGTCCCGCGTCACCTGCACATTCCCGTCATCCGTTCCCACCCAAATGGTCTGCCCATCGCGCGGCGACTCGCTGATCGAATAAATCGTCGTATGCGTTTCCGCATAAGAATTGTCGACGGTCACGCCACCGGACTCTTCCTGTCTCTGTTTTTCCGGATCGTCGGTTGTCAAATCAGGCGAAATCCGCTCCCACGACTGTCCATGGTCTCGCGAACGAAACAAGAATTGGGCTCCGATGTAGATCGTCCCTTTCTCATGCGGGCTCATATGCATGGGTGTGTTCCAATTGAACCGCAACTTCTTCTCTCCGTAATTTGGCTCCGGCTTGATGAATCGCGACTCCAACGTAAGGCGGTTCACCCGCGCGACAAAACCGCCCTGCGACTCCGCGTAAACATAATTCCCATCCGCCGGATCGGAAAACGCCCAGAATCCGTCTCCTCCGCCAAGGTTCTCCCATCGCCCATTGGTAATCCCGCCCGGATATTGGGAATCGCCAATCCAGACGCTGTTGTCCTGCAATCCCCCAAAGACATGATAAGGATCGGCGTTATCCGTACTCACGTGATAAAACTGCGAAATCGGCAGGTTGTTCCCCTTCCACCAGGTATTCCCGCTGTCATACGAATACCAGAGTCCTCCGTCATCGCCCGCAATCAACTGCTCCGTATTGTCGGGATTCACCCAAACATCGTGAAAATCTCCGTGCGCGCCATTGGATACGGGGCTGAAGCTCTTTCCGCCGTCCTCGCTCATAATCAAAATCAGGTCCGGCTTATAAATCTTGTTCTCATTTTTCGGATCGACAATCAGGTTCGCAAAATAAAACGGCCGCCACACCATATAGCTGCTGCGATCCCGCTCTTCCCACGTCTTCCCGCCATCATCCGACCGGAACAGCGCGCTCCGCGTCGATTCAATCAGCGCATACACCACATTTGGTTTCGAGGGCGCAATCGTCACCGCCACGCGTCCCCATGGTTTCGCGGGCAATCCTTTCGCGCTTTTCTCATCGAGTTCCGTCCAGGTCGCCCCGCCATCCTCCGTTCTGTAGAATCCGCTCCCGCTCGCCGCCGTGGGACTGTCTCCTCCTGATCGGAACGTCCACCCCTTCCGCCGAAAATCCCACAGTCCCGCAAAAAGCACCTTCGAATTCGCCGAACTCATCGAAATCATCGAGCAACCCGTCGAAAGATTTGGCCCTTTCAATATCAAACTCCACGTCTTCCCACCGTCCGTCGTCTTATACAATCCGCGGTCCGCGCTGTCGCTCCAAAGTTTCCCGGGCACGCACGCATAAACCGTATTCCCATCCTTCGGATCAACAATAATCTTCGAAATTCGCTCCGAATTCCCCAGCCCCATGTTGGTCCACGTATCCCCGCCGTCCGTCGACTTATAAATTCCGTTCCCCACGGACACGCTGTTCCGTGTCCACGACTCCCCCGTGCCGGCCCAAATCGTTCTCGGCGTTTGCGGGTCGATCGCTAAGGCCCCAATCGATTGCACGTCTTCCTTGTCAAACACCGGTTTGAACGTCGCGCCGCCATTCAGCGACTTCCACACGCCCCCACTCGCCGATCCAACATAAATCGTAATCCGCCCATCCACCTTTGTGGCTGCGATCGCCGCCACGCGCCCGCTCATCGTCGCCGATCCGATGTTTCGCGCGCCAAGCCCCGAAATCGAATCCGAATCGAATTTTGTGTCCTGCGCCGCCAAAGTCGCAGCAAGCACGGCCATGCACATCAGGACTGTGACTGCGGTGAAGCACCTGGAGCCAGTAGATTTGCTCATGTCGGAAGTTCCCTCAGCGGAAAAAATAAATGTCACTGCTGTACTACCCTGAATAGTTCATCAAAACACCAACGCAAAAGGCGTACTCTTGCCAACTCATACCAATTTTTAATTTGCAGATGCCGCGGGCGTCTTCGCCTCAGGCTTGGAAGCCGGCATGGAAAAAAGCGAATCATCCAGCGTCACATTCTGCTCAACCTTTTCCACCGAAATCTCCGTCCGCGAGGTGCTCCCCTTCTGCCCCTGCTGTACGGAAAACGGATAGTAAATTCCATTCACCTGCTCGTAATCCCCGTAATAAAGCTCGCTCTCCTGCAACGCCCCGCGAATCGTCGTCTGAATCTCCACCTTCAAATCCAAATACGAATCCGCATCCAGGTAGTAATACCGCACGTCCCCATTCTTCATGCTCAGCTTGATCTTGAAGCAATCCGTTCCTTCCATCGAGTCATGCCCCACCAACTCCGCCTTATGCCCTTTCTCCTTATACTCCACCAACGGCCCGTCAAGGTCCGCATCCACGGCCAAACTCTTCAAGTCGTCCGCCGACAAGAGTTCCGCATCCTTCCGCCCGCCAAAAGGGGAAATCTGCCACCCCGTCTTCCCGTCGTAAGCCTGAATCTGTGCCATCCCCTGAATAATGAACTCTTCCCGCACCTTGTCCCCGCGCTTCTCCTCTTGCACAAAATTCGCCCGAAACGACCCCTGCGTCAGCTTCGCGCTGGTCCGTATGCTCTTCACTGCTTTCAACTTCTCGAGCCCTCCACGCGCCTGAATATTCTTGGCAATTACCTCATCGACAGTCTGCGCCCTAGCCCGCAACGAAAAGCCATTCGCAGCGGCCATCACAAGTAGCGCCATGCCAAAAGTGCGACCCATTGCCAGCCAATCCCCGCACCGCCCTTGCACTTTCATAAGCTCCCCCGTGCAACTACGTTCACGTCACAAACCGCCCAGCGAATAGTACGCATAACGCCGCATCATTATATCCACATTACCCAGGTTATCCCTCAAGGACGATTTCGGTGCCCGTTACTGCTCCAACCGCTTCGGATGTGGACGAACTGACAGCTTACAGCCGACGGCAAGTGCGGAAGTATCATTTCGATATGCCGGAACGTTGCAGAAGATGGGAAGTGACGTAGGCCAATTACAGGTTAAAATCTGCACCCTCGAATATTGCTTGAACATTGCGATTCGGCGAGATGGGGATACAATTGGTGCAGTTTTCAGGGCGAGAAAGGAATTTCCGAAGGGGCGGTCTTTGCGGAATCCCCTGGCATTCCTTTTTTGCGGCAGAGCCTAGCTCCAAGCAAAATCCAGCCCGGACCTTCGGACGATTTGCGGTGCTTCTGCTGTGGAGTTCATCGAACCATGCATCCCAGCGCCATGCGGGAGCAGATCGACAAGATCCTGCTCAGCCAAAGCTTCGCCAAAAAGAGCCAGTTGCGGAAGCTGTTGGAAGTGTTGTGTAAAAACGCAGACTCGCAAGCAGCGCTAAGGCCGGACATGGTGATCCGGGAATTGTGGCCCGACGAGATCCGCACGAAGCGATCCGCGGACGTAGCGACAGAGATGAATCGGCTGCGGCATGCGCTGGACGCGTACTACGACGGCGAAGGCAAGAACGATCCGATCACGATAAACCTACCCAATCGTTCGACAAGCGCTACAAATGGCAAGTACGAAAAGCGTTGGATCGTAGCATCGCCTCGCAATGGCGCAGAGTTCCATGCGCTTGGGGGACGCGTGGCGGAGCCGCAAGGGAAACCGCGCAGGAGGCTGAAGGTGATCGGCGCGATCGCAGCGTTATGCGCGGTCGTTAGCCTTGTGGGTTATATCTCCATCCGGGCGCTGGGGGCTCACGAGCAGCCCAAGTTTGGGCGGCTGGACGGTTCGACGCTAGAGATTTTCAATGCGGAGGGAAAGGAGCTTTGGCGAAAGGCTTTTCCCGAGGGATTCTCGAGCAACTGGTATTACGAAAAGGGGCAGGCGCCACGCATGTGGTTCGGGGATTTGGAGGGTAAAGGGCGTACGGATGTTCTCTTTCTTTATCTCCCGGCCAATAGCCCACTGTCGCGTTCGACGACACTGATTTGCTACTCCGATCGCGGCAAAGAGAGATGGCGTTGGACTCCTGGGAGAGAGCTTCCGGAGCTCAAGGGGAGTGCGGCGACGTTCTGGACCGTAGCCCTAAGAGTGCTGAAGGCAACGGAGAAAAGGCCGCCGCAAATCGTGATATTGAGCAGCCATGATCTCTGGTGGCCCAGTCAGGTTGCGATTCTCGATTCCAATGGCAAAACCATTTCCGAGTATTGGCATTCGGGGAGCTTAAATTCCATGGTGTTGGCGGACCTGGATGGCAATGGCAAAGAGGAGATTATCGCCACAGGAGTCGCCAATGGGTATGACCATCAAGCAACCTTGGTGGTCCTTGATCCTGACCGGGTGTTTGGCGCTTCCAGCGAAGTGCGGCCTGAGTTTCAAATCCAAGGCATGGGGTTAGCCCAGGAGAGGTTGCGCCTGCTGTTTCCGCGGAGCGATTTGAATCGAGCTTTGTACCAGTTCAATCAGGCCAAGGATCCCATGGTCGAGCGCGGCAGTCTTCGACTTGCGGTAATGGAATGTATCACGCCCCTGGGTTGCGGCATCTGGTACGAATTCGACAAGAACTTTCGTCTGATTGCGGCTTATGCGGGGGGTGATGAATTTCGCAGCGCTCACGAGCGGTTCTATCAAACAGGGAAAGAAGCACATGCCCTTAGTGCCGAAGAACAAGCGACGTTTCTAAAGGTCCGATGCGTGGTGGGCTGCAAATCAGAGTTCGTTGCCGTCGGTAACCTGGTCCCCTAAATCTGAATACAACGGAGACGATTCCAGAAAGACAGTGGAATTTGGAGGGCGCTTTTTCGACAGCTGGTACACACTAACACAAGGCTGGGCTGCCAAGCTCGTTTCGTCCAGCGGATGTCCGCAGATAAAAATACACCCTGTATTTTCAATAGTTTCGACGGATTTGCAAGCAAAAAAAGCGCCGAGCACGGACGATTGCGGCCAGCTTCGCAAGCGGCGATTTCATACCAAATTCATATCATCTTGCCGCTGCACCTCTTGACCTGTGGGCGGACTATCGCCAGCATTGCCGAACTTGCGATTACGCTCCGCAATAATTCCGAGGTGATGCGATGAAACGTGGATTTTATTCTCGTGCTGCTGCTTATCAAAATCGAATCCGTGAAAGGGAAAAGGCGTCGAACGGCGCGCGAAGGCTGGGACGTTTCACGCTCCTTTGCCTGACTGCGCTGACGCTAGGAGCAGGGGGCCTACTGGAGGTTTATGGCGCGGCGGGGAAGCCAGGGCGTCCGCAAGCGGCGGGCTGCGGGCCCGCCTTTACGGCATTCACCTACACCGGCGCGGGAACAGGCCTGCTACAGGGGACGACCGTGACGGGCATCAACGCGGAAGGGGATATAACAGGGATTTACATTACGGCGCCGAACATTGCGCACGGGTTCGTTCGCGTGGCGGCGACGGACACGATCACACCGTTCGACGCGCCAGGTGCAGGGACGAGCAAGAATCAGGGAACGTTTGTGACGGGCATCGATGCAGCCGGGGATGTTTCCGGAATATATGCCGACTCGAACAACGCATATCACGGCTTCGTGCGGGCAAGCGGTACTGGTGTGATCACGGCGTTTGATGTTCCGGGCGCGCCAACGGGCACGGGGCACAGAGGAACAATCCCGACGAGTATCAATGTGTCAGGAACAATCACGGGACTGTACTCGGATGCAAGCGCGGTGCGCCACGGCTTCATTCGCTCGTCCGGAGGCAGCTTCACCACCTTCGATGTTACCGGGGCGGGCACAACTCTGGGGAAAGGAACGATTCCTGTCGGCATCAATGCGGGCGGTGACGTCACTGGATTCTACACGGACACCAATGGACTGGCTCATGGGTTCATCCGGCGTGCGAGCACGGGCACGATCACGGCGCCTGTCGACGCCCCAAGCGCCGGCACGGCCCCATCGAACGGTGGCTTTACGTTTGGGGGCACGATTGCGCTGGGCATTGATACGGCCGGAGACATCGTGGGGAGTTATGCGGATGCGAACTCCGTCCTCCACGGCTATGTGCGGACCGCAATTGGAACGATCACACAATTCGACGTGACGGGAGTGGTGGCGGCGGGCTTGTTTCCGGGGACAGTGCCAACAAGCATGAACAGCGCTGGAGATGTCGCGGGATTTTATACGGACGCGAGCGGAGTGAACCACGCGTTCGTACGCAGCTTTGCAACGGGGACGATTACTGCGCCGCTGGACGCTCCGGGAGCGAGTACCACGGGAATGGTCAAGGGGACGGCGCCGTTTGGAATCAATTCGTCGGACGAGATTGCGGGGATTTACGCTGACACGAGCGGCGTTTTTCACGGATTCGTGGCCGCCACTTCCGCAACCGCAGCAACGCCGACGTTCAGCCCGGCACCTGGTACGTATGGAACGCCGCAATCGGTGACGATCTCCGATGCGACGGCGGGCGCGACGATCTACTACACAACGGATGGCACAACACCGACCGCGGCGTCCGCTTTGTACACAGTTCCGATTACCGTCAGCTCCACGGAAACGATTGAAGCGATAGCGGTGGCCAACGGTTGTTCGAACAGCGCGGTCGCAAGCGCGCTCTACACCATCGCGCCTCCGGCAGCGACGCCTACATTTTCACCAGCCGCAGGAACGTACACTTCGGTGCAAACGGTGACGATTTCCGACGCGACGGTGGGGGCGACGATCTACTACACCACCAATGGAACAACCCCCACGACGGCATCCGCTGTGTTCAAGGCTCCGATTACCGTCAGCTCCACGGAAACGATTGAAGCAATGGCCGCGGCCAGCGGCTTTGCCAACAGTGCCGTGGCAAGCGCAGCCTACACCCTCAACCTGCCCTCTCCCGATTTCCAGGTGTCGGTAAATCCAACTACGTTGACCATTGTTGATGGGCAAAGTGGGAAAGCGACGTTTACCGTCACACCGGAAAACGGATTCAACTCGCCGGTGAGTTTTACGTGTAGTGGGCTGCCCTCAGAGGCGGCTTGCAGTTTTAGTCCCTCTTCCGTCACACCCAATGGGGGAGCGGTAACGACGACACTCACGGTCACTACCACGGCTGCGAGTGCGGCGGCTTTGCCGGTGACCTGGCCATCGTCTCAGCGTCCGATGTATGCGCTTTTGTTTCCCGTTCTCGCGATGATGTCTTTTATCGTCGCCCGTCGGAGACAACAGCTGCCTGGATTGCGACTCTTGGGCTTCCCGATCCTTCTGATGGCGGCGTTAGGATTGACTTCGTGCAACGGAGGAAGCACCGCCGTGGGAAATCAAGGGACCCCCATCGGAACTAGCTCAGTTTCGGTCTCGGCAGCAGTGAGCGGCGCCGGCGGAACCAACCACGCGGCTACCCTTACGATCACCATCACTAAATAAAGAATTGAAGCCCGGACTGGACATGACGGAAGTGCTGCGCCAACGCGCGGGCAGAGGGAGAACCGTTCGAGACTACGGAAGAAGAGATGAAGGTCTCCGCAGTCGAGCGGCCAGAGGCGCCAAGACGGTTTGCGTGTAGAAAGCGGTAGGGGAAACCGGGAACAGGATCCGATTCTGGCTTTTCTACTTCTCTCCCTTTCAACTCTAAACGCTCAAGCCTTAACCTCCCCCTTTTCTAGACGTTCTTGACGACGGTCAACTCTCTGCGTCAAGGCTCGTACAGCAGCGGAAAAAACTGTCCTCCCATCCGCTCTCCTCGGCGAATCACCGGCACACCCGCCAGGAGAGGCTCGTCCGTGTCAGACATCACGCCATCAAGAAAAGCATTAATCACCGTAGCGCGCCGCGGTCGGGGTGTATCGTTTGCCCCAGAACCATGCATCGTCCGCGCATGATGAAACGTCGCTTCCCCCTTTTTCAATTCAATCGCTACCGGCTTGAATTTTTCTTGTAGCGCCTTTGGCAAACTTCGGCGGCTTGTCTCGAGGTCACCCGCGAGAACCCCCTTGGGCAAATCCGGCCATTTGTGGCTTCCTGGCACATAGTGTAGACACCCGTTCTCCCGCGTGGAATCGTCCAAACCAATCCAGCATGTAAGATGAGCCAGCGGCGTAGTTCGCGTCCAATACGAGTAATCCTGGTGCCACGCCACCACACCGCCATGCCGCGCCGGCTTGCAGAAAAGCTGATCGTGCCAGAATCGCACGGCCCCACCCAACAACTGCGAAGCTGGCACTAGAAACCTCGGGTTCCAGAGCAAATCATGAAACCCCGGCGCAACTCGCCACGCCCCTAGCGCATGAAACAGCACCCTCTCCGGGTCGGCCGCTTCGTTCGAATGATACTCGTGAAACAACTCCCGTCCCGCATTTCCAGGGTCCATCAACAATTCCAGCTCTCCTCGCAAAACTTCCACCTGCGCATCATCCAGAATTCGTACGCCGGCCAAATACCCGTTCGCGCGGAAAAATTCGACTTGCTCATCGCGAAGCCGGTGCCGCTCCCAGTCCGCCTTCGCCTCCCGCGTAACTAAAGTTCCCACAGGCCGATCGTATTTCGACAAGTCTTCCATCTCGCCAACTCTCCACGCATGGAATTCTACCTACGTACTGGCCGGCCCTCAGGTCCTCTCCCCTTCCTTACAGGGGAACGATGCATCGTGTCCATCTCTTTCACGCGCCCGGTCTGCCGCTCCTTCCCGCCTCCCATCCCGCCTCTTTTTCTATACATACGATTTGTCTTAACAAATAGGTAAACACATGCTATAGTTTGTTGTGACTTCGGGCTGTCAATCCGGGCAAAGCTCCCCGCGCTACCTCAGCGCACTCCCCGTCTCTGGGTTATCTTTTTCTTCTCGGCCTGATCAAACTCGTGAACCGCAAAAGCACCCTTCGAGATCTCCTTCCAAAGCAACACTTACAAGAACTCCCGCAACTGCAGATTCTAAGAGATTTGGAGTCCCCAAAAGCCTCCGCAACACTTACACGCTATCTCGCCAGTGTTTGCATCCAAGCGAATATCTAAGTCCTTCCGATGCAACACTTACAAAAAGCCGAGGGGGGCATATGGTTCCCAGATCTCTCCCAAACCTTCCGACCTTCCACCACGCCCTAATCTCCCCCTTGAAACCTATGCCTCACAAAGCGCATCCTTATTCATGCACGCGCAAGAAAGGCCCGGCGGCCCGGGAACCCAGGTACTCACCATGCGCCGCTTTCTGATTGCCATCGTTTCTCTCGCCGCTCTTCCGGCGATAGTCGAAGCCCAGGCTAGAGGCGGCGGAATGGCCGGTGGTCACGCCGCTTTTTCACCGGCAGCACCTCATGCGGCGATACACTCATCGCCTTCCGCAGCGGCCCACACAGCCTCGGCAAGTCACCCTGCTTCAGGCGTCCATTCCTATCGCACCCGTTCTGGCGCCATAGTCGCCCGCTCGTCACGTTCGACTGCGTCCACGCTACGGAGCACCAGCCCCTCACGCAGAATTCTTTCCCAGGATGACATCGGCGTCCCTGGCTTGGGCTTCGATTACAGCCACTACGCCGCAACACATCCGGGAGTCAACGCTCGCAACCGCAATGGCCAGTTTTACGGCGCGTATTTCCCGTTTTTCGGCGGCGGCTACTATACGCCGATTTTTCCCGACGACGGAGAAGATGCCCCCGCAGACGCGCAGCAGGTAGACAACGGCGAACCGGGCGCCGCGCCGTATTCTGATCGTTCGCGCTATGACGATTCGCAACAGAATTACCCAGTGCAGACTTACGAGCCTGCGCCAATGTCCCGGGCCCAGCGCGAGTCCGAGGAATATGTTTTCGTTCGTCGCGATGGAACCGTATTTTTCGCGGTAGCCTACGCTTGGGAAAACGGCACGCTGCGCTATGTAACCAATGAAGGCGTGCGTCATCTCCTCGCCAGCGACAAGCTCGACCTCGACGCCACCAAGCAGTTCAACGAGCAACGCGGCCTCGATTTCCGCGCCCCCGTCCCAACCGCCTGACCCCAAAGTGTTCGCCCAAAATTCGACCTGAGACACGGTTAGCAAATCCAGCCACAAATTTTTCTACCCTATGGGAAATTCGGTCACCAGGAAAGATCTTCGACGAGCAGATCAACGCTAGCAGGAAAAGCTATTTCTTTGCCGGTTCCGGCATCACGTAACCGGAATGCGCCGGCAAGCCAGCGCGCTCCAGCTGCACGGTCGTGTGGTCAATCCTAAAATCCTTCGCCGCCTTTTCCTGGATCGCCGCGAGCACGCGCTCGCATTGGTCGAGATGCATATCCGGAATACGGGCATGCAAACTAAGCGCGTTGTGCCCGCCGCCGAGCGACCAGATGTGCACATCATGCACTTCCTGCACGCCTTCCACGGTTAGAATCGCGCGCGCCACTTCTTCGACGCGCATCTCTCGTGGCCGTCCTTCGAGCAAAATGTGGGAAGACTCTCGCAGAATGCCGATGCTGGACCACAACACCAGCAGACCGATCGCAATGCCAAGCAGAGGATCGATCCACAGTGCGCCAGTCAAGTGAATCGCAATGGCGCCGACGATAATCGCGATATTGGAAAGTGCATCGCCGAAGTTGTGGACCAGAATACTGCGCAGATTCAGGTCGCCGCGTCCGCGGACCAGCGCGAGGGTAATGCCGCCGTTCACGGCGAGCGCGGCAATCGAAGTCCAGATCATCCAGCTTTCGACGACGTGGACCGGCGCGCGGAGGCGTTCAAATGCTTCGTAGCCGAGCCACATGGAAAGAATCACGAGGAGGATCGCGTTGGTGAAGGCCGCAAGAATTCCAGCGCGGTGATAGCCGTACGTTTTTTCGCTGTCCGCGGGACGTTCCGCCCATCGCATCGCAAACCAGGATATTCCCAGCGCGGGCACATCCGAAAGATTGTGGACGGCGTCGTTCAGCAGCGCGACCGATTTGCCGAGCACGCCGCCAAAGATTTCCGCTACGACGAGACCGAGCGTCGCCGCCATGGCCCAGCCGAGCACGGAAGGCCGCAACGGTGGGTGTGAGTGGCCGTGGTGATCGTGTCCGTGCGGATGATGCACGTGGCCGTCGTGATGGCCGTGTTCGTGGTCGTCGTTGTGAGAGTGGTCGTGCACCCGTCGTATCGGCTCCGCGGACTCTATTTTACGCGACTGCCGCTCATGCGGCAGAGTTCGGCTAAAGATAAAAGCGCACAGGCGGAAGCGCCCTTCGACTCGCAGGGCAGGCCTGTGTTACAAATGCACCCGCACCAAGGCTGCTGCCCGCATAGTGGGAAGTTTGACACTTTCCCAGCGCGAATGCATTGACGCTGTTCGCGGCGGCTGCCAACATCGAACTAGCTTCCCTTTCCGCTTGTAATGCGGCGGGAATGGCCTACGCACGGATGTGCGCTGAGGGGCATGACGGTTCCCATCGCAAAACTGAGTTTCTGGGGAGTTCGAGGGTCGACGCCGACAGTGGATCCCGCGACATGGCGATACGGCGGAAACACGCCGTGCCTCGAATTGGTCGCTCCAGACGGCACGCAATTCATTCTGGATTGCGGGACGGGACTGCGGATGCTCGGCAGCCGCTGGGGTGCGCCGAACGGCGGCGGAAATCCCGAAACGCACATTTTTGTAACGCACTATCACTGGGACCATATTCAGGGGATTCCATTTTTTGCGCCGCTCTACGCGGAGAACAACGAATTTCATTTTTACAGTTTTCGATCGAAATTTCTGGGGCGCGACAGTTTGAAGCAGGTGTTTGAAGCGCAGATGGCGCTGCCGTATTTTCCTGTGGACATGTCCGCGATGAACGCGAAGCGCAAGTTCAAGGAAGTTGAAGGCGGCGACACGTTCACTATCAAGGAAAACAAAGTCACGGCGCGGTGGCTGAACCATCCGCAGGGCTGCCTCGGTTTCCGGATTGAAACTCCGGCAGGCACGGTGGTTTATGCGACGGACAACGAGCCGGGTGATCCCAAGCTGGACGAAAGTTTGCGTGAGCTGGTGGCCGGCGCGGATATATTTATAAATGATGCGCAGTTCACTTCGGAGCAGCTGGCCACGACGCGCAAGGGATGGGGACATTCGTCGTGGCGCGAAGGCGTGAAGCTCGCGCGGGAAGCCGGAGCAAAAACTCTAGTGCTGTTTCATCACGATCCGGATTCGACGGACCGCATGGTGGACTCGATCCTGCGGCAGGCTCGAGAGGAATTTGATTCCGTGTTTGCGGCGAGCGAAGGCATGGTCATCACCCTTGGTTCCACGGGAGACAGCGTGCAGGCGCACATGCCGGGGACGCGCACTTCCTTGCGGCGCGAGGCCCAATTCAATGCAAAAGTTTCCGGAGTAACGGAAGGCGGAAAAGACTTTCAGGAAGAAACCGTGGTGCGCGACATTTCCCTGCAAGGCGCGCTCATCTCGCTGAAGAATTTGCCGAGGCTGCAATCGGAACTGCAAGTAACCATGGAGACGCCGGGCGAGGATGGCGTGCAGACGATGCTGCTGAAAGGCTACGTGGTGCGCATTGACGCTGCCGTTGAGAAGGACCACGTCGCCGTCGGAGTGGTCTTCACCGATTAGGCTGCCTAAGACAGTAGAAAGAAACTTCCCGCAGACACGGATACGCATCTCTTATAAGAACTTGCCCTTGAAAGCTTCCTATCGTTCGTGAGCCACGTTCAATAGCGGGTAAGCACCAGCTGCTTGCTGGAACCCTAACGTTAGTACCTTCGCTGAGGGGCTGGAAGGCACAAGTTCGTTCCAAGCCGAAGTAGCTTTGAACTACTCAGGCGCGAGTACGGATCTTTTCAGAAAGATTAAAAATTGGTTTCCGACGTGTTTTCTTTGTAAAAGATTAGGCTTTAAGCGGATGCATCGAAGCACGCGATGCCTTCGTTGCCGGAGAGCACGGCAATGACATTCGTTCTGCGGCTACAAAGGGACTCGAGTTCCTGGGGCTGAGCGCGGACAAAATTAAAGTGGTCCCGGCTCAGGAGGAACAGCAGATCGCACGGCACTGTCGGAGAATGATCGCACAAGGCTGAAAATCGTTGTCTCCCGCTAGCGATGTGGTTCGTCATAAGATACGTAGCACGTTGAGCCGCGAAAAAGAATACGACGGCGTGGTGGTGGGGTCCGGGCCGAATGGATTGGCTGCGGCCATTGTACTGGCGCGCGCGGGGCGGTCGGTTTTGGTGCTGGAGGCAGAGGAGAGAATCGGGGGTGGATTGCGTTCCGAGGCTTTGACTCTGCCTGGTTTTGTGCACGATGTGTGTTCCGCGGTTCATCCGATGGCGCTGGCTTCGCCGTTTTTGCGAACGCTGCCGTTGGGCGAACACGGGCTTGAGTGGATTTATCCACGTTATCCGCTGGCGCATCCGTTTGACGATGGCAGTGTCGCAATTTTGGATCGATCCATAGAAAAGACCGGAGAATTGTTGGGCCAGGATGGCGCGGCATATCAGAGGCTTGTTCGGCCCGTCGTCGAGAAGTGGGCTTTGCTCGAGGATTTTATTTTGGGGCCCATTGGATTTCCAAAACATCCGCTGGCGGCAGGCCTCTTCGGATTGCATGCCCTACAACCGACGACTCGCCTGGCAAATTATCATTTTAAGTCGGCGGCGGCGCGGGCGCTTTTCGCAGGCGTGGCCGCGCATTCGGTGATGCCGCTCGAGTCCTGGGGAACTTCGGCGATAGGTCTCGTGCTGGCGGCGCTGGCTCATGGGCGAGGATGGCCGATCGCCAAAGGCGGCTCTCAGCGGATCGCGGATGCCATGGCGTCTTACTTGCGTTCGCTGGGTGGAGAAATTGTTACTCGAGTGCGCGTGCGCTCGGCGAAGGAATTGCCGCGCTCCAAAGTTGTTCTGTGCGACGTGTCGCCGCGCGGATTAATGGAGATCGCAGGCGGAAGACTCCGGGGCGGTTACCTTCGGGCACTAGAGAAATTCGTGTACGGTCCTGGCGTCTTCAAGGTGGATTGGGCGTTGCGCGGGCCGATACCGTGGAAAGCTCGGGAGTGCGCTGAAGCAGGAACAGTGCATCTCGGCGGCACGATGGAAGAGATTGCTCGCTCCGAACGCGAATGCTGGAGAAATGAGATCTCTGAACGGCCATTTGTCTTGCTGGCGCAATCGAGTATTTTTGATCCTTCGCGGGCGCCGGCCGGCTGTCACACGGCCTGGGGGTATTGTCATGTTCCGAGTGGGAGCGACGTCGACATGACGGAGCAGATCGAGGCTCAAGTGGAACGCTTTGCGCCGGGCTTCCGGGAATCGATCCTGGCCCGCTCGACGAAATCGCCCGCGCAGATGGAACAGGGAAACGCCAATCTCGTCGGAGGCAACATTTCAGGAGGCGCGAATTCGTTGCGTCAGCTTTTTTTGCGGCCCACGTCGCGGTTTTATGCAACGCCCGTCAAGGGATTGTTTCTTTGCTCCGCGTCGACGCCTCCAGGCGGCGGTGTCCATGGCATGTGCGGTTATCATGCGGCCACAGGGGCGCTGCGCGAGATCCGTTGAGCCTTTGGCAAGTTACTAGCTTACTTCGGCGATCTTCTTGTCGAGGTGGGCAAGGGCAGCTTCGAGAGACTTGCGGTGATTCGGGTTTGTCGCGGACTCGAGATCATGGACGATTCTTATGCGTGAGAGCTGCAAATCCTTGCGCTCCGCTTCGCGGCGGAGTAGTTCGGGACTTTTTGTGGTTTTGCCGTAGTGCCCCTTCGGGCTATCGTCAGCTTCAACTTGGGCTTCTACGTCTTTGCTTTCCCAGCCTCGCGCCATAGTCATAGTTTACATATTCTGCGGCAAGAACGGGTGTTTATCCGTGAAAAAGTTACAACGCGCTCATGCGCCAGCGGCGCGGGCCCGCCGCAAGACCGGACGCGGCGGACGTATGACGGCGGCAAGTGCTCTTTGCGCATCGCGGGCCCGGCGCTCCGCAACGAGGCCTTGATAGGAAAATTCGGCCATCTGGTCCGACCAGAAGACCTGCAAAACCCAGCGGTCCAACGTCCGCGTGGCGCTTGCCGAGGAAATTTCCGCGCTGGGAATGATGAGCAGCGGCTGCAACTGCCCATCCAGCACACAGATTTGTTCCGTGCCGACAAAAAGCTGAACCGGCGTGGGCGGCGCGTTGGGGAGTTGATATTTCCCGCCATTTACCACGGCGTGAGCGCCCAGATCGCATGCTTTTTCCTCGGTGCCGGAATGCGATGGAACAGGCGGCAGAAGAATGGCCGCAAGAAACATGGCGAGCCCGGCGATCGCGGCGAGCCAACTGTTCCAGAGACTGAGCGGGAGCACCACGAGCGCCGCTCCCGCAAATCCCAGGATTATGCGGAAAGCCGTCCAGGATGCGGGATTATACCGAAACCGCAGGAGCCTCCGAGCATTGCGAACGACGGTGAAGAGTGCGCCTACGGCGGCACGGCGAAGCCTCGATTGCGATTCTTCGGGCTCGGATGTCGAAGTGGCTGGGGCCGTGCTCATTCTATTTTGTTAGATTACGCGCGCGGCCTTACGGTTTCAACGAATCTATCTCCCGCATGCGCGCAAACGCCCGGCGGACGTGCGGGACGGTGATTGAGCCGCCGACGATCAGGGCGACATTTAGAGCGTCGACGACTTCTTCGCGGTTCCAGCCTTCTTCCCCGCAGCGAACCAGGTGATAAGTGATGCAGTCATCGCAGCGAAGAACGGCAGACGCGACGAGACCAAGCAACTCCTTCGTTTTTGTGCCGAGCGCTCCTGGCTCATAGGCCTGATGATCGAGCGCGAAGAAGCGTTTCATGCCCAGGTGGCCGCAGTTGAGAATTTCCTCGTTCAAGTCGGCGCGAAATTTCTGAAAATCTTCGAGACGGTCCGCCATGATTCCTCCGAGAGTGAAGCAGCTATTATGAGGCAAATCGCGTTGCCCGCGCAGAATGCGAGCCGGGGTTTGACGTGATGCAAACGTGCCTGAGAGCGGCAGGACCTTTCAGTCCGCGACCGAGACGAGAGCTTTTTCCACTAGTTCTTTTGCGCCAGGTTTGCCCGCCAGAATGAAGTTGGCCCATTCCGCTCCCACTTGCGACAGTCTAACTGCCTCGCTGGTGAGCGATTCCGGCCCGCCGGAATCGGCATTGCCAAAAAAGATGCGGTCCATCGGATGCGCCGCGGCGATGCGATTCGTTGTGTATTGGCCGGGCGTAGACATGAACATGGGATGGCCGCGGCGATAGATGCGGACTTCGACGGGTTCGACGCTAAACTCAGGGAGAACTTTCTGGAAGTCCGTGAGGACGCGCGCGGCGAATATCTTGCAGCCTTCTTCGGTGAGAAGCGTGGCGCGTTGCTCTTCGCGCAGCGGGGCGTAGAAGGAGAGAATGTTGTTTTTTTGTTTGTAACCCGGATTGTTGCGGACAGTCCAGTCGGCCACGATGAAGTCCGTGAAGGAATTGCCGGGGCACCAATTGTCATAGCCGCGGTTGTAGACGGGCTTGTCGAAGATTAGATTAACGACGGGATATGGCGCGTAGCGCGTGCGGCGCATGGCGGTACTCTGCTCGCTGGGCAGACTGATAACGATGCGCGAAGTGATGTGCTTCTGCGTGCACATCAGAACCGCCTTTGCGGAAACGGTCGAGAGCTTTCCATCGCGGAAATAAGTGACGTTCACCGCGTTTTTTTCCTGAACAACAGCAACGACGGTAGCGTCGCCAAGCATGCGGTCTTTGTATTTTGGCTGGAGAACTTCGACGAGCTTGTGCGTGATGCACCCGAGCCCTCCCGGCAGAATGGCGCGCTTGCCATCGCCACCAGTGAAAATATCGTTTGCGTTGTAAAGGCCGACGAAAGCGGAAGTGTCCTTCGAAGTCGCACCCCAGTTGGAAGGGCCAAAGATGTCCCACCACTGCTGCACTTCCGGAGCGTGACCCGCGAAGAAATTCGAGAAAGGCAGCGCATCCAATTCGGTCATGCGCTCGCTGATTTTCATTTTCAAAACCTCTTCGCGGAATCTTACGAAGCTGGCCAAGACTTCTTTGGGATAAGGAAGCTGGGTGATGCCTGCTTTCCAGGTGTCAGGAACGTAGGTTTTATTTACGAGCGTGGGATCGGGCATGTTGACCAATGGAAGTTTCACCCCGATTTCCGCGGCGAGTTGATCGCCTTCATCCCCGCGATACGCGTAGGCAGAGCCCGTCGCGAATGGCTGGCCGTCAAATTCTTCCTGGTAGGCGTTGCCGCCGAAGTGGTCTTCTTTTTCGAGCAGGAGCCAATCTTTGCCACGAAGAAAATAGGCCGCTGAAAGTCCCGCGATACCCCCTCCCACGATAACGATGTCAACTCTTGCGGTGGAACTTGGGCGATCGAACTGGTGGCCGTCGCGGACCTGATGGCAGATTTCGAAATGTTCGCCCTCGACGCGTGGCGCGTTTGCGGACTTGGAACCGATGGCCGCGGAATCCTGAAAAGGAATCAGAGCCGTGTCAACCGGACAGCCCGACGCAACTGAACCAGCGACCACGAACTTGATGAAATCCCGGCGTGATTGCGACATTCGCCCTCCTAGGGCCTTTCCAGCAACTGTTGCGCGCCCGATCCGACGCTGCGCATCCGTATGCGATACCAAACGATGATGAGTGCAACAGAAACAGCAAAAATCAAGGTGGATATCGCATTAATCTCCGGCGTGATCCCGCGGCGCAAACGCGCCCAGATTTCGAGAGGCAGGGTGTTGTCGCGGCCCAAGAGGAAAAATGTCACGGCGATTTCGTCCATCGAGAGAGTGAAGATGAGAAGCCCCGCGGCGATGAGCGACAGCCTGAGATTTGGCAGCGTGATGCGCCAAAAGGTCCGCCAGGGCGTCGCGCCGAGATCGAGCGAAGCTTCCTCCTGAGCGCGGTCAAGTTTTTGAAGGCCGGCGAATATTTCTGTCGTGGCGACGGAAATGAGCGCTGTGCCATGGCCGAGAAAAACCGTAAGCAGGCTGAGCTGCATGCCGGCGAAAACGACGAACATCAGCAGTGAGAGCCCTGTGATTATCCCTGGGAGAATCAGGGGGAGCAGAACCAGCCGCCGAAACAATGCCTTGCCGGGGAAACTGGCGCGATCGAGGGCTAGCGCGGCAAGCAAACCCAGAGCGAGCGAGAGTGCAACGGCCCCACAGGCCACCAGGAGACTGTTGAGCACCGAGTCCCAAAGGGGGCCGTCGGCGAAGAGTTGGCGATACCAATCGAGCGTGAGTTGCCGCGGAGGAAAGCCTCCAACGCCATCGCGATTGAACGAATACAGAATGAGCACAACGATCGGCAGGTAGATGAAAGCAAAAACCAAAGTCGCATAGATAGCCAGCAGCGGCGCGCGACGCGTTGGAGACGTGCCTCTCATTTAAAAGACCAGCGCTTTTCGAGACGCTCGGTAAGAAAGAGCAGCGAAAGCGTAATAACAAGTATGCAGACGGAAATCGCGGCGCCCAACGGCCAATCGTAGGAAGCGCCGAAGAGTGTCTGCACGATGTTGGCGATCATGGTCCCCGACGAGCCGCCGACAAGGAGCGGAGCGAGAAAATCGCCGAGAGAAAGCACGAAGGCAAACGTTGCTCCGGCGAGAAGGCCAGGCATGGAAAGCGGCAGAATCACGCGAAAGAAAGTGGGTGCCGGACCGGCGCCAAGATCCTGCGAAGCTTCGACAAGCGAGCGCGGAATGTGCTCGATCGATGCGTAAATCGGAAGGAAGACGAACGGCGTGTAAATGTGCGTGAGCATCAGCACGACGGCGAACGGGCTGTAGAGCAGAAAACCGACGGGAGCATGCGTGAAATGAAAGTATTGGAGGAAACCGTTCAGCACGCCGTCGCTGCCGAGAATTGTTTTCCAGGCGTAGCCGCGCACCAGATAACTGACCCACAGCGGCACAATCACAAGTTGGTAGAGCAATTCCTTGCGCGTGCCGGAATGAAACGAAAGGTAGTAGGCGAGCGGGTAGCCAAGCAGCAGAGAGCAGAGCGTAACGGAAGCTGCGATGCGCATGGTACGGAAAAGAACTCCGGCATACAACGGATTCGTGAAAAGCTTCTGGTAGTTGGCGAGGTTCCAGTGATGCACCAGAGTTCCGTCCTGCACGGCCCAGAAGCTATGGGCGAACATCAGCGTGTAGGGAAGCAGAAGGAATAAACCAACCCAGAGAAGCGGCGGAGCGGCAACAATCGTTTTGTATGTGCGCGAGTACATGTCGAAGTCAGTTCTCGACGCGGATAGCGTCCGCAATCGCGAAAACAAATTCGCGTTCTCCGTTCATTGGACCGCAGGCGGGAAGACGCACCCGCAGAAGCTGGCCTTCGCCACAATCCATTTCGAGCAATTCACTGGCGCCCGCATAGATTTGTTGCCGGACAGAGGCGCGGAATTTCACTTCGCTGATCTGGCGCGTACCGTCGGTGCAAAGGCGAATCGCTTCCGGCCTGAGAGAAAAAACCGCGGGGCCGTCCGCGTCCTCGACCGGCCAGCGAAGGGCCCCGCACGTGGCGATGCTGCCGCGGATTTCACCGCGCAACAGATTCGTTTGTCCGATGAACTGAGCGGTATAAGCCGTCGCGGGACGCGCGTAAATTTCACGTGGGGAAGCGACCTGTTCGAGTGTGCCATCTCGCAGCAGGGCTATCCGGTCGGAAAGCGCCATGGCTTCTTCCTGATCGTGCGTAACGAAAAGAAACGTGATGCCGACTTCTCGTTGCAGCGCTTTCAACTCGCCTTGCATTTGCTTGCGTAAGTTTGCGTCCAGAGCAGAAAGCGGTTCGTCGAGAAGCAAAAGCTTGGGGCGGTTGATCAGCGCGCGTGCCAGCGCGACGCGCTGCTGCTGGCCACCGCTCAAGGTGGCGGGACGCGCGCCCGCGAACTCCGCCATCTTCACCATTCTCAACGCTTCGTCCACGCGGCCGGGAATGTCGCTCTTCAAAGCGCCCTGCGCACGCAATCCATACGCCACGTTGTCACGCACGTTCAGATGCGGGAAAAGCGCGTAATTCTGGAAAACTGTGTTCACCCGGCGCCTGTAAGGGGGCAGGGTATCCAGCCGCTCGCCCGCCATCCAGATTTCCCCTCCTGTAGGTTGCTCAAAACCAGCGATCAACCGCAATAGCGTGGTCTTGCCCGAACCGCTCTCGCCGAGCAGTGTCAAAAATTCCCCTGAAGCGATATTCAGCGAAATGTTTTTCAAAACGTCGCGCGTGCCGAAGCGCTTCGCCGCCGCGCGCACTTCGAGCAGTGGACCCTTGGCATCCAGGGAAGCAGCCTGCGGATTGGCGGCGCCGCTCACTGCGAGGCTTTCACCTCGTTCCAGATTTCGTTGTACTTGGAGCGCCGCGGCACGTCCTGCCAGAAATAGATTCGCTGCATGTACGCGTCGGGATTGTCCATGTGCAGATTTTTCTTTTCCTCAGGCGACATGAAAGAGCCCGCTTCTGGATTGGCGGGCGCATACCCAGTAAGGTCCGTCACTTTTTTTTGCGTCTGCGCCTCAATCAGGTAATCCAGAAACTGCAGCGCAATCTCTTTGTGCTGGCTGGCGGAGGTGATCATCAGGTGATCGATCCATCCCGTTGTGTTCTCTTTAGGAATCAGCTCTTTGATAGGGAATCCGAGTCGGCGCAGTTGGTTGGTCATGAGCGGCCAGCCCATGGCCATGACCACTTCGTGGTTTTGAAACAGATTGGTTAGTTCACCGCCTGTGGACCAAATCTTGCGGATATTCGGTTTCAGTTCGATAAGTTTCTTTTTGACTTCCTCAAGCTGAGCGTCCGAGAGATTGTACAACTGCGACGGATCAGGCTTGTCATATCCAAGAACCTGAGCCGCCATATAAATTGTGGAAAGATCGTCCCACACCGAGATCTTGTTCTTGAAATGGGGATCCCACAGGGCCGCCCATGAGTCTGGCTCTTGCTCAATCGACTTGGAGTCGTACAGCAACGGGTTGGGGCCCCACATGAAAGGAACGCCGTAGGTCTGCCCATTGGCTTTGACGAGTGGCAGGTTTTTCAGCTTTGGAGAGATCTGAGAGTAAGAAGGAAGTTTCGAAAGATCGAGCGGGGCCGCGAGTCCCGTGCGTGTAATCATCGCCGCGACGTCGCTGGAAGGAGAAATGACGTCGTAATTGGATGCGCTGCCACCGCGGAGCTTCGCGACGAGTTCGTCGCTCGAACCCATGTAAGCGGCCACGATTTTGCAGTGGTGAGCCTCCTCAAATGCGTGCAAAAACGAAGGATCGGCGTATCCTTCCCAGACGAGCAGGCTCAGAGTGTCTTCCTTTTTCTTGCAGGCGCCGCAGACCGTCGCGAGCACCAGTATTCCCGCAAAGATTGCTCGCTGTCTCATGCTCTCCCTCCCAACCGTTGGCCTTCTTCCGCACAGCGGCCTTCGGCAAGAACATCTAAAACGTCGGCGGCGTATTCACCCATAACAGCCACGTCTCCGAACGCCCGGGATTCCTCCAGCGGTGCGGCGTGGAGCTTTCAAAATACAGGCTGTCTCCCGGCTTCAGCCGGTAATGTTCCTTGCCGCTCAGCCAAATCTCAAAATCGCCGCGAAGAATGTGCAAAAATTCTTCGCCCTCGTGCGAATAGGATTCGCCGCTTCCGCCGCCCGGCTTGATACGGAAAAGATGCGGTTCCATCGCCGTTTGCCCCCAGGCCAGAAGTTCCATGCGCACGCCGGGAGTTGTCTCCAGAATCTTGCGCTGGCCTGGACGCACAAGCCGCGGATTCTCCGCCGCGGTTTCAAATAGCGACAGGATATTCGTGCGATAAAATCTCGCAATGCGCCGCAGCGTCGAAATCGAAGACCGCATTTGCCCGCGTTCGAGCGCGCTGAGAAAGCCGACGGAAACTTTCGTGGCCCGCGCCACCTGCGCGAGCGACAACCCGCGCTTCGTGCGCAACCGCCGGAATCGCTGCCCCGGCAATGGAACCGCATCCACCGGCGCCGAAACAACGCCCTGCCGCTTGAGCACGTGAACGATCGCTGCGGGATTCAATCCGCGCGCCCGCCGGAGAAAAACGGCCCGCTGCAGCAACCGCACGTCCGATTCCGAATACAGCCGGTAACGGCTCTCGGTGCGCTGTGGAGAAACCAACCCCAGGGCCTCCCACGCTCGCAAGGCCGAGGAAGAGATACCCACGCGCCGCGCCACCTCGCTGATGCGCAAAAGCCCCCGGCCCACTTGATTTGCTAATGGCTTGGAGAAATTCTTTCCGCTTGACACGGCTCCCGGCTTTCTCTAAGTTTGCGGGATTATAGTAAGGTTTCCGGGGCTCAGCAATACCGAAGAATCCGGGGAAAAAGAATTCTTCGGCACTGGGGGTGAGTTCATGAAAGTGGTTGAAAGGCTCGGGCCGAGCCGCGCGTTGTATTTCCGCAATTTTGTTTTCCTTCCGGTTCTTGCGCTGTGTTTGCTTGCCGCGGTGCCTTTCGCCCGCTCCCAAAGCACCGGCGGACGCATTCGCGGCACCGTCAGCGATCCTAGCGGCGCCTCCGTGGCCGCCGCCACCGTCACACTCATAAACGAGGCCACACACGCCACCCGCGACGTGCAGACCGGCGCAAGCGGCGAATACGTTTTCCTCGAAGTGCCCGTTGGCAACTACGAAATTAACGTCACCCAGGCGGGCTTCAAGAAGTTTGTGCGCAAGGGCATTACTCTCGATCTCAACGAAGTGGCCAGCGTGGACATCACTTTGCAGATCGGCTCAGCCGCGGAGAGCGTCGAAGTCACCGGCGAGCCACCGGTTGTGGACACCAGCTCGACGCAACTCGGCGCAGTGGTCAACGAACGCGCCTCGACCCAATTGCCCTTGAATCAACGCGACGTCTACCAACTGCTACAGTTGCAGCCCGGCGTTCAGTCGCAGCTCGGCAACGATCTTTTCTACGGCTCCGACAAACCCGGTGTCGTCACCGTCAACGGCGGCCGCGGCCGTTCCAACAACTACTCCGTAAATGGCGGCGACGGCAACGACCTCTTCGCCAATCTCCCCGCCATCGAGCCTTCTCCCGACAGCATCGAGGAGTTCCGCGTCATCACCAACACGTTCGACGCCGAGTATGGCCGCAACTCCGGCTCCGTCGTCAATGTCGTCACCAAGTCCGGCACAAACTCCATCCACGGCAGCTTTTACGAATTTTTCCGCAACGACGTTCTCAATGCCCACCCCTTCACCTTTTTCCAGGCCCCCAAACCTGAATTCCGCCAGAACCAGTTCGGCGGCACCATCGGCGGACCGATTAAAAAGGATAAGACTTTCTTTTTCGGTTCGTATGAAGGCCGTCGCATCGTGCAGGGCATTGTCTCGCAACCCATCCCTGTCCCCACCGGCGCCGAACTTAACAACGGTGACTTTTCTTCTGGGTCGACGTTTGCGGGATCGCTCACCGACGCCACCGTCGCGAACATTCTTCAGAATCGTTGCGGCAGCA
This sequence comes from Betaproteobacteria bacterium, assembly GCA_903970165.1. Classification (GTDB taxonomy): domain Bacteria; phylum Acidobacteriota; class Terriglobia; order Acidiferrales; family UBA7541; genus Acidiferrum. The sequence goes on from CAJCHZ010000027.1 coordinate 93,132, forward strand.
ACGCACCTCCCTCATTGCCTGCAAACGAAAGACTATCGGGTACAGCCCAGGCAGCCGTCGCAAGTGTGGCGGCTGGTGGCGTTCCCGTACCCTACACCTCCATCTTCCCCCAAAATCAGATTCCCATTGGATGCTACGACCCCGTCGCCCTCAGCCTCCTACAATATGTACCCGGGGCTGGCGGCAGCGGCGGAGTTCAGGTCACTCCGAACATGACTGACCGTGGCGACCAGTTCCAAATCCGCGTCGACCACAATTTTAACAATAATCAGAAGACCGCTTTCTATTACTACTTCGATGACGACAATACGCTCGACCCTTTCGCAAAATTCCAGGCCTCCGGCGCCACTACCGGCAACTTCCCCGGCGTCTACGCCACCCGCACCCAGCAGCTGAACATCACCCACACCTCTACCATTGGCTCGAGCGCGGTCAACGAGGCCCGCTTCAGCTATTTCCGAGAGGGCCAGCTCAAGTTTGACGCTCCGACGCGCACAAATTCCATCCAGGCTTCCTGCGGAACTGGCGCAGCCTCGGCTTTCTGCTTTACAGGCACTTCAGACACGCCCCTCGTGGATGACAGCGGCAACGCCCTCGGCACCAACCCCGACTACGGCATCCATTCCGGCCTTGGCGCCAAGGTAGAAGGCGTCCCTTTCATTAGCGTCGGCGGCGGCTTCACCATCGGCAACAATTACAACGGACAGCTTCCGCAGGTTGGCAACACGTACCAGTTCAGCGACAACTACAGCAAAATCATCGGCCCGCACAGCCTCAAGTTTGGCGCCGACGTCCGCTATCAGATGTTCAACCAACTTCTCTATTTCGACGTCAACGGTGACCTCTCCTTTCAATCCGCCGTGCCTTCTCTCGGCGGCAACGATGTGGGTTTTGACAATGCCTATCCGGACTTTCTCCTTGGCCTCGGCAACAGCTATTTCCAAGGCTCCGCGCAGCACGAACTCGTCCGCAGCACCTCCATCTATCTCTACGCCCAGGACAGTTGGAAAATTAAATCCAACGTTACGTTGAACTACGGCCTTCGTTGGGAAATGAACACACCGCTCACCGACATCGGCCAGAAAGTCCAGACCTTCCGTCCCGGAGAAGTCTCGACCATCTATCCGTGCAGTCTTTCCCCAAGTGACCCGCTTTTCGCCACGTATGGAGCGGGTGAGGCCGGTTGCAATGCTGCTGGGGTTACGCCCGTAGGCCTCGTCTTTCCCGGGGACAAAGGCGTCCCCGAATCGCTCACCAACACCTACTACAAAGGTTTCGCTCCGCGCCTCGGCCTTAACTGGAGCCCCGGCTGGCATGATGGCTGGCTCGCCAAACTCACCGGCGGTCCATCCAAGACCAGCGTCAGCCTCGGTTACGGAATCTTCTACAACCCGATCGAGCAGCTCGTCCTCGAACAGTTCAGCGCCGAGCCTCCCTTCGGCGGTAGCAATTTCATTACGAGCCCACTCCTGCAAACGCCGTTCGTGGATCAGAGCGGCGACACCTTCCCCAATCCGTTCACCGGCATTCTCGATCCACCGCGCGGCCAGCCCATTGATTGGGCGCAGTTCCGTCCCATGACCTTCTTTGGCCAATTTCCCGCAAACCTCCGCCTCCAATATTCCGACCAGTACAACCTGACCATCAAGCGCCAGCTCCCCGGAAATATTCTTTTCCAGATTGGCTACGTCGGCTCCCAGGGGCACCGACTCCTCGCCAGCTACGAACTAAATCCCGGGAATCCGGGAACTTGCAACGCCTTGGCCGCTATCGCCAGCTCGAATGCTGCAGGGGTACTCACCGGCCCAGGCGGAAGCGAAACAACCTGCGGCCCTTTCGGCGAAGATAGTTCCTACTTCATTCCCAATGGCACGGTTATTCCCGCCGGCGGTCTCCCATTGCCCTACAATGCGGGAACTGGCGGTTTGAGTGTTCCCGCTGGCCCAGTCTCAGCTCCCGGCGGTGGCATCACGCTCGTCGGTCTTCGCCAGTATTCTTCTCCCCTCTGTCAGCCGTTGACGGGTTTGGGTTGCCCCGCCGATGGCACTCCCGTCTTCTCGGGTATCTTCAGCGAGAACACGGTGGGCCGCTCCAACTACAATTCCTTTCAATCCATGCTGCAAAAACAGTTCTCGCATGGAATTCAGTTCCAGGTTTCCTACACCTACAGCAAATCCCTCGACAACGCCTCAAGCTTTGAAAGCGCTCTCAACCCGCTCAACTTCAACGCCACCTACGGCCTCTCCGCTTTCGACGCGCGCAATCGTCTCGTCATTAATTACGTCTGGGATCTTCCCGTTCCGAAATTCGCCGGCTTCAAAGGCAAGCTCCTCGACGGATGGGAACTTACCGGCATCGCCAGCTTCCAGAGCGGCTTCCCGATTCGCATCACCTCGCAGGATGACGTCGAAGAGCTCGATTCTACCGATCTCTTCGAATTTGCCGGCGAGCCCAACCTCACCGCACCCTTTCACACACAAAACATTCGCCAAAATAACGGCTACGTTTTCAATCCGAACCTCTTTTCGAATGCCACCGTTAACCCCGGCATGATCGGCAACGCTCCGCGTTCCATTTGCTGTGGCCCCGGTCTCAATAACTGGGATATGAGCTTCATCAAGGAAACTCAGCTCAACGAGAGATGGCAAATGGAATTCCGCGGCGACGTTTTCAACATTTGGAATCACGCCCAGTTCTATAGCGTGGACGGTGACATCTCCGACGGCAGCACGTTCGGGCAAGTCCAGCATGTGCACGATCCGCGCCTGGTCCAGTTTTCGCTGAAGTTTCGCTTCTGAAGCCGCCGAGGGCCCATCTGTTTCGAAAGGCGCCCCCGGTCCGCTGGGGCGCCTTCGCGCGTTCGAAGAATCTGAGAGAATAGAGAAAGCTCTCGGTAGCCTCGTTAGTACAAACTGACCGCAGGGAACAGACCTGCCAGCGTTGGCCCTTCCCGGCCACACAGCTTACGGAATAAGAAAATGCACGACGCATTAAAAAAGGAAATCGCCACTTACGAAAAGCGCACGCCCAAATCCGCCGCCGCGCATAAGCGCGCTCTGGAGCGCATTCCGCTCGGCGTCGCCAGCAACTACCGCCATTACGAACCGTACCCGCTCTTTGTACAAGACGGAAAGGGCAGCAAGATTCACGACATTGACGGCCACGAGTACATAGATCACAACCTCTGCTTCGGTGCTCTGATGGCGGGCCATTGCCATCCCGCCGTAGTAAAAGCCGTCGAGCAAAAACTCCACGAAGGCACCACCTTCGGCATGCCCCATGACATGGAGTGGGAACTGGCTGATGAAATCTGCAAGCGCTATCCCGTGGAAATGGTGCGCTTCGGCTCCAGCGGCACGGAAGTCACCATGCACGCCTGCCGTATCGCGCGTGCTGCCACCGGCCGAGACAAAATCCTGAAGTTCGAGGGCGCCTACCACGGTTTGCACGACACCGCACTCGTCAGCGTCAAGCCTAAGGACCCCGAGTACGGCGATCCCGACGCTCCCACTTCTGTTCCCGGCGGTGGCGGCATTCCTAAAGCGTCGCTGGCCAACGTCGTCGTCGCCGCGTTCAACAATCTCCCCAGCGTAGAGCGCCGCTTCCGCGAAAATCCCGGCCAGATCGCCGCCATCATCCTCGAACCCATCCTGATGAACGTTGGCCTCTGTATCCCCCAGCCCGGCTTTCTCAAGGGCCTGCGCGATATCGCCACGAAAAACGGCGCTTTGCTCATCTTCGACGAAGTAAAAACGGGCGCGAAACTCGCTTGGGGCGGCGCGAGCGAATTCTTCGGCGTCAAGCCCGATATGATTTGCCTCGCCAAATCCATCGGCGGCGGCATGCCGCTCGCCGCATTCGGCGCAAGCCGCCCCGTGATGGATCTCATCGCCCAGCACAAGGTTTTTCACGGCGGCACCTACAACACCAATCGCGCGGCCATGGCCGCTGGTCTCGCTATGTTCCGCGAAGTTCTCACGCGCGAGAACTACGCCCACGTTGACAAGCTCAGCAAGAAACTCACCGAAGGTTACCGGGCCATCGTCAAAAAATCCGGTCTGCAAGCCTACGTGGCCAGCGCCGGCGTCAACGGCGCGCTGATGCTCTACCCCCAGGAGATTCGCAACTATCGCGATTGGACGAAAATCGACATCGACCTCTGGCGACACTACTGGTTCGCCATGGTCAACCGCGGCGTCCTTCCGCAACCGTACTGGTGGGACGAGCAATGGACCATTTCCGTGCAACACACCGAAGCCGATATGGATAAACATCTGGCTGTCTTCGACGAAGTCGCCCCAGCTCTGGCAGCAGCGCAACTGGAGCGCGGCGCACTCTATGTAGGCGCTGCCGGTCACTGATTTTGGAAGGGTCATCCTTCCCCGGGATGACCCTCTTTTGGTTTTGTGGCACAAACGTGTCGAACGACGCTATCTCCAACTCGCACGACACACCCAACCTGCGCCGCGTCCTCGGCCGCATGGACCTCATCCTCTTATTCGTCGTCGCAGTCTTCAATCTCAACGTCGTTCCTTCCATCGCCGCCAATGGCGGCGTCACCGTCTGGCTCTGGCTCATCTCTCTGGTCCTGTTTTTCTGGCCGCAGGGCATTGCAGTCATCGAACTGGCCCGACGTTATCCTGGCGAAGGCGGTGTCTATCTTTGGGCCAAGGAAGTCTTCGGCGACTTCCACGGCTTTCTCTCCGGCTGGTGCTATTGGACCAACAACATGATGTACGTCCCGACCGTGATGCTCTATTTCGTCGGCGTTTCCGTTTTCTCGCTCGGTTCCGGTTTTGCCGCGCTCGGCGACAATAAGCTTTTTGCGCTGATCACTTCGCTTGGTCTGTTGATCCTTCTCGTCGTCCTGAATATCGTCGGCCTCGGTGTCGGAAAATGGATCAACAATCTCGGCGCCATCGGCACAGGCATTGCCGCGGTGGTTCTCGTCGGACTTGGCGTCGTGGTCTGGCTGCGTTTCGGCACCACCGTTACCTGGTCCGACTTTCAGGTTCCTAACAATCCCAAATTTGTCCTGAATTCCTTCGGCGTTATCTGCTTCGGCCTCGTTGGCCTCGAACTCGCTTCCGTCATGGGTGACGAAATCGAAAATCCGCAAAAAACTCTTCCCGGCGCCGTCGCCTGGGGAGGTGTCCTCTCCGGTTTGCTTTACATCGGCGCGACTCTGACGCTCCTCATCGCCATCAGCAAAGGCGATATCAACGTTCTTCAGGGTGTCGTTCAGGCTGTTGGCCACATGGCCACCCGCGTCGGTGTCCCCTGGATCGTCACGCCGTTTGCCATCATGCTCAGTCTGGCGATTGCTGGAATTGCTTCCGCCTGGCTCGGCGGCTCCGCCCGCATCCCCTTTGTCGCTGGGCTCGATTCCTACATGCCCGCCTGGCTCGGCAAAGTTCATCCGCGCTATCGCACGCCCTACGCGGCCCTGATCGTCCATGCCGTTGTTTCTATGATTCTTGTCATCCTCAATTTCAGCGGCTGGTGGCTCTGGAACAAATTCATCGGCCTGTCGTTCGTCGCCTGGACTTTGCATTCGTTTGGCTTCGTCGTTGCCAATCTCGCGGCCAGCGAAACCGGCGTCCAGGAAACCTTTCAAAAATTGCTCTCCCTCGCCGTCGTTCTTCAATTGATCCCTTTTCTCTATATGTTCGGCGCGCTTCTAAAAATCGCCCTCGGTCCTTCCTTTGTGAAAGCTTGCTACAGCAAAACAACGTTGATCCTGTCCGGCACAAGCGGACTCGTGACCACGGCCCTGGGAATCGCGCTGGCCTTTTTCCCGGCTCAGCAAGTCACCTCCCTCCGTTCCTACGAAATCTGGATGGTTGGTGGCACGCTCTTTTTTATCGGTCTGGCGGCATTTTTCTTTTTCGTCTACGGCCGCCGCAAAGCAGCCAGGAAGCTGGCGGCGACTGCGCCGGCTGTTTAGTGTGGAGTGCGGGAGCGCTGCTCTCGCATTTCCGCGCAGTTTGTATCGGTATTAAGCAGCATCCGCGGGAGGCGGCAAATGTCGAGCAGCACAAAAACAGAGTTCCAAACGTACGATAATTTCATTAATGGCGAATGGACAAAAAACGCCTCCGGCGAAATGTTTCCTGTCTACGACCCCTCTACCGAAGAAGTAATCGCCCAGGTCGCCTCATCGAACCAAGCCGACGTAGAAAAGGCCGTAAAAGCCGCTCGCGCCGCTTTCGATTCCGGTCCCTGGGCAACCACCTCTGCGCAAGACCGCGGCCGCATTCTCTTCAAACTTGCGGAAAAAATCCGCCAGAACTCCGCGCGCCTCGCCGAACTCGAATGCCGCAACACCGGCAAGCCCATCGTCGAAGCGGAATACGACATCGCGGACGTGGCCACCTGCTTCGAATACTATGGCGGCCTCGCCACGAAGGTTCTCGGCAGCGTAAATCCCGTTCCCGCCAACGCACTCAGCTTCACGCTCCGTGAACCGGTCGGCGTTGCCGGCCAAATAATCCCGTGGAACTATCCGCTTCTGATGGCCGCCTGGAAACTGGCTCCCGCTTTAGCCGCAGGCTGTACGTGCATTCTAAAACCTGCCGAGCAAACCCCGCTCACGGCTCTTGAATTCGCAAACTGCTTCGCAGAGGTAGGCTTGCCTCCCGGCGTGGTCAACATCATCAACGGCCTGGGTGAGACTGCGGGCGCCGCACTCGTGGCGCATCCTGGCGTGGACAAAATCGCATTCACCGGCAGCGCCGCCGTTGGCAAACTCATCGTGAAAAGCGCTGCCGACACTCTGAAACGAGTCACGCTCGAACTCGGCGGCAAGTCCCCCAACATTTTCTTCACCGACGCGGATTGGGAAGCCTCCATTGACGGCGCCCTCTTCGGCGTCTTCATTAACCAGGGCGAAGTTTGTTCGGCCGGTAGCCGCATCCTCGTCGAAAAGAAAATCTATCCACAATTCGTCGAAGCCATGACGGAAAAAGCCAAACGCATCAAACTCGGCGCCCCTCTCGACCGCGAAACAAAAATGGGCCCGCTCGTAAGCAAAGAACAATACGATCGCGTCAGTTCCTATCTCGAACTCGGCAAAAAAGAAGCCAAAGTCGCCATCGGCGGCAATCGCCCCAGGGAATTCGGCAAAGGCTTTTACCTCGAGCCTACGATTTTCTACGACGTGGACAACACGGCTCGCATCGCCCGCGAAGAAATTTTTGGCCCCGTCGCCACCGTAATTCCGTTCGAAGCCGAGTCCGACGCCATTCGCATCGCGAACGACACGCTATACGGCCTCGCCGCCGCAGTCTGGACCCGCGACATCTATAAAGCCTTCCGCGTTGTAAAATCCTTGCGTGCCGGAATAGTCTGGGTCAATCACATGCAGCCCACCTACGTCGAAGCGCCGTGGGGTGGCTACAAGCAATCCGGTTTCGGCCGCGAACTAGGCCCGTGGGGTCTCGAGGAATATCTTGAAACAAAACAGGTCTTCGTGAATCTGGACGAAGCCCCGATCAACTGGTATTAGCACCGGGCGGAAATGGTCATTTTCAAAGGGTGGGCCATTTCGCAAAAATATGTTATCCCGGGAAGTTGAGCAATTTCGTAAACATGTATCATCCCGAGCGAAGCGAGGGACCTGCTTTTCGCTTGAAAGGTAGAAGACAAACGCCATGAAAACCATCCAACTTCGCACCGAAATTCCAGGCCCGCACTCGCGTGCTCTGATGGCCCGCCGTGAAGCCGCCATCCCGCGCGGCCCTGGCAACGCCACGCCGATTTTCGCCGCCCACGCCGAAGGCGCCACCATCGAAGATGTCGACGGCAACCGCTACATAGATTTCGCCGGCGGTATCGGCTGCCTCAACGTCGGCCATCGTTCGCCTCGCGTCACGGCCGGCGTCCGCGAACAGCTCGAAAAATATCTGCACCTCTGCTTCGCCGTCACTCCCTACGAAGGCTATGTCGCCGTAGCGGAAAAATTAAACAAGCTCACGCCAGGCAATTTTCCGAAGAAAACCATACTCATAAACTCCGGAGCCGAAGCAATCGAAAACGCCATTAAGATCGCCCGCGCCTATACCAAACGTCCCGCTGTCATCTGCTTCGAAGACGCTTTTCACGGTCGCACGCTTCTTACCATGTCATTGACCAGCAAGACCCATCCTTACAAAGCTGGCTTTCAGCCCTTCGCGAGCGACATCTACCGCATCCCGTTTGCCTATCCGTATCGCAATCCATCCGGGACATCGTCCGCCGATTTTGCGCATCATCTCGAAGATGCATTCAAACGTTCCGTCGCTCCGGAGTCAGTAGCCGCGGTCATCGCCGAGCCTGTTCTTGGCGAAGGCGGCTTCGTCGTTCCGCCGCGCGATTATTTCAAGCTCCTTCAAAATATCTGCCGCAAGCACGGCATCCTTTTTATTGCCGATGAAATCCAGTCCGGTTTCGCGCGCACTGGAAAATGGTTTGCCTCCGAACATTTCGGCATCGAGCCGGACCTGATCACCACGGCTAAGTCGCTTGGCGGCGGCATGCCCATTGCTGCGGTGACAGGCCGCGCCGAGATCATGGACGCGCCAGGCCCCGGCTCTCTCGGCGGCACCTACTGCGGACATCCTCTCTCCTGCGCCGCTGCGCTGGCCGCCATCGAAACCATTGAAAAAGAGGGTATGCTCGCGCGCTCCGTTGCCATCGGCGAGCATTTTGAAAAACGCGCCCACGGCTGGCAGAAAAAATGGTCTCTCGTCGGCGACGTTCGTGGCCTGGGCGGTATGTGTGCGATGGAATTGGTTCGCAACGCCCAGACACGCGAGCCCGCCGACACCGAAACAAAAGAGATCGCACGATATTGTTACGAGCACGGCCTCATCCTCATCACCGCGGGCACGTTCAATAACGTTGTCCGCATTCTCGTCCCGCTCGTCGTTTCCGACGAGCAGTTGACCGAAGGCTTTGACGTGATCGAGGCCGCGCTCGCCAGCGTGGCGGAGCGCAAGCAGGCCGTGCTCTCGCACGCCTGACCCATGCGCCAGGATTTCTTGGCGTCGTTGGCTCAAAAAATTGCCTGATACACGCACCCACCATTTGTTGCATCAAATTACTTGCAACCCTAGGAGCTTTTTCGATGCAAGACACTATGACAAAGAGCGCGAATATTGCCGCCGGACTGAAAGATGCTCGCCTTTTCCGGGAAGCCTGCTACGTTGACGGGCAGTGGATCCATGCAGGCTCGGGCCAAACGATCGACGTGGATAATCCTGCCACGCGGGAGATCATCGGCAAAGTTCCAAAACTCAGCAGTGCGGAAACGCGGCGCACTATTGAAGCCGCAAACGCGGCGTTTCCTACTTGGAGCAAGAAAACGGCCAAAGAGCGCGCCGCCATCTTGCGCCGCTGGTTCGACCTCGTAATGGCCAATCAGGAAGACCTCGCGCGGCTCATGACGCTCGAACAAGGCAAGCCGCTCGCCGAAGCGCGTGGCGAAGTTGCCTATGGCGCTTCCTTTTTGGAATGGTTCGGCGAAGAAGCCAAACGCGTTTACGGCGATACGATTCCGCAGCATCAAGCCGACAAGCGAATCGTCGTCATAAAGCAGCCCATCGGCGTCGTGGCGTGCATCACGCCATGGAATTTTCCGCTCGCCATGATTACGCGCAAAGCAGGGCCTGCGATAGGATCCGGTTGCACCGTTGTCGTCAAGCCTGCCGAGCAAACTCCGTTTTCCGCGCTGGCACTCGCGGAGCTTGCGGAACGCGCCGGCGTTCCAAAGGGCGTGTTCAACGTCGTGACTGGCGCGCCCGCAGAAATCGGCGCCGAACTCACCTCGAATCCGATCGTGCGAAAGCTTTCGTTCACTGGCTCGACGGAAGTCGGAAAACTTCTGATGGCGCAATGCTCCGCCACCGTCAAGAAGCTTTCGCTCGAACTTGGCGGCAACGCTCCGTTCATCGTTTTTGACGACGCCGATCTTGACGCTGCGGTAGAGGGTGCGATCGCTTCGAAATATCGCAACTCCGGACAGACTTGCGTCTGCTCGAATCGCTTCCTTGTGCATGACGTCATCTACGACGTCTTCGCCGAGAAGCTCGCTCTGGGCGTCAAGAGACTAAAGCCGGCTTCCGGACTCGAAGCGGATTCGACGCAAGGACCGCTCATTGACGAAGCCGCTGTTGAAAAAGTCGAAAGCCACATTCGCGACGCGCAAGCGAAGGGTGCGAAGATTCTTGCCGGGGGAAAGCGCCACGCGCTCGGCGGACGTTTTTTCGAGCCGACAATTCTTACCGACGTCACGACGAAAATGGACGTGGCCCGCGAAGAAACATTCGGCCCGGTTGCGCCCCTCTTCCGCTTCAAGACGGAAGCGGAAGCCATCGCTCTCGCCAACGACACCGAGTTCGGGTTGGCCGCTTATTTTTACGGCCGCGACATCGCCCGCGTCTGGCGCGTCGCCGAAGCCCTTGAATATGGCATCGTGGGCATCAACACCGGAATTATTTCCACTGAGACGGCGCCATTCGGCGGCATGAAAGAATCCGGCCTCGGCCGCGAGGGCTCGAAGTACGGAATGGATGAATACCTCGAAATCAAATATCTCTGCTTCGGCGGCATCACACCCTGATCGAGTTTAAGCAGCCTAGATGGGGTTGATGTCCTGGTTTTTCTCGAGGCGAGCGATCAGGCCCTGGATCTGATTCTTGGTTGCGTCCGGAGCGCCGGCGAGCGCCAGCTTCATTTCCTTTAACGCGGTTGGAAAGTCCCCTTTGGCAGACGCCATGCGCGCCAGCTCACCGTGCGTATACCATTCGTTCGGGTGCTTCTGGACGTTGATTTTGAAGACGGCGAACCCTTCGTCCTGTTTTTTCTGAATCTGCAAGCCGCGTCCATAAACGTGCAGCTGTAGCCCGCTCGCTTTGTCGAGCGCTTTGGCACGCGTCGCGTTCGCCTCCTCTGTTTTTCCGAGAGCCACCAGGATCTGTGATTTCGTGAGAAGATTCTCGAAGCGTTCTTCGTTCTGAATGGAAGTGTCTTCCCACTTCAATGCTTGCTCGAGATTATAATTGTTGTCGAGGCACCAGTTGGCTGCCTCGTCGAAACCCGCCCACGTGAATCCGCCGACGTTGCGCAGCTCATTTTTTATGCTGCGCAGGACGACGGCTTTCGTGTCCACTGAAATCTGGAAGGGTACCGCAATCTTTTCCCAGCGCAGAACGGCGGTTGACGAATCCTGTTTCACGTCGTCGAAATCGTAGGTCACCAGCTCAGTGAATTCGGCGGCGTGCGGTTTCACGGTGACGCGGAGCGCATCTTCTTTTTCGTCATAGCTGAAACTGCCCCATGAAGTCGAGTTCTTCGAGAAGACAATGACCCACTGATCCTGATCGGGAATCGCATGCAGGCCGTAGGTGCCGGCGGCGAGCGGCTTTCCTTCGATGGAAACATCGTCGGTAAAGCTGATGGTCGTGTTTTCATTCGCTCCGGCGCGCCACACCTTTCCATAAGGAACGATTTTTCCCCAGATTTCGCGGCCGCCGACGGCTGGGCGGGAATAGACGATAGTAATGTCCGTCAGCCCAACACGTTGCGTGACGCTTCCCCGCTGGCTGACACGCGGGATGCTCAGCTCCGTGGGCTGGGCCCCGCTTTTGAATTGAGCGTCTGCTTGTCCTGCAAAACATCCCGCCGCGACGACGAAACCAACTAGAACTCTAAAAACCCTGCTCATGAATGCACCCCTCCTAAATTTTGCCTGTACCAAGCCGACTGACGCGACGGAACGCGGCAGTGGACCACCCTTGTGGGCATAGACGCCCTTGGTGCGAATGTGTGAGCAAGTGTGTGCTGGGAGTGTCTGTTGGGTTGGAAAGACACGTCATACGCACATGGTTAACGGTTAGCGGGCGACAGGAAACGAGCGGCCGAGGAACGAACAGGAGTGGCGGAAGGGGAAGCGACGGAGGCGAGACGGGACGCCAAAGCAATGTGGGCAGGGGCTGGATCCCTCGTCTCTCCGGGTAAACAGAGAAAGACGGGCACGGCAAGCCGTGCCCCCCCCCAATCAATTACTGTTTTGGCGGTTCGTTGGATGGCGGAGCAGTTGGCGGCGGGGTAGGCTTATAAACCGCGGTTGGCCGCGCGGGTTGGTACGCCGGCTTGATGTCCTTTTTCTTTGGCTTCTTTTTTTCTCGGCTTCTTACGTCGCGATTGCCCATGGCGTTTTCCTTTGCTGGGTCTGAGATCGGGTGACTGCTTAGTTTACCTGACTCGCGGCGAATGTCGCCAGTGGTGCCTCGGCATAGCCAAACAAACGCCGGGCTCAGGCCATTCTGTGGGGCGTCAGTCGGGCGGTCATTTCCATCACGCGGCGATAATATTCGCGCTGCGTCAGGCGCGCGGCAGCCGCTTCGTCAATCACAAACGTTACGTCGGGATGAAGCTGAAGGCAGGAAGCCGTCACCGAGGCGGTAATCGGGCCTTCGATAGCTTGCGCCACCGTTTCGGCTTTGGCCGCTCCCGTCGCGAGCAATAAAATTTTCCGCGCTTCGAGAATCGTACCCACGCCCATCGTAATGGCGCACTCCGGAACTTCTTCGCCGGACGCAAAGGATTTGCGATTGTCTTCGATCGTTTCGCTTGTCAGGACTTTCAGACGCGTCCTTGAACCGAAGCTCGAAGTTGGCTCGTTAAATCCAACGTGGCCATTGCGCCCGATGCCGAGAATTTGCAGATCGATTCCGCCTGCTTCGCGGATGGCGCGTTCATAGCCGAGGCAGTATTGTTCATAATCGCCGGCGATTTTTCCTTCGGGGATGTGAATCCTCGAGGCATCAGCGTTCACGTGGTCAAAGAAATGTTCGTGCATGAAATGGTGGAAACTTTGCGGATGTTCAGCGGATAGGCCGAGGTACTCATCCAGATTGAACGTCGTGGTTCTCGAAAAATCGAGCCCGTGCTCCTTGTGAAGCCGCACCAGCTCCTTATACATTCCGAGCGTTGTGCTGCCGGTCGCCAACCCCAGCGTGACGGCGGGATTGCCGCGAACCGCATTCGCAACGATGCGCGCGGCTTCACGGCTGAGTTCTTCGTAGCCTGGCGTCAGAAGTACAAGCATTTGCGTCCCGGATTCCCCCCGCCCTTGGCGAGCTCTTTGTTAGCAACACCCATTCTCAAACCAACCCCGCGTGCTATATATATCACCCGATGCCCTTTCAAAAATCACTTCAAAATATCCTCGCAATGCGCCCCTATAAGAGTAAAATCGCGCGCGGCTTCATTTACCTTGCGTTTCGAGAGCTATATAGCAGTATACTAAGCCGCCTGCAAATCAAACACAACGCGCATTTCGCGGAGCAAAACGAAATATGGCCCTCACCGCCACCGACTGGATCGTCATCGCCGCCTACCTGCTCCTCAATCTGCTGATCAGTCTTTACTATCGACGGCGTTCTTCCGGCAGCACCGAGGAGTTTTTTGTCTCCGGCCGCAACGTTTCCTGGTGGCTCGCGGGCACTTCCATGGTCGCGACGACTTTCGCCGCGGATACGCCGCTCCTCGTCACCGGCCTCGTCGCGCGCAATGGCATTTCGGGTAACTGGCTCTGGTGGTCGCTCTGCCTCTCGGGCATGATGACCGTCTTCTTTTTCGCGCGTTACTGGCGCCGCTCCGAGATTCTCACGGACATCGAATTCGTGGAACTCCGTTACAGTGGAAAGCCTGCCGCTTTTCTGCGCGGTTTCCGCGCCCTCTATCTCGGCGCACTAATGAACTGCCTGATCCTCGGCTGGGTCATCAAAGCTATGATCAGCATTACAACCGTTCTTCTCGGCGACGTCATTGCCCAAGGACGCGTTCTCTCCATCGGTCTTGGCGGCCACGAATTCTTTCAATATACGCTCGGCGCTCCGGCTCACACCGCGCTTCTCATCTGTGTCCTCATTCTCGTGCCATTCACCGGTATCTACACATTCATCGGCGGCCTCTGGGGAGTCCTGGTGACGGATCTCTTCCAGTTCGCGCTGAAGATGACCATGATCATCGTCCTCGCCTGGGTCGCTGTATCGAAACTCGGCGGCATGGCTCTACTCAAAATTCAACTGTCGCAAGTCGGCGCTGCCGCGCGTGTTTCTGGCCAAACCACCAGCAACATACTTTCCTTTTTCCCTTCGTTCCATCTCGGTTGGACCACCGACGCGCTGTGGACTCTCCCCGTACTGACTTTTGCTCTCTTTCTCGCTGTACAGTGGTGGGCCGATTGGTATCCCGGCGCGGAGCCTGGGGGCGGCGGCTACGTTGCACAGCGTATGTTCAGCGCCAAGGACGAAAAAAACTCTCTCGGCGCCACATTGTGGTTCAACATCGCGCACTACGCCATGCGCTCATGGCCCTGGATCGTCACCGGCCTCGTCGCCGTCGCCGTTTATTCCGTGCATGGTGGCCTTCACCCCAGCGCCGAATTCGCCGCCGAGCCCGAAAAAGGCTACGTGATGATCATGCGCGACTATCTGCCTCCCGCTCTGCGCGGACTTATGATCGCCGCTTTTCTCGCCGCCTTCATGTCTACTGTGGGCACTCAGCTCAATTGGGGAACTTCCTACCTCATCAACGATTTCTATCGCCGCTTCATCGTCAAGCATGGAAACGACAAGCACTACGTTTTCGTCAGCAAGCTGTTTATCGTTATGCTGGTCATTCTAAGCGGCTACACCGCCGCGCACATCAATTCCATTCAAGCAGCTTGGCAGCTTCTTCTTGGCATGGGCGCAGGCACCGGCGGCGTTCTGCTGCTTCGCTGGTATTGGTGGCGCATCAACGCGTGGAGTGAAATCTCGTCCATGATCGCAGCGTTCGTCGTGTCCCTTTCGCTTACGCGCGTTCATTTCGCCGGCAACGATTCCGTGGTGTTCGCCAAAACTGCGTTGATTACTGCCGGCGTCACCACGCTTGTCTGGATCATCACGACGCTCGTCACGCCCGCTGAGCCCGAACAGCTTCTCCTCAAGTTTTATCGTCGCGTCCATCCCACGGTCCACGGCTGGAAGCATATCGCCGCTCTTGCTCCGGAAATGCCGCCGGTCCGCGACCTCGCTGCCAATGCCTTCGACTGGATTATGGGTTGCACGCTGATCTACTCTGCCATGTTTGGGATCGGTGAAATCGTGCTGCAGGAATGGCTTCCGGGTTTCATCCTTTTGGTTTGCGCGGCGCTTTCTGGCTATTTTATTTTCTGGAGCCTCTCGCGCCGGGGCTGGAAAACTCTTTCGGGCCGGGAGCCAGTTCCGCTTTCGCCATCGCTCAAGAATTCCCCTGATTCTCTCTAGCGCCTCAGTTTGTATCGCGGCTTTGGACGTACAATGTGGAACAGGACTAAATCCTGGCGCGAGCCAGGCTAGGGAAGGTGCCGTTCCATTTGTCTTCCTCACGTCGTACATTTCTTAAATCTCTTAGCCACTCCGCGCTCGTTCTCCCGCTTGAAAAAGTCCTGGCGCTTGCACGTCCTCTTCGTTCAAGTCAGTCCGTTACGGCACCCGGTCATTCCAGTCCGCCTCCGCCAAAAGAAATTGGCGTCAGCTTTCTTAACGTCGCGCGCGAATCCGGCCTAAATGCCAAGACAATCTTCGGCGGCGAACACAAAAATAAATATTTGCTTGAGACAACCGGCTGCGGAGTCGCTTTCTACGATTACGACAACGACGACTGGCTCGACATTTTTCTCGTGAACGGCTGGCGCCTGGATGGCTTCCCCAAAGGGCAGGAACCGATTTCGCATCTTTTCAAGAATAATCGCGACGGCACATTCACCGACGTAACCGAAAAAGCAGGGCTCATTCATTCCGGCTGGGGGCAAGGCGTGTGCGTCGGCGATTATGACAACGACGGCTTCGACGATCTCTTCGTCACGTACTTCGGAAAGAATGTTTTGTACCACAACAACGGGAACGGCACATTCTCTGACGTTACGGAGAAAGCCGGATTGGCCACCAATGGAAAGCGCTGGAACACCGGCTGCGCTTTTCTCGATTATGATCGCGACAGCCATCTGGATCTTTTTGTCGCGAACTACATTGATATGGATCTGGCGACCGCGCCCGTGCCCCAGTCCGGGCCTTGCAATTACAAAGGCGTGCTTGTGGCGTGTGGCCCGCCGGGACTGCAGGGTGGGAGAAACATTTTGTTTCACAATAATGGCGACGGTACGTTTAGCGATGTTTCCGAGCGGGCTGGAATTTATCAGGCGAACGGAACGTACGGGCTTGGCGTGCTCACCGCTGACTTCAACAACGACGGCTGGCCGGATATTTATGTCGCGAACGATTCGACGGCCAGCGCCCTCTATGAAAATCGCAGGAATGGAACATTTTCCGACGTCGCCATGGAAACGGGATGCGCGCTGAGCGCGGACGGCAAGCCACAAGCAGGCATGGGCGTCTCCGCCGCGGATTACGACCTGGACGGGAATCTCGATATCGTTAAAACCAACTTCGCCGGCGACACCCCGTCGCTCTATCACGGGATCGGCCGCGGAAATTTTGAGGATGCCACTTTTTCCGCTGGGCTCGCAAAGCACACCCAGTTTCTTGGCTGGGGCTGCGGCTTTTTCGACATGGACAACGACGGCTGGCCGGACATTTTGATTTGCAACGGCCACGTTTATCCCGAAGTCGCGGATCTGCGGTCCGAAGCGGGCTATGCACAGCAGAAAATTCTGTACCGCAATATGCGAAACGGCCATTTTGAAGATGTTTCGTCGCAAGCCGGCTCGGGCATCATGGTTCCGGTCGCCTCGCGGGGGGCGGCTTTCGGCGATTTCGACAACGACGGCGATATAGACGTGGTGGTAAACACGGTCAATGATTTCGCTCAGCTGCTGCGCTGCGATTCGCGGCTGGAGAATAACTGGCTGAAGATAAAAACGATTGGAACAAAATCGAATCGCAGTGGAATCGGGGCGCGTTTGCGTTGTGTGACGCATCCTCCCGCAGAAGCAAAGCCGCACCAGCAAATTGACGAAGTGCGAAGCGGCGGGAGCTACATTTCGCAGAATGACTTACGCGTGCATTTCGGGATTGGGAAAGCCGAGAAGGTGGAGTTGCTGGAAATTCGCTGGCCGAGCGGGACGGTGGATACTTTGAAGGATGTGAGTCCGAATCAATTGATCGTGGTCAAAGAGGGTACGGGAATTGTGCGGGCGGTGAAATTCGAGCGGCTAAAGTCCGCGAAGAAAAGTTATGGCTGATATTAACGCGTGCCTGCGTCAGGACAGGCTGCTCCGCCTGCTATCCATGTGCGCATCGCATTAGCCGTTTGTTCGCGCGATAAAGGGGGTAGTGACCTGCCATCCCCTGGGTTCCAGCCCCAACCAACCAGGTCATCGTGCGCGACGTGGTCAAAGAGTTGTTCAAGAGACCGGCCACCATTTTCTTTCGGATCCTTAAGCTGATTGCAGAGAGCTGCCGGAGACCGCCCGACGAAGACCATTTTTTGGTCGGGACGCGGCAGGCCCCACTTCGGATTGCCCGGCGGCATGTGCGCTCCGGCCAAATTCTTATCTTGATGGCAAGCGCTGCAGCGCATCGCACTCGCCCCATGGCCATCCGTTCCGCGCTTAACATTCTGCAGGTGGACATGGCTGTCGTCACCCTGAAGAGGTGCATCGCCAGCAGGGTGGCAATTCTGGCAGCGCGGCGACGTTAGAACGGTGTAAACCTGTAGAAACGCTCCCTTGGACTCATTCACGTCCGGCTTTGGTGATGATGTACCGAGCGTCTCTGAAAATGCTCCTGCAGTAATCAGGCAAACACTCGCGATTAGCAAACCAAGAGAGTAAGCGCGCAATCCAGAGGATTGGTTCACGGATTCACCCCCGCACCGGGGAGATCGCTCGCCCGAATAGGCAGGCGGCGCAGGCGCTTGCCTGTTACAGCAAAGATCGCGTTTACGAGGGCTGGAGCTACGGGCGGGACGCTTGGCTCTCCGACACCGGTCGGCTTCTCTTCGCTTGGCACAATAAAAACCTCGATGGACGGAGCTTCAAACATCCGTAACATCGGATAATCATTGAAATTGGTCTGCTGGACGCGGCCGTTCTCGAGAGTGATTTCAGTTTTTAAGGCCGCGGTCAAACCAAAATTGATGCCCCCCTCCATTTGAGCTTTCACCGTGTCGGGATTCACAACGCGGCCGCAATCCAACGCACACACGACGCGATGGACGCGAACATTACCATTTTTCTCGACCGAGGCTTCGATAACCTGAGCTACATAACTATCGAACGAAAAATGCGTGGCGATGCCGCGACCTACGCCTTTCGGCAGGGGTTTACCCCAGCCGGCCTTTTGTGCTGCCAAGTTCAGCACCGCCAGCATTCGCGGTTGTTTTGCCAGCAGAGCCTGGCGGAGGCGATACGGATCTTTGCCACCCGCATGGGCGACTTCGTCGAAGAACGCTTCAACCGAAAATCCTGTATGAGAATGCCCCACGGAACGCCACCACTGTACCGGGACACCGATCCGCGGAGAATGCAGATCGACCTGAAGATTCGGAATGCCGTAGAGCAGGTCGGCCGCGCCCTCGACGGAAGCAGAATCAACACCGTCCTTGACCGCAAACGCCTCAAACGGAGTACCGGCCATAATCGACTGGCCAACGATTGTGTGTGTCCAAGCGACAGGATTTCCGTCTGCGTCCAGACCAGCAACGAAGCGATCGTGCCACATCGGCCGATACCAGCCGCCCTGCATATCATCCTCTCTGGTCCACATTACTTTCACGGGGACTTTGGCGGCTTTCGCAACTTGCACAGCTTCTACGATAAAATCCGACGAGGGATTTGCGCGGCGACCAAAGCCTCCACCCAATAAAGTGGTGTGGATTTTGACTTTTTCGGGAGCAAGCCCTGCAGTCTTCGCGGCATTGGCCCGATCGACGGTCTCGAATTGAGTGCCCGTCCAAATTTCGCAGCTGTCATCCCTGAGATCGACGACACAATTCAACGGCTCCATCATGGCATGGGCAAGATACGGCACATCGTATTCTGCCGTTATCTTCCTGGTGGCGGATGCCAACGCGGCTTGCGGATCGCCCACTTTCTTTGCCAGCGATCCCGGCGCAGACGACTGTGCGGAGAAGTCGGACAGCATTTTCGTGGTGGATAGGTTCGCGTTTTCGCCCTCGTCCCATTTTGTCTTCAATTTCTCGCGTCCAAGTTTTGCGGGCCAGAAGCGCTCGGCAATGACGGCGACGCCCGAAGGAACTTGCACGGCGGCTTTTACTCCCGGTACTTGCAGCGTTTCGCTCGCATCGAAGCTGGCTAGCTTCCCGCCGAACACGGGAGACCGTGCGATTAGAACGGTCATCATTCCGGGAATGACGACGTCAATACCGAACTGAGCCGTCCCATTCGTTTTGGTCGGCGTGTCCAGGCGTCGCGTGGACTTTCCGATCAAAGTAAAATCCTTTGGCTGTTTCAGCGGAACATCGCCCGGGACCGGAATTGTCGATGCCACCTCGACGAGTGAGCCATAACTGGCTTTTCTCGACGTTGCTGCATGAATGACCATTCCTTTTTCAACTCGACAGCTGCTGGCGGGCACCTTCCATTGTTGGGCTGCAGCTTCGACTAGAACGGTTCGACCTGCAGCTCCCAGCTTTCTGTAGTGATCCCATTCGGCCGCTGTCGTCGTGCTGCCACCAGTCATTTGTAAACCAAACATCGGATGGTTATAAACCGCGTCGACCGGTGCTGATTCGACGCGAATCTTGGACCAATCTGCTTCGAGCTCTTCGTTCAATAGCATGGGCAAGCTTGTATAGACGCCCTGGCCCATCTCCGAATGATTGGCGACGATTGTGACGGTCTCGTCCGAAGCAATTTTTATGTACGCAAATGGACGAATCGGATCAGGCTTGGGCGTTTGTTCTTGCGCGGAAAATCCAGGTGCATAGAGCGCAACGATTAAACCTCCGCCCGCCGTTGTGGCCGTTTTCAGAAACGTGCGTCGGTCAACCATTGCCGGCGCACTCATCGACCGGCCTCTGCCGCGGAGTATTCGTTGACTGGGCTTTCTCTATCGGCCGCTGCCTTGTCCTTCGCCAATTCGGCGGCACGATGGATAGCGCGACGTATTCGCGGATAGGTTCCGCATCGGCAGATATTGCCTGACATCGCTTCATCGATATCGGTGTCCGTTGGCTTGGGAATCTTGGACAGAAGTATGGCGGCACTCATGATTTGTCCCGACTGACAGTAGCCGCATTGCGGAACGTCGAGCTCGATCCAGGCTTTTTGGAGTGGATGGCTAAGATCGTCCGACAAACCTTCGATCGTTTTCACTTGTTTGCCCTCGACTCGGGAAAGCGGGGCAACGCAAGAGCGAATGGCCTCTCCCTCAAGGTGTACGGTGCACGCTCCGCAAAGTGCCATGCCGCAACCGTATTTCGTTCCGGTCAGACCGAGGGATTCCCGCAGAACCCACAGGAGAGGCGTCGCTGGATCCACTTCAACCTGAACTGGTTTTCCATTCAAATGAAACGAAATCATGGAGCCTCCGTGCGTTTACCGACCGTCACGAAGATTCTACCCCCGCATTTTCGCGCGGGCAATTCGCATCGCTTGGAAGACTGGACGCGAACTCCCGGTTCGGGGCACCTGGTTAGGGAAATGTCGCTACCAAGCCCGTGAACTCGCGGCCTCGATTTCGTTGCTACAATCACGGACGGCGGATTTGGCGGAGCGGTTGTCGAAATGGGAGGACCCTGAGCGTCATTCTAATGGCGGACTAGAGGGGCGCCAAACAACCTTAAGGAGGATCACGATGGAATATCTATTGATACTGTATGCGGAAGAAGGCGGCTGGATGAACATGACGAAGGAGCAGCAACAACAGGGGATGGCGGCGTATATGGCTTACACGGAGGCCTTGCAGAAGGCTGGAGTGCTCAGGGGGAGCAACCGGCTGGCGCCGGTTGCGACGGCCACTACAGTGCGAGTGACGAACGGGAAGTCGCAGTTGCTGAATGGACCGTATTCCGAGACGAAGGAGCAGCTTGGCGGGTACTACTTGATTGATGTGCCTGATCTGGATGCGGCGCTGGCTTGGGCGGCGCGGTGCCCTGGGGCCGGACATGGGATTGTCGAGGTGCGCCCAACTTGGGCGGCTGCTGCGGCAAAGGCTTGAGCTACAAAGTGCCCATTCCAGCTGTGAAGCAGGGCTGGAATTTGGAAGCAAGTGTTGCATTGGGCCCTCTGCACTTTTTGTAAGTGTTGCATTTGAAGGACTTAGAACTCTCGTAAGTCCTTTGGATGCAACACTTGCGAGATGGCATGTCAGTGTTGCATGTAAAGGGTTTAGGTTCACCGTGAGGGCCGCAAAAACGGGAGCACACCTCCTGGAATCCGCAGGGTTTTACGATTGGCTCTTTCCAAAGAGTGAAGTCGTACCTTTCTGGTGGCGACGAACCGGTGAGTAAATGAAATTGCATGATGGCGACGGGCTTGTCGGAATAACGGCGGATGCAGTGGCGCGCCGGAGTTACGGCAAGCTCGTTGCTTTTCTCGCCGCACGGACGCGGGATGTCGCAGGGGCGGAAGATGCGCTATCGGAAGCCTTTGCGGCGGCTTTGGCGGATTGGCCGAAGAATGGGTGTCCGTCAAACCCGGAAGGGTGGCTTTTGACGGTGGCGCGGCGAAAATTTGTCGATATGGCGCGGGGACGGAAGCGCGGGGAAATTGCGGCGGAGGAGATTCGCGTGATGGCCGAAGGTCTGGGGGCGGCAGCTGCGAACGATGCGGGAATTCCGGACCAGCGGCTGGCTTTGATGTTTGCTTGCGCGCATCCGGCGATTGAGGCGGGGATTCGGGCCCCGTTGATGCTGCAAGCGGTGATGGGGCTTGATGCAGCGATGATTGCCTCGGCGTTTCTGATTTCGCCAACGACGATGGGTCAGCGCCTGGTGCGGGCGAAAAACAAGATTCGGGAGGCGGGCATACCGTTTCGGATTCCAGAGCGGGAGGAACTGAGAGATCGGCTGGAGACAGTGCTCGATGCAATCTATGGTGCGTTTGCGGAGGGATGGAGCGACGCAGCAGGGACGGATGTGACACGGCGGGATTTGACGGAAGAGGCGATATTTTTGGGACGCGTGGTTGTGGAGTTGTTGCCCGATGAGCCGGAAGCGATGGGTTTGCTGGCGCTGATGCTGCATGCAGAGGCACGCAGGCGGGCACGGCGCGATGCGCGCGGGGAATATGTGCCTTTGGCTGAACAGGATCCGAAGGTTTGGGATGGGCGGATGATTGCGGAGGCTGAAGCGCTCTTATTGCGGGCGAGCGGGCTTGGGCAGATTGGGAGGTATCAGTTAGAGGGGGCGATACAGTCCGCGCACGTTTGCCGGCGAAGGACGAATCGGGCGAATTGGGGGGAAGTGGTGCGACTTTATGATGCGCTTCTGACGATTTCTTGCTCCCCCGTAGTGGCGATCAATCGGGCTTTGGCGGTTGCGGAAACGGAAGGGGCCTCGGCTGGCCTTGCGGCCATGGACCGAGTGGCGGGGGACGGGAGGTTGGCGGAGTATCAGCCTTATTGGGCGGCGCGGGCAGAGCTTTTGGCTCGGAGTGGGGAAGTGGACGAGGCTCAGAAAGCCTATGAGATGGCGATTGGATTGGAACGGGATGAGGCGGTGCGGCGGTGGTTGCAGGGAAGATTGGCTACGCTGGAAAGCGAATAGGATCGCAGTCCGAAGACGTCTTGTAGCGGCGAACCGGTTCGCTTCGCATAAGTCGCAGTTCGAGTGCATCTACAGATCAGAAGGCGCGAACCTAAAGGTTCGCCACTACATTTTAGCTGATTTTTGGGGAGAAGTCGGTTAGGGACATGAAGGTGGACTCTACTTTTTCTACGATTTTGCCGGCGGCTTCGGAGGCGTCACGGACTTGTTTCCAATCGGGATCGTCCTGGAAAGATTTCCAGTTCGCGGTGGCGGCATCGCGGCTGGGATGCGCGATGATGTAAACGAGTGTTTTGCCTTTTAGCGGATCGTCGGTCGGAGTCCAATAGGCGATGTTCTTGATACCGTGCTTTTCAAACAGGGCCATGGTGTGTTCACGGAAGCGGCGGAGGAGGTCGTCGAGCTTGCCTTCGTACGTGTGATATACGCGGAGCTCGTAGACCATGGTGGCGCTATCGGCGGGGCTTTCGCCAATGATAGCAGAGGATTCCTTGGCCGAAGCAGCCAGGACTGCCCCGGGAAGTAGGGCTGCAGCGGGGAGCGCTTGGAGCAATGTGCGTCGTTTCATGGACGGGATTGTAGCAGAGGACGCGCGGAATGTGCAGAAGGACCTGGCCGGAAGAAATTATTGTTTTTTGGAAGGGCCGTAGCATCTAAGTCGCTGAAAGGTAGCAAAATACAGCGTTTTATCCAGGTGAATCCGAATGGCCTCTCCGACTCTAAAATCGGATGCGAGCATCACGATTCGGCGGGTGTCTCCCAGGGATGTGCAGCAGCGTCAGATTATCGTGAAGTTGGATGGAGAAAATGTGGGGGAGCTGTATTACGGAGACACGATCACGGTCCCGGTGACAGCGGGTCACCATCGGTTACGGGTGGACAATACCTGGAATTGGAAGACTTTGGAGTTGGATGTGGCGTCGGGAGGGCACTTGAAGTTCAGCACGGCGAGCAGGGCGGGCCGATTTACCTGGTTTCTGGTGAGCACGTTTGGGGCAGGGCCGATTTACGTGTCCATTCAGCGGGAGAGCGAGACTTAGCGGGGAAGTGGAGTGTTGAGCAGGGGCCTGGACCCAGCGCCGCATTAAGGGGCGGTGTCGGCGTCTTTCCGGGCATATATAATGACGGCCATGAGTGATGCTCCTTCCCATATTGAGGCGATGCGGGCTGCCATTCCGCTGAGCAAGCAAGAACAGTATTTGCGGCTGCACTGCGTGAATATCTACGTTCGCGATCAGGAGCGGAGCCTTCGATTTTACCTGGACCAGCTTGGATTCAATTTGGCATTTGATGCGCGCTTGCAATCAGGAGAGCGGTGGGTGGCGGTGTCGCCGCCGGATGGAACCGCGATTCTGTCGCTGATTGTGCCGAGGCCGAGTTCGCAAGAGCACAAACTGATTGGCAGAGCCACGCAAGTGGTTTTTGTTGCGGAGGATGTGGCGGCAAAGTTTCGGGAGTGGAGCAAGCGCGGAGTACGATTTCACAGCGCGCCAAAGCTGAAGCGCATCAAGTATGACCGGCAGAAGGCGGTGCAGACGTCAACGGGTGGGCCGATGTTGTTGGGGCAGCAAGCGCCGATTTGGGGCGAGGTCATTGCGCGGTTCCGGGACGTCGATGGGAATAGCTTCTCGCTAGTGAGCTTTGATGAAGTAACACAAGCGGTGGAGGCGCAGAGGCGGGCGCTAATCGAAAAGGTGGAGGCAGAGCGCCGCTCGGCGCAGGAACTGGAAATTGCGAAGGAAGTTCAAGCCAGGTTGTTCCCACAAAAACTGCCGTCCGCGACCACGCTCGAATACTGTGGCACTTGCCTGCAAGCTCGGCAGGTTGGCGGGGATTATTACGATTTTCTTGATTTGGGCGAAGGACGGCTGGGGCTGGTGCTCGGAGACATCGCAGGGAAAGGAATCGCCGCAGCCCTGCTGATGGCCAATTTGCAGGCTAATTTACGGAGCCAGTGCTCGATTGCTTTGGATCAACCGCAGCAATTCCTGCGGGCCGTCAATCAACTGTTCTACGAAAATACTTCGGATGGGGCTTTTGCCACGCTATTTTTTGCGGAGTATGACAGCGGTCTCGGCAGACTGAGGTATGCAAGTTGTGGACACTTGCCAGCGTTATTGATGCGCGTCGGCGGAGAGATGGAACGGCTTGGCGCGACGGGAACTCCGCTGGGGTTGTTTAAGAAATGGGATTGCGACGTTTGCGAGCGGCAGCTTTCGCCCGGTGACACGCTTGCCATCTATACGGACGGTGTTACGGAATCGTTTGATGAGGCGCGGCAGGAATTTGGAGAACAACGGTTAGTTGAGGTGTTGATGCGGCACCGAGAAAAGTCACCGCGAGGGTTGCTTGAAGCGATTGTAGAGGAGGTCAAGCGACACAGTCCTTATGAACAGCACGATGACATCACTGTTATTGTGGCACGCTGCCTTGAAAAGCAAGAGGCGAGGCTGTTTTCTGTCAGCTAATGAAGCGTAATTTATTAAGGTTAGACAAAGAACGAGCGAGTTTCGATATAGTGTGACGGCTGTTGCTGATGGGCGAACTCGTGCTCTGAAATTTCAGGAGGAATGCGCATGTCGAAGAGAACGCTGGTGACGCGGGTTTTTGCGGCGGGGATATTGCTTTGTGGATTGGCGATCGCGAAGGCGCAGACGCCCGCGCCAACACCGTCGCCGGCTCCCCTTCCGTATGGTGCGAATGTGAGTTTGGAAAATGCCAGGAAGGCCGCGGCGCCTGCGTTGGCGGAAGCAGAGAAGAACCACTGGACCATAGCGGTTGCGATCGTGGACACAAGCGGGAACCTTGTTTACTACGAGAAAATGGACAACACGCAATTGGGCAGCGCGCAGGTGGCGATTGACAAGGCGCGTTGCGCGGCGGCTTTTAAGCGGCCAACGAAAGCGTTTCAGGATGTCCTGGCGGCTGGCGGAGAGGGGTTGCGCGTTTTGAGTTTGAAAGGAGTCGTGGCGGTCGAAGGGGGGATTCCCCTGGTGATGGACGGGAAGATTGTGGGAGCGATGGGAGTGTCGGGCATGGCTAGCTCGCAAGATGCACAGTGCGCGAAGGCGGGTGTTGATGTTTTGAAGTAGTTCGCTCGATTTTTGTATTTATGGATTGAGTTTTTTCTCGGCGAGAGCAATGGCTTCCTCGACGACTTTCTCGATACGGCGAGCGCGCGAATCGGGCGAGCGGTAGTAGAAAATGGCGATCAATTGGCCGCGGCGATGAGAGGGAGACATAGAATTCCATCCAACGAGAGCGCGAGGATCGCGAGTGAACGCCAGCTTCAAGGCTGGAGGAAGTTCGCGCTCGGCTTCCATCGCGGAGAAGAGTTGCTCGGCGACCTGTTCGGCGCGGCGGATGCGAGACGCGCAGCTCTTGGGTTGCGTGACCCAGTCGGTAATCCATTTGCGAACGGAGTAGTTGAGTGTTTCGAACCAAGAACGAAAGGAACGATCCTCCGCCAGGATGCGTTTCATTTCGGCGGGAATCGTGACGACGCGTTCTTCGAGGTCCGGCTCGAGCCAGATTTCTGCGGTCGAACCTTCCGTTGTGCCAGCCCCTTCCTGCATTTTTTTATTGACCAGCAAAAAGTGTTCGCCTTTCTTTGTCGGGAAAAGAGAGGTGCGGAAGGAGAAGCCGTTAATTTCGCCTCGGATTTTCAGGCGACCGCGGCTGCCCCAGACTTTATGAACGTCGAACGGAATCCAAACTACCGTCCAACCGAGATTTGAGCGTAAACGTTCCAGCGTGGCATGGAAGGATTTTTTTACGAGTCTGATTTGTGGCTTCGGCTTGGGTTTCAGCTTCATGGGGCGACATCAGGAAATGGGATTTTATTATGAAGCGAGGAAGGCAGCGAGCTACTTTTTCGTTTGAGGGCTGGGGGCGACGGCGAGCATTCTTTTTTGACACATGCACTTTGTGGCGATGGAATTGAGCTGTATGCTTCGGCTTCAGATGAAAGGCTGTCTGCAGGGGGAAGTACAGGCTGTTCCATGAAAAAATTCACCACAGTCGGACTAGGAGAATTGCTCTGGGATATTTTCCCGGAAGGCCGCCAGCTCGGCGGAGCGCCAGCTAATTTTGCTTACATGACGAATTTGCTTGGCGATGAAGGAGTGGTCGCGAGCCGTGTGGGAGACGATGCACTCGGCGAAGATGCCAGGCGCCGCCTCGAACATCTCGGACTAAATACATCGTACATCCAGCTGGATTCCGAGCGCCGAACGGGAGTCGCGCAAGTCGAAGTCGATGCAAACGGACAGCCGACTTTTCGAATCGCTGCCCCGGTCGCGTGGGATTATTTTGAATGGACACCGGCGTGGCAAACTCTTGCGCAGCTGGCCGACGCGGTCTGCTTCGGTTCGCTCGCCCAGCGTTCCGCGCAGTCTCGCGAGACCACGTACTCTTTTCTGAATTCCATCCGAACGGAAACCACGCGCGTCTTCGATGTGAATCTTCGGCAGTCCTTTTATTCCGCGCAGATTCTCGCCGATTTCGCGAAACTGGCGGACATCATCAAGCTGAATAACGATGAGTTGCCTACGGTCGTGCAATTGCTCGGTTTCCCATTTCACGACCAGGAGTCTGCAGCCGAGTGGCTCCTGCACACATTCCGTCTAAAGCTGGTTTGCATTACGCGTGGAGCCCGGGGGAGTCTGCTGGTCAGCGAGTACGCCAAGCACCAGCATGCTGGTATTCCAGTCACCGTGGCGGACACCGTAGGTTCCGGGGATGCCTTCACGGCCGCGCTCGTCTATCACTATCTTCGCCGCGACTCTCTCTCGACAATGAACGAAGCCGCCAATCGTATGGGCTCCTGGGTGGCTAGCCAAATAGGAGCAACTCCGGCACGCGATGAAAGCCAACTTGCACGCATTCGCTCTGTCTCCGAATAGCGTTAGCGGCCAAATCTTCAGGTCCGCAGTATCTCCGGGAGAGAGTACTCCATGCGCCTGCTCCTGGGATGTTTGTCTTCTTCCAGCTCAATAGTCCTTAACGCGTTGCGCGCCAAAGGTCGGCAGTTTGGAAGCGTCCCATCCGCCGCCAAGAGCTTTGACCAAGAGCACGCTGGCATCCATACGTCGGCGGAGAATATCGATGGCATTCCGTTCATTCGCGAGTTCAGTCGTTTGCGCCGTGATGACTTGCAGATAAGCGTCCACTCCGCCCTTATAACGATTCGTAAAAAGGTGCAGCGAATCCCTTGACGACGCGACCGCCTGATCCTGCTGCTGTGCTTCGTTTTCGAGAATGCGCAATGCGGCGAGGTTGTCCTCGACTTCCTGGAATGCCGTTAGCGAAGTCTGACGATAGGTCGCCACGGAGCCGTCGTAATTTGCTCGTGCCGATTCAGAAGTAGCGCGTCGCCGTCCGGCATCGAACAGAGTCTCTGCGAGTGCCGGACCGACCGCCCAAAATCCCGCCGGCCAGGTAAACCAGTTGGACCCTTGCGTGCCGGCAAAGCCCGCCGTTCCGTTGAGCGTGACCGTTGGAAAGTACGCTGCTCGAGCGATACCGATTTGCTGATTGGCCTCCGCCATGCGCCTTTCCGCCGCGGCAATATCCGGACGGCGTTGCAAAAGTTCTGACGGCAGCCCCGTCGGGATGTTTGGAGGCTGAGTCTTGAGCGGCACTTCCGCCAGGCTGAATTCGGCGGGCGGTTTGCCGATGAGGATCGCAATGGCGTGTTCAAATTGCGCTCGCTGCACAGTGACATCCGTATCCTGAACGCGGGTGGTGTCCAATTGCGTTTGTGCTTGAGCCAGGTCCGCTCTCGGCGCAACTCCTCCCTTGAAGCGATTGGTCGTGAGCTGGACATTGTCGGTATAAGCTTTGACGGTGTCGTCGAGTAGCTGTTTCTGAGCATCGGCGCTGCGCAACTCAAAATAGTCCATGGCGAGTTCTGCTTCGAGACTCAACTTGGCTGCCTCGTAATCACCGGCGGTGGCTTGCGCTTCTTCACGAGCGGCAGCAACGCTTCGCCGCACGCGGCCCCAAAGGTCCAGTTCATAGGAAAGATCGAACGGCAGCACGAAGTCGCCTGTGCGCGCCTCTTCGACTTTCGACGGAAATCCTGGCGAATAGTCACTATTCTTGGTATAGGCAACACTCGGCGCGGTAGATATGGTTGGAAACTGCGTAGCGCGATGGAAGCGTATCGCCGCGCGAGCTTCGCGGAAGCGTGCATCGAACACTTTTAGGCTCTGGTTGGAAGTGGCAACCTGTTCTTCCAGTTTGTTGAGTTCTGGATCGCCGAAAATCTCCCACCACATCCCACGGCTAGCCTGGTCTGCTGGGTTGGCGGGCTGCCACTGCTCGCTTCCTTTGTTCGCGGCTGGGGGTTGTTCTTTATAGGTCGTAGGCGTCGGGGCATTCGGCCTCACATATTTCGGTCCAACCGTGCAGCTCTCAAGAGCAACAACGAGCAGCACGAAGAGCAGCGCCACGATGCTTGTAACGATGTAGCGAAACGCAGCCAATGCATATTTCATGGGGCAGAACCGCCTGCTGTGTTTTTGCTCACGCGCACCGGAGTCCCATCGATGAGCGAATCCGATGGGTCCACAATCACGGCATCCGTCGGCTGCAGGCCCGAGTTGATTTCCACGCTGTTGCCGTAGTCATGATTGATTTTCACTGCAACGAACCGGGCCTTACCGTCGCGAGCGAGCGCAACCTGCAATCCCTCCTTGCGGAAGATGAGCGCGTTCGAGGGTATGGTCACGGAGTGCGTCGTGTCGGGCAGTTTCAGATGCACAAAAACATAAGCGCCCGGCAAGAGCCGGCCGGTCGGATTATCGATATCAACTTCGACGAGCAGTGTGCGCGAAGCAAGGTCAATGGAATTGGTATTGCGGACGATGTTGCCCCGGAAGGTTTCGGCCGGAAATTCATCGAGCGTCAAGGCAGCAGACGCACCAGACCGCATACCCGGCGAATACACTTCAGGAACCGCCACGTAGACTCGCAGCGTGTGAGTGGCCGCTATATGAAAGAGTTCCTTGGGTTGCGTGCTTGCGCCCGCATCGATCAGGGCCCCTATATCTGTGCTGCGGACCGTAATGATTCCGTCAAAAGGGGCGTAGATTTTTTCGAAGGATTGCAATTGTTCCAGGCGCCGCACGTTGGCGGCGTTGGATTGGACCGTCGCTTGCACCGCTTTCAGGTTGATGACAGCTTGGTCTGTTTCCTGCTGGGAAACCGAGCCGTCACTCACGAGGCCCTGCCAGCGGTCGGCGGTAATTTTGGCAATGGCGACGTTAGCCTGGGCCGTGTCCAGGTCCGCGCGAGCTTGCTGTAGCTGTTGGTCAATTTCCGGTGTGTCAATCACCGCCAACAATTGGCCCTTTTTCACGTGTGCGCCGATATCGAAATACCAGTGCTGCAAATAGCCATTTGTCCGCGCGTAAATCGGAGAGTCGATGAACGCCTGCGTAACGCCTGGGAGCACAATTTCATCGGTCGGCGCGCCTTCTTTTGGCTGCACCACGGCAACTGTCGGAATAGAGGCTTCTTCCGTTTGCTGCTTGAGCCGCGATTCGGCTGCCACTCGCGAATGGATACCGGAGTAAAGCAGAAGAGCGACAGCCGCGAGCGCGACAACTGCAAGGATGATTGCTGTTCTGGGATTAATTCCCGGCTGGGGTTGCGACCCCTCCGGGCTCGGTTGCCTGGTCTCCGCGTGAGTCGATTGTGATTCGGGAGTTTCTGTCACATTTTCCTCGTGTGATGACATCGGTTTCCCTCCTGCTCAAGCTTGCGAGGGCGCGGGCTCGTTGTCCGACGATGCCGCCGCGACCGACGCGTCGCGTCGCCCATGCAACAAGCTGAAAACCGTGGGAACAAAAAGCAGCGTGGCAAAGGTGGCGCACAGCAGGCCGCCAATGACGGCGCGCCCGAGCGGAGCATTTTGCTCGCCCCCGTCTCCCAGGCCCAGCGCCATCGGAATCATGCCAATGATCATGGCCAGTGCAGTCATGAGCACCGGACGAAAGCGCGTGAACCCAGCTTCGATCGCTGCATCAATCGGGTCTCCATGGTGCAGAAGCCGCTCTTTCGCGAAAGCCACCACGAGAATGCTGTTCGCTGTGCCGACTCCCATACACATAATCGCGCCCATCAAGGCCGGGACACTCAGGGTTGTATGCGTAAGAAACAGGAAACCGACGATGCCAGCCAGGGCGGCGGGAAGCGCAGTAATAATGATGAATGGATCAAGCCAAGACTGAAAATTCACTACGATCAGCAGGTAGACCAGAATGATGGAAAATACCAGCCCGCCCAGCAGGCCGATATAGGAATTCCGCATAGTTTGCAGTTGGCCTTTGATTGAAACGAAGCTGCCGTGTGGCAAAGATTTGCGATTGTCATCCACGATGCGGGTGACCTCGCGGCCCACAGCTCCCAAATCGCGGCCATGAACAGCGGCATAGATATCCACAACGCGGCGGATGTTGTAGTGCGAGATGGCCTCCATCTCGTTGGCTCGGTGTAGAGAAGCAACATCGGCGAGAATTTCCGGATGGCTCGCGGCCGGCGAATTGAGCGGCGTGTTCTGCAGGTCTTGCAAGGATTGCACCGAATACTGGGGCGTTTGCGTTACCAGATTGTAACTCACGCCATTCGTCCAATTAAGAAAAAACGCCGGTGTAATTTGGAAGCTGCCGCTCAGCGAGTTCAGAATGCTGTTGCCGACATCTCGCTGCGTATAGCCGCCTTGGGCTGCCTTGGTTCGATCCACCGAAACATCCAGCGCCGGATAATCAAAGGGCTGTTGAATTCGCACGTCCGCAATGCCTGGAACCCTCTTCATTTCGCTCATCATCCGCGCCGCCACTTCCCGGTTGCCCTCGATATTAGCTCCCTCGATTTGAACGTCGATGGGCGCCGGCAGGCCAAAATTCAAGACTTGCGTGACGATATCCGGGGGCAGGAAGTAAAACGTCGCGCCGGGGTATTCATGGGGCAGAGTCTCGCGCAGCTGCCGTATATAGTCCGCGGTCGGATGATGATTCTCCTTGAGAGAAACCAGGATATCGCCGTCGCCTGCGCCAATGACCCCGTTTGTCGAGTGCATCCAATTGATGCTGCTGTAAGGCAACCCGATGTTATCGAGGATGTTGTCGATTTCTTCGCTGGGAACTTCACGCCGGATGGAGCCTTCGACGAGATCGCAAAGTTTCGCGGTCTCCTCGATGCGCGTTCCGCTCTTGGCTCGCACATGAAGGATGAATTGGCCGCTATCGGTGTTTGGAAAAAAATCCTGGCCCAGCCAGGGGATAAGAAGAAATGTCGCGGCGCAAGCTCCAAGAAAAACAGGAATGAAGATGAGGCGCCGATGCACGAAGGCCGCGAGCAGCGTGTGGTAGGTGCTCCGAAGCCTTTCGAATCCGCGTTCAAATGCGCGTTGGAACAGTACGAGAGGGTTCCTTGTGGCCGCGCCGTGTGCCCTTGCTTTCAGCAGATACATGGCCAGCGTGGGCACCAGGGTTCTGGAAAGCAAGTAGGAAGCGAGCATGGCAAAGACCACCGCTTCGGCGAGAGGAACAAAAAGGTAGCGAGCCACACCGCTCAGCAGAAACATCGGTAAGAACACGATGCAGATGCAAAGCGTTGAAACCAAAGCAGGGGTAGCGATTTGCGCTGCGCCCTGGAATATGGCGTCGCGTTGCGCATGCCCTTCTTCGAAATAGCGCTCGATGTTTTCGATCGTGACGGTCGCGTCGTCCACAAGGATTCCCACGGCGAGGGCCAACCCGCCGAGAGTCATGACGTTGATGGTCTCTCCAAGAAGGCCCAGGACGATGACAGACGTCAAAATGGAAAGCGGAATGGAAACGGCGATAATCAACGTACTGCGCCAGCTTCCCAGGAACAGCAGGATCATTAAACCGGTGAGGCATGCGGCGATGACCGCCTCGCGTATGACCCCGTTCACGGAAGCCCGAACAAACACGGACTGATCCGCCAAAGGCACAATCTTTAATTGCGGTGGCAGTGTCTGCTGGACACGCGGAAGCAGGGCGCGAATGCCTTTTACAACATCAATCGTGGAAGCGTTCCCAGCCTTCAGAATGGTGACCAGGGCGCCGCGATGGCCATCCTGCCGCACCACGTTGGTCTGTGGGGCAAAGCCGTCGCGTATGTTGGCGACGTCACGAAGATAGATGGTGGAGTTCCCAACCACTTTTACCGGAAGTTCATTCAACTCCGGAACCGTTCTTGGGCTGGCGTTGAGTCGAACGTCATACTCAAACTGGCCAATTTTTGCAGTTCCGGAAGGCAGGATCAGATTTTGCTGCTGCACCGCATTGAGAACATCTTGCGGTGCCAACCCCTTGGACTGGATCAACGACTCGTTCAAATCGACCATGATCTGGCGTTGCTTGCCGCCGTAGGAAAAAGGAATCACCGCGCCGGGAACCGTGACGAGTTGCGGCCTGAGAAAATTCTGGGAAAGATCATTTAACTGCTGCTCCGAGAGGCCTTGTCCCGATATGCCCAATTGCAGAATCGGAACGCTCGAAGCACTGTAGTTGATGATCAGCGGCGGCAGCGTTCCCGGCGGCAATTGGCGAAGCACGGTCTGCGATATGGCTGTGACCTGAGCATTCGCTGTGTCCAGACTTGCCCCAGGCTGCAGGTACAGCTTGACCATGGATTGGCCATTTACGGTGGTCGACTCTATGTGTTCGATGTTGTCTACCGTAGTCGTCAGAACTCTCTCGTAAGTGCTCGTGAGCCGCCCTTCCAGCTCTTCAGGATTCATTCCTGTGTACTGCCATGCGACCGCAATCACCGGAATAGTGATATTCGGGAAAATGTCAGTGGGCGTGCGCAAGATCATGAGCGGGCTCAAAATCAAAATGAGCAGCGCAAGCACGATGAAGGTATACGGCCGGTCTAAAGCAACTTTGACGATCCACACAGCTACAGCTCCTTGAAGTGTTTTCCCGGGCTTGATTTACGCGAACTTGCCTTTGCGAAGCATCGCGGCGCCGGGCTCACCCAGGCCGCGATCTCAATTCGCTAGCGATGCCTCATGCCAATAATGCCGTCCGGACCGGCGAAACGTAGGAACTCGGAATCGCCAATCCGGTGGCAAACGGAAAGTCAGCATGGCAACCCACTACGTCTCCAAGCCATCCTCTTTCCTCAGTTCCCTTTGATGTATTACCGGCAAATCCGGTGCAAGCTTTTTGCCGTGGCTGGTCACCCGTGTTTAGCGCGAAGCTCTCCCGCGAGCTCGCTTTCCTACCCATCCACAACCCAGAATATGAATCGAATCGGAATTTGGGCGACGCCAAAAAGCAAAATCGCTTATCGGCACTATCCGAGCATTTTCTCCGAGCACCTAAAAGTAGCACTTCTGCGTTGAGTAGAAATCTTCAGCTAACTTCAGGCTGCTGCAATGATTTCGGGAGGGGCGGCGCTTGCAGCAAATCATCGGCGCGATTCCGCAGCACAAAGATATCGGGGTTACGCTACAATGCTGTGTTCAAACTAAGGGTAAAAAATCGCGTGCAGCTCCGCGAACGCTTGAGAAAAACATGTCGTTCCGCGCGACGGGTCCTTAGCTCAACGGTTAGAGCAGCAGACTCATAATCTGTTGGTTCCGGGTTCGAATCCCGGAGGACCCACCATCCCTCAAAAAGGGACGTTGGACGCGTTGACCTGTAACCGATAGAAAAAACGAAGAGTTGCTAGAGCAGGCGACTTCGTAATTGTCCATGGACGATATTCGGGCGCCATGCCGGTGACTGGGTCGTAGGCGACCTCCTTCGCATCCAGGACGGCGTTTTTCTCGAGCACTGGGATGTAATCCAGGACGAGCAACCAAGGCGGATTCAAAGAGCGGACTACCTAGGTTCGGCGAAAAGTTCACCAAACAGCGATGGCCCCTGGGATAGCCTTTGCCGAAAAAGTCCGGCTTCGCCACCCCAGGGGACAATGGACGAAACTATTCTTTGACTTCCAGGGTCTTTACCGGCTGCTTGATGGCCACAGTCTTCGCGGGAACATTCGAATTTTCTTTGCGATCAAACTTCGTCTTAGCGGCAGCGCCGGGCTCCAGCTTGGCCACCAGTTCGAACCTCGTCTGCTTATTCTTACTTACCGCAGTCTGAACAGGCTTCTTGCCCGAATTTTCCATCTTCGCCATTTCAGCCGCCGTGTAGGAATCCGGGCAGCATTCTTGCGCCTTGGCGGCTGGAGCATGCCACAAAATCAGAGCGAATCCGGCCAGTCCGATTTTCATCGCCAGTTTCAGCGCCTGTTTGCCAAGTGTGTTTTCCATTTTCCTTCTCCCCTTTTTGCGCCTGCCGTACCCACCGTTGGCCGGCCGCTCTAAAATTTTTGCTGTCCCCGTCCTGCAAGCACACTTTGCAGCAGGCCCGCTTTTCCGACAATGCACCAAAGATGAGCAGTGGGTGAACTCCAGGTGAACCGTGAACGACTGGCCAAAATGCACAACAACATTCCTCGCGCGCCCGCCCATTGCGCGCTTCACGGCGTGATGCAACTTTCCATTCACCACAGTGTTTCAAAGCTAGGTTCCCGCAGGCTGAACAACGAAGAAAAGCAGCGCAGCACAAGCACAAACGCGAGTTTGTGAATGGTTTTCGTGTCCGTTGATTCCAACGCGAAACCGAAGCGGTGCGTAACCGCTGCCTTTCGGAAATTGTTCGCCCTGTTCCATGCGCCAGTTACCGGCAGGCGTCATTTTCTAACTACGGCGTTGCCGCGTCCGCTGCCGCACGTTACGGTGAATCAAACGAGCCGCCGGCCGCAATCCTGATGTTGCCAGGGGCCAATTGTCACGGTCGGGCGGTCGATTCTAGGCAGCTCTTATCTCAATCGAAAGGGAGTTACTCGGACGATGAAAAGCCTTAGCAAACTGATGTTCGTAGTCGTTGCTCTTTTGCTCGTCATTCCAGCGGTTATCTCCGCAGCACCGCAGCCTCCGCGGGAGCATCCGGCTTATCTGCATGCTCTGACGGATCTGCGCCATGCCCGGGCTCATCTCCAGCGGCCCGACGGCGGGGAATTGCGCGAACAAGAAAAGAAAGCCATCCACGATATCGATGAAGCTATCGGCGAAATCAAGAGAGCGTCCATCGATGATGGCAAGGACCTGAACGATCATCCTCCCGTTGATGCCGGCCTCGACTGGCGCGGACGTCTCCACCGGGCTCTTGAGCTTGTCAACAAGGCTCATAACGACGTAGCCCAGGAAGAAGACAACTCGTTTGCTCAAGGCCTTCAGATGCGCGCGCTGAAGCACATCGACGAAGCCCACAAGCACATCGAGGAAGCGATCAGCATCGTCCAGTAATTCCACTTCTCCGTTTTTTCTTTGAACGCCGCGGCATTTCGAGCCGCGGCGTTTTTTTTTAGCGGGACCGTTGCGAGCCGTTTTCACGGCACATGGCGGGTTCGCCTTGCCGGCGGCTAAGGCCGAAAGGTCGTGCTTCCGATGCGCTCAGCCGTGATCTTGCGCGCATTTTCATACAGGGCACGGGCCTGGGGAACCGCCTCGATTGCTTTCTGAAGTTGAGGGTCGGTTCCAAGCTGAACCTTGAAGCCTTCCTGCTGGCTAAAGGCACTCACAAAAACTTCCTGCTTGATCTTGCGTTTCACCCAATCCAGATTTTCGGCGAATTCCGGCTCCGTGTAGTGGATGTTGTGGCTGGCGAGGAATTTACGAAAATCCGCGATCAGGGCGTCGCTCGCTTCAAAATCCTTGGTGATAGCCGGGTGGCTGGACAGGTAGTGCAGAGTAAACTCGCCAACGCTGCCAGGAAACGGGAAGAATACGTCGTCGCGCAGCATCGTTTGCTGAAAATGATTGAGCTCCGGTGCAGCAACCGTAATGTCCGGCGTGATTCCGCCCCCGCCTGTTACAGGACGGCCGCTGTCGGTTTGCCGGACCTCGGTCGGATGCTCCGGAACCTTGCGCTCATAGTGATAGGCATAAAGCGAGACGGACTTGTAGTCGCGCTGGATCAATCGGCCGCTCGGAGTGTAGTAGCGCGCAATGGTTAGCGCCAGGCCAGTATTTTCACTGAGTGGCTGAACCACCTGCACCAGCCCTTTGCCAAACGTGGTGTGGCCAACGACGATGCCGCGGTCGTGATCCTGGACTGCGCCTGTGACAATTTCAGTGGCGGAAGCCGAATTGTTGTTGACCAGAATGACCAGGGGCATGTTGTTGCCCCGATTTCCCAGCAAGGCGTAATAGCGTCGCTCCGGAGAAGAGCGCCCGTGCTGCGACACGATCAATTGCTTTTTATCCAGCAACATGTCGCTGACCGCAATGGCTTCATTCAGCAGGCCGCCGGGATTGTCGCGCATATCCAAAACCAGGCCGTCGAGCGAAGCCGCGTTTAGCGATTTCATGGCATCGCCAAGGTCGCGGTCGGTGGTTTCGTTGAACCCAGAAAGTTTTATGTAGCCTATGCCAGGCTTGATCTCGAAAGCCAGATCCACCGCGTGCCGCGGAATTTCATCGCGCTTTACGGTGAAATCCAGCGGCTCAGCGTTGCCCTCGCGCAAAACGGTGATCTTGACCACCGTACCCCGCGCGCCCCGCAAGCGATCCGCGATATCGGTGGTATTCATGCCGTCAGTGGCTTTATCGTCGATCCTTGCGATGATGTCGCCGGGCTTGAGTCCCGCGTTATAAGCAGGCGTGCCCACATACGGGGACATCACCATGATGCGATCCCCGTGTGGAACCACGGTCATGCCCACACCGTAGTACCTGCCGCTACGATCTTCTTGATTTAGCGCCCATTGGCGCTGGTCGAAGAAAGTGGAGTGGGGATCGAGCACACGCAACATCCCGGGAATCGCGCCTTCGTAGATGAGCTTATCGGCGTCCACAGGCTCGGCGTAGTTGGACTGCACGATGTCGAGCACGCTTGTGAGTTCGCGAACCGAAGTCTGCGCGTCGTCGATGGAAGACGAAGTGGCACGCACTTTGGGCCCGTAAATCGCGCCCAATGTGGCGGACAGAAGGATTACGGTAACCACGAGAAACAGCCCGCGACGTTCTGGTTTCATTTCGCCCTCGTGCGATAACCCGATGCAAGCAGGAGACTTTTGGCACCAGGCGCACCCCATTGTACGTCGGTCGGGCCTCTCCGCGACTCCCGAAATCATCCGTTGCCCGTTAGGAGTCCACAGCGGCTACCAGGCCCCCGGGGTAAGCCAGCAGGCTGTCAAAGGCAGGAAAACACCGGCAAGATGCCGGCGTTAGCCCCTGGCCCCAGCTCCAGCGTTACACTCCGATGTCAAACCTCAGGCCACGCGCCCAGGGCGCGGCGCAAATCCACCAACTGGCCGAGGTGGTAGGAGTTGTGATCCGCAAGCACAAGCGCTTCGCGCAGAATTGTCTGACCCTCGCCGTGCGGAACTTTGGCGAAGAGATCAGTGCGCGGGTTTTGCACCAGCCGCACCATTTCCTGCAAATCTTTCTGGAAAGCGGCAACACTGTCGTGCCAGGC
This sequence comes from Betaproteobacteria bacterium, assembly GCA_903970165.1. Taxonomy (GTDB): domain Bacteria; phylum Acidobacteriota; class Terriglobia; order Acidiferrales; family UBA7541; genus Acidiferrum. The sequence continues at coordinate 131,348 of CAJCHZ010000027.1, forward strand.
CTGTTCATTGGGGGGCATAGGAGTTTTCGGCCAGTATCCGCCCGGAAAATCAGGCGAAACGTGCTTGGGGTTCCTGCTGAATTCCAGGATGTCGCGCTGCGCGATGCGCGTATGTTCGAGCAACTGCCAGCCGGTATGCGGGAGAGCATTTGCGAAAGTACCGTATTTACCGGCAGGGAAGTCGTCGAGCCCGTCCATGAAATGAACGTGAGCGCCGCCGCCTTTCAGCAGATAGGCCAATTGGTCGCGCAGCTCGCGATCGGTGTTGCCCGAAGGCTTCGATTTAGACGCGGTTTTCTTTATCGTTTTTTTCTTTTTCATGCTCTTTTCTCGGAAAGCAGGACCTGCTGGGGCATTCCGGTCACCGGGTGCAAGTCCGTGTTCGCAAAGCCGGTGTTTGCGAACATTTTTGCATATTCGGAAAAGGTATAGGCATCGCCAGCATCAGTCCCTACGAGCATGTTGAGGGCGAAGGCGGCCGCCGCGGGAGGAGTCACACGGTCTTCGTTGGGAACGAACTCGAGAGTCACAGCTTTGCCGCCCGGCTTGAGAGCCGCATGCACGCGGCGCATCAGCGTTTGGCACGCCGGGACATCGAAGTGATGGAAAATGTTCGTCAGCAAGACCAAGTCGTAGCCGCTGCCCAGATCCGCTTCAAAAGCACTTCCAGGACGCGTCGAATAGCGTTCGGAAATGCCGGCGGCATTTGCATTCTCCATGGCGACGGCCAAAACCGCGGGCCAGTCGACGGCAACAATGTGTGCGTTGGGATTCGCTTTGGCGATGGTGATGCCGTAATTTCCATGCCCTGCGGCGATGTCCAGCACTTTCCAGGGTTTTCCTTCTGATGCGCGAACAAGTGCAGCGATGAAGTTTGCAGCCGGCGCCGTCAGCGGGGCCATGGATTTTGCAAACGCGACCCAGACTTCATCTTGAGGCCTGGTGTTGTCCCCCTGATTCCCGACTGTGCCGCCTTTGCGCACCGCGTCGGTGAGAGCTTCGACGTTTTTCTGGTGCCAGGGGCTGCCAAGAAAACCGGCGACGGACAAAAGGGATGCGGGAGAGCGGCGGTCGAGAAAGAGCGCGGACTCTTCCGTCAACCCGTAGCGGCCGTCTGTCTTGGTGAGCAGGCCCATGATGGTCAAGAAGTCGCACAGGACGCGTACACCGCGTTCGGCAGCCCCGGTCTTCGGGGCGAGCAGAGTCGGCGTGTTCGCGCCTTCGCCGATGGCGGTGAAGACGTCCAACTCAATTCCCGATTTCAATGCGGCCGTTTGCTGGAAAGCATGCATTAGATTGAAGATGCGTTCCGGCGTTGGCCGGTTCGTCGTGGAAGTCGTGGCCATTCACTGGGCTCCTGCCAGAAGGGGTGTTTTTCCCTTGTTTAATATACACCGGTAAACCCGTGAAAGCGTCTTGCTTGAGTACCAATTCCGTTGCCGGAATCCCGGCTGGGCTGGCATACTTTCGAATCCCCGTAAAGCGTGCGAGGCCAAAACTATGAGACGTGAATATCACCGGTGGTATTCTCCGCGGCTGGGCATTGAGCTCGGCGTGATTGTGCATGGGCACTGGGGACCGCCGATTCTCGGATTTCCGACGAGCGCGGGCGACGAGACGGAACTCGAAGGGCAGAGTATGATCGGGGCGCTCGCCGATTTTATTGATGGCGGGAAGATCAAATTTTTCAGCATCAATTCGATCAATGGCCTGAGCTTTTACAACAAAGGCGCGCATCCTTTTCACCGAAGCTACGTGCAAGCGGTATTCGATTCGTACCTTCGAGAAGAAGTCGTTCCGTTCATCTGGAACAGTTGCCAGAGCCCGGGGATCGCCATTTCGACGATGGGAGCATCGTTTGGCGCGTATCATGCGGCGAACTCCCTGTTCAAACATCCGGATGTGATCAAGCGGTGCTTTGCCATGTCCGGCGTGTACGACCTTAGAAATTTCATGGACGGGATGTACGATGACAACTTTTATTTCAACAATCCGGTGGATTATCTTCAGGGCATGAGCGACCCATGGTTTTACGATCAGATACGAAGTTGCGATATTCACCTGACGACGGGCACCGGGCAGTGGGAGAACAGTGGGCCGACGTACCGGCTGTCGGAAGTACTTTCAAGCAAAGGGATACACCACTCTTTGGACAATTGGGGCCCGCAGGGCGGGCACGATTGGCCTTATTGGAAGCACCAGATGCGGGAGTATGTTGCGCGATTGTTCTGAGATAGACGCCTCGGTTGAGATACCTCTTGGTACGCGAAACAACCTGCAAGCCATTGAACATAATGAAGTTGATAGATTTCCGGTGTTCTGGGAATAGGCGAGGGTGATGCGGGCCAGGGGGTACCCCCCCCCCACCCACCCCTGTTTTTCGGAAAGATTTGATTCCATTGGAGTTAGCTGGCAGGGGTGTGCGAAAGGTGTGATGCGAAAGGGGTTAGAAAAGAGACGGGGTGGCTGGCTGATTAGCGTGCAAGATATTACTACATGTGTTAACAGAATGTCAATAGTATTGTAGAGTATCGTTTCGAATCGGCTGTGGAAATCCGTGGAAATATATTGGGGGCGAAGAAGTGGCGAGTGACTAGCGACTTCGCTCGGAATGACATGGTGACCTGATTGGATCCCCTGACTGGTGGTCATGGTTTGGTCCTGGAGCGTGTGACAGAAGGGACGGAGAGAATTGCGCGAATCAAGGGGGAGCGAAGCGGGGGAAATCAAAGGCTAGCGGAGCGGGAAGAGTCCGTTAGGACTTGCACACATCGAGGGCGGTCAGGGCGTAGATGGCAGCGGTGTCCAGGACTTTGCGGAGGTCCACGTATTCGTTTGGGCCGTGGGCTACGGAGAGAAGGCCGGGGCCGTAGGCATAGGCGGGGATTGCTTGCGCGGCGTAGAAACGAATTTCGAGGAGGCCGGGGCACATTTCGAAACGAGGGGCTTCGCCGGTGACAAGTTGGATGTTGCGCGAGAGGATTTCAGCCAGTGGATCTTTTTCGCTGCAGAAGGAGGAATTGCCTTCCTGGAAGATTTCCCAGTCGAGAGGGATGCCCTCTTCTTTGCAATCTTCCAACACGTTTAATAGCTCTGTTTTTTCCACATCGAGATTTTCTTCGGGATTGATGCGGCGGTCGATGGTGAACCAGCATTGGTGCGGGACCACGTTGAAGTTTGTTCCGCCGCCGCTTTCTCCGCCCAGCATCAGGATGGAATTGCGCATTTGACCGGAGCCGATGTTCGCCTGCGTGGTGCGCTGTTCCACTTTGCGCTTCCATTCTTGAAGCTTTTCCACGACATGGTGCATGCGCCCGAAGGCGTTTTCGCCTTGATGCTGAAGGCCTACGTGGGCCGGCTTGCCGAGCACCCGCACGCGAATGGAGATTGCGCCGCGGTTTGCGTTCCAGACCATGCCGCTGGTCGGTTCGGGCAAGAGCATGCCGATGCCGCCACGGCCTAACAGGCCTTCTTGTGCCAGCCAGGCGGAACCGCCCTTTCCGCCGGTTTCTTCGTCGGGAACCAGAGCCAGGACGATCCGGCCGTTGAGTTGTGCGCCGATCTCCTTGAGCGCGAGGATGGCGTAAAGCATGGAGACGATGCCCGACTTCATGTCGCAGGAGCCGCGGCCAAAGAGAAAGTGGCCCTTGCGCGCGGGTTGAAACTGTTCCTTTGATTGGGCCGGGACAACGTCGTAGTGGCCGTGAAAATAAAGGGCAGGGTCTCCGGTGCCATACGTTGCGAAAAGACATTCGGGAGAATCTTGAGAGCCGTTCGTTGGCACGCCCCGGCTTAGGCGTTCGCAAGCGAGCCCTGCCTGGCTCAGGGTGCTCTCCAAGAAATCCACACACGCACGATAATTTTTCCCCGGCGGATTTTCCGTGGGAATGGCGATGAGCTTCTCGAGAAGTTCAGCCATGGTCTCTTCCTGTTCGCGGAGCCAGGAAAGAATTGCGGTGCTGCGGTTTGTTTCGTCAGGAAAAGGTTCGGACATGGGCAGGCAGACTATGAAGTACCGAGGGCGAAGCCAACCTCCATATTGGTTCCTGCCTTTATCAAGCAGAGCGCATTGAAGGAGCGTGTTGAGGGACGCAGCGACACTAGGAATCCGAGGCCGACGGTGATCGCCGGGTACTGAAAGGTCGTTCTGGTACTGATTTGAACCCGTGCTCCCCGCAGCCGGAATGCTAGGTTTTGCCAAGGGCCGGGCTTAAGCGCAGGACCGCTCTTGTTCGATGACATTGCGGGGAGGCAGTCGTGGCTAATGAAACCAGCAGCGCAACACTCGATGGACGGTGGACGCAAATACGAGCCCACAAGAGGGTTATTGCAAAAGTGAAGCTTATGGTGGAGTGGGAGGAAAACAATAAGAGGCAATCGGTAAAGGCATTTACGATGGACGTGAGCCACTCGGGCTGCCTGGCAGTTGTCGGCGCGGATTTGAAACTTGCGCAGGAGGTCAGACTCATTCACCGAGAGAGCGGGTCGGCGACGGATGCGCGGGTGGTATGGAAAGATCCGAGGACGTGGGATGTGGGATTGGAACTATTGAAGCCCGATGCTGGTTTTTGGAAACTTTAGCGGCGGACAACTCACCGAAGAGAAAAGCATTACACAGGGACCACGGAGAGCGCAGAGTTCACAGAGAAGAATCGTGGATTATTCGGCGCGGAGGGCCTCGACTGGGTCGACGGCGGCGGCGCGGCGCGACGGTAGATAACTTGCGAGAAAGGCAGTGACGATGAGACCGATGGAGACGGTCGCGTAGGTGAGTGGGTCCATGGAGTTGACGTTGAAGAGTAGCGAGGACATCAGACGGACGGCGAGGGCGGCGACGATCAGGCCGATGACCACGCCGATGGCCGTGAGTCTTAGGCCATCGAGGACGAACATGTTGGTGACGATTTTGTTTTGGGCGCCGAGGGCCATGCGGATGCCGATTTCGCGCCGACGCTGCGAGACAGAGTAGGCGATGACGCCGTAGATGCCGACCACGCCGAGTAGAAGAGCCATGCTGCCGGCGACGCCGAGCATGATGAGGGTGAAGGAAGTGCGAGCCATGGAGTTCTGGACGTAATACTGCAAAGTTTGAACGGAGAAGAGCGGGAGATTGGCGTCCACGGACCAGACGGTCTGGCGTACTTCTTTCAGGAAGGATTCGGAGCCCGCGCGAGGAGTGCGAACGGCGAAAGCGAGCTCTCTGCGGAGAGAGACTTCCTCGGTCTCGAAATTGTTCTGTATGAGCGGCCAGTAGGTTGTCGAAGTCGGCGGCTGGCTTACGCCGTTGCCGCGGACATCCCCAACAACGCCGATAATTTCGTGCCAAGGATCGTTGGTGGTGACACGAATGCGCTTGCCGACGGCGTCCTGGGCAGAGTTCCAATACTCACGAGCAAAGTCCTCGGAGATGATGACCTGGGGAATGCGCTGATAGGTTTCGGACCAGGTGAAATCGCGTCCAGCAAGCAGAGGAGTTCCCACGGTTGAGAGAAAACCGGGAGAGATGAATTGCAACCGGCGGAGCTTGGGGAGTTCGCCATCGCGGTCGGCGTGGTTTTCCGCATAGACGACGTCGTTGCTGTCGTTGCCATCCATGGGAATCATGGAGGAAATGGCAACGGAAGACACGCCTGGAAGAGCCTGAAGCTTTTGGCGAATATGGTCGTACATGCGGAGAACGCGCTCGGGTTCTTTTACGTCACTTTCGGGAATATAAATGCGGAAGGATTGCACCTGGGCGCTGGAGTCGAAGCCTGGATTGACGTGAGACAGGGCGCGAAAGGTGCGAATCATCAGGCCGGAACAGATGAGCAGGACCAGAGCGAGAGCTACCTGTACGACGACGAGAACGTCGCGGACGCGATGCTGTTCCCTGCTTTGGCTGAGCGCGCGGCCGCCTTCGCGGATGCCGGTGTTAAGACGGACGCCGGCGTATTTGAAAACGGGGGCAACACCAAACAGGATGCTGGCGAAAAGCGCGATGGCGAAAGTGAAAAGGAGGACAGGAGCGTCGATACCGATTTCGTGAATGCGCGGGATGCCGTTGGGGGCAATGGCGACGAGAACACGGAGAGCTATCCACGCGAGACCGAGGCCGAGGAGACTGCTCATGATTCCTAGAGTGAGGCTTTCGAGAAGCAGCTCTCCGGCGATGCGGGCGCGGGAGGCGCCGAGGGCGGAGCGGAGGGCTAATTCCTGGCGGCGGCCTTCGACGCGGACGAGCATGAGATTGGCGACGTTGGCGCAAGCGATGAGCAGAACGAGGCCGATAGAGCCCATGAGAACCCAGAGGACGTTGCCGATGTCGCCGACAACATCCTGTTTCAAGGGATGAAGGTTGGGAGCGATGCGGGCGTCTTCGAAAAGTTTGACGCTGAAACCGGGTGGAACTGGAAACCCGTGCTCAACCATGGGAAGCATGCGGGCGATGTCGGCATTGGCTTGCTGGAGGGAGACGCCGGGCTTTAGGCGGGCGATACCGCGATAGCTGAAATTGCCGAGAAAGAGTTTGGAGCGCTCGAAGCGGAAGGGAACGCAAATAGCAATTTCGGGCTGATCCATGAAACGAAAATTTTGTGGGAGAACGCCGATGATCTGGCGAGTCTTTCCATCCACGACAATGTTTTTGCCGATGGCGGCAGGGTCGCCGCCGAATTTTTTGCGCCAGTAGCCGTAGCCGAGAAGTACGGTGTCGGGGCCGGCGCCGGGGGAATCATCATCGCGAGTGAACAAACGTCCTGCGGCGGGAACTACGCCGAGAAGAGGAAGGATCGCGTCGGTGACGTCGAGAGCGTCAACCTGCTCGGGTTCGGCAACGCCGGTCACGCTGACGGAGTCAGGCTGATAGACGCCGACGTCAACGAAGGAGCGGTTTTGCTCGCGGTAGATGAAATAGTTGGAGGGCGCCATGTTGAGGTTGGCAATGTTGAGGCCCGGGGCGGCGTGCCAGACGCCGATGAGAGATTCGGGATGGGAATAGGGCAGGGGTTTGAGGAGGACGCCTTCGAGGACGCTGAAGACGACGGTGTTGGCGCCGACGCCTGCGGCGAGAGTGATAACGACAACGATGGTGAAGAGCGGGGCCCGCAGGAGGCGACGAAGCACCTGGCGGAATTGACTGGCAGAGCCTTCCATGTTTTGCCCTCAATAACGAGAGGTTTTGGTGTGATGCGACCGGTTGCTTGCTTGCACTCTTGAGACGAGCAAACACCGCTGCAGTTAGGTACGCAATGGGAGGCAGGAAGTTCCGAAAAGTTTCGCGAAAGATTACTGCGGTAATTAGAGGTTAGGCGAGGCCCAGATGGTCGAGCTGGTAGTGGCCTTTGGAGATGATTTGGTCGTCGTCGATCCAGACGTCGCAATTACGGGTGAGGACGTCAACGTGAGTTTTGGATTTCCAGTCGGCGTGGGTCTGGCTGCCGTAAGGGTCGCCGAAGGCAATGTGGACGCCGGGAAATTTTTCGTCCTGGAGAAGGATACCGATCATTTCGGAGAGACCGAGATTGGTGCCGAAGGCCAGTTCGCCAACGCGATCACTGTTTTCGTCGGTATGGCAGTATTGCCAGAATTCTTCCTCGAGGTCTTTGCGGGCGCAATCTACGCCAGTGAGGCGAGCGCCTTCGATAGTGAGAGTGAGCGGCGTGGATTGCAGGTCGCCATACTTTCCATTGAAGTGGTCTCCGGCGGTGGCGTCGCATACGAAAGTGCCGTCGACGGTGGCGGGAGTCGTGAAGACTTCGCCGGCTGGGAGATTGGACCAGTAGCGCGGGCTGATTAAGCCGCTGGTTTTTACCCAATCGAGGCCGCGATCGAAGTGCGCGGCGATGCTTGTGCCTGCTTCGGTTTTTACGGTGAGAGTTTGCGCGCGGAGCATGCGTTCGCGGAGTTTGTCGCTGAGGCGGTCCACCATGCGGTAGTCGGCGCGCATGCCTTGCTGCATAATTTCGGGGGTGACGCCGACCATGTGGGCGTAACGGATTTGGCGGCGCTCGACGACTCTGACGATGGACATGCGGGCGCCTAGTTCGCCGGGCTGGGGCGTCATGGCCATCACGCCGGCGTCGCAGATTTCGAGGGCTTTCAGTATTTCGTCGGGGGCGGCGGCCAGAGGGCGAGGGCCGAAATCTTCCAGGAGAAGGCCGGTGTATTTGGCGCCGCGGTCTTCAATGGCGGCGGCGATGCTGGCGGCTACGGAGCGGCTGGCTTCGTCGGCGATCAGGGCTACCTGTTCTCCAGGGCGGATACTGAGGCAGGTTTCGACGGCGTTGCGCGCGCCGGGCATTAACTCTGGGTCTCGGTGGCCAAAGTACATTCAAATATTTTAGCAATTTTCTGCCCAAGAAAGACAGAATTTACATAATCACATGGCGGGCGTTCTTGGAAAAAGCAGATCCCTCCCTACGGTCGGGATGACAATTTATGGATGAGTCTTGGCCTGGGGAAATTGTGCTTAGGCATTGGCGGTTCGCGGAGCGACGCGGAAGGCTGGGACTTGGCCGCCGCCGCTGGTTACGTTGGCGAGACCTGTGGCACTGAGGCGGGTTAGGAAACCGGCGAGTTTGCCGCGGAAGAGATAAGGGGCGAAATCGACGAGCATGTCGCGGTAATCAACTTTGCCGATGTCAGCGATGTAGGGGAAAACTTCGCGGCGGATAGGGATGCGTTCCTGAACGATCCAGGCGCCGTCTTTTGCGGAGAGCGCACGGCCGATTGCGGTGTCCCAGGCGGATTCGTCGGTTTCCCAGCCCAGAGTTACGCCGGAGCCGCCATATTCGTCGCTTGGCTTGAGTACGAGGTTTTCGCGCTCCCTGCTGATGTAAGCAAGGAGCTCCACCGGCTGGCCATAGTGCGATGTTTTTACGTCGGCTACGATGCGGGTCCAGGGGATGTGCCTGCGGATGAGTTCGCGTTCGTCCAGGGAGAAGAGAGCGCCGTTTTGTTCGTCGGTGAGAACGGCGAAGAAAGCCTTTACATGGGGTATTTTGCAGCGGAACGTGTTGGCGACACAGACGGCATTGGCGGCGTAGGCCTTTACTAGGGCGGCGCACTCGTCGGGTTTGGCGACGATATCGTTAATCAAGACGCGGCGGTAGACGAAATCGATTTTTTTGCCGCGGGCGGTGAGCTTCGTGCCGTCGAACCGGAGTTCCTTGGGATCGGCGATGAGAGTCGGGACGCCCATTTTCTCGAAGCGAGCTTGCAGAATTTCGAACTCGCTCCAGGTGGGAACGCCGAACCAATCGACAATGGCAATCTGCGGCGGGCTGGCGGAGCCACCCCAGTCCACGTAGCTCATCATGAGGGCGTCGAGAAGTTTCGCGCTGAGAGGATAGGTGTGCACTTCCCAGTTGGCAGCGAATTTTGCCATGACTGGGAGTTCGCGGAAAATTTCGGCGAGGGTTTCCGCGTAACCCGCCCCCGCTGGAGACTCTCCATTGTATTCGGCGAACTTGAGCGAATCGGGCAGCAGGAAAGCATCGAGGCGCGAGGCGGTGCTGGCGCGGCCGTATCCGACCGGCAGGCGCGCGAGTCTTTCTTCTTCTGGACGCAGATGGAATTGTGCAAAGAGATGCTTGTCTTCGAGTGCCGCGGTAACGACGCGTTCGCCCAGGTCGGCGATGGTTTCCGAGACGCTGCGGACGCGCTCTTCGTCTTCCGGGGATAGAAAAAATGGGCGGAGGAACGGGCAGTGGACGCGGTCGCCGAAAGTAAGTTTTGCGAGGCTCAGGCGTTTGAATAAATCCTCGGGGAGAGTGGGGATGCGTAGCAGAGTGGATTTAAGTATTCCGGTCCAGTCGTCCGCTGGATTTCGGGGAACGATCGAAGGAGTGGGAGCGGTGGTCATGTGGTTTTGAAACCTGCCGAGGTTGCCGAGGGACTTGGGGACGAACTTCGCGCGGCCGCGATGCTTTTGGGTGCTCCCGTGAAGCCGTTGGGCGCGCCAATGCCGAGCATTTCTTCCCAGCGGGGCCAAGGATTGGAAGGATCGCCTTTCAAGGCCCGGTCTATTACCAAGCGAGCCATTTTTTCGACGACGAGGTCGAAATAGAATTCGGTGATGCGGTCGCGCTCGAAATCCGGCGCCGGATTCAGATAATCGATGGCGTAGGGGATGCCGTCCTGGACGGCGAATTCGATGGTATTCATTTCGTAGCCGAGCGCCTGATTGATGGACTGGGCGTCTTTGACGATACGAGAGCCGAGTTCGGAAGAAAGATAGTTGTGATCGACGAGGTATTTGCGCTCTTTGGGGTCGTAATGAACAGGCGTGATGTCGGATTTGCCGAAGGTGAAGCAGCGGACGTATTGCGTGAAATTGATGAATTCCTGAAGCGTCATGCAATAGGGAGAAGTTTTGTCGTAGGCTTCGAGGAGTTCTTGTTTGTTGTGCACTTTGTAGACGTGCTTCCAGCCGCCGCCGGAAAAGGGTTTGAGGATGGCGGGGCGGCCGACGTAATCGAGCAGCGCGTCCCAGTCGACGGGATACGTAAGATTGTGCAAAGACTCGGCCGTGATGTCGACGTCTGCTGGATATCCCTTTTGCGGGAGGAGAACGGTTTTGGGAATGGCAAGGCCGAGCTTTGCCATTAGGGAATAATTGAAATATTTATCGTCGGCGGTCCACCAGAAGGGATTGTTGATGACGTAGGCGCCCTGGAGAACCGCGTGTTTCAGGTAGCCACGGTAATATTCGACTTCGTGGGAGATTCGGTCGACGATTACACTGTAGCCGGAAGGTTCGCCCATGCGTGTGCCGGCCAGCTTCACGAATTCAGCGGCGACGCCGTCTTTTTTCCCGAGTTCATTGACGCGCGAGATGAACGCCGGAGGAAAACTGTATTCACGCCCGCAGAGAAGGCCCACTTTTTTCATGATTCAGCTCCTGACAGCTGTTGCGGATAGCCTCGGTGCTTTGCAGATTCCTCCAGCCGCAGTTATCCCTAATTGATCGCGTGAGCTGAGGAAGCTTTTTGCTCGCTTACGCCGCCGCGCGTTTCATTGACGAGGTGCTTGACGACGGCTTTGAGGTCGCCCGTTTGCTGAAAGACCCGAAGCTGGCGCTCGGCGCTGGTGCCGTCCTTGAGAATGGTGTGAATGTATTCGACGGCGCTGCGGCTGCCGAGATCGTCGACGACGTCATCCACAAAATCGAGGAGCTCGAGAGTGAGTTCGCGCATGGGGACTTCGGCTTCCTTGCCAAAGTCGATGAGCTTGCCTTCGATGCCGTAGCGGGCGGCGCGCCACTTATTTTCTTCGATGAGTGCGCGGCGGTAGAGGCGATAGCTTTGATTGCGCTCGTAGAGGCGATGGAGCTTCACGATTATGGCTTGCGTGAGAGCGGCGATGGAGACGGCTTCTTCGACCTTGGTGGTGACATCGAACATGCGAAATTCGAGAGTGCCGAACACGGGATGAGGGCGGACGTCCCACCAGATTTTCTTGCCGTTATCAATACAATTCAGTTTCATCAGCAAGTTGACGAAATTTTCGTAGGCGCTCCAGGATTCAAACTGTTCCGGGATACCGGTACGCGGGAAACGGCGAAAGACCGTGGTACGGAAGGATTTTAAGCCGGTATTGCGGCCCATCCAAAAGGGCGAGCTTGTGGAAAGCGCGAGCAGGTGAGGGAGAAAATAGCGGACCATGTTCATCATGTCGATGGTGGTCTGCTTGTCTGGCATGGCGACGTGAACGTGCATGCCGAAGATCAGGAGGGAGCGGGCGAGTTGCTGGAGTTCTTCGACGATGTGCTCGTAGCGTTCACCGGGAGAGATAACCTGATCGATCCAACTGGAAAACGGATGCGTGCCCGCGGCCGCTACCTGTAAACCGGCGCGCTCAGCCGCAGCGACCAGTTCGCCGCGTGTGCGGTGCATCTCGATGCGGAGTTCGCCCACGTTTTCGCAGATTTTCGTTCCGGTCTCGACGATCGACTGATGCATTTCGTTTTTGACCTGATCGACGATATCCGGGGAAGCGGCGGAGACGAGCTGCATGACGTGAGAGCGCAACTCGCAGCTTGCGGGGTCAATGATCTGAAACTCTTCTTCGACGCCGATAGTGAAGCGGTGAGCCATGATGGTGGCCCTCCGGTGGCCTTGGTCTAGATGGGGACTGCTCAGGCGGTATCATACCCTCCGGACGGGAAAAATACACGCCCAGTCGAGCGAGCGCCGCGATTTCGGAAGTATTAAGGACGCCAGGGGAAGGAGCCTGGCTTGAGGGCGGGTTTTTGCTGGAGGGCTGCGTGCAGCGAGGGGGGCCCATTTTCTGATAGATCTGTTCCTTCGGTGTTGCCGCCCCGGTCACGGTTTGGTGTCGCAGCGTGGTCTGATTTGCAAAATGGGGAAACGCGGTTTTTCTGCCGTGCTTCAACTGCTGTCGGAGGGACGCGGGCGGGAAAGACTGAGCCACAGGTGGAGCAGCAGCTGGGCACTGCTGTGCACGCGATGTTTGCCACGGTGGAGGTGACGGAGTCGGTAGAGTCGTTCGATGGTCAAGGCCAGCATGGTGAGAAGCCAGCCGATCAGCAGACTGTTGGCGTGATGATGACAGATGTGCTCGAGGCCGTGACGACTCTTGGCGTCACGGAAGCCCTGGTTCTCAATCTCCCAACGGGTCTTGGCCATGCCGAAAAGAGCCTGAGGGCCCACCGTGGAGCAGGGGAAATTCGTCAGCCAGTAAGCTTCCACCACCGTGCCGTCCGGTTTGTGTTGGCGATAGAAGAAGACGCGCACGGTTTCCCAGTCGAGTGTTTCCCAGGGATCGAAGTCCTCCGCGTCCCACAACTTCACGCGATCCGCTCCATGCTGAAAAACCGTGATCGGAGGTCCACAGCCCGGTTCCCACCACGCTGACCATCACAAAAGAATGTTGATAGCCCTGAATCTGTTTTTCCGCGCTCTGCTTTGGCCGATAGAGATGGCAACCCTGGTGGGTTCGCCATCCAGCGCCGGTGCCGTCGAGGGCCAGACCGATCCAGCGGCAACCGTCGAAGGCCTTGTTGCGCTTAGTTAGCGCTCGTTGGGTGGTGTGGCGGGGGAGAGCGGGCAACCGCTCCCCCTATGCCGATGATGTTGCGGATGAAGTTAGAGCGAACGCAGGAAGTTCAGGAGATCCTGCTGCTGCTGTGGGGTCAGGTGTTTGAAATTCTGGATGACCGAGTTGGCTTCCGAGCCGGAACTGGCATGCTGTTGGATGGCATTGAGAAGATCCGTGGTGCGGCCATCGTGCAGGAAGAAGATGCGCTGACCGAGCCCCCATAGAGGGGCAGAGCGGAATTGGTCTGGACCGGCAGCGCCCTGCGAAACGCCATCGGCAAGATTCGTGCCCATGTGGTGAACGAGCAAGTCTGAATAGAGATTGGCAGTTACATTACTCAAGCCAGCCGTGAAACTGGAAGGGCCGGTCTGGAAAGCTGGTGTGTGGCACATGTTGCAGCCAATCGCGTTGAAGTTACGGCTGCCATTGGCGATGGATTGCGGGCCGCCGGGAGCGGTGGTGGATGGAATTGGCGGAGCGAGCAGGCGCATAAACATGGCAAACTGCACGACGTCGCTCGGAACGAGATAGTACTGCGATGGGGTCATGTTGGTTGCGTCTTCCGGAGTAGGGTTGATTCTGCAATTTGCGGGAAGGCCACCGGCGAGGGCTTCATCGGGGCTGGCGCGCTCGTTCTGGAACAGTTCATTGGTGATACCCATCTCGACGTTGTAAGCCTCGCCGGCAAATATTTCGAGCGATTTATTCTGAGCTTTCCAGCCAAAGCGCGTGATCATGCCATCGTTGCCATCGCGATTGGCCTGACCGGAAATACCCAGGGACTGCTTTTGCTGGGAGTTGGCTATCATGTTTGCGTAGATGGTTTCTTCAGGGATGTTCTCAATCAAACCCGCTCCAAAGACGGGAGTAGGGATGCGGAAGACGATGTTGTTCAACGCCAGATTTTGAGCGAAATTCGGTTGTTGGATATTGCAAGAGCCCGCATCGGAGCGGCCAGAGATGACGAAGAGGTCGTGAACGCCGCCATCAGGCGTACTGCTGACGGAGCCGTTGGAATTCAGGAAAAACGGGAAGCGAACCTCGCGGACGGGCCCGTTCGGCGTGATGAAAGAGGGCAGCGTATTCTCGGCACCGTCCAGGCTGTAGACAAGGGTTTCGGGATTTGGGCCAATGAAGGGGAAAACGTTGGCGTTGGGGCTGCTACCGCCTGCGGCGGGCTGGGAATGGCAGCTTGAGCACTGATTGCTGTTAAAGCGTGGACCAAGCCCATTGTTCGCGCCTCCTTGAACGGATTCGATTTCCTGGAAACGGAGAAGTCCGTTGGCAAAGAAATCGGAAGCACCCGGACTCGTCGCTACGGAAGCGAGCGGTTGGCCTGCGTTAACGGCAATCCCCCGAACGCCAGGGTCCTTGGGAAAAGAGGAAGAAGGAGGAGATGCGGGCGCTGGGGAAGCGGGCGCTGAAGTGGACTGGCCAAGGGTGACGGTCGCAAACGAAGCGCCAAAGATAAAGAGAATACAAAGGGCAAAATTTCTTAGAGTAATTCGTCGGGATTTTTGCAACGGACGAGCGAATACACTTGCAAGCATGGTTTCTCCTGAGGCAGTCCGGAAGTGCGATGTTCCTCGACAAAAGCCTTGCGGCTTGCAGCGCACAAACATCGAGATGCCGGTAGATGCCGGATGGACATCAGAACGCCTGGAGAACCGGGACATGGCGGGCTGGGTGAGTTAGAGAGCCAAGCGTAAGGCTGGGAAGCTGTGCATGAGAACATACGGAATAGTGAGCGGCTCGTCACCTGAACTCAGGGACAGATTTGGTACATGTCCGGATGAGGGAGGATTTGCACAGGGATAGTAAGACTGAAACAAAAAACAGAAAGGAAAAAAGACAGACGCGCACGCCGAAACGAAGAAAAAGGACAGACACGAACGTCTGTCCTACTGCATTCCCTCTACCAATAGTGTCATTGAATCAGATAGTTCGTCTTCGATCGCATTGCCGAGCTAGGCGGCGCCGAGCGCTCGACGCTGCTGAAAGCATTCGCGGCAGAAGACTGGACGCCCTTGCGTGGGACGGAAGGGAACGGTGGTCTCCTTTCCGCACTGCGAACACGTGGTTTTGGTTTCTGAACGCATTTGAGCGGCCCCGCCACCACCGCCACCTTCCGCGCGCTTGGCTTTGCAGCCCTTGCACCGTTTTGGCTCGTTCTTGAAACCCTTGTCGGCGAAAAACATCTGCTCGCCGGCAGTGAAAACAAACTCAGCACCGCACTCCGAACACTTCAGCACCCGGTCGTGGTATTCCATAGGCCGCTCTCCCCTTGGCCCAAGTCAGGGAAGGGGATGGGCTCATCTCGCACTGCGGGCCAAGTGTTGTGGGGAAACCAATAGTCCGGGGTACCGGGCTGGGGTCCCTTGAGCCTACGAATGCGAAACTACAAAAGCAACCCAACGTCTTTGCCTAACCGGGGCCTGAATCACGGAAGTGCGGCGCTGAGCAATGGCGAGGCGGATTAGTCCGCTTCCCGCCGCTGCTTCTTACGCAGTCGCTTCCGCGAAAGCGCTTCCTTGGCACGGCGCTTCTCGCCGGGCTTCATGTAGAAGCTGTGCTTCTTGATTTCCTTGATGATGTCTTCCTGTTGCACCTTGCGCTTGAAACGGCGCAGTGCGTTTTCCAGAGACTCACTTTCCTGGATAATGACTTCAGCCACTGTTAAATTCACCCCCAATCCGGTTCGGATTGGTTTCTGCGGCGCCACAGCTAGGCACGACACCGCCCCAGGTTATTATCGCATGCCACCCACTCAGCGGTCACGCGTCCCGCTCCCAACTACTATGGCCATAGTTGCCGCGAAGCGCGCTAGAAAAGCGTGCATCGTTGACGACCTATTGCCTTACGCACCATTTACCGAAATGGAGTCACCCTGATGAGGTATGGCATCTTCTAATCAATTGCAGGCAGGGAAGTCAAGAAATCTTTTGTGGGGAGAGGAAAGAGGAGATGTCATAGTGGCACGCTGGTTACTCGGATATTTTAAAGTACACAGTATAAGGATCACCGAAACGGCAGTCATGGCAACGCTCGGGCTGACGTTTGGTATTTTCCGGGCCTCTGCTGTTAGAATGAGCCGCTTCTTAGACGCGTGTCCGGAGGCCGGCTATGTCTGCGATGAGCGATGCCATCGGAGTACTTCTCGCGGGGGGCCAGGGAGAGCGGCTTTGGCCACTGACCCGAGACCGCGCCAAACCTGCCGTTCCCTTCGGCGCGCTTTATCGCATCATCGACATTACCCTCTCGAATTGCATAAATTCGGATCTGCGGCGCGTGTTTGTACTGACGCAGTACAAAGCGCTGAGCCTGAACCGGCATATTCGCGCAGGGTGGTCGCCGCTGGCTGGGCTTGGCGATTACATTGAAGTGCTGACGCCGCAGATGCGCGTGTCGAAAGAGTGGTACCAGGGGACTGCGGACGCGGTGTACCAGAATATTTATTCGATCGGAAGCGAGCGTTCGAAATACGTTTTCATTCTTTCCGGCGA
The DNA here is from genome assembly GCA_903970165.1 of Betaproteobacteria bacterium. Taxonomy (GTDB): domain Bacteria; phylum Acidobacteriota; class Terriglobia; order Acidiferrales; family UBA7541; genus Acidiferrum. The sequence continues at coordinate 147,892 of CAJCHZ010000027.1, forward strand.
TCACATTTACAAAATGAATTACGCCAAGATGCTGAAACAGCATGTGGATTCGGGGGCCGAGGTTACCGTGGCCACGATCCAGATTCCCGCGGAACAGGCGTCGCGGCAGTTCGGCGTGATTGAAGTGGACAACGATTGGAGGATCGTCGGATTCGAGGAAAAACCGGCCGAGCCGAAGCAGTCTCCGCACCGTGAGGGGCATTGCAATGCCTCGATGGGAATCTACATTTTCAATACCCAGCTGATGATTCCGATCTTGCTGGCGGATTCCGAGGATCCAAAGTCGAGCCACGATTTTGGAAAAGATATCCTGCCGCGGATTATTTCGAAGCAGCGCGTCTTCGCTTACAACTTTGTGGACGAAAACCAGAAAGATGCCTTGTACTGGCGGGACGTCGGCACGCTCGATGCGTATTACGAAGCGAACCTGGACCTGGTGAGCGTTTCGCCGGTTTTCAATTTATATGACGTACACTGGCCGTTGCGCACCTGGCAACACCAGTATCCGCCGGCGAAATTTGTTTTTGCCGATCCGGAACGCATGGGCGTGGCGCTGGATTCGATCGTGGCCGGAGGTTCGGTGATTTCCGGAGGGCGTGTGCAGCGGTGCGTGATCGGAAACGACGTACGCGTCAACAGCTATTGCGAAGTGACGGATTCGATCATGTACAACCACGTGAACGTGGGGCGCCACTCGCGGATTCGGCGCGCCATCATTGACCGGCACGTTAGCCTGCCGGAGCGCACGGAGATTGGGTTTGATATGGAAGCGGACCGGCGGCGTTTCCACGTGACGGATTCCGGCATAGTGGTTGTGGTGCGGCAGGAATCACTGATCGAAGAACCTGAAACCGCGTAGTGTCTCGTTTCCTCTTGAAAACTGTAAATCAAGAGCGCTCCAGGGGGCGGCTTGCCCAGCGACCCGCATTCTAGCCGTCTGATACAATCTCAAGTTCAATTTCTTCCAGGAGACCGCACCGATCATGTCCACGAATATTACTCGAGTACACGCGCGGCAGGTGATTGACTCGCGCGGAAACCCCACGGTGGAAGCCGACGTGTATGTCGGCACCGGGGCGAGAGGCCGCGCTGCGGTTCCTTCGGGGGCGTCTACCGGCGAACACGAAGCATTGGAACTGAGGGACGGCGATAAGTCGCGGTATCTCGGCAAAGGCGTTTTGAAGGCGGTGGCTAACGTCAACGACGAAATCGCCAAGGCCGTTATGGGACTCGACGCTGCGGACCAGCGGGCGCTGGACAAGCGCATGATCGAACTCGACGGAACGCCGACGAAGTCGCGGCTGGGTGCCAATGCCATTCTCGCGGTCTCGATGGCGGCTGCGAGGGGAGCTGCTGCGGCGCAGAATCTTACGCTGTACAAATATCTGGCGCGCTATTCGAGCGACACGAGCGCAAACCTCCTGCCTTGCCCGATGATGAATATTCTGAATGGCGGGGCTCATGCGGATAGTTCCGTGGACTTTCAGGAATTCATGGTCATGCCGATTGGGGCGCCAAGCTTTTCGGAGGGATTGCGATGGGGCGTGGAAATTTTCCACGCTTTAAAAGCAGCGCTGAAGAAGCATGGTTATTCGACCGCGGTTGGCGATGAAGGCGGGTTTGCGCCTAGTTGCAAGTCCAATGAAGAAGCGATCCAGATTGTGCTGGAGGCGATTTCCGCGGCGGGTTACAAACCGGGTGAGCAGGTCAGCATTGCGCTTGATCCGGCTTCGAGCGAATTTTATAAGAAAGATGTGGGTGAATACGTTTTCAAGAAGTCGGATAATTCGGCACATTCCTCGGCTGAGATGGCTGCTTACTGGACGGCTTGGGCTGAGAAATATCCGATCGTTTCGATTGAAGATGGCATGGCGGAAGATGATTGGGCGGGCTGGAAGTCGCTTACCAATTCCGTCGGGAGCAAAGCTTCGAAGAAAAGAATCCAGCTTGTCGGCGACGATCTTTTCGTGACGAATACAACGCGCCTGTCGCGCGGCATCAAGGAAGGTATCGCCAACGCGATTCTGATCAAGCTGAACCAGATCGGGACGGTCACGGAGACGATTGAAGCGATCGAGATGGCGCGGAAAGCCGGGTATAACTCGATCATTTCGCACCGCTCCGGCGAGACGGAAGACACGTTCATTGCGGACCTCGCGGTCGCCACGGGCGCAGGGCAAATTAAGACGGGCTCCGCTTCGCGCACCGACCGGATTGCGAAGTACAACCAGTTGCTACGCATTGAGGAAGAACTCGGGCCTGCAGCGCGATTCAACGGCAAAGCTGCTTTGTCAGCGTAACAATTCGCTCGAGTTCCAGGAGCGAGAGACGCCCTTCTTCGACGGCGCTCAGTTGCTGCGAGTCGAACGTTGGACCTATCCAGTCGGTGTTTTCATGTTATATGCGAACTGCACTTCTTTCTGATGTGGACGCGCTTGCGGAGCTGATTAACGACGCTTTTCAGGTGGAGAAGGTGTTTTTCGACAGGGACCGCGTGAACGCTGAAAAGGTGCGCGAGTTCATGAGGACAGGGCAGTTTTTGCTGGCGGAAGATTCCGGGGGATTGGCTGGTTGCGTTTATGTAGAAGTTCGCGGGGATCGTGGCTATGTAGGTTTGCTTTCCGTTGAGCCGCTGCGTCAGGGCACGGGCCTTGGTCGTAAGTTAATGGACGCGGCAGAAGATTATTTTCGGGCTGCTGGCTGTCGCGGCTTGGATTTGCGCGTCATCAGTCCGCGCACGCCGCTGCCTCCGTTTTATAGCCGCCTTGGTTACGTGGAGACTGGCACGGCGCCATTTTCTGCTGAGCTGCAGTGCAAAGTGCCCGGGCATTACATCATTATGTCGAAGGAGTTTGTTTAACTTGTGGCGGTCCCACGTGAGCTGCGGAAAAATCAATGAGCTTGTTGAAGAGCTGGACCGAAATAGCGGTAGTGCCCGGTGATTTTCCATGCGAACAGCACATCTTCCATCTTCGGGCCCTGGCCGATGTTGTGGACGAGGAGCGGCCGGCCGCCGTTTTCTGATTTCACGTTTACGACCATGCCGATGTGCGGCACATCACCGCCAAGATCCCAAGTCACAATGTCGCCTGGAGAATAGTCTTCCGAGCGCTGGGTTGTCGGGAGCGCCTCGCCTTTCCGAGTAAAAAAAACCATCAGGTTGGGTACGCGGCGATGGTCAATGCTGGTATCCGTGTGAGACTGTTTCCATTTTGTTTTTGACGGGTACTCATCCCAATTTTTCGCCATGTCCTCATGGACTTCTTTTTGCAAATCAACGCCCACGGCTCGATAGGCGCGGATGATTTCGTCTGAGCAGACGCCGGTGTCCTGCGGAACGTCGCCGCCGGGATAGGGAATGTGCACATAGGTGGACACATATTTAACGGAATGATTGGTGCGCTCCATCGCGGCGGTCACCACCTTATCGAGGAATTCCTGCCGTGTAGTTTGCAGCGCGGGCTTTGTCTGGGCCATGGCCGCGGATACTGCAAAACAAAGCGCGGCCCAGATAGAAAAGCACTTCCTGCATCGCGAGAAATTTCGCATTCATTCGATTTTACCGGAATGGCCGCGTGTGCGGGGCTGCCGAGTTCGAAAGCGGACTTGCTGCGCAACTCCGCAGGTGAGGCTTATCAAAGTAGAACGCACGCAAGCTGGATAAGGCTTCTTAGTCGCTCATTGCGCACAAAATCCACGCAGCCTGCGCCTTTCCTGGCCATCGCAAGCTAAACTGTAGGTAGAGGCGGGAAACACAAATCCATGGCAGATCGGCCGATTCCTGACCCTTCCTCTGCGCCCACGCAGGACGAATGCAGCATGGCGTTTCTTGCCCATCTCCTTCAGATATTTACGGGCTTCGTTGGGCCGCTGGTCATTTTCTGCATCCGGCAAAATTCGCGTTTCGTGAAATTTCACGCCTTGCAGTCGCTTGTTTGGCAAGCTTGCTACATGGTTTTCTTTTTCAGCGGTTTCATTGTTTTCTTCATTTTTCTTTTCGTATCTATTTCTCGCGACGCTTCCCATCACACGCCGAATGCTCCGCCGATAATCTTTCTTTTATTTCCAGTGCTGTGGCTTTTTGCGATGGGCGGCTGGATCACAAATTTCATTCTAGGTATCGTTTTTGGCCTCAAAGCGCAGCGGGGAGAATGGGCCGCTTACCCCGTCATTGGCAAGTGGTGTCTGCTCAAGTCTTCTACCATCGGACCATCTGCCTCTTCCTCCTGAGCTTTCTTTGCCCGCCGATAGCATGCATTTCTTGCAGTCACGGCTTTCTGGCGACAATGAGACCGTAAACAAAATGGCCATTTTTGAAGCTGTCCCTCGCTGTTTTAAACGCCCGCAAAAAGTGAACGAAATCCACGCCATGCTTAGCGGCAATCGCCCAGAACGCTTTGTTTTTGATAATGTCCACGGAGATGTCCCAGGTTTTGGCGCAATTCTTGTTTAAGACTTCGGTCTTAATTACCTGCAATCCATTCTTTGTCATCAAGGAGCTATAGGCATCCATGGTGTGGAGTTCGACGAACATGCCCCGTTCAATGGGCTCGAGGCGTTTCTTATGTTCGCGCGGTGTGAGGTTTTCTTTCTTGAACCAATCCGTGACGGCCATCGTGCCTCCGGGCTTGAGCAGTTTTGCCGCGGAAGAAAAGAATTTCTCATTGTTGGGGTAGTGGGAAATCGATTCCGTTGACCAAATCACGTCAAATGATCTGTTGAATTCCATGGCTTCGGCGTCCATGCACAGAAAGTTTGCCTTGACCCTGGCTTTCCTGGCGGCTTCATTGGCCATTTCTACTTGAACGGGAGAGATGGTAATTCCGGTCGCGTCCGCTTTGTAGTGCTCGGCCAGGTAGATACTCGTGCCGCCGTAGCCGCAGCCAACGTCGAGCACGCTGCATTCGGAAGCTAGATTGGCTGCGCTCGCTACATAATCGATCAGCTGGTCCTGCGCTTTTTCTTTTGTCTCCTTGCCCGTAATCCAATAGCCGTGGTGGAGGTGCTCGCCCCACAACGATTGATAGTAAGGACTGACGACATCGTAGTGTTCCCGGATTTTCTTTTTCTCGTTGTAACGTGGCATGGCAACATCATGCCCTAAAATATGCCGGACTTGCATCTGTGCAGCTTCCAGGACTCCCCTGGAAAGTTGCGGCACCATTGCCCCAGTGCCATAATCCAGACTTACAACGCAGAGCGTGGGGGAACAGGCGCGGCTCTTATCCCCAGCTATTCGACGCGGTTTCTGAGGGGGGTTCCATGGCAATACGCGACAGTTGGATCGAAGCGAGGGAAGCGGAAGCGGCGGCTGCGAACGGGAACCGCAACATGTCGCAGATGCATTTTGCGCGGCAGGGTGTGGTTACCCAAGAGATGCGGTTTGTGGCAGGGCGCGAAAAGATTGAGCCCGAGTTGGTGCGCAGCGAAATCGCGCGCGGACGGATGATCATTCCGGCCAACGCGAACCACCGGAACCTCGAGCCGATGGGCATCGGAATCGCCAGTAAGTGCAAAATCAACGCGAATATCGGTAACTCCGCGACCAGCTCGAACATTGACGAAGAGCTCAAGAAGCTGCATCACGCGGTGCATTACGGCGCGGACACCGTGATGGACCTTTCGACCGGCGGGGATATTCCGACGATTCGCAAGGCGATTATCAATGCGTCGCCCGTACCTGTTGGAACGGTGCCCGTGTATGAAGCCATTTCGCGCGTGCGGCGGCCCGAGGACTTGACGATCGATCTGATGCTTGAGGTGATTGAAGAACAGGCCGAGCAGGGCGTGGATTACATGACGATCCACGCGGGCGTGCTGCGCGAGCATGTGCCGCTGGTGCGGAAGCGGATTACCGGGATTGTGAGCCGCGGCGGATCGCTGATGGCCCACTGGATGGAACATCACAAGAAGCAGAATTTTCTTTACGAGAACATCGAGAAGATTTGCAAAATTTTCAAGAAGCACGATGTGAGCTTTTCGTTTGGCGACGGCTTGCGACCGGGGTGCATTGCGGATGCCAGCGACGAGGCGCAATTTGCCGAGCTGAAAGTCCTTGGCGACTTGACCAAGACGGCCTGGCAGCACGACGTACAGGTGATGATTGAAGGGCCTGGGCACGTGCCGCTCGACAAGATCAAGGAGCAGGTGGACAAAGAGATGGAGTGGTGCCATGAGGCGCCGTTTTATACTCTTGGGCCGCTGGTGATTGATATCGCGCCGGGATACGACCACATCACAAGCGCGATTGGTGCAGCGATGATCGGCTGGCATGGAGCGTCCATGCTGTGCTACGTCACGCCCAAAGAGCATCTGGGCTTGCCAAATCCAGAGGACGTGAAGCAGGGCGTGATCGCGTATAAAATCGCGGCTCACGCTGCGGATGTGGCGCGTCACCGGCCAGGTGCGCGGGACCGCGACGACGCGCTGAGTTACGCACGATTTCTATTTGACTGGAACAAACAGTTCGAGCTTTCGCTTGACCCGCCGACTGCGAAAGCCATGCACGACGAAAACTTGCCCGACGATTTTTACAAAGAGGCGAAGTTCTGCTCGATGTGCGGGCCGAAATTCTGCTCGATGAACCTTACGCAGCTCGCGGATGCCGAGGGCGGCCACGATCAGTCGGAGCGGAAGCAGAAGTTCGTGGAACTTCTAGCTAAAGTTCAGGGCGCATAAGTGTCGTTCCTTCAAGATGGAGTCGCCGTGGTCACGGGCGCGGGCAGCGGCATTGGGCGTGCGCTGGCGCAGCAGTTGTCGGCTGCGGGTTCGGCGCTGGCGATTGCCGATGTCAATGAGAAGGGTTTGGCAGAAACCGCCGCCTCGCTCAAAGGTAAAGGACAAGTTTCGACGCACATTCTGGATGTTTCTAGCGAAGAGGCTGTCAGGGACTTTGCTGAAGACGTGGCTGCGCGGCATGGGCGCGTAACTCTGCTCATCAACAACGCCGGTGTGGCCTTAATTGGCACTTTTGAAGAAGTTTCGCTCGACGATCTCCGCTGGGTGATGAACATCAACTTTTGGGGCGTCGTTTATGGAGTGAAGTATTTTCTGCCTATTTTGAAGAAGCAGCCGCGAGCGCAGATTGTCAATTTGTCGAGCGTGTTCGGGATTGTTGCACCTGTGGGGCAAAGTGCGTATTCCGCGAGCAAATTTGCGGTGCGCGGATTCACGGAAGCAGTTCGGCACGAACTCGAAGGCACGACGGTTTTTCTTTCGTGCGTGCATCCCGGCGGGATTCACACACCGATCGCCAGCCACGCGCGCCTGGGAGCCAATGCAGCTCAGAGCAAAAAAGAGATTGCGGTCGAATACTTCGATAAGGCCACTCGCACTACACCGGAAGCGGCCGCTGAGCGCATCCTGAAAGGTGTCGAAAAGCGCGAGCCGCGCATACTGATTGGGAAGGACGCGCGGCAGATTGACATTGTGCAGCGGCTTCGGCCGGCAACGTATTGGAAGATCATGGCCCATAGGGCGCAAGCGCCAAATTCCTCGAAGTGAGTCACCCCCGCCTCCGTTTTGACGAGGCTGGGAGCGGAAGATATACTCGGCGGCGATGGAAACGACGTTTTACCCGATTTAGTCGCAAGGCCAACTGCCTCGCGAGATCACCGTCAAGGAGCGATTATGCCATTTGAGCGCGCCGCCAAGACCGCCGATGTGGCGGCAGGCACCATTCACGAGGTTCAGATGGCCGGAAAACCGGTGGCGCTGGCCAACGTCGCCGGTAAGTTCTATGCTATCAGCAATACCTGCCTGCACCGCGGCGGGCCGCTCGGCCAAGGGTCGCTTCAGGATAAGATTGTAAGCTGTCCCTGGCACGGCTGGGAATATGATGTGACTACAGGGAAGGTCGTCCAGAACCCTGCGGCAGGTGTCGCCTGCTACGCGACAGAGGTTCGCGGGGACGAAATTTTTGTGGATATCGCCTGAAATTCTCCATATCTCTATAAAAGTAAAAGGGTTAGCGCAATATTGGCTCTTTCAGCCCAATTTGGACCAAAATTTGGGCTTCGCTTGGAAGACTTGCTAAGCTCCACATTTTGTTTCGCTTTTTGGTCTTCCCCGTGTATATTGCTGCCGACCTGAACGCCTCGATGGCAACGCCGACCTCGCAACGACACTACTGGATATTCAGCGCGGACCCGCACCACTACCATTGGGATACGCTCTTTGTAAAAGGCAAGGAAATGTGGCACGGTGCGGAGTCAAAACCAGACGCTATTCGCGCGCTTAAACAGGTGCGCAAGGGTGATCGAGTCCTTTGCTATCACTCCGCGCCCGAACGGACCCTTTATTCGATTGCGGAAGTAACCCGCGATCCCTATCCCGATCCCCACGACAAGAAAGAAAAGAACCTGGTGGCGGACTTGAGGGCCTTTGACCGGCTGCCAAGACAGGTCTCGCTGGTGGAACTCCGCGCCAATCCTGCGTTAAAAAAGCTGAAATTACTGAAAAACGTACGCTTGCTGATCTCGCAGATCACAGACGTCGAATACCAGGAGATTCTGCGCATGGCCGGCATTGTGGCCTCACCTGGAATTCCGCTGCCCTGACGCCATGCTAGAAGGAATTCTTTCCGGGAAAACCCGAGTCCTGGACCTCGCGTACGCCATAAACGACCGCTTGGTGCCTTGGCCTGGAGATAAGCGCTGGTTCGAGGCGGAGACTAATGCCAGCGTGGAGAAGGACGGATTCTTCACGCGAAGCTTCTGGATGCTGGAGCATTATGGAACGCATCTAGATGCGCCGATTCATTTTCCTCCTGGGAAAACGCCCCTTGACCAGATTCCCGTGAAGCAACTGTTCGGCCCAGCCGTGGTGTTGGATGTTCGAAAAGAGGGCGCCGCCAACATAGACTACAGGCTTTCTGCCGAACGCGTGGATGAGTGGGAAAAACAGCACGGACCCATTCCAGAGGGCGCCATTGTATTGTTGAGGACTAGCTGGTCGTCGCGCTGGCCGGATCTGAAGACATATCGCAGTCAAGACCACTTTGGCCGCATGCATTTTCCGGGCTTTTCTGTCGAAGCCGTGGAAAAGTTAATCGAGCGCAAAGTCAGTGGCATTGGATGCGACACCATGAGCGTGGATTGCGGAGTGGCGCTGGATTTTCCAGTGCACCACCTGGCGTTGGGAGCCGGCCTCTATCACCTGGAGAATTTGTCGGATTTAAGCGAGTTACCTGAAAAAGGAGCGTTTCTCGTGGTCGCGCCCATCAAACTGGAAGGCGGGTCGGGCGGGCCAGTGCGCGTGTTTGCGCTGCTTCCCTAAAATGGCGCAGATAATCGTAAACATTTGCCGGGCAGCGTACGTCTTAATGTTTTGGGGTTCGGTGTGAGGGTGTGTTCATGAATAGGTTCAGATTGCACTACGTGCTGGCGTTGCTGTTGTGCGTTTCAGGTATCGGCGTGCCAGTGGTACGTGGCCAGTCGCAGGAATTTCCCGTTAGCACGCGTACGTTGAAGAACGGCATGAAGGTTCTCGTGCAGCCGGACCACAGCATTCCCAACGTGGCCCTTTACATTTTCTACCGGATAGGATCGCGGAATGAACATCCTGGCACGACCGGCTTGTCGCACTTTTTCGAGCACATGATGTTCAACGGGGCGAAGAAGTATGGCCCAGGCGACCTCGACAAAGTGATGGAAGCAAACGGAGGCTCGAACAACGCGTACACCACGCAAAACGTCACCGTCTATCAGGATTGGTTTCCCCGTTCGGCGATGTCTCTGATTTACGATATCGAAGCAGATCGCATCCGCGATTTGACGTTTGACCCCAAGAAAATTGCTTCCGAGCGCGAGGTCGTCGCCTCCGAGAGACGCCTCAGCGTGGACAACAACAACTTCGGCCTGCTCGACGAACAGCTTTGGGCCACTGCGTTCATCGCGCACACTTATCAGTGGCCCGTTATCGGATGGATGAGCGACATCGAGCACTGGACGATGGAGGATTTGAAACATCACTTTGAAATGGGCTACTCGCCGAGCAATGCGACGATGGTGGTCGTCGGAGACGTTTCGCCTGAAGAAATCTTTCAACTGTGTGAAAAATACATCGAACCGATTCCTTCGCACTCGCCGCCTCCGCCGGTGACAACCATCGAGCCGGAGCAGTTGGGCGAGCGGCGGTTGGTTGTTCACAAGCCCGCGGAACTGCCGATACTGATGATCGGGTACCACATCCCTAAAACCGACAATCCGGACTACTATGCGCTGAATATTATGCGCAGCGTGCTGTTCACGGGAGAAAGTTCGAGGATGTATCAGAGACTGGTGGACAAAGATCAGCTTGCGCTTGACGTCTCCTCACAAGCGGAGCCAGCCTTTGACCCCACGATCGCCATTATCACGGCTCAGCCGCGGCAAGGTGTGGACCCGCAAGCCTGCGAGAAGGCTATCTACGAAGAATTAGATAAGCTAAAGAGCGCGCCAATCAGCGATAAGGAGCTCGAGAAAGCGAAGAACACCCGGCTGGTTGAGTTTTACCGGGAGATGCAGACCATCAATGGGCGTGCGAATACGATCGGAACTTATGAAGTTTTCATGGGGGATTACAACAAGCTACTCGACGCGGCGAAGAGCTACTCAGCGGTAACGAAAGAAGATGTGCAACGAGTGGCCAGGAAATATTTCGATCCGAATAACCGAACGGTCGCCACCCTGCTCCCCGAAAACGACGAAAAGGCAAAACAATGAAGCGCATAGGAACCGCGGTGCGCATTCTCGCTCTTTTCGGACTCCCGCTGCTGATTTGCCCATTTGCGCCGGCGCAATCGTTGCACATGCCGCCTCATCAGAAATTCGTTATGAGGAACGGCTTGACGGTGCTTTTGCTGGAAAAACGCGGCGTGCCGCTTATCGACATTTTCGCAATGGTAAAAACAGGTGCTGCGGCTGATCCGGTTGGCCAGGAAGGCCTCGCCGCCGTCACTGCAGCGCTCCTGCGCAAGGGAACCAAAGCGAGAACGGCGCAGCAGTTTGCCGCCGACCTCGATTACATTGGCGGGTCGTTCGAAGCCGACGCCAGCACGGAGTTCACCGGGATCAGCGCGGAGTTTCTTACCAAAGACCTCGCCCACGGGCTGGACCTTTTTTCTGACGCCCTTCTCCACCCCGCATTTCCTCAGAAAGAAACTGACAAGATTCTGGCGCAGAGCCTGGACGGCATAAAGGCCGCGAAGGATGAGCCACAATCTGTCTTAATGCTCTATTACGACGGCTATCTGTATGGTGCACATCCGTACGGCCTTCCTCCGGATGGGGATGAGCTTTCGCTCCAGCATATCCAGCGCGAAGCCATCGCGAAATTTTACGAAGCGAACTACGCGCCCGGAAATACGATCATCGCGATTGCCGGCGAGTTCGACGCCGCCGAATTGCGAAAAAAGGTCGAAGAAATATTCGGCGCGTGGCCGTCGCGCACTGTAACAAGCGTGGTGGTCCCCGCGGCCGCTCCTGCGAAGGGGAAGAGGCTCTTGCTGATCGACAAGCCCGACGCCACACAAACCTATTTTGCATTCGGAAATATCGGCACCACGGTGAACGACCCCGATCGTTTCGCGATTCGCGTCGTCAACACGATATTTGGCGGGCGATTCACATCGGAGTTGAATGAAGCCTTGCGTGTCGAGTCCGGTTACACCTACGGCATTAGCTCGCGTTTTGATTCGCGTAAAGCTCCTGGGCCATTTGGCATATACAGCTTCACGAAGAACGAGACGACGACTCCGGCCATCGATCTGGCTTTGCAGGTGCTGCAAAAACTGCACACGGACGGCGTGACGGCGGCGCAACTGGACTCCGCGAAAAGCTATATCAAGGGCCAGTTTCCGCCATCCATTGAGACCTCGGGGCAGCTGGCGCGGCGCATCGTGACCGACGAATTTTATGGATTGAACGATGACGAAGTAAATCAGCTGGAGGTTCGGGTTGACGCGGTTACTCCTGAAATCGCGCGTCAAGTGATACAAAAACATTTTCCGATGGACAATCTGGTGTTTGTGCTGATTGGGAAAGCCTCCGCCATTCGCCCGGCGGTTAAGAAGTATGCGGACAAGGTGGATGAGCGTTCCATAAGCGACCCAGGATTCTGGCCGCCACCGGCTGCCGCTCAAAAGTAAGCTGCGGATATTACGGCTGCCAAGAGTTTTGCTCTGAGTTCTTCAGGAGGAACGATGCGTTTTCGAAATTCGATTTTGATGGCGGCCCTGTTTTTGATTTTGTTGGGCACGGCCAGTTGGTCTGCGGCCGCGGAAGAGCACCCGCTCCTCATGCAGCAGCCCACGATGAGCAAGACGCAAATCGTTTTCGTATACGGCGGATATCTATGGAGCGTACCGCGCGAGGGCGGCGAAGCGCGCCAGCTCACCACCGGAGGCCACGAATCCCGGCCCAAGTTTTCTCCCGATGGAAGCTGGATCGCCTTCAGCGGGCAATATGACGGCAACGTCGATGCTTACGTTATGTCCGCAGATGGCGGCGAGCCAAAACGGCTAACCTGGCATCCCGACCCGGATGCAGTGGAAGGCTGGACTCCCGACGGCAAGAAAATCCTCATAAGTTCTCCGCGTGAAGCGTTCGCCGACATCGACCGCCTCTACGCCATTCCCGTCGAAGGCGGAGTTCCCGAAGTTCTGCCGATGTGGCGTGGGGAAGCGGCTTCGTATTCGCCAGATGCAACGCGCATCGCTTACGTGCCCAATTTGAAGTGGCAAACTGCGTGGAAGCGATACCACGGCGGGCAGACCACGCCTGTCTACCTGCTGCGCTTGAGTGACCTGCAACTCGAAAAGATCCCTCGCGAGAACTCCAATGATGACGATCCCGTCTGGATCGATGACACGGTTTATTTTCTGTCAGACCGGAAGGGCCCGGTAACCATCTTTGCGTACGACACAAAGACAAAAAAAGTGAGACAAGTCTTGCAGAACAACGGCTTGGACCTGAAATCCCTGTCTGCCGGGCCGGATGCACTCGTCTATGAACAGTTCGGCGGCATCTACACGCTCGATCTAAAAACCGAGAAAGCGAGCAGGGTCGCAGTTGAAATCTCGGCCGACTTGCCCGCGACGCGGCCGCACTTCGAAAAGGTGGGAGACAAGATTCGGTCTGCTAGCATTTCACCCACCGGCGTCCGCGCGGTCTTCGAGGCTCGGGGGGAAATCCTGACTGTTCCGGCGGAAAAAGGCGACGTGCGCAACCTCACGCGCACCACAGCAGTTGCCGAACGCGATCCCGCGTGGTCACCGGACGGAAAGTCCATCGCGTTCTTTTCGGATGAATCGGGCGAATACGCGCTGCATATCGCTGATCAAACCGGCTTGGGCACGGTCAAGAAAATCAATCTCGGAAATCCGCCGTCCTTTTTCTACGGTCCGACCTGGTCTCCCGACAGCAAGAAAATTGCCTACACGGATAAGCGCCTGAACCTCTGGTATGTGGACGTGGAGAAAGGCAGTCCGATCAAGGTGACAACCGATCCTTATGAGGATCCCGGGACGCATATTGATGAAACCTGGTCCTCGGACAGCAAATGGCTGACCTATTCAAAATTTCTCCAGAACCACATGCGCAGTATTTTCGTGTATTCGCTGGAAAGCGGCAAGGAATCCATGATTACGGATGGCACCAGCGACGCACGTTTTCCCGTGTTCGACAAGAATGGGAAGACGCTCTATTTTGCGGCCAGTACGGACCTCGGGCTCTCCATCGCCTGGCTTGACCTTTCGAGCTATCAGCATCCCGTCTCGCGAAGTATCTACGCCGTCGTATTGAAGAAAGGCGATCCTTCTCCTGTTGAACCACAGAGCGACGAGGAAAAGGCCAGCGACGAAAAAAGCAAAGACGGCGACAAGTCCAAAGAAGCCGACAAAGGAAAAGAAGGCGAAAAGAAAGAGGACCTGAAAGTCACGATGGATCTGGACGGAATTGGCCAGAGAATCGTGTCCATGCCCATTCGAGCCGCCAACTACATCGCACTGGACGCTGGGAAGTCCGGCATTTTGTTTCTCAGCGAAATACCGGATGTGCCGAGCCTTAGGGTGCCCACGCCGGTCTCGGTGTCAAAGTTTGACCTGAGCACACGCAAGACAGAACCATTCCTCGGTGGTTTGAACGACTTCATCGTTTCCGCAAATGGCGAAAAGGTCTTGTATCGCCAGGGTCCGGGCTGGTTTATCGCCGCGACGGCTGTCGTGCCAAAGCCGGGAGATGGCGCGTTGAATCTCGAAGGAATGGAAGTCTACGTCGATCCGCGCGCGGAGTGGAATCAGATGTATCACGAGGTGTGGCGGATTGAGCGCGACTTCTTCTACGACCCGAGTCATCACGGACTAAATATTGCCTCTGCCGAAAAGAAATATGCGCCTTATTTGAAGGGGGCCGGCGGCCGCGCTGACGTCAACCATCTCTTCGAGGAGATGCTCGGCGAGCTAACGGTCGGTCATATGTTTATCGCCGGTGGAGACATACCTCAGCCAAACCTCGTGAAGGGCGGGCTTCTCGGCGCGGACTACAAAGTCGAAAATGGGCGTTATCGTTTCGTGCGCATTTTCAACGGAGAAAATTGGAACCCCGAGTTGCGCGCGCCACTAACGCAGCCAGGGGTGGACGTCAAAGCGGGAGACTACCTGCTGGAAGTAAGCGGCCGCGAATTGCGTCCGCCGACCGATGTCTACAGCTACTTTGAAAATACCGCAGGTACGCAAATCAAAATCAAAGTGGGACCAAACCCGGATGGCAAGGACTCACGGGAAGTAACTGTGGTGCCGCTGGCCAGCGAGTTCCCGCTGCGCAATCTAGCTTGGGAGGAAGACAACCGCCGCAAAGTAGATCAACTGAGCGGCGGCAAGGTCGCCTACGTCCATGTACCGGACACGGCGACTGGCGGTTTCATCAATTTCAACCGCTACTATTTTGCGCAGGTCGGTAAACAGGCGGCTGTCATTGATGAACGCTATAACCACGGCGGCGAAATCGCAGACTACATTATTGATTTACTTAAACGGCCAATTCGCAATTGCGACATCACGCGCGAAGGCGAACAATTCTGTTCGCCGCTCGCGCAAATCTACGGTCCAAAGACGATGATCATCAACGAAATGTCGGGCTCCGGCGGCGACGCCCTGCCTTGGATGTTCAAGCAGGACAAAGTCGGGCCGCTCGTAGGGACGCGCACCTGGGGCGGACTCGTCGGCATCTACAATTATCCGTCTTTGATGGATGGCGGCTTCGTGACCGCGCCGCGCGTGGCGATCTTTGGATTGCACAGCGAATACGAAGTGGAAAACCACGGCATCGCGCCGGACATTGAAGTGGAAAACGATCCGGCATCGGTTGCCGCAGGCCACGATGCGCAGCTTGAAAAAGCGGTTCAGGTTACCTTGGAAGCGCTCAAGGAGCATCCGGTAGTGATCCCGGGGCCTCCGCCTTACCCGAACTACCAGAAGAAGTAGCTTTAAGCGTGACGCGCGAGAACGGGAGGCTCAATAGTCTCCCACGTTTGCTGCGTTGCGCTCTGCGCGCGCGCAAAGGGATGTGTTATTTTGTTTGCGATTCCTAATGCCAGAACTTCCAGAAGTCGAAACAGTAGCGCGTGGGCTGCGACGCACGATTGTCGGCCGGCGAATCGTATCCGTGCGGCTCGGTAAAACTGATTTCATTGATGATCCGGCTGCGCTTGAGCAAAATCTGCCCGGCAGGCTGATCGAAGCCGTCGAGCGCTATGGAAAATTCATGCTGCTGCGGCTGTCTGCTGTTAGTGGCGGCGAATTCGTGCCTTCTAACGGTGACTCGGTTCCAGCAGCATTGCTTGTGCACCTTGGAATGACCGGGCAGATTGCTCCAAGCGCCGCGGCCCAGCCATCCGAAAAACACACACATGCATTTTTTACGCTCGATGATCATCGCGAGCTCCGTTATACCGACGCGCGGCGATTTGGGCGCCTTGCGTATTTGCAGGCAGAGTCGCTCGCAGAGGAGCTGCGCGCGTTTGGCGCTGATCCTCTGGAAATCAGCGCGGAAGAATTTGCAAAACAGGCCCGATCTCGGCGCGCGCGCATAAAGTCTCTTCTAATGGATCAAGGTTTTCTGCGGGGCGTGGGAAATATTTATGCCGACGAAAGCTTGTGGCGCGCGAAGATTCATCCTGCGCGCCTGGGTGTCGTATTGAAGAAAGAACAAGCAGTTCTATTGCACCGTGTGCTGCGCGAAATCCTGCAGAAAGCGATCGTACTGCGCGGGTCTTCGATCTCCGATTTTCTGGACGCTGAGGGGCAGCCTGGGGAATATCAGCAGCATCATCGTGCTTACGGGCGCGAAGGAGAGCGCTGTTATCGCTGTGGCTCGGTCATTCGCCGGGCGATTGTCGCCGGCCGCAGCAGTTACTACTGCCCGAAGTGCCAGCCGGCGCCTCGCGGATGCTTCGCTCTTCCGCTCTCGCGGAGGAAAAGTGGGAAGAGCAAAAAGAAAGTGGGCGGTTAAGCGAATCGCATGCGAGCCGTCGTCCAAAGGGTCAGCCGCGCGCGTGTGATTGTCGAGGGCAACGTTGCGGGCGAAATCGGCCCGGGACTGATGATTTTGCTCGGCGTTGGAAAAGAGGACACTTCGACCGTCGCGTCTTCCATGGCAGAAAAAGCCGCTCACCTGCGCATCTTTGCAGACGACCAGGGAAAAATGAACCTCTCGCTCCTCGACGTCAAGGGCAGCGCGCTGGTCGTTTCCCAATTCACGCTTTACGCCGACGCGCGCGGACAGCGCCGGCCAAGTTTCATCTCCGCGGCTCCGCCCGATAAGGCCAATGCGCTCTACAAAGAATTTATAGCGGCGATGCAAGGACTCGGCATAATCGTGGCAACAGGAATTTTTCGAACCATGATGTCCGTGGAGCTGGTGAATGAAGGTCCGCTTACGATCCTCCTCGACTCTGACAAAACGTTCTAACTCCACCCGCCGCACCAAGCCCACCGGGAAGTGGACAAAAGAGTCGGCGTTGGGCGAATTGAAAAGGCTTGCCGACCCGAAGGTGCGCGCAAAGTTGGCTTACTTCGGTGTCAACGTTCCCGAGGCGTACGGAATTTCCGCGCCAGTGCTTCACGCTTTCGCACGCCACATCGGAAGAGACCATGAGCTTGCGGAGCAACTCTGGGACTCCGGCATTCACGAAGCAAGACTCGTTGCGCCGCTGATCGCTGAACCTGAAAAAGTGACCTCCGCGCAAATGGAGAGGTGGGTGCGCGGTTTCGATTCCTGGGATGTTGTTGATACGGTGTGCTGCTATCTTTATGCCCAGGCAAAACCTGCCTGGAACAAAATCCATGAGTGGAGCGCCCGGAAGCGCGAATTTGAAAAGCGCGCCGCATTCGCTCTGGCGGCCTACCTGAGCTATAAAGACAAGGAAGCGGCAGACGCGCGATTCGAGCAGTTTCTTTCCGTGATTGAACGCGAGGCATACGATGACCGGAATTTCGTGAAAAAAGCCGTGAACTGGGCTCTTCGCAACATCGGAAAGAGGAATCTGCGCCTAAACAAGCTGGCGATATTGTGTGCCGGGCGCATCCACCAGCAGGATTCCCGCGCGGCGCGCTGGATCGCTGCGGACGCGCTTCGCGAGTTGGAGAGCGCGGCGGTACAAACGCGTCTGCGGCGCAAGGCAGGTTGAACAATGCCTACGAAAGCTGAAAATCGGATCATGAAAGTGCGCCGCGCGCGCATAAGCGATGCGGCGCGCCTGGCGGAACTTAGCGGGGAACTTGGCTATCCCACGACAGCCTCGGAGATGACCGCGAGAATAAACAAACTCAAGCCCGCCTCACAGAATGCGTTATTTGTTGCGGAATCCCGCGACGCGGGAGTTGTCGGCTGGGCCCATGTGAGCGTTAACCATCTGGTGGAAGTTGGGACCCGCGCCGAGTTGAACGGCCTCATTGTTGCCGCCCGACAGCGGAGCCTCGGGGCTGGCGCGCGGCTGCTCAAGGCCGCGGAAGATTGGGCGCGCAAGCATGGCTGCCCCGGCATGTCCGTCCGATCCAATGTGATTCGCGACCGCGCCCACAAATTCTACGAACGGGAAGGCTACGAGCACTACAAAACGCAAAAGGCCTTCCGCAAATCTCTTTGAGTCTCTTCCAACCGCGAATCCAATAGCTCCTTTTCAGACGCTTGTTGCATCCAACGCCCGAATCCATTTGTTGGGTTCCGCGCGCTCTTTGTATGGAATGGCAACATATATCGCATTACGATACACTTAAGCTATGGCTGCTGAGATTACACCCTCCGAGTACCGCGCTCTTGCCGAGCTGCGCTACCGCATCCGGCACTTCTTGCGCGAAGGTGACGCCAAAGCTCGTGCCGTCGGTCTCGAGCCCCAGCAATACCTCCTGCTCCTCGCCATACGCGGCCTCCCGGAAGGCAGTGAAGCGACCATCCAGACGCTCGCCGAGAGGCTGGCGCTTAAACATCACAGCCTCGTGGAGTTGGTTGACCGCCTGGAAACCCATGGCTACGTGCGCAGAACCCGCAGCCGCGACGATCGCCGCCGCGTCTTCGTCTCACTAACACTCCGCGGCGAGCGACTGCTCGAACAAGTCGCTCGGAACCGTATCAGCGAGCTTCGCAGCAGCGGAGAAACGCTCGTCGGCGCCATCGAAGCGCTCCTGGAACGCAAGCAACACAGTGGCAACAACACAAAAAAATCCAGGAGAGGGATGCGAGAGCAAAGTGCCTGACAGTGCCGAGAGCCATTCATAAATGACCGACGCCCCAGAACAGACTCAGGGAAGCTGGTGGAAATTCCCGGTACGCCATTGGAACGCGCTGCTCAATCAGCGCGAAGAGCAGGTTTTCCTCGCGCTGACATTGCTGATCGGCGCCCTGGTTGGCCTGATGGCCGTTGCGTTCATCTTTCTGACCGAACGTGTCGGTTCTCGCCTTTATCCGGTAGGCAGCCCGGCATGGCATCGCGTGCTCATCCCCATCGTAGGCTCGCTCTTGATGGGCTATTTGCTTTACCGCTTTTTTCCGGATGCGCGCGGCAGCGGTATCCCGCAGACAAAGGCCGCTCTCTATGCCCGCGAAGGCCGGATCACCGCGGGGACCGCGTTTGGAAAATTTTTCTGCACTTCCGCGACCCTGGCCAGCGGCATTCCTCTTGGACGCGAAGGTCCAACCGTGCAAGTCGGCGCGGGAATCGCCTCCGTCCTCGGCCGTCATCTCGGCTTGCGCCCGGAAAAAGTAAAAGCACTGCTTCCCGTCGCGGCAGCTGCGGCCATCGCAGCTGCGTTCAACACGCCCTTGGCTGCTGTGCTGTTTTCACTTGAGGAAGTCGTCGGCGATCTTCACGCCCCTGTGTTGGGTTCTGTGGTGCTCGCCTCGGCCACCTCATGGGCGGTGCTCCGGCTTCTTTTGGGCAACAATCCACTCTTCCAGGTTCCGCAATACCAGCTCGTGAATCCCTGGGAATTTGCAATGTACGCCGTGCTCGGCATCGCCGGGGGACTCGTCTCTGTAGCCTTCACAAAAATGCTGCTCGCCATGAGAGCGCGGTTCTTGAATTTTCCCCGCAAGACCACCTGGTTCCAGCCCGTTGCCGGCGGCTTGCTGGTTGGCATGATGGGCTGGTTTGTGCCGCAAGTTCTCGGCGTCGGTTATGAGCACGTAGGGGCTGTCCTCAATGGCGGCATGGCCCTCAAACTGATGGTCTTGCTCCTGGTCTTGAAGCTTTTCGCGGTAACCACTTGCTACGCCTCCGGAAACGCCGGTGGCATATTCGGCCCGAGCCTGTTTCTTGGTTCCATGCTCGGAGGTATTGTCGGAACCATAGCCCACCATTTTTTCCCGAATCATACGGCGACACCAGGCGCCTACGCGCTAGTGGGTATGGGAGCTGTTTTCGCGGGAATCGTGCGCGCTCCCATGACCTCGGTCGTCATGATTTTTGAAACCACGCGCGACTATGCCGTTATCGTTCCGCTGATGATTTCCAATCTGATGAGCCTTTTCATTGCCTCGCGCCTCCAGAAGCAGCCTATCTACGAAGCCTTGGCTCGTCAGGACGGCATTCACCTGCCGAGTGCGGAGTCCCGGGACCAGGAGGGTCATCTTCAGGTAATTTTGGCGATGAGGCCGGCTAAGGAAATTTTGTTGGTAGACATGACGTTACAGGAAGCTCTGGAGAAAATTCGCTCCAGCGAATCGACAGCATGGCCCGTTATCGCTACCGAAGGAGTGGTTGGCGTTCTCACTTTCGGAAAACTTCAACAAACTGCCGCTACCGGCCCGGAAACAAATCGATTAAGAGATCTGATAGATGGGAATGACTTCCCGCACCTACACGTGGACCATCCGCTCAGTCTTGCCTTGGAACGCATGGGCGCATGCCAGGTAAACGCGCTACCAGTTGTGAACCGCGGGAGTGTGCATAAACTCGAAGGCATCGTAACGCTGAAAGACGTCTTAGCCCTCTATGGAGTCGGTCCCCAAGAGAAAGCGTAACCAAAATGGGATTTCTTGCGCAACTTTGCGACTACCGTTAAGCAACAAAAGGGAAGCTCCCGCATCCTATAGACTTGCGGAGAACAAATGGACTACGTCAATCTTGGCAAAACCGGCCTCAAAGTCTCTCGCATATGTCTGGGCTGCATGACCTACGGCGCGCCGGCGACAGGTAACGTCAAGCCCGGCAGCCATGCGTGGGCTCTTAACGAAGAGGAGAGCCAGCCCTTTCTGCGCCAAGCGCTCGAGCTGGGAATCAATTTCTTCGATACTGCCAACGTCTATTCGGCGGGTGCCAGCGAAGAAGTGCTCGGACGATTCCTCAAAGCCAATGTACGTCGCGAGACCGTTGTTGTTGCCACCAAAGCGAACGGTGTGATGCGCGACGAACCGAACGGCCGAGGTCTCTCACGAAAAGCTCTCTTCTACGAGCTCGATCAAAGTCTCCGTCGTCTTGGCACCGATTATGTCGACCTCTACCAAACGCACCGCTGGGACCACGAAACGCCGATCGAGGAAACTCTTGAGGCGCTGCACGACTTGGTGAAGTCAGGCAAGGTTCGCTACATCGGCGCTTCTTCCATGTACGCTTGGCAGTTCACCAAAGCCCTCTACCTTGCAGATCTTCACGGCTGGACTCGTTTTGTCTCTATGCAGAATTATTACAACCTGCTCTACCGCGAAGAGGAACGCGAGATGATGCCGCTTTGCCACTCCGAAGGTATCGGCGTTATTCCCTGGAGCCCGCTCGCGCGCGGCCGCTTGGGTCGCCCGTGGCAGGGTGAGAGCACCAAGCGACTTGAGACGGATCAGTTTGGCAAGACCTTGTACTCGAAAACCGAAGAGGCCGACCACAGGGTTGTGGACCGGTTGGGCGAGATCTCGGAAAAGCGAGGCGCTCCCCGGGCACAGCTTGCTCTTGCCTGGATGCTCGTAAAGCCCTATGTCACCTCGCCCATCGTTGGCGCCACCAAGCCACACCATCTGACGGACGCGGTTGCAGCCCTCTCCTTACGCCTCACGCCAGAGGAAACTTCCTCTCTCGAAGAGCCCTACACGCCGCATCCAGTTCTCGGCTTCAGTTGATCTGGCAGGTCCGCTGGAACACTTCGCGGTATAGGATTATCTCTGATCTATATGAGCTAATTGATTTATGCTCCCACTGCTCGGCTTGGCTTTCCATCGGTCATGCTCTTCAAAACGCAAAGCGCCTCAGTCTATGGCATAGATGCCTACCTCGTTGACGTGGAAGTCGACGTCGGGTCGGCATACATGAAGGACTTTAACGTCGTCGGCCTTCCCGACAATGCCGTCAAAGAAAGCCGCGAACGTATTAACCTGAATTCCGAAATTGAAGGCGGTTTCATCGAGATTCCTTGGTCTATTTTGGTTCAGGTTGCTGTTTCTGGATGCAACTTCGGCGAAGTTGCGGTGCCGTAAGCTAAGACATTCTCCAGCAACGGGATGCGCCGTTGC
>CAJCHZ010000028.1 GCA_903970165.1 Betaproteobacteria bacterium
TCCCGCGCCGCATACCACCCCGCCACATCCGCCGTCCCCGCTTCCAACTCCAGCGAAGTCGTCACTCCATCCTGCGCCTGAAACTGGTAATTCCTCGGTTCCTGCCCATGTTCATGCAAATCAATAAATCCCGGCGCAACAACAAGTCCCTTCGCATCCAGGATGGTCGTCCCCTGCAAAGTCCCAGCCGATATCGCCCGAATCTTCCCCCCGCCGATACCCACATTCCGCACCGCATCCAATCCCGACTCCGGATCCATCACCCGCCCATTCAAAATCACAACATCATATTTATCCTCAGCCACGAACTTCTCCGCCCGAACCCAATAGACCAGCACTATAGCCGCAATTACAATCGCGATCGTAACCACTCGGATTTTAAAAAGTGCCGCGTGCCTCATCTGCACCACCCCCGAAGAATTTCGGCGCTAAGTGTCTTTCCTCAAGCCCAGCCTGTCAAAGGATTTCTCGCCATCCGACGCCAGCCATGTAGCAACGGCTTTACGCCGTTGCACCCTCCACCCCACGGTCAATCCGTTGCACCAATCAACGCTTTGACTCCATGGCCTCATTGACTTTGAACCGTCGTCTTCGCAAAAA
The DNA here is from genome assembly GCA_903970165.1 of Betaproteobacteria bacterium. Taxonomy (GTDB): domain Bacteria; phylum Acidobacteriota; class Terriglobia; order Acidiferrales; family UBA7541; genus Acidiferrum. The sequence goes on from CAJCHZ010000028.1 coordinate 601, forward strand.
AATCCCGGGTCGCTGGGGGGAGCGACCCGGGTGGGGGTACTGCTGAGGGGGGCCGGAGGAAAATTGTTAAATTTCTAATTCACCTGGTGCGCAGTCAAAGCGCAAATCTTCCGCAACTCCTCGTAAGTAAAGAAAACCTCTTCCTGATCTCCTGCGCACTCCTTGTGACCGAATCCCGATTCCCGCGAAAGCCGCGACAGCTCATCTTCTGAAATTCCCAGCAACAACGCCGCGCGTCCCTGGGTCACGTATTTTGGCACTTGGCTATTCATCCTCTTCTCCTCAGGCCGGAAGTAACGCCATAGCATCTTGCTCAACCGCAAGGATCATTGCCTTATAGATGTCCACGTCCCAGCCATCGCCGATCCTCATGCGAACCGTTTCGCCGCCATCCTTCAGCAGCGTCCCGCGCAGCGGAACCTTGATATCTCCCAGGGCCACTTGCAGCACCACCGGCTGCCCCATCCATACTTCGTATGCGCTGTCCATTCCCCCCTCCGATGAACTTCACGTCCGGCTGACGTATGCAGAATCGCTGCTCGCGCCTTTCGCGGCAATGGTACAGCGAGGGTACCAGCCTAGTAATTTGGTACTGCTTTTCCGCAAAAGCCGAATTTGTGCTCTTTCGGAACACAAGTACGCACGTACTGTCTTCTCGGGACGTCAGCACCATTGGTCCACTACAACACAGCGGTCATCCTTATCCACATGACGCGCTTGCGCCAGCCCGGTAGTGGCGGACGTCTAGGTCCGGACACTCCTCCGTCCTCCGGTACAGCACCCCAGTCCGAACGTACAGGTTTGGCTCTCGCTTTAGGCGGCGGCTTCTCTCGCGGATTCGCTCATCTGGGCGTTCTGCAGGTCCTCGAACAGAATCACATCACCATCTCTCATATTTCCGGCACTAGCGTCGGCAGCATTCTCGGCGCAGCCTACGCCAGCGGTACATCTCTCTCTCGTATCATTGCCACCTGCCGCACAATTCGCTTCCGTGATATTGCCCGGTGGCGCGTATCCCGTCTGGGGCTCGCCAGCAATCATCGTCTCGGCGATCTCATCGAGCAGGTATTCGAATCGCGCACCTTCGAGGACCTGAGAATACCGCTCGCCGTCGTTGCCACCGATTTGGCCAATGGCGAACCGGTCGTCTTCACCCACGGCAGTCTCTCGCAAGCGATTCGCGCCAGTTGCGCTTTTCCAGGCTTGTTCGAACCGGTGCAAATCGGCACGCGCTGCCTCGCCGATGGCGGGCTCGTTGCCCCGGTCCCCACACGCGCCGCCCGCGATTTGGGCGCATCCCGCGTCCTCGGAGTTTCCGTCGGCACCGACGATGGCCGCCGCGGCGCTCCCTCCAACATCTTTCAAGTCGTGTGCCGCGCCGTCAACGCCGCGCAAAAACATCAATTGGAAATTTGGGAGCGCCACGCCGATTTGGTTCTTCGCCCCGACGTGGCCTCCCTGGCCTGGGACGATTTCGACCGGGCCGATGAAGCCATCGAAGCCGGCGCCGCCGCGGCTCGCCGTGCTCTCCCTCGTATTCAGAAGCTGCTCCATCCCGTCGCTGATTCCACTTTCGATTTGGAAGCTCGCCTTGAGGCCGAAGCACATAACTACCTCTGGCTGGCGGAGGCATCCCGATGATTCGCCTTGGCGCCTTACTAGCGGCCGGTACCGTCCTCATTCTTCTCTGGCATGAATGCGGAGAAGATATCGGCGTTTTCTGTTACCGTATGGGCATGGGTGCTTTTGCGACGCTGCGCTCTCGCGCGCTCGTTCCGGTCCCTGCTTCTCAATCCATCGTCTCGAGGAATCGTTCCGCTTGCTCCAGTTCATCCTCCACTTTCTCCACTCGCTCTATAGCCCCGATGGACTCAAAGAGCTGATTCGTTCCGGCGGCGCTCCTCTCGTTTGCACCATCGTTTTCATTGAAACCGGCTTTTTCGTTGGCTTTTTTCTTCCCGGCGATTCCCTGCTCATCACCGCGGGCATCTTCTCCTACGCAGGCGTTATCCCCTTAAAATGGCTCCTGTTGCCTGTCATGTTTTGCGCCATCGCTGGCGACCAGGTCGGTTACTGGATCGGCCGGTCCGCGGGAGCAGCCCTTTACCGCCGCGAAGACTCCTTCTTCTTTCGCCGCAGCCATCTCCAGCGAGCACACGATTTCTATGAAAAGTACGGCGGGCGGGCCGTGATCCTCGCACGCTTCGTCCCCATCGTCCGCACCTTCTGCCCTCCTGTTGCGGGCGCCGCGAAAATGCCCTATTCCCGCTATCTTCTTTATGACGTTTTTGGCGGCATCTTTTGGGTCGGCGCCACTATCCTCGGAGGCTATACCCTCGGTCACCTTATTCCCAACATTGGCAAATACATCCACTATGTAATTGCTGTCGTAATTCTGCTTTCGGTGCTACCTGCGGTGATTGGCCTTTTCCGCGCGAATCGCGGTAGCAATACGCGTACAGGAAGCACCGTATTTAACCACCAGGTTAAATAAGATGCCCTCTCCAACCCCCAAAATCCGCGCCATCATCTTTGACATTGGCCGGGTCCTGGTACGCGTGGACGTGTCTCGCGCCATGCAAGGTCTCGCTCCCGGTACCGGTTACACCCCTGCCGAACTGTGGTCGGCCATCGAAAAGGATCCCCGCTGGCCAGACTGGCAGGAAGGCCGAATGAGTCCTCGCGACTGGTATCTTCATCTTACGCAACGTCTTGGCGGCGCTTCGTCTTTCGAGCAATTCACCGAAATCTGGAATCGAGTCCTTGACCCGGTTCCGATTCAAGACGATGCCTTCCTAGAAAAGCTATCCAAAAACTATCGTCTGGCGCTGCTTTCCAACACCGACCCAATCCATGTCCGCTACATGGAGGGCACCTACAATTTCTTCAACTTCTTCCCAACGCGCATCTATTCCTGCGCGGTGAAAGCCAGCAAGCCCAATCCCCTGATCTACCGTGAGGCGCTCAAAGCGCTGAAGGTGCAGGCAGCGGAAGCCGTTTATATTGATGACATTGCGGCCTACGCCGAGGCTGCAACGCGTCTCGGAATGGCTGGTATCCAGTTTCAATCCCCCGAGCAGCTAGCCTCCGACCTGCAATCCCTGGGCATTGACATCGGGTAAAGGCCGTAGCGAAGCGTAAGAAACACCGAATCGGGAAATTTTAGGGTAAAGATTGCTAGGACTAGTACTGGTCACCTCGTTACCGTCCCTTTGGCCACATCGGACAAGCCATTTTTTTTCATCAGCTTACGCGCGTCTTCGCTCCCTGTTCCCCGGTAGACCTTTGGCTCGTCAGTTGCTCCTTCTTTGTTACGGGCCGATTAAAAGTTCAAATCGTTCGCCCATACTAGGGTGAGGAGAAAAGATCTTATATGTCAGAGGAACACATCATTGAAACGAGAACTGGCGGTTCATGGCAGCTTCCCGCAATTATTCTGTTGGGTTTGGTTGCCATTGCCGGCTTGGGCTTCGGCTGGAACGCATCGTCCAAGCTGGACACAACCAAGCAAGACGTAGCCACGGAAGTCAAAACGGTGCAGCAGTCTGTGCAGCAAGACATGTCCTCCATGAAGGACCGCATTGCGCAGGATGAGAAGACCAACGCCGATCTCCAGGGCGACTTGAAGGTCGTCACCGACAAGCTCAAGATCACCCAGGGCCAGCTCAAGAAGGCCCGCGTTGCCGCGGAAGAAGCCGCAAAGCAAAACGCGGAGACCACCGAGAAGCTGAGCGCTCTCGACACCTCCGTGCACACGGAACTGGCCACCAAGGCGGCGACGGAAGACGTAAAGACTGTCGATACCAAAGTGACCGCGGTTAGCACTGATCTCGATGCCACCAAACAGGATCTTAAGATGGCCAAGAGCGAGATGGGCACGCTGATCGCCCGCAACCACGATGAAATCGACCAGCTCCGCCGCCTCGGCGAGCGCGACTACGTCGAATTCACCATCGATAGCAAGAACAAGCCCCAGAAGGTCGGCAACGTCACCGTCGAACTCAAGGGCACCAACCAGAAGAAGAACCAGGTCAGCTTGGCTATGACCGTGGAAGACAAGCAATTCCAGAAGAAGAACCGCGCTCTCAATGAGCCTATCTTCTTCTACATCAGCGGTACGCACATTCCGGAAGAAATCGTCATCAACAAGGTTGGCAAGGATCAAGTTAGCGGCTACCTCAGCATTCCGAAAGCGAATGCGGCACCTGCTACCGCGGCCTCCACAACCTCGGGTAACTAACTCTCGATGCTACTTCCGGCCTGATAAGCCGGCCAGTAACGAAGCGGGCAGGATTTCCTGCCCGCTTTTTGTTTTTCCGCGGCTCCGGTTTCCCTGCATTCTCCGCTAAGATGGATGCGCCATTACGGAGACCCGTTTGCGCCAAACATCCAGCGTCCTTTACATCGCGGTTGATGACTTGATCCCGGCAAGGGGCAGCAGCGTACCCGGGCTCGACGAGTTCACCGCCTCGCTCGATCACGCAGGCATTCCGGCGGTCTGGGTCTCGAGCCGAACGCGCCTCCAAATGGATGAACCCCGTCGCAAGATGGCTCATACGCACCCGTTCATCGCGGAAGGCGGCTGCGGCGTTTTTCTTCCGGAAGACTATTTCCATTTGCGGCCGCAGGCTTCGCCTTCCCAACCGCGTAAAGCGGCCACAGTCAGGCTTGGCCGATTTACCTGTCTACCTGTCGCCGAACAGCAGCCAGCCGCCTCTGAGGCACTGGAGGCCCTCTCGGAAGAGACCGGCGTCTCCACCGTGTCGTTGCGCGCGCTGCCTCCCCGTGAACTGGCCCAGAACACGGGTCTGCCTGCACGAGAGGCCGAGCTGGCACGCCAGAGAGACTTCGATGAGCTTTTCTTCTTTGCAGGTGCGTCGGACGAGGACATTAGGAACTTCCAATCCGTTGGGCACACGCGTAACTGTCAGTTGCGCCCACATGGCGCGCTTTGGTCTTTGGCGATTGGCGCCAGCGTTCGCCGATGTGTTGCGGAACTCTCCAAACTCTACGACCGCGCCCTTCACGCACACGCCAAAAGCATAGGCGTCGCCACTTCCGGTCAAGAACGAGAGCTGTTTGCCGCCTGCGATCGCGCGATTCTGTTAACCAATAAGCGCGACCAGGAAGCAGATTCTCCGAGCGAACGCTCCCATCGAGTACTCCGGGTACCACTTCATTCTGACGATAAATGGGATCAGATTCTGTCGAGCCTCTCTCCACACTCATAGGTCATTGGAAACAGAAGTCTCTTTTATGTGCTTCCTTTTGCACAGGAGAAGCACCGGGATATAATTTATCTTTGGAGTAACACGCGCAAATCGCTTGTTTTTGCGACGATAGCGGTTTTCGCGTCCCGCTGCTTCCTGGCCCTTCGATTGCGACGGTTTATGCGGGTGGCAGGCACACGTGTATAGTCATCCTCTCGGTTTCGTGCAGAATTCATTGCGCAGGAAAGCCCGAGTACTAGGAGACCCCTAACCATGGCATGGCTCATTCGCAAACTTCGTATTCCGGCTTCGGAATCTTCAATGGGCATCGTATTGACTGTTTGCGTCATTACGATGGGACTCATGTCGGCAGCGCTGTTGTGGCAGGCTCAGATCATTGCGAATCAGCGTGAAGCCATCCAGTGGCTAGAGAGCTTGAAATTCGGAGGTTAACGGTTCCTTGCCCGGGCCCTGCTAAGCCAGGCGCGCGCCCCTCCGCGCGCCTGGCACCCCCTCACCCGGTTTAGGTTCTTTCCTCAAAGCAAAACGGATCCTTTATACTTCGCAGTTATAATTTCAGCAGGGATTCCTTCTTAAATTGCGTCAACACCAAAATTCGCTGCCACTTTCCGATTTTTTGTGTTTCAATGCTGGGGCGGGGGATTTCTGTTTACCGGGAGAAAGATCTTGAAACATATTCTGAAAGTCGCCGTTTTGGTCGCAGCGCCTGCCCTCTTTGCAGCTTCTGCTCAAGTCACCGCTCAGGCGCAACCCGTATTTAAGACCGCATCCAGCGTAAGCCACAAACAAGCCTCGAGCCGATCTTCATCGTATGATCGGCATCACCGCAGGCACCACAAACGAAGACACCATCATCATGCCGCTTCGGCGCAGTAACAGTCATTTCGTGCAGAGAACAAAAAAGGGAGCCGCGAGGCTCCCTTTTTAAATTTTGGCGTGTCGAGCGCGAAGCGCGCTAATTGGACCATCTTATTTTATGAAAAGAGTCTCGCGAAGCTGATCGCGGCTCACGAATGACTTCATGGTACGAAATCGGCTGAACAGATCCTGAATTTCGCGGTTCTGGTAGACCTTCTGCGCGGGACAAAGCACACTGGAAGAAATGAGCTGCAGCGTATTGGAATCCGCCACGCGGTAGCGCTGAAATCCCTCCGGCTTCTTGCTGTGAAACATAGCGAAAACCACACCGCCCGGGCGTAGCAATTCCGTGAGATTTGCCACAGCCATTTTTGCCAAGGAAGGCTCCATATAATCGAGCAAATCCCAGAGCAGAACCGCGTCAAACGACGCCTTCGCATACTGCAAATTGTTATCGAGAAAACGCTTCGCGCGCCCCATGGGCGTCAGGTCTCGGTCTTCGGAAGCAACCCGGGAGTCCCTCAACAACACTTCCTCTTCGCTCAGAAAATCCTTCCATTCGCGAAGAATATCTTCGGAAGACACCCGGAAGCCGCGTTCAATAAAAAAACTGAGAGTGGTCTGCCAAGCTGGCCCGAGGTCGAGCAGCGTACCACGGCCCAATCCGTCGAGATTCCACAACAATTCCTTCAATCCATTGGATACGCGACAGGAGCCCGGTCCCTCAGGTGGACGCGGCGAACCAACAGCCGGCGTGGGTGCAACACTGTGGGTGCGCCCGGCTTGGGGAATGGGACGCGACACTGCGCGTCCCGCGGAGGTTCCAGTGCCAATTCCAAGTTTATGCAGAAAGCTCATCGATTAATCCGCCGCTGTTCCGGAGTTCACAGAAACCGAGTTGGAGCCTTTCCCTGCTGAAGCGGCACTGGCTGCGGGCTTCTCGTCCGCGGATTTGCCAGGGTGCTTGCCCGCTTCCACTTTGCCGCGAAGCATGGCGCCGTCTTCAATGGCGAGCCGGTCGGTCTGCACTTCACCAGTGACTTGGCCGGTGCTCCAGAGCTGAACCTTGTCGCGCCCAGAAACTTTTCCGTCAATCCTGCCGCGCACAATGACTTCTCGGGCGATCACGTCCGCTTTCACGTGCCCATTCGGCCCCACCGTAAGACTTCCGTTGGTAAGACTGAGCTTTCCTTCGACCTGCCCGTCCACGAAGAGATCTTCGCTTCCCGTGACTTCACCTTTGATCCGAATTCCCTGGCTGATGCAGGCCGCGGCGTTCGTCGAGACTGGAACAGATGAAAGTGAGCTACGAGTCTGAGACGAACTTGGACTCGACGTGCTGGCAGCCACAGGGGTTGTGGAAATCTCTGGCACTCCTTGGGGCTTACCGTCTTCTTTTTTCCACATTCGACACCTCGACTATCGAAAATTAGATTTTCGAAGCCGCTGATTGACTGCTGGGAAGGAACCGCGACTCAGAAGCGTGAAGATAGTACAGGACTTATTGTCTGTAAACAAGTATGCGGGGTAGCAAATCTTGGGTGTTTCCTGAAGTGCTACACCACATTTTGTGGTTTCAGTTCGGCCCTACCCACAACCAATGGTGTTGGCCGGGGCGTCTCACTTTTTCCGAACAGCTCTCCCCTCGCGACGCCATCTAAGGGAAGGCTGCAAGAGTAACTTCTCCTTTAGTTTGCTTCTGCGATAAACGATTTTGCAAGCCGCGCCCTGCTGTGGAAAATCATGCGGAGCATTTTGCGCTGGAATCGATTTCGGCTTGCGCCAGGGAAAGTTGCGGCTCTATGAATTGGGATCGAGCGCTCGCAATTCCGCCGCGGCCTGTTCCGGGAGTTCCGCGTTGTAGTAAACCTCTTTGATGCTGTAGGACTTGCTGCGTTTCTCCACGATGGGCATGATTTCGATGTGCCAATGAAAATCATCGGCAAGCGTTTTCCAATAACCGGCTAATTCCCCTTTTTTGTTTTTGGTGTTCGGCGCGGTGTGCACCACGAGATGGTAGGCCGGCGCAAGTTTTTCGATTCGGCGCAGCGTGCGGCCCAAGAGCGCGGCTAGTTGACGGCGGTTGGAACCTGCGCGCGGCTGTTCAAAAAGCTGATTGTGTTTCCGGTGCATCACCCAGATCTCGAACGGCACGCGCGATGCGTAGGGACACAGCGCGTAGTAATCGCCCTGCACGTCCACTATGCGTTTTCCCTGTCTTTCTTCCTGGCGGACCACGTCGCAAAAAATGCAGCGTTCTTTATCCGCGAACCAGTCATGCGAAGCGTGCAGTTCGTACTTGATACGGCGGGGCACAAAAATTGTGGCGGTCACTTGCGAATGGGCGTGCGGCCATTCTTCGCCGGCCAGAATTCCTTGATTCTTGAAAACGCTTACGTACTTGAAGCGCGCATCTTTTTTTAGATCGGCGATACGGGCGGCCCACACGGCGAGGACGCGCTCCAGTTCCTCATCGCTGAATTGCGAGAGGCGTTTCTCGTGATTGGGCGTCTCGACGATGACCTCGTGCGCGCCCAGCGGGCCCATTTTGTCGTACATACCTTCGGCGAGCCGGCCCGGATCGCCTTCCACGCGATAGAGTGGCTCTGGATGCGGCACCACGCGAATTTGCCAGGGGCCTTCCGGCGGCCAGCTCATGATGGGGACGAGTTTGGCCATCTTTTCCGCCTCGAACGGACACTCGGAGATGGAATCGCCGGGGACTTCCCGGTGGCCAAGAATGATCCAACTCTGTGTAATGGGGTCTTTTCGGAGTTCCATGCAGGTTTTCAGCAGCTCTCGGGATTCTCTTGCTGCATGCCGCAGAGTCGGGCAGTACTCGCAGGTAAATCGATTTCGGGCACGCGCACCATGTGTTCGGGCATGTGCGTAGTTTGTTTCCACCCTCCACAATTGTCAAGCAAAGGGCAAGTAGATGCTTCGTATTGGAATGCGCTTGCGCGCTTCAGGGAATCGCTGTCCCGTATTGACTTCCCTGCCCTACGCGCATGTTATTCTTTCGCGCAGAGTGGAAAACGAAACCCAATTCATGCAACTCGCTCTCGAGGAAGCCGCTGCGGCCGCCGCCGCAGGCGAAGTCCCGATCGGCGCGTTGATCGTCTACGACAGCAAAGTTCTGGCGATCTCCGGGAACCGCACCATTCGCGACTGCGACCCCACGGCACATGCGGAAATCATTGTGATCCGTGAGGCGGCGAGACTTCTTGGCAACTATCGGTTGGCGGGAACAACGCTATACGTAACGCTGGAGCCGTGCAGCATGTGCGCGGGAGCTATGATCCAAGCCCGTATTCCGAGACTAGCTTATGGCGCGGATGATCCGAAGGGCGGAGCGGTGCGATCCTGCTTCGAGGTTTTGACGCACGATAAGCTGAATCACCAGGTTGAAATTGTTTCCGGGGTTCTGGCAAGCGAGTGCGCGAGTTTGCTGCAAGCGTTCTTTGCGGCGCGCCGCTGATGGGGAGATAGGGAAGTGGAGATAGGTAACGACCGATTGCTGGAAGCGAAATCACTTGCTAGGATGGGAAGTAGAACAGCCGCGGAGAGGTGACTGAGCGGTTGAAAGTACTCGCCTCGAAAGCGAGCGTACGGGAAACCGTACCGTGGGTTCGAATCCCACCCTCTCCGCCACTCCTTTTATTTTCTTGTACTTACGAGGTATGGTGTCGATCATGGTGTCTGCTTTGCACTGGTTTCTCCGTATTTACAGCGGAAAAAGAGGGCGGCAGACATGTCCAAACGAGGCAACGGCTACGGCAGCGAAAATCGCGTCAACATCCTCAAAAAAGTCAAAGTCGGCAAGAATTGGAACCTCTACCCTGCCGTCGTCGAGCCTAACGGTAAACTCCGCGATAAGGTTCGCGTGCGCGGCAAAGTCGAGGTCCATCCCGAGGGATACTACCTATGATTGTGTCAACTCAGATTTAAAATCCTCTTCCGGTTCTTCGACTTGAGGGGTTAGTGTGTTGGCCTGGACGCGCGAAGTTGTTTGCAGCTCGCGATAAAAGGTATCTAGCCTCTTTCGTTCCAGCATGACTCTTTCCCCCTTGGCAAGCGGAGCGATCTTCGGCAAGCCGTTCTCCACCAGCACCTGCGGAAGCGACGGCAGCGCTCTGGTCCTTCCATGCCCATACTGCGGCGACCGCGGTGTGCCTTTGGCGACTCCACCTCTCCGCCGCCGCCCGGTGGCTCGAATGCGCAGCCGCGAGAATTTCGCCTGCAGGGTCTTCGGTTGCGCGTAGCGAAACGGCTCTCCTGAACTCAGCACGTGCCAAAGCAGCACGGCCAGTTTTCTCGCGCACGCTACCACCGCTACATTGCGGTTTTTCCTCTTCACGATTTTCCGCATGGTCTGCCCCAGCGGTCCACGATACTGGCCCAGATGCTGAGCCGCCTGCACCAACAGCCATCTCGCGTGTGCGTTTCCTTGCTTGGTGATGGGCCCGTGATAACAGTGTGCTCCCGACTGGCGCGTGGAAGGATTCAACCCCAGGTACGCGCTCAGCTTCTTGGCATTCGGAAAACGCGCGATGTCTCCGATGGCTGCCAAGCAGGTCTGGGCCACGGTGTAGTCGACTCCCGGGATACTCATCACCAGCCGCACCTTCTCATCCTGCCAGGCTTCGCGCACCAGCAAGTCGTCCAGTTGCGCGATTTCCAGTTCGGTCAGTTCCAGCAAACGCAGATCGCTCTCACGCGCCAGAGCTTCTTCCTGGGCTAGCGGCACTTGCCTGAGCCAGGCGATCCCTCTCTTACTGAATAGATCGCAGTCCGGCAGCGGAACCAGGGTATGGTGCAGGATCGAATGCAAGCGATTCTTCAACCGCGTGCGATCGCTCACGAGCGCGGCACGGCGATGGGTCAGCCGCCGCAAACGCTGCGTCTCTTGGTCCGGTTGCCACACCATCGGCAGATACTCGCAGCGCAACAGCTCTGCGAGCACTCGCGAATCCACCTTGTCTGTTTTGATTTTGGCTTCGGCGATGGCCCGGACTTTTAGTGGATTTCCGATGACGATCTCTTTCACAAACGGTCGCAGCACCCCAGCCACTGCCCAGGTATTCGTAGTGGCTTCCATCGCCAAGCGATCTTCCCGAGCGAGTTGCCGCTCGGCAAAGGCCGCCAGAGCCTCTCGTGTTACTGTCAAGAAGCTCTCCAGCTTGAAACACCTGTGAAACGGCGCGGAGAGAATTGTTCCAGGAATTTACTTCTGCGGGTGATGGCTGGAAACGAAATTCAGTGAAAAAAGCATCCTTCAGCTTTGTAGAAATACGATTGTAAGTCGAATCTTCGATGAGCGATTTGGTGGTGCCAGAATAAAGGCGCATTCGTTTTCAGTTGTTGGTTCGGTTGTAGCGACTCATGCTACTCGATCCGAATCTGCTTCGGATCATCAGCGATAATCTCCGGCACTCCGTCATACGCAGTGATTTTCCCGGTTACGCAAATCTTCTTGTCTTTGTAATCTTCCTCAGGAGTTTTGAACTTGCTTCGGTTGCTCCCCCAAATCACGACAGTAAAAATTTGATTCGGGTATGGCTTATCAAGATTGAGAAAAGTTGGCTCGCCCTTTGATGACGATGCGTACCGCGTGCTGACAACATTTCCGCAGACGGTCGCGTTGTCGCCAATGTGCTCTTTCGCCTCCGTTGCCGTGAGCTTTTTCTGCGCCTGGACTGGCGATAAAAGAATGACGCCGATCAGCAGAAAAAGGAGAGTCCTTGTTTTTCTCACACCAACCTCCACGCTCCGGTGAAATGTTTACTTGCAAACTCCGCATTTTCCGCCGTCTTTCGCGCAATGCTTACAGTACTTGCAATTCTTGCAGGCGTGGCACGGATCAGCACCCGTGCAGGTCGCGGAGCTAATGTTGAGTGAAACTTGATTGAGGAGGAGAACCGACAAGATGACTTGGGCCAAGACCGCGAGAACCGATCTCTTGTTGGACATTGTTGAGTACTCCGAATAGTGGATTTGTACTAGGGTTATAAGCGCAGCATGAGCGAATTGTCGTTATAGGTCAACAACGTCGGTATTGCCTGTGTTGTGTAATAGCTATTCCCGATAACCGAGACTTCTTGTCGTCGCCCGGTTGGGATGTTAGTCTCTTGGCAACCACTCGAATGTTCCAGTAGAAAGGACGTATTGTGCAAAATCCAACCCACCGGCTCGGCTTGTCATTACTCCTGCTCTTCGCCCAGACCGAATCTTTATTGGCAGTATCCGGTCTCCCGCAGGCTCAAACCCCTGTGCAGCAACAAAATCCCCCAGCTCCTCCAGCTCAAGCAGAACCAAGTCAGCCAGCGCCGACTCCCAGTTCTTCGGATACTGCCAAAACACTGCTCCCAGGCCAGTTCATTCTCCAGGATGCGACTCCCGTGAAGCTACGGCTTAACCGCAACGTGTCGTCTGCCGAGGCGCACGAAGGCGAATCCGTGGATTTCGAAGTATTGGAAGATGTTGCGGCAAATGGGATCGTGGTGATTCCGAAAGGTTCGGTGGCTATCGGCACTGTTACTGAGGCCCAGCCAAAACGGAGGATGGGACGTGCAGGCAAGCTAGAAATAGTTCTCGACTACGTGCGCTTGGCGGACACGGAGAAAGCCGCAGTTCGGGCAGTCAAGGATGCAAAGGGCGGGAGCCATACAGTAGGCATGACAGCAGGTATCGTTGCCACTGGACTTCTGTTCTTTCCCGCCGCTCCATTCTTTTTGTTCATGCATGGCAAGGACATCACTGTCCCAAAGGGTGCAGAAGTCACCGCATACGTGAATGGCGATGTGCGGCTAGAAATCAAGAATTTCCATACAAATAGTGAACCGAGTACCCAAGCAATCGCAGATGCTCAGGGGACACCAACACCATCTCAGCCTACAGCTTCTCCAAATGCACCTGCCGGAACGCCAGCAACTGGGAGTATCGAAGTGCATTCGACTCCCGAAGGTGCGGAGGTGTATGTGGATGGAGCTTTTATAGGGAACGCTCCAGCCACGCTGAAACTTTCACCTGGACAGCACACAATTCGGGTCACCCAATCTGGCTTCAAGGAATGGTCGCGCGATATCACCGTGCAATCAGGGTCAGATGCTCATTTGTCAGCTTCGCTTGATAAGGCGGACTAACTACGACAATAAGCGAACATGCGCCGAGTATTGGAGAACTACGCGCAACTTCAGCAAGACAGTGCTCCGCCCACCTGATCGTATCGTTCGCTCTTAGCTGGACCGTGTGGATTCCTGCGCTGTGGGCGTGCCGCACTCATGAGCAACCCAGCGGTCTCCTGGTCATCGGCACATTTGGTCCCAGTGTTGCAGCTATTCTGCTCAGCTATCGAGGGGTTCGGCTTCCCGCCACCAAGTTGTCCCTTAGGTTCGTCTGGTTCACTATTACATTACTGCTTTGTTGGGCCGTTATGCTGGCTCACACGAGCCTATGGGACGAAACCCGGCTTACGGTCGGCTTAGCATTCCTACTTCTCTTTCGATCAGCAATTCCGGCTTGGATTGTTTCAACTGCGTTTTCGCACGATGGCGGGATTCGCTCCACGATGCGATCACTTTTGACTTCGAGGCCGATTGCTTGGCATTTACTATCATTCTGTCTGTTCCCCGCACTCCTCCGCACGGTGTGGTATGATGGAGCCATCATGATGGCAAAAACTCAGATCACACTTGAAACGGAGATGCAGCGCCGCGCGCGTCAACGTGCCAATGATCTCGGGGTGTCGCTGGCAGAGTATTTTCGCCGCCTACTTGCACGTGATCTTGCTCGTCCCGAGACGGCGGCTCACGTGGATCGTATCTTTGATCTCGGGGCTTCGGGCGGCTCAGACATTGCGAGCCACAAGGATTCCATGATCGCCGAGGCTTTCCGATCTACGCGCAGGAAACCGCCCCGCCGTTAGCGATCTCGCCATATGAGCTTATTTGTCGACACTTCCATTTGGTAGGCCGCGGCAGACTCTTCCGACCGCAACAACGCTCGAGCAAAAGCAATTCTCAAGTCCGGTGAAACACTGGTGACCTCGGATCACGTTTTGGTCGAAACATGGACGTTGCTTCACCACAAGCTTGACCGCAAAGCTGCGGAGCGGTTTTGGGAAGGCTTGCGGAGCGGGATAGCAGTGATCGAGACGGTTACTTTGGCGGACCTTGAGGTCGCGTGGGACCTTGGCGCTTCCTGGCGCGACCAGGATTTTTCCATCGTGGATCGCACGAGTTTCGCTGTGATGCGACGTCTGGGTATCAACCAGGTCGCGTCCCTCGATGCTCATTTTGCCGTATTTCGCTTTGGTCCAAAACGGCGCCAATCCTTTCATGTTCTTAGATGATGTAAGCCGCTCCTCTGGAACGCCTGCCTTGGGCGCGCACTATCCGACTCCAACAGCTCCATCAACTACTTTCACTTCTCTGTGTTTTCAGCAATTTGGGGAATCTGCTTTTTGCTCAAAGCTAACCCCAATGGCATGAAAAGATTGGATTCTGGCACACTTTTGGCACAGGGGACGCGCCTGCTCACTGCACGCCCTGAGCTCTGGCGATTATCAGAACTCCGACGGCAATCAGGACAACACCCGTAACCCCGGCGAAGCGCATGGACCCCGGCGCGAGCCTTTCGACGGTTGTCGCGACACCTACCATTGCCATCGCACCGAGACTCATCTCTCCGGTCACGAGCAAGACCACCATAAGACCGGAGCAGCATAAACTGCAATGCACTCCCAAGCGGAGGCCGTGCTGCCAAAAAGAGTGCTTTGCGTCTCCCACGCGCAGAGGCTTCGTCTCTAGAGCGCCTGAACGATCTTCTCTGACTCCGCCCACAGCCGGGTCGCGAGCGCGGCGTCTTCTGCATCGGCGCGGGGCTTCATCACGTTCGAGTCGGCAAGGTAGTTGCCCGCCAGGGGCACTGCCTTCGGACTCACTGCGGCAAAGACTTCGGTCGCGGCACCCTCGCCGACGGACTTGAGAAAGAGGAGCCCTATGGCCGTCCCCCTCCCGTTGTCCATAAGCGATTCCGCCTACCGTTCATTTTGCCCCCCTGGCAAATCGGTCGTTCAGAAACTCACTGATGAGTTGAAGGGTCTCGGTTGAAGCTGCCAGGCGTCCCAAGCCTCCCAGATATCCGTGGACCATCCCTTCCCATACATCCAATCGAGCATCCACTCCGGCCACGACCGCACGCTCGACGAAGCGGACGGAATCATCAAGCAACACCTCGTCGTTGCCGACATGCACACGGATCGGAACCAGATTCTTCAGATCGGCGTAAAGCGGCGAGGCCTTTGGATCTGCCGGGTCATCACCGTCCAGATAGGAACCCACCAACTCTGCGGCTTGACGCTGGGTGAAGTATGGATCGACAAGAGCGCGTGTCGACCAACTCTCTCCGGAGAAAGCTAGATCGGTCACCGGCGAGAGCGCCACTCCACCGGCCAGCGCTTCACCGCCAAAAGCACTATTCGCCGCAAGATGCACGAGCAACCCAATCGCCAGGGTGCCGCCGGCAGAGTCGCCCGTGATGGCAATCTTCGAGAAGCCTTGCTCAACCAGACCGAAGTAGCAGGCGCGCACGTCTTCGGCAGCAGCAGGAAATGGATGCTCCGGAGCTAACCGGTAGTCAGGCACGAATGCCGCTACCCCCGCACCATCGGCGATATGGCCTGCCAAATGGCGAAATGCATGTGCAGAGCCCCAGTTGAACCACCCGCCATGGATGTGCATGAGGGCCTGACCGGGCCGCGCGGTTTCGGGTCGACACCACCATCCCGAAACACCTCCAACACGCCCAGCTTCATAGACAACGCCCGCTGGCGCAGCGACGCGCTCCATGATGGCATCGAACGGAACTCGAGCTGCAACTCCCTGAAGATTGCCTTTATTAGGTTCGACGACGGCGCGCATGGCGGCCATCGCAGCTTGGTCTTCCGCGCTGAATGGACGGTGTACCAACCACGAAGCCGCACAGTAATCGGCCCGAAGTGTTTGCATGATGTTCCTCCGTGTAATCCATTGCTAATGAGATTGCCTTTCACTCGACCAGGAGCTTTAGGAAGTTCGGTTGCCCGTTGGACGCATGGAGACCACCGTCAACCGGCAGAATCACGCCATTGATGAAGACGGCGTCCTCACTCGCAAGGAACGCAATCACACCTGCGATATCCTCTGGCGTGGCGGCTCTGCCGATCGGGAGTCGGTCACGAAAGGCTGCCATTACTGATTCACTTTTCTCGAGATCGGCAGTGGCCTCACTAGAGGTGAGACTAGGAGCCACGGCATTGATGCGCACGCCACGCGAGCCGTACTCGAGCGCCAAGGCGCGCGTAAAGTTCGTGATGGCACCCTTTGCCGCGTTGTAGGAACTCATCCCCCAATCCCCGCCTAGACCCGACGCGGAGGACAGATTGACAATGGAACCCTTCGTTTTCAAGAGATGAGGAAGTGCTTCGCGAGACGCGAAGAACACGCTGTCGAGGTCAGTCGCCATCACCTTCCGCCAGTCCTGTGTGGTGGTCTTCGCGAAGGGGCCAAAGATCGCCATCGCCGCGTTGTTGACCAACACATCCAGCTTCCCAAACTTTGCGATGGTGTCTTCCACAAGGCGCTTCACGTACGTCTCATCCGACACATCTCCGGAATGAACGAGCGCCTTTGCTGCGTCGAATCCTTCAAGGGTCTCGTGCAACTTATGTTCACGTCGTCCGTTAACAACCACGAACGCACCTTCCCGTAGAAAGCGGCGCGCTGTGGCGGCACCGATACCGGAGCCGGCCCCCGTGACGATAGCAACCTTACCTTCGAATCTATTCATGATTTCCTCCCATGGGCGGATCGCAACTCCAGCCGCCTTTGCCGATCAGGCTTCCTTTAGCAGCTCCGTGCGGTAGCGCGGCGTGATTTCCTTGGCTTTCTTCAGGAACGCTGCCTGTTCGTCGGGGCTGAGTTTCGGTGGTGGCGTCGTTCTCGTTGCAACCTTCACGCCAAGTTCCATGAAGAAGTTTTCCTGGCCTGCCGGCGAACAGATGCAGAGTAGCCGCGCTGCGCTTGAAGAGCTGTTATGGAATTGGTGCGGAGCGTTCGAGGGGATGTTGATGGTGTCGCCAGCCTTGACGATGGATTTCTTGCCGCGAAAGGTGGCTTCCACCTCTCCCTCAAGAAGGATGAAGGTCTCCTCGAAGTCATGGCGATGCGGCCCGGGACCACCGCCCGGCGGAACGTGCATGTCGATGACGCAAAAGCGTCCGTTGGTTTCGTCACCAGTCACCGTGATGGTGTACGTATCTCCCACGACGCCGATGTGCGGAAGACTCTCATCCGTATTTGGCTGAGCAATGGTGAGGTTGCGCTTGGAGTCGTCGGGCGGAAGAGGGGAGTACTCCGGAGTTTTATCAAACATGGTGGTGCTCCTTCGATTGATTTGTTTTATTTGCGCAATCCGAAACCAGTCTTCCGGTCGCCTCAACACCGCAACTTCCGAGAATGCGGCCTTAATCGGTACGAATTCGCACCTGTGGGCAAAACAAGCTGAACGCTCACCTATTCGGCGAGGAGCGCGGCGATGTCGGCTTCGAAGACCAATAGATCGACAACTCCAACATGGCTGATTCGCGATCCGATCCTCACTGTCGACAGAACGGTCAGAAGCATTTCTCTCAAATGGCATGGATCAACAACAGGCCGACGAAAAGCATCACCGCGCACGTTACGCCATGAATTGAGAATGCTCGCGACTTCGACCCGCCCGATCCCAGAATGATCGACATATCGCCAAAAGGGGTGATGGCCAAGGCGAGTAGAGCTATGCCGACCGACCGTCTGTCCGCGCTCAGCATCATTATCAGCACGACCGATCCACATGCGACGTCCCGAATTCCCGAAAGACGTAGCCAGGCACGCATCCCTTTATTCCTGATACCGGCAGAGTGCCGCTCGTGTTCGAACGGTTTGTCTTCACGCCGCCTTCGGTATCTCTTGCCAGTTCAATAGCGTCTCGCGAGCGAAATCTTCATATCGGCGAGGAGTATGCCCAAGCAACTTCGTCAAAGTCCCAAGGTCTCCGTCCTCCGCAGCGAAGCCGCGTTCGAGATACCCTTCAAACATCATCCGGATATCCAAAGCCGACCAAGACGGGGCCGTTTTGCGCATCTGGGCCTCAAACGCATCCATGTCTTCACCCGCATAGCGAATCTCCTTGGCCAGCAGCCCGCTCCAAATCGACGCGATCTTGGGACCACTCAGCAACTCGGGACCGTTGAGGTTGTAGGTCTTGCCGAAATGTCCGTCGGAGGTAAGCGCAATCGCGGCGGCCTCGGCGATATCCCGGATGTCGACTGCGGAGATGCCTACCTGGCCAAGGGGCATGGGGTAGATCCCGGTCTTCGTAAGCGCATCTCTCAACGTTGCGTCGTTCTGAATGAAATAGTTTGGGCGGATAATCGTGAACGGGACATCGAATTCCCGCAGGGCACTTTCTATCGCCAGCTTGGAGGCGAAGTGTGGAACATCCTTGAAGTGCTCCACGCGGAAGACCGAGTGATACACGACATGGCGTAGCTTCAATTTCTTCGCTAGATCGTAGGCGATGAGTCCCTGCGTCAGTTCATCTGGAAGGACTGCGTTCAGCAGATAGAGCTTATCCACCCCGTCCATTGCCTTCTCGACGGAGACCGGATCGAGCAGATCGCCGATGGCGGCCTCAACACCTGGCAGCGCAGGCGTGTCGTTCTTTCGTACCAGAAGCCGAACATGAGCCTTTCGCTTCTGTAGCTCCTTCACAACTTCCGAGCCAACGCGGCCCGTGCCGCCCGTCAATAGAATCTTCATTGTGTATGACCTCCTGGTTCAGCTTCATACATCGAGTTCCGTCTTCCATTCGAGTCACTGCTGTCCTGCATCCGGTCGCCGAAGGTAGTCGGGAAATTCCGTCGGCTTTCTTCGTATCAGCCAACCGAGTACGTTCGAATTGATGGTTGGCACTGTCAAGGCCAGCGCATTCCGGCGCACTCTCGTGGATTAGATGGCAGGCTTCATAAAAGGCAATGATGGCGTTACTCGGACTGGCTGCGCACACTTCATTTACCAACACGAGTGTCTCCGCCAGACAGCTGCAAAGCTGTGCTAAACAGGACACTCTCTTTTTCATGAGCGCAAACTTACTTTGCGTGTGTGCAAAGCAGGGACGGATCGTCTCAAAGAATCTATTCGGCTGCGGACCTAGCGAAGGCGCTGAGGGGCAGCAAAATGACTGTACTTCGCCATGTGCAAAGTGCCTGCTTGCCGTGACCTGGTCAATTTCTCCAAGAACAAGGAGTTCACATTCGGCATTGGACTGCAGTCGAATTTGCCGTGGCGCTTGAATTGTGTCGTCGATCGAAACCCGGAGGTCAGCGTCTGACTCGTCCGCGCCTCCTAAGTGATTTCACTACGCCCTTTCGCCCTTAGTCACATCTTCGGCAAATAGGGCCCTCGGTTCGCTCACTTCGCGCGTTTAGTTCAGTTCAGGGCTCATCGCGGCCCCCAATGAAGTCTTATTGGAGGTCTTATTGTTTGTTGTCGTGATGTTAAGGAGGGGAGCGATGAGCCCTGAACTGAACTAAAAACTCATTTAATCACTGCAGCGGGATTGCCACAGAAAATCAGCCGGAAGGCACGGTCGGATTTGGAAATTTGAAGCACCATCTAGCTTGGTGTCTTTGGTGTCTGTTTAAGCCCGAAATTTGACCCAAATGGCTGAAAGCATTGAAACTATTGAAATAGCACAGTAAGCAGAAATCGCCAATATTCATGCGGTTTCCATGCATCTTGATGAAAACAGAATGAGATAGCGAATAGGGCTAGGCGAGTATCCCACCCTCTCCGCCATATTTTCTATGTTCTCAGTCAGTTCAAGGGTCGCTTGGTTGTGTTTCATGGATGACGCTTTCCTGCTCAAAGTGCGCCGCCGAGAAAACGGAATCTGTACCGTTTCGAACATTGGCAGCAGGAAACGAAGAGAACGATGAGCTTCGGTATGGGAAAGCCGGATACTGCAGCTTCTGGAAATTAGGGCGATCGCTCGATTAGAAATGGCAGGACGCCACGCCGCGCTTCTGCAAATACTTCTGGTGATATTCCTCCGCGCGGTAAAACGTACCGGCCTGCGTGATTTCCGTCGCGATCGGCCGCTTGAATTTCCCGCTCGCCTCCAACGCCTCGCGCGATTTCTTCGCAATCGCTTCCTGCCCCGGCGAATGAACGAAAATCGCCGTCCGGTATTGTGAACCAAAGTCCGGCCCTTGCCGGTTCACCTGCGTCGGGTCGTGCAAATTCCAAAATACATCGAGCAATTGCTGATAACTTACTTTGGCTGGATCGAACGTCACCTGGACGACTTCCGCATGTCCTGTTTCATCCGTGCAGACATCCTTATATGTGGGATTCTCCGTTTCGCCGCCGCTGTACCCCACGGCTGTGTCTATGACGCCAGGCACCTTCTGAAAAGCCGCCTCGACTCCCCAGAAGCACCCAGCTCCAAATGTCGCAATTTCCTGCATGTCTTTGCCCTCCGCGAAACGCTGGTAAGCCGGCAGCTCCGCCCTATAATTATTTCCAAGGCATTGGATGCGAATGTGAACGCAAAAGTTTCAGTAACTGTTTTATGACTTCTGCTTCGCAGCCGCCGTATCGAACGTCTTCAATTTCGCCTGTGCCAGAGCCTTGTACGGGCTGTTGACGGAAGCCGACTGAGTAAACGCTTCCTTGGCCTCCGCGTTTTTTTTCAAGTTCAGCAAGGCGAATCCCAGCCGGTACTGGTTGCGGCCATAACTACCCTCGTCTTGTTTCAGCAACGGAGCCGCCGCCTTGAAGTTGTCAGCCGCCTGCGCGTTGTCTTTCTTCTGAATATTCGTCTCTCCCAGCGCGCTCAGCGCCAGTCCTTTTTGCAGAGAAACTTGTTGCTGCCACTGTTCATCCGTTGCTCCATCCGGTTTCTGAGCCGTGCCCAGCAGCGCAATCGCTTTCTTGGCCCACACTTCCGTCTTATCCAGTTGCTCGCCTTTTTCGCTGTAATAGTCCGAAAGCAGCAGCAACATGCCGATGTTATTGGGATCCTTCGCCAGCAAGCCGTTGGCGACTTCCAGCATTTTTGGCACGTTTTGCGCCTGCTGATACGAAGTCGCCGCCACTCCAAGGGCCTGCCCTGCGTATGGTGAATCCGGAAAGAGTTGCGCGAAGTGCGTCATCATCTCGGCCCGTTTCGCGGGATTCGGGTTGTGGTAGTCGG
Source organism: Betaproteobacteria bacterium (assembly GCA_903970165.1). GTDB lineage: Bacteria > Acidobacteriota > Terriglobia > Acidiferrales > UBA7541 > Acidiferrum. The sequence continues at coordinate 21,966 of CAJCHZ010000028.1, forward strand.
TCAGATAGATGGACTGCTCGATGTAGGTAATGTTGTCCTTGTCGTTTGCAAGCGTGTCGGCCTGCTGCTTCTGCCACATAGGCGCTTCCATTCCGGCAGGCGCGGGTGCGGCTTTGTACCGTTGCAGAATTCCCGCCGCTTTCTCCCCATAAGTCATCAGTTTTTCCGCGTCGCCTTTCTCGTTGGCCGCGCGCACCATGTTCACCGCGTTGGCAAAATTGTCAGGATCAAGAACGAAGAGCTTGTCTCCGTATTCGAACGCCTTGGCATAATCTTTCTGCGCGATGTAGTAGTTCACGTATTGCTCATCGGCCACAATCTCCATGTCTCCCTTGCCAAGGCTCGCCGCGAACTTATCGATTAGAGCGAGCTTCTGAGCCGGATCGGTCGCCGCATTAATTTCCGTCAGCGCGCGATCCTCATCCGATCCCGCGGCAATTGGCACGAACTTGCCAATCTGCTGCCCATCCGCGGTACGCAGCGCAAACCCTACCAATCCCAGCAAACAGATCACTCGAAGGATGCGTTTCATAGACACCTCCACGGGAAGGAAATTGCGTGCATCTTAGCGCCGCTCTCCGCCCCGTGCAATCAAACTCTGATAGTGGCATCTCTTCTTGCCTGAGTCACGTTGCGCTGAGTCACGCCAAGGTTAAGGCTGGCCGTGCAGCTGTCTGGAAAGCCGCTTTACCAGTAAAAGAGCCTCGTGCCATTTTTTCGACTAGAATGACAAGGTTGCATGTCTAGATTCTCAGCCAATGTCAGCGGAGGAACTTGTGGCCCAACCGGAACTATGTCGCGGCAAACTCTCGGCGCAAGGATTCCCTGCCCTATTCTTCGCGGCAGCGTGCTTCCATCTTCTCTGCACTCCAACGCAACTGTCCGCGCAAAATCCCATGGCCTGCCACTCCATGGAAATGCGCGACGAAGTCGCCCCCGAAAAACTTCCTCCGCCAGAAAAGCTCACCGGCATCGGCAACGCCCACATCAAAATTACAGCCACTCCCGAAGCCCAACAATGGTTCGACCAGGGCCTGAATCTATATCACGATTTTTGGGATTACGAATCCGTCCGCGCGTTCGAGCAAGGCGTCCGCGTCGATCCCCAATGCGCGATGTGCTATTGGGGGCTCTATCACGCCGAACTATTCACGCATGGCAACGCCAAGTATTACGCCAAGCAAGCCCTCGCAAAAGCTGTCGCCCTCAAAAGCCACGGGAGCAAATCCGAGCGCCTCTACATCGAAGCGAGCGAAGCGGATGAAGCTGCCGACAAGTCCGGCAAAGAAGACAAGAGCGAGTCGAAGGAAATTCAAATTTACCGCAAGCTCGTCAAACACTCCCCACACGACCTCCAAGCCCGCATTTTCCTGGCCGAAGCGGTCGGCGACGGCTACGACGATGACGGCAATCCCAACGCAGGCCAGAAAGAAACACTTTCGCTTTTAGAAGGCGTCCTAAAAGAGGATCCAGAAAACTCCGCCGCAAATCACTATTGGATTCACGCCGTCGAAGCGAGCCCGCATCCCCAGCAGGCTCTGCACAGCGCCGAAATCCTGGGCCGCCTCGCTCCAACCTCCGGCCACATGGTTCACATGCCGGGCCATATCTTCTATCGCACCGGCGATTACGCCCACGCCAAGGAATCCTTCGCCGCTTCCACGCAGGCCGACGAACACTACATGCAATCGCAACAGGTTCAGGTCGATGACGATTGGAATTACGTCCACAATCTCATGTACTCCATCGCGAATCTCATGGAAGAGGGCCAACTCGTCGAGGCCACCACTCTGTCGGAGAAACTCACGCACGCCCACGGCCAGATCGAAAATTCTCTCTATCCCTGGTCCACGCGCGACTCCATTTCGCGTCTCGCGCCGAGCCTGCCCGTAGCCTTACGCTCTGCGGATTGGGGCACTGCCACCGAACTTCTTCAATCCAGCGCACCGCCCGACACTCTCCCCAATCTCCAGCTTCTCCAGCGCGAACTGAAACGTTTCGCAGCGGGCATGCAAGCGCTCGATCAACGCTCTTTATCCGCGGCAGAAACAGCCTCCACCGACTTCGACGCGGAACTTTGGCGAATTTCCGAGCACTTGAAAGAAGAAGACGCCAAAGCGAAAGAAAAAGAGAAAAACAAAAAAGACGACAGCGCTTCCCCGCCAAAACTCCAGGTGATGCCAGATGCCTATCCCAAGCCGCTGCTGAGTAATCTCTCCATAATGTCGCTTGAGCTACGCGCTGGAATCCTCATCCAAAAGCAGCAGTCCGAGGAAGCGAAAAAGCTCTACGCACAAGCCGCTCGCGAAGAAAAAGCCCTCGGCTATCACGAGCCTCCCGCCTACATTCGCCCCGTCGGGGAAACCGAAGCCGCCGCCTTCATGGCCGCTTCCGACTGGAGCGACGCGAAAGCCGCTTATCAGGAGGCTCTCGCCGAGCGGCCCCGCTCCGGCTTCCCGCTCTACGGCATCGCCATGGCCAGCGAACAAGCCGGCGACGCCAAGTCCGCCGCCTCCGCCTACGCGGATTTCCTCGCCGCTTGGAAGACCGCCGACGCGGCTCTTCCGCAAATCGAGCACGCTCGCGCTTTCCTGGCATCCCACGGCAGCGTCAGAGCGAGCAAGTAGCTGAGATTGTTTCAGAATTTAGGATTGGATCCTGGCCCAGAACTCGGCAGACGTCTCCACTGGCACCATCTCGAACTCCACCAGCATAGCAGCCGCGCTACTCACTTATCCGGAAGTACTGCCTCCAACCTACTTCTTGCCCCACCAACACATCAGCTCTATAAATTCCTGGACGCATATTTAAGGGAAAACTCCAGGAACGTTCCTGTGTTTCGCCGGTTCGAAGGTTGATTTTAATGGGATCGCCACGAGTGACGGGATGGTTGTCGACATCATAGATTTGCAACTGGACGATATCTCTCAAAGGTTCCATTGCCTGGAATGCAGCGACGACCGTTGCAAAGTCATCGCGAGCCGAAAAATCCACCTTCATTTCCTTTGGAAAAGGTACTTTTCCTTTTTGCGGTTTGCCATGGGTAATCATTCCGAAAGAGATGTTGCGTCCAGCCGTGATTGGTGCAGTGAATTGGTTCGTGGACCATAAAGTTTGTAGGGGTGCCAGCGTACCAGTTAAGTCGGCATTCGCTAAACCGATCGGAACGACTGATCCAGTTGCCGTGAATGTGTCACCTGCAGAATAAACGCGTGGTTCGGGTATCGTCCCGCCTAACAGGCCCAACACCTCGCCCTGATCGTTTAATACCGGACCACCCGTGGCGGTTGAGTCAAACGTCCCTGAAATGCTGAGCCGATCCCCCCAGCCTTCATGATTCTCGGTACCAGCGATCTGTCCGTCCGAGATCACACGGGCGCCGTCCGGCTTGGTATCGAGCCAATAACAGCGATCACCCACCGCGACGGATTTGGTATCCGCTCGATGCAGTTTGGCACTTTTTCCTGCAGCAACGTTGAGCAGCGCCCAGTCCTGTCGCCGATTCCATGCAAGAACCGTATCCGATTGAATTTGGCTCCCATCCGATAGACGTATCCTAAGAGCGTGAGCCCCATCAATTGCCCGAAAGGCGGTCAGAAGCAGTCCGTTCTCGAGAAAAAACCCCGACGCAGTTTCCATCGAGCGCCCCTTGTCGTCGAGTTTCTCAATAAAGGCGCTGGCGGTCACAGCACGCGCATATATCTCCGCTGCCGTCGGGAGTGGCGGCTCTTTTCTTACGAAGTCCTCAGGCCGCTTCCCGGCCACGACTTCGAAACTCAAAGCTCCGGCAGATTCCCCATCTACATGCGACTCGAAAGACCACATGCCCGCAGAGGTTTCTTCCAAAAGCGGTATCTTCCAGAATCCCCCGAATCTGGCTTGCGTTGCCGGATAATCGAAGCTCTGCATTACAACTAGCTGACCATTCGGTCCGTGGAGTGTGCCCTCGCAATGATGGGTGCCACGCGGAGCTTCCCACTCGAAATACACGATTATCTGGCGATCATCGGGAACGAAGAAAGTCGTACGTGGGTCGGCCATCACAAATGAGCCGCCGCGTGAATCTCCTTTAGTCCCTGCCACGGACCGCACCATCTTGACTTTAGGGCCTGACGCCGGAACTCCTGCCGCCTGCTGTTTACTCCCTACTGGCTTGGGGCCAATTAAAAGTAACAGGACAGCAGAAGTCATTAATTGGAGAAGGGCTCGAGAGTGACGCATACCTTGCTTTCTGTGTTCTCGAATCATAGTCGATGGCTTACAGTTTGATCGGACGATTACTATACTAAGAGTGGTTGTAGGGTACAGCCAGACGCAAAGAAGATTGTGATAATGAATGCGAGTCTTGGTCGCGTAATCGGCGACTCACCCACCACCATATTCCGCCCTCATTTGACGCGCCAGACATTTCGCGAGACCATGGGAGTTTTGGATAGGGTGCTAAAATGTCTCTGGTTCTACAGTACGCCGTCGGTATGCTCCAGGAAGTCGCAGCCGTCGTGCCTTTTCTCGCTTCGAACTCGAACCGTACGAACTGTGTTACCGCCGTCAATGGCGGCACCTCCAGGAGTCTCGCTTAATCTGATGAGTCTTTCCCTGCGTCGCTTTCACCTCTCTCTTATGCCCGAAAGTTTCGCCATCGTCGGCTTCCATCCGACCACTGACATCCCCGCTTGGGCCATGCAAGGCCCATTTTTTTCCATCACTCGCAGCAGCGATGAACTCTCCATCGTCGTCGAAGAATCCCAGGTCCCTCAGGGCGTCCAATCCCAGGGCGGCTGGCGCGTCATGAAAGTCCACGGCCCATTCGTACTCACCGAAGTCGGCGTCCTCGCCTCTCTCGCTGGTCCGCTCGCCGCCGCCAAAATCAGCTCCTTCGTAATATCGACATTTGATACCGATTACCTTCTCGTCGCAGAGGAAAATCTCTCAGCAGCCATCTCCACGCTCGAGCGTGCAGGACACTCTTTTCAAAGGACCCAACCCTGATGCGCATCGCACCACGTACGACCGCCTCTTCGCGCCACCATCGCTCGGCAATCCTCGCTTTCGCCGGACTGTTCCTTGCGATTCTACTCCTTGCGCACTTCGCGCCTCACCTCCGCGCCGACGAACCCTACGCCCGCAGCCGCAACTACGACCTCCAGCACTCCAAAATTGCACTGCGCTTCGATCTGGACCACCAAAAAGTCATCGGCGACGTAACTCACACCCTCACGATCCTCCGAGACTCCACCTCGAAAATTGTTTTCGATTCCGCAGGCCTCACGATTCAGAACGTCACCGTAAACAAATCCACCGCCAAATTCGAAACCAAAGACGACAAGCTAGTCATTTCGCTCTCCACGCCGGCCCACGCCGGCGAAAAATTCGATGTCAACGTCCGCTACGAAGCCAAGCCCACAAAAGGTCTCTACTTCATCCTTCCCGACAAAGACTATCCCGATCGTCCCAAGGAAATTTGGACACAAGGCGAATCCGAAGACACGCGCTACTACCTCCCGACCTACGACTACCCGAACGACCGTCTCACTACGGAAACAATTCTCACCGTTCCTTCCACTTGGATCACCGTCGCCAACGGCAAGCTGATCAACGTCGTCGACGCGCCCAACAACATGAAAACTTGGACTTGGCGCGAATCCGTCCCCAGCTCCACGTATCTCATCACCGTAGTCGCCGGTGAATTCGAGGAAGTGAAGGATTCATGGCATGGCCTCCCCGTCACCTACTACGCCCCCAAAGGCCGCGGCGATCGCCTCCCCATCAATTACGGCCGCACACCGCAAATGATCGAGCTCTTCAGCAAAAAACTGGGCGTCGATTACCCTTGGGAAAAATACGCGCAATCCATGGTGGATGATTTTGTGGCCGGCGGCATGGAAAACTCCAGCGCCACCACGAACACTAGCGACTCTCTTCAGCATCCCAAGCTCGCTCCCGAATACTACACGGGCCAGGACGACCTCATCTCTCACGAACTCGGCCACCAATGGTTCGGCGACCTTGTCACCTGTAAAGACTGGGGCGACATCTGGCTCAACGAAGGTTTTGCAACTTTCATGGAAACCGTCTGGGCGGAAGCTCACTTCGGCAAAGACCAAGCGGACTATGTAAGGTGGGCAAATGCGCACGAATGGTTCGCGCAAACAAATCTCTACAACAAGCCCATCGTTCGCCACGACTTCAACGATTCCAGCGAATTCGACGGTAACGCCTACACCAAAGGGGGCTGGGTCCTCTACATGCTGCGGCACCAGCTTGGCGAGGATGCCTTCTATCGCGCCCTCAAGCACTATCTCGAAGTAAATCGCGGCAAAAACGTGGTCACCGCCGACCTCTCCAAAGCCATAGAAGAAACGACGCACGCCAACGTAGACGAATTCTTCAATCAATGGCTCTACAACGCAGGCGCTCCCAAATTCGATCTCAGCTACAAGTACGACGACGCCAAGCACGAACTGGCGCTCACCGTAAAACAAACACAAAAAGTGGAAGACCGCGTCGGCCTCTTTCGGATTCCCACCGACGTCGAAATCACCACCGCCTCCGGTCCAAAACTTTTCCCCATCACGGCTTACCGGGATACTCAGACTTTTTCTTTTCCCGCGGATTCCGCCCCGCTGATGGTCCTCTTTGATAAAGGCGGCCACATCCTCAAATCCGCCGAATTTCATAAAGAAAAAAAGGAGTGGCTCTACCAGTTGAAAAACGCCGGCGAACTCGCCGACCGCCTCGATGCCGTCTCCGCACTCGGCAAACTCAAGAACGACGACGATGTCGTCGCGGCTCTTGGCGACACGCTTCACAACGATAAGGCCTGGGGCGCCCGCGCCAACTCTGCCGACGCTCTCGGCGAACTAGGTAGCCCCGCCGCCTCCAAGCAACTCCTCGATGCGCTCAACAGCGCGAAGGAACCCTGGGTGCGTAATCGCATCGCCGCGGCCCTCGGCAATTTCAAAGATGACCCCGCTATCATTGCCAGGCTGACTGCCATCGCCAAGGAGGACACTTCCTATCGCGCCCGTGGTTCCGCTCTTCTCGCGTTAGGTCACCTCAAGCCCGCCGGCGCCCTCGCAACGCTCGAAGCCTCAGTCGCCGCCGATTCTCCTGACGGTTTCCTCCGCAACGCGGCTCTCCGTTCCATGGGCCCTCTGGGCGATGACAAAGCAGTCCCGCTCCTGCAGCAGTGGTCCGCCGTAGGCAAGCCCACCGAATCGCGTACCGCCGCCATCGCGAGCCTCGCGCGCCTTCAAAAGGACAACAAAGACATCACCAATCAAATCGCCTCGTTTCTCGACGAGCCCCACTTCCCCGTCCGTGTGGCCAGCATCTTCGCCCTGGGTGCGCGCGGTGACGCCTCCGCTATCCCCGCTCTGGAAGCCCTTCTCAAGCGCGACGACCTGAGCATCGAAATGGTCCCTATGATTAAAGGCCAAATCGCCCAACTGAAATCCCCATCAGCCAGCAAACGGCATGGCCGCGAAGAACCTGACGAGGAAGAAGACGCGGACTCAACCCAACCAGCAGCTTCGGGCAACGATCAAGCCGCCATCACAAAGCGCCTCGATCGCCTCGATCACCTGATGCAAGAAACGCTCGACCGACTGAAAACAATCGAAACCCGTCTCCCACCTCCAAAGCAATAGCTCCCCCAATAAATATGGCGCCGACCTAAATCGGCGCCACAAAATTCTCCGTTCTCTATGCGCTCCGTCCTCTGTGTCCTCTGCGTTAAGCTTCTTTTTTCTTTTGATTTTTCTCTCTCGTCTCTTCTCTTCTACGGCTCCGCCAACAAAATCCTCAAATCCCGCATATTATTCCCGGTTGGCCCGGTAATAATCGTATCCCCCAACCGCGCAAAATAAGAATACGAGTCACTCTCCCGAAACATAAACCGCGCATTCAACCCAATCGCCTGCCCCCGTTCAAAAGTCTCCCCGTCCGCGACCGCACCAGCCGCCGGACTATTCCCATCCACTCCATCCGTCCCCGCGCTCAACACCGCAATGTTCTTCCCCGCAATTTTCTTCACGCAAGCCAGAACAAACGCCGCATTTCTCCCGCCAATGCCTTTCCCCTTGACCGGCGAACTAACCTCTCCATCCGCAATCACGGCAACGCGCTGCCCCGGATGCGCCTTGCGCTCCGCGTCAAGCTGCCCCAACAAATATTCCGCCGCCTTCTCCACCGGCCAATCATCGGTCGTGTTATCGCACCGCGTCACAAATCCTTTCGCCTCTGCTGCGTGATGCGCCGGATGAAACAAATCCTCCAATCCCAGCAACAACGAAAACCGTGCATTCCCGAACGACGCATGTCCCTCTTTCGGCGTATCCGGCATTTTCTCTTCGTCCATCCACCGCAAAAGCCTCGCCGGCAATTTCCCCCGCAAAGAAAACTCCTCTATCACACGTCGCACATCCGCAATGGAAGTTGGATCAGGCAAACTCGGCCCCGAAGCCAAAGCCGATTCCTTCTCAACAGGCACATCGCTGACCGCCAGCGTAATTTTCGTCGCCCTCCCCGCCGCCACCGCGAGCCTCCCGCCCTTTACCGCCGACACATGCTTCCGCACTGTATTCATCGCATCAATCGACGCCCCGCAAGTCACCAGGGCCCGATGCATTTGCCGCACATCTTCCAGCGTCATGCGCTCGTCCAGCGGCAATTCCACCAATGCCGATCCGCCTCCCGACAAGAGAAAAAACACAATCGTCTTCTCGTCACACTCTTTCAAAAGCTCCAGAATGGCCTCCGCCGCTTTCCAGCTCTGCTCATCCGGCGTCGGATGCCCGCCACGAAAATACTTCATACCCGGTACCGCATTCTCGGGGGCCGTAGGCGCCGCAACAATCCCCTCCAACAAAAATCCGCCGGCCAGCAATCCTGCCAGTCCTTCCACCATCGCGTGCGCCGCTTTCCCGATCGCCACCACGCGCACTCGTTCAAATCCCTGCAAATCCACTGCGCCACCTGGCAGACGCAAAGTCATACCTTCGCGCCGCAGTTTCCTCTGCATCGCTTCCGGAATATCTATCGCCGAAATGGTTTCCTGGAAAATCCGGCGGGCAAGTTGCTTCAGTTCCGCCATAGAAAGGTCGCCGAAAAAAACTCAGCTCGCCTTCAACGCCTGAGGATTCAGCATATTCGCCGGTTTCTGCCCTTTAAAAAAAGCCACCACATTTTCCGCTGCCATGCAAGCCATCTTCGTCCGCGTCTCAATCGAAGCCGAAGCCAAATGCGGCGCCAGCACCACGTTCGGTCTCTTCAATCCCGCATGAATGAACGGCTCATTCTCATACACATCCAGCGCCGCCCCCGCAATCTTGCCGCTCTCCAATGCGTGTACCAGCGCCGCTTCGTCCACCACCGGCCCGCGCGCCGTATTGATCAAGAACGCCGTCGGCTTCATTCGGTGGAACCGCGCCCCGTCGAACATCCCGCGCGTCTCCGGCAGCAACGGCACATGCAGGCTCACGAAGTCCGATTCCGCCAGCAAATCGGTCATCCCACGATACGTCGCTTTCAACTCCTTCTCCACCGCTTCTGGCGCCTGCACCGCGTCAGCATAAACCACCTTCATCTGAAAACCCAGCGCACGCCGCGCCATCGCCTTTCCAATCCGCCCAAATCCTACAATCCCCAGCGTCTTCCCCCAGACGTCTGTCCCCACCAATTGGTCCAGGTCCCAGCCCTTCCACGCGCCGGATCTCGCCAGCGCCTCTCCTTCGCTCACTCGCCGCGCCACTGCCATCATCAATGCCCACGCAAAATCCGCCGTCGTTTCGTCCAGCACACCGGGCGTATTCGTCGCCACTACGCCGCGTTTCGTGCAAGCATCCAAATCAATATTGTCGAATCCCACCGCAACATTCGCGGCAATTCGCAATTTCGGCGCCGCGTTCAGCAATTCCTGGTTCACTTTCTCCGTCAGCAAACACACCAATCCCTCTTTATCCCTTAGCTTCTGCAACATCTCATTCTTCGAAATCGATTCCGCTTCCTTCCAATACTCCACATCGCATCCGGCATTTAAAATCGCCTGCGCCGCCGGAAACAACGGCCGCGTCGCCAGCACCTTCGGTTTCGCCATGATTCTCCTCGCCAGTCCCCTGCTGAATTTCGGACCATCAAGCTACCACTTTCCGCAGCCGCTTACCGGCGAATTCCGCGCTTACCTTTTCCCTCGCTCCCGGCTGCCCTGTGCTCCCGCCACGCTCATCCGATGCACTTCGTAACGGTTCAAGCCGGCCCGCACCGAAGGGTCCTGCTCCATCAGCTGCCTCACTTCCCCCTCGTCGTCGGCTTCAAAAACGCCTATCCCAAACGCCCCGGCGGCCGCCAGCACCGGACCGTAAACCAGGATCTTTCCATCATTAAACAAATCCTTCGCATACTGCCCGTGCTCCCGCATCAATTCCCTTTCTTCCGGTGTTATGTCCCCCGGAAAAGTAGCCCGCGGCGGAATCAACTTCATAAAGTAGTGTTGTTTGCTCATAAGCCGCCAATAATACCACTCCCAAATTCGTGTGTGGCGCCGGGTTTACCCCGGCGCTCGGGGGCTTATCCCCGCGCTCGGCCCCACACGGCGCCAAGCCCCGTGACAGCGAAGCGGCCGGGGGCAGAAAAGCGATGCGCCTAAGTGTCTCTTCCTGGGCCACACTAGAAGAAGATGTAGATCGCCCAATCAACGCAATATTAACGATTGCCGATAGCAGAACAAATAGATGAGAAGTTTCAAACTGCAAAGGCAACCATCCGCGCAAACTTATTCCGGCTGATGCTTCGCCCTCTGTGGCGTAGAACGATGACCGGACAGTTATCTCGTGAGTTAATAGTCTTGCGACCTAAGTCGCGCGATGTTAGTCTCTGCCGAATAACCCATCCGTTTGTCAAAGCAGAAAGGAACCACCAGTGGGAAAGCAAATCCTCTCCTTGGGTGCGAGTTCCCTTTTGCTTTTTGGTTCACTCCAATCAATATTTACAGTTGAATCTCAAAATACAGCGAAACGACAAACCTCCGCGCCAACTGTTCAAACGCCCCAGCCAAATCGTGAAGAAACAAGCCTTCTACCTGGCCAATTCATTCTCCAGGATGCCACTCCAGTTCTCCTTAGGCTCATGCGGAACGTATCCTCAGCGGATGCGCACGTAGGTGATTCAGTCGATTTTGAAGTCCTCGAGGATGTTGCTGTAAACGGTATTCTTGTGATTCCAAAAGGCTCCGCCGCAGTAGGAACTGTGACGGAAGTTCGCTCTAAGCGGCGTTTGGGACGCGCTGGAAGACTTGAGATCGTTTTGGATTACGTGAGTCTCGCTGACACCGGCAAAGCGGCGATTCGCGCGGTCAAGGACGCAAAGGGTGGAAGTCGCCTTGCGGGGATGACCGCCGGAATTGTTGCTACAGGCCTTCTATTTTTCCCCGTCGCTCCGTTGTTCTTGTTGATTCACGGCAATGACATCACGGTCCCGAAGGGCGCTGCATTGGCGGCCTATGTGAATGGCGATGTCCGATTGGAGTCAAGTAAGTTTGATCCTGTCATAGCGCAAGCGGCGGCGCCAGAGTCTCCCTTGTGGCTGCTCCAAACCGAGCACGTTGTTGGAGATGCGTATGACGGATTCAGAAAGACCTGTGTCATCGTTTCCCCGAACGGCGACTACCATCGTGAGGAACGAAAGCAAGTCCCTGCGGGTGTCCGCGCCGAATCGGAATGGGCACCGCCCAAGGTCTTCAAGGCGAAATTAACTCGGGCTGAGCTCGATGCGCTCCGGGCGATTCTCGCAACTCCGGAGCTCTATTCCATGAACGGCGTTGTTGGAGACAGTGGAAGCATGGGGCATAAGCTGGTTTTTGACCCGCAAGGAGCCGTTAGGCCCCATGACGACATCGAAATCGTCACAATCGCGGTCGCGCGTTCCAATGAGCCGCAGCTATTCGAATTCGCAGATATTGGTTTGGCACGTCAGCAAGCGCCGGTAGGTGAACTCCTCGACTGGATGAAAGGCACGGAACGCCGTCAACAGGAAAGCTTGCCTGCGTCCCAAGCCACCAACTGTTCGTCTCAAATCGCGACCGGCTCTTCTTCGGTGGGCGGAGCACCCATGGCCACCGGCATGTCCTTTCCGAAAGCGATCTTCGCGCCCGATCCACAGCTTCCGCATGGCACACCAAAGCCACAGCCGGTCGCGGTCGAAGTCTTGATAAATCCAGACGGAAGCGTGGCAAAGGCATCGTTGGAAAGCCGGCCAAGCCCGGATGTTGCGCAAAGCGTTCTCGACGCTGTCCGGAAATGGAAGTTTCAGCCAGCGAGGCTACTGGGCGTTCCCATTGCAGATACGGTGCATCTCAAAGTTGTAGAATTTCAAGAGAAGTAGCCATGTTGAGCAACCTCAAGTCATAGTCATGGCCGAGCGACCTATGCGCCGCTGGCTAAGGTCTCGGCATCCGCCACGCATGAACTTAGCGTCCCTAGGCCAATGAATTCGTAGCCCCTTTAGAATCAACACTTGCAAAAGTGCATCAAAACAAAAGACTTTATCTATCTTTATATCTTTAGAATGAACACTTATGCAAAAACCCGGGGGAGGGGCCAGCACGCACTCAGCTACAAACCCTCAATTTAAAACTGATAATCTCGCTCACCGTTCGCCCATCAGATAACGGCAGCCATTCGGGCCCACCTTCGCCGAGTGCACCGTTCTCGCGAGAACATCGCAACGCGAATCTGCGCGATACGTCTCCGTCCGGCCTCATGGCGCGAAAATTCTGATTCATTACATTCAATGTTTGATAGTTGGGATAACAAATCCCTTACGAAGTTCCTGCGACTTATTTAGCTCCTTCCATCTAAGTTGGCCTTACTGAGTCAATCACAGGTCGAGTCGGGAGGTGTCCTATGCTGAACGGAAAGACTTCAAGACGCGCTGTATTCGCTTTATTCATCGTAATGGGATTCGCGGCGGCCGCCGCACATGCGCAGACCACCTTCGGTACCATTCGTGGCACGACACTGGACCAGAGCGGCTCGTCCATTCCGCAAGCGCAAGTCGACTTGCGCAGTGTTGACGAGAATACCGATTTCATGGCGACCAGCGATGATCACGGAAACTTTGTGTTTGAAAACGTCAAGCCGGGTCACTACCGCCTGGCGGCAACTAAGGAAGGCTTCGCCAACGCCATTGTCGACAAAGTGGAATTGGCAGCGCGACAGGACTTGCGCGTGGACGTGAAGCTAACTTTGGCGTCTCAGAATCAAGTAATCGAAGTGAGTGAGGCCGCTGAATTGGTGAACACCGAAAACGCCACACTCACCGATTCCAAGCTCAATAGTGACATTACCCAATTGCCCCTAAATTCGCGGGCGGTATCAAGCAGTCCGTTGGCGGCCTTGGCTGTTTCTCCCGACGTAGTGAAGGACACCCAGGGCAATATTGCGGTGGCCGGCGCGACGTCGGCCCAGACGGGATTCTCCGTGGATGGAATCTCCACGGCTAATGTGCTGAAGAACGGCGCACTCCAAGACGCTTATCCTTCCTCCGAAGGCATTCAGGAGATGAGTGTCACTGCGTTTAACAATAATGCGGAGTTCGCGCAGATCGGCGACGTGACCTTTACAACGAAGAGTGGCACCAGCCTGTTTCACGGCAGTTTGTTCGAGTACCTGCAGAATGATGGGTTGGATGCCAAGATTTTCAATTTTACGAAGAGGGCTCCTAAACAATTCAATACTTTTGGCGGAAGTATTGGCGGCCCACTAACCATTCCGAAAGTCTACAACGGTAAGGACAAAACATTTTTCTTCTTCGACTTTGAGGGAAACCGCAGACGTACTTCGGCTCCGGAAGAACTTCTCGTTCCCACACAAGCGGAACGAGCCGGCAACCTAAACGCTCTTGTAGCCCAACAACAAGCCGGTCCCGTAATGGATCCCTTTACCGGTCAGCCTTATCCCGACAACACCATCCCCAGCGGTAGTGCGTGCAGCAATTCCAAGGACTGTGTCAATCCTGTCGCGCAAGCTCTCTTGAACTACTATCCGCTGCCCAACGCGAATCTAGGCGTGGCCAACCCCTCTTACAACTATGAAACTTTAGTGCCGATCCCTTCAAGCACGAATGGCTGGGATCTTCGAGTCGACCGAGCGATCACTCCGAAGCAGCAAATCTACGCTCGTTTTAGCTGGAAGAACGCGCTTTACAATGAGGGCGAAATGGGAGCGACGGCGGGCCAGTTTCTGCCCAACGTTGTGGCGCATGATCAAAATCGTAGTTTCCTGGTTTCCTACAACTATGCGATCAGCCCGAGGTGGGTTAACGAATTTCGCTTCGGATTTACGAACTTTAATGAAAACGACAGTTTCCCGATTCAAGGCAGTTCTGCAATTAGTCAGCTCGGTCTGCAAGGCATAAATATCTCCCAACACGCCACGGGCGATGCCTTCCCGACATTCACTTTCTCGGATGGCACATTCTCGTCCATCGGCCAGGACCGAGTTGGAACGACGATCTCCAAAAATATGCAGTCCACCGATAACCTCACCCATGTCATGGGCAACCATACCCTGCGGTTTGGCGTGGATGCTCGCAAGGTGAGTTACAGCGGCGTCATGTTCTTTGAACCCTCCGACGACTATGGTCTCTTTACCTTTAGTCCGGGTCTGTTTACGAATTATTCTTTCGGCGATTTTATGCTCGGTGTACCGCAGCAATCCTTCTTTGCCGTTACCTGTCCTCAGATTAACGCGGGCGCAACCCAGTACGGCGTCTACGGTCAGGACGCGTGGCAGGTGAATAGCCACCTGACACTGAATCTCGGCTTGCGCTGGGAACTGCTTCCTCCGTTTAACGAAACCATTGGCGACCTGGCCAGCTTCGATCCACAAACCAACAGCGTTCTCATCCCCAATAAGTTTTTGCAGACCATTGCAAATAATACCGATCTGCAAAATCAATACACCGGCTTCCTCGAGTCCTTTAATTCCTGCTCGCTTCCTCAGAGGAATATGGCTCTGCCTTGCTCCAACGTGGCAACTGCTAGTCAAGCGGGTGTGACCCAAGGCCTAAGGAAGCTCTATACGCGCGATTTTGATCCGCGGATCAGTGTGGCCTACAGGCCCTTCAAGGACAGCAAGACGGTCATTCGCGCCGGTTTCGGCATCTTCACCATGACCACTCTGGGACCTATGTCTTGGAACAATGCTGGCAACCCCACGTCCGATTTGATCACCAATGTGAATTCCATCTCCAATATTGCGCCGCAATTTCAGTTCCCGCAGACGGCTCCGACCAGCTCATCGATCACCTACGGGGGTGGCAGCCTGGAGGAGGCCAATGATCCGAACTGGCGAGATCCGCAATCGGCGCAATGGAATCTGACCGTAGAACGGCAGGTTGCGCCCAATACGATCGCCCGGATCAGTTACGTTGGCATGTCCTCGTACCGCCTGCCGTACACCATCGACTTGAACCAGATTCCCGCCAGCACTACACCCTACACCGTGGCTGCGGGGGCATTTGTTGACCCCCGTGCGCCGTATCAAAACTGGTTGCTTTTGATGACCTCCGTGAGCGAAGGCAATGCAAGTTACCAGGCTATGAAAGGCCAAGTGGAGCACAAGTTCTCGCACGGTTTGTCGTTTCAAGGGAGTTACACCTGGGCGAAGAACATCAGCGACGCACAAGGCAGCGACGCGCCCATAGCTTTCGGAAGCGAAGAGCCATACGCTGTCGAGGTCGCCAATCGTTTCGACCTCCGCCAGGATCGCGGCAACGTGGTGGCAACGCCGCGGCAGCGACTGCTGGTCACTGGCACATATCAGATCCCGTTAAAGGGCGCACGGTCGCGGTTTCTAAAAACTGCGTTGGGAGGTTGGAACGCCAGCACGGTCACCACGATCCAGACTGGGCAATGGCTCACACCGACGATTAGTCCGATCTACGATCAGTCGAACACGGATATGGTCGTTCGATCCGGCGGCGGCGCCATGGCGCGTCCAGACTGCATTGGAAATCCGACCCCTTCCAACCAGACGCCCCAGGATTTCTTCAACATCAACGCTTTCGCGCCGACCCCTGTCGGTGCCGGTAGGTTTGGAAATTGCGGTTTGGGCATCCTGCAGGGTCCCGGAATGATTGATGTGGATGCGGGCGTAGCCAAGAATTTCCAGATCACGGAACGGCTTCGTTTGCGCTTTGAAGCTTCCTTCACCAACGTGATTAATCACACGAATTACGCGCCACCGGCCACGAACGTAAGTAACCCGAGCACGTTCGGCGTCCTGGAATCTGCACTGCCGCAAGGTTCTGGCGGAAATCGCACCGGGCAATTGGCTCTGCGTTTCGACTTCTAAGATGCGCAACAACCAGCCCGGAAACATCACCTGCAGAAGTTCAGCCAAGGGACGGTAAAGCTACGGCTGGCTTTTCCGCGTAAGGTCAACGCCGTTCGACAACGTAAGGAAGATAGCCCAACAGCCCTCTCGGGAAAATACCCGAGGCCAATGAATTCGTAGCCCCTTTAGAATCAACACTTGCAAAAGTGTATCAAAACGAAGGACTTTATCTATCTTTAGAATGAACACTTATACAAAACCTAGGTTAGGAGGAGGGGTCTGCCCGCAACGTAACTACAAACCCGCAGTTACCAACCGACGAGCGGATCGCTCACCGTTCGCCAATCAGATAACGGCAGCCATTCGGTCCGATCTTCGCCGAGTGCACCGTTCTCGCAGGAACATCGCAACGCGAACCTGCGCTATATGTCTCCGTCCGGCCCGCCATGGTCAAGGCCATCTCTCCGCTCAAAATGATGTGCGCAGTCTCACTGTCGTGCGTATGCTCCGAATAAAATGCGTTCGGGCGATCCTCCCAAACGTAAGTCTGGCCAAATCCGTCGCGCTTCAACTGCTCCCCCAGCTCTTTTTCATCCATGGCCGCATTCTACATCGCTAGAAACGGGAACGCCCCTTCCGCGTTGATGGGGGCAGACGCGGAAAGGGCGTACCGTCTTCAGGAGAGAAGATCGTTATGGCTTTGCAGCCTGTTAGCAGCGGGCTGGGGAGAAACCCTCCGCCCACTGCTTCTTTGTTTTATTTAGTCGACAGGAGGAGGACCAGGGCGCCCGCCGCGGCCACCCGGCTCGGGATCGCCGGCCTGCACCGTGTAATCGGCCGGCACTGTGAACAGGCTAGCCGCGGGTTCCGTCCGTTGAACGCTTGTCACGGTATACGTCGTCGTGCCAGTCCGGGGATCCGTCCGCGTGCTCTTCAAGAGGATTTGCAGGTCCGTCGAAACCCAGCGTTCGGAAACAATCTGGAGCGCCTTTTCATTTCCGATCTGTCCGGCCGGGATCGTGCGTGTAGTGCGGGTTCCTTCCGCCACCAGACCGCTGATCGTCTGCGTCCCGAGAGATTCTTTCTTTAGCAGGCCCGCAGCAATGTCTTTCTGCTCTCGCTCCTGCATTCTGGACTCGAAATTAGCAGCAGAGTCCGTGCCCGTGCTTGAGCCATTCCCACCGGGCTGGCGGATGGCCGACTTGTGCGCCACCTTCTTGTCGTTATCCAGCATGATATGCACGCCTGCCACCGGATCGGAAATCGAAATCATGGTCTTCGGTGCTCCCGAAGCCGTAAGCGGCCCGACGCCGCTGAGCGTAACCTCATGGCGCGACCTTCCCTGGCTGTCGCGGTACATCGTCACCTGCGAGGACCGGTGAATCGCCGATCCGTCTTGCAGGGTTTCCGTCGTCTCCGACGTAGCCGTCGCCGAAAACGCCGCGCCCTTGATGACTTTGCCGCCATGCATCCCTTCAAAGCCCATCAACTCCATCGGGGCTCCGAAAGGCGGACCATCCGGACCGTACCTCTGCGCTTCCATCGCAACGGCGCTGAACAACAATGCGCCGCTCAGGACCAAACACGTTTTCATCTTCGAGTTCATTATTCCCTCTCCTCTTCTCTCCTAATCCGCGGGGCTTTCTTCACCCGCGGGAATCCCTTTTCAGTTTTCTTCCTGCGCCAGCCGCACCGCTTGCGGCAGCCCATCGTTCCCGACCAGCAAATCTACCTGAATCCATTCGCCCGCCCGCTCTTCATTTACCGGCAAGCCCAGCGCGCCAAGCGAACCGCGCTGCATCCGCACACGCAAAATCGAGGCCTCTTCCGTCTCGTCCTCCACAGCTCCCGGCACAGGAGTGAATTCCCCTGAGTTGTCTCCGGAGAGCGCCGCGGCGCTCGTGCCCGGCTCCTCGCCTGGCAGCTTTGTGTTGTCGGCAACCAGCGTGGCCTGCGCTTCGTTCTGCTTTGCCACATCAGCCGGCCGCGCACGGCGCGAATTCCACAAGCTCACCGTGCCAACAAGAACTGCCGCGGCCGCCAACGCCCAAACCGCCACAAGCCCCGCGCGCCGCACAAGCACGGCACGATGCCGCATGCGAAATTCCTGCCGCAGCCGCATCTCGACTCGCGACGGTGCGCGTGCCTCTAAAGTCTCTCCGCTCAGCGAACGCAACTCTTCGCGCGCCGCCTGCCAGGATTCCTGCAACGCCGCGCAACGCGAGCAATGGCTCAAGTGGGCCAACGCCGCTGCGCGCTCCAGCGGCTCCGGCCCATCCGCGCGGTCCATATCCAGAACAATCGCTTCCACCTGCTCGCAATTCATTGCATTCC
This sequence comes from Betaproteobacteria bacterium, assembly GCA_903970165.1. GTDB lineage: Bacteria > Acidobacteriota > Terriglobia > Acidiferrales > UBA7541 > Acidiferrum. The sequence goes on from CAJCHZ010000028.1 coordinate 40,634, forward strand.
TTCCAAAAGTTCCCGTCATTCGCTTACCTCGCCGCTTTCAGGCGCTGCGGCTCGCCTCGCAACATTTCCAATTTCGCCAGCAACAAAGCCCGTCCCCGGTGCAGCCGCGAGCGAATCGTTCCAATCGGGCAGCCCGTCATTTGCGCTGCTTCTTCGTAGCTCATCTCTTCCAGCTCGCACATCACCACGGCCTCGCGGAACTCGGTGGGCAACTCCAGCACGGCCGATCTAACCCGTTCCATACGCTGTCGCTTTTCCACCCACATCGCCGGTGTAAAATTGTCCTGCAGTACGATCCCTGATCCCGTGCCGTCCTCGTTCTTTTCTTCGAGCGAAACTTCCCTTGGCCTCCGCTCGAGATGCTTCATGACGCGGTTGCGCGCTATTCCAAAAAGGAGCCCGCCCACTGTGCCCCGCTCCGGATCGTACTTTTTCGGATCACGAATCAGTGTCATGAACACGTCCTGCACAATCTCCTCAGCGCCCCAGGCGCTTCCGGTCATGCGGAGGGCGAACCGGTACAGCGCGCCCTGGTGCCGCCGGTAGAGGAGCGCAAAGGCTTCCTCCTCTCCCTTGGCGGCACGCCGCAACAGAAGGTCGTCTGTGTCTTGCGCTGCGATCTTCGTATCTCCGGGTGCGGCTTTTTGCTCAGTGACAGGTGCGTGTTCTGCCTTCCCTCGTATTTCCCGGGGAGGTGGCAAAAAGTTCCCAGGGCGGTCTAGCGCCTGTGCCGGAGGTTTGGTAGGCGTGGGTTTCATAGTAAATGTGGGTTTCACTGCAATTTAGACGCGCGCGGAAGGACGCCCGTGTCAGCAAGGCTAACTTCCAACCAGGGCTTCGGCTCAATCCCCAACCCAAGGGTGGTAGAGAAAGCGGATGGGCGAGGAGAGAGGCCGCTCGCGCGTATCCATCTCCTAGGCAAGCCCCTATCGGGCCCCCATCGGGCACCTATCCGGCGGTCCTGTCCTTATACTGCGGCGGGGGAGGGTTTCGTTAAACCTGCGTCTTCGGCTGCGACGCTTCCGATCACGGACCAGTCTTTGTCCTGGTTTCCGCGAGCCATCGCGGTAATAAAGCGATCGCGCACGACGCTCGCGATGGGCATCGGCACGCTGGCGGATTCGGCAGCTTGCAGAACGAGGCGCATATCCTTCAAACCGAGCGGGAGCGAAAACCCTGCGGGCTCATGCTTCCCTTCCACGATCAAATTTCCATAGGTTTTATAAAGCGGCGCGGTGAAAAGCGTGGAGGTCAGAAAGTCCAGGAGCGCGCCCGCGTCCACGCCGGATTTCCGCGCGAAGGCGATTGCTTCCCCGAGCGATTCGAGCACTGTGGCGATCAGGAAATTTCCGGATAGTTTTACGACGTTGGCCAGCGAAGGCTTTTCGCCCACAACAAACAATTTTGGCCCCATGGAATCAAAAAGCGGTCTGCATTTCTGCACCAAATCGGCCGGGCCGCCCACAACCACCGCGAGGCGGGCCGCTTCCGCAGCTTCAGGACGGCCGAACACCGGGGCAGCCAGGAATCCTTGCCCAGCATTGGCGTGCTCGGCGGCAAGTTTGTCGCTCAAGGCCACGCTGATCGTACTGAGCGAAACATGCACGGCGCCGCGCGGGAGCGAGGCCAATATTCCGCCCCCGGAAAACACCAAACTTTCGAGCGCGGCGTCGTCGGCGACCATGGTGAAAACCACTTCGCTGCGGCAAGCTTCGGCGATCGAAGCCGCGACCTGTGCGCCATCGTCGCGAAGCGCTTCCGCGCGCGAAATCGTGCGGTTATAGACGGTGAGGCGATGCCCGCCACGCAGCAGACTTTTGGCGATTCCCGTGCCCATCATTCCAAGGCCGATCAAAGCGGCTTCCATAGCAGTGGCCTCCAAGCCTGGATTCGAACAGTACAACGATTACGTCAATCAAGTCGTTTCGTTGGATTCGGCGGGGTCTTTGTCGGGTGCATTCTTCGGGTAGGGCCAAACCACGTTGCGCACGCGGTCACTCTCACGCTTGATGCGGTCCATGAGACGCCGGGCCCACACAAATTCCGCGGCGAGCAAACCAAGCCCTAACAAAATTACAAGCCACCCAGGACCGGGCGTGACAATCATAACGATTCCGACGAGCAAAAGTGTGAACCCGCCCACGATGCGAGAGAGGCGGCGGACTTGCTCGACTGTGCGAAGAATCATGGGACGTTATGGGCTGCGGCTTTCCGGATGGAGGGAGATCCAATCACGATTGAGCTTTCTCATTATCCCTCACTTTTCGGGGGCGTGCACGCGACTCTAAAAAGCGTGTTCCATGACGGACCTAAGTTTGAGTGCGGGCAAGATTGGCAGGAGGGACACAATCCTGGCCGTACTTATTCTTGTTCGTTGACATTTCGTTTATTCGAGCATATATGTCGTCTTTCTAGGTATCGCGATGACCGAAAGCAAACAAGAACTTCTCCGCGGGACTCTCGACATGTTGGTCCTGAAGGTTGTCGCCCTCGGCCCCAGCCACGGCTATGCCATCGCGCAGCGGCTTCAACAAATTTCGAAAGAATTCTTCCAGGTCCACCAGGGATCTCTCTATCCCGCGCTCCATCGGTTGGAAGACAAGGGCTGGCTGCAAGCCAAATGGAAAGAATCCGAAACCGGTCGACAAGCCAAGTTCTACGAGCTGACCAGAAAGGGCCGCAAGAAAATGGAGTCCGAGGTCGTGAATTGGGAACGCCTCTGCGGTGCCGTCGGCCTCATCCTGCGCGCGGAGGAGGAGTCCTAATGCTGCGCTGGATTCGCCGCCTTTTTCAAAAATCCCGCGCGGAGACGGAACTCGATCAAGAACTCCTTGACCACCTCGATCGCCAAATCGCCGGCTATGTGGCCGCAGGATTGAGCCCAGAAGAAGCTCGGCGCCGCGCGAAACTCGAATTTGGCGGACTCGAACGCGTCAAAGAAGAAGTCCGCGACGCCCACTGGGAAACTCACCTCGACAACCTCGTCCGCGATTTCCGCTAGGCTATCCGCAATCTTCGCAAAGACCGCCGCTTCACCTTCGTCGCCATTTTTGCCCTGGCCCTTGGCATCGGCGCTTCCACTGTAGTTTTCAGCATTTTCTACAATCTATTCTTCAACGAGTTTTCTGCAAGAGACGCGAGCCGGTTGGTTGTTCCGGTCATTCAAAATATAGCAGCCACCGGCCAGACAGACACCAGCATGGAGTCTCTTACCCTTCATTTGGCAGATCTGGATGTTATACGCGAGCAGAACCAAGTCTTCGAAAATATGGCTGGCTACATCACGGCGGGTGGGATCGTGCTCGCCAACGACGGTTCTCAGATGTACCAGTTCTACGATGCTCGCGTTACGTCCGACGCTTTTGACTTTTATGGCGTGCCCCCGCTACTGGGACGCGGTCTCGTGCCGGAAGACGGAAAGTCCGGTGCTCCTCCCGTTTTTGTGATGAGTTACCAGACCTGGAAACGTGTTTTCCACGAGGACGCTAAAATTCTCGGCAAGACACTTACTGTCGATGGCGAGCCGCGAACGGTCGTGGGCGTCATGCCGGCGCGCTTCGAGGCCTTCGGGACACAAACCAATATTTGGATTCCCATAACCCGCTCACGCGACACCCCGCGCGCCGACGGAGAATTTCCGGCTGAGGTGCTGGCGCGCCTAAAGCCTGGCGTAACGATGGAGACCGCTTCAGCGGACCTTGAGGTGATCGTCAAACGCCTGGCCCTTCTTCATCCCGACGATTTTCCAAAGCATTTCAGGACGCGAGTCGTGTCGGCGGTTGACTTCTTCATGACACCGCAGAAGGGATGGGACGGGGTTAGTTCTGACTTAAAGCATTTGCTCTATAACATGCTCGCGGCGGCCGCGATACTGCTCTTGATTGCTTGCAGTAATGTGGCGAATCTTCTGCTAGCGCGCGCGACCGTGCGAGAAAAAGAGATGGCAGTGCGTTCAGCCCTGGGTGCTACGCGCGACCGGCTGGTTCGCCAACTCTTGGCTGAAAGTTCCGTACTGGCTGCGGCCGCTTGCGCCGTGGGATGTCTCTTTGCTTGGGTTGGGACGAAATTCCTCCCGGCGTTTGTACCCCGCACGGGAGATGTCGCTTCAGGCGGGCATATTGGAGGTGAAACAGGACTCGGGCTCAATCCGCAAGTTTTATTTTTTGCCCTAGGCCTCACTTTCCTCACGACGCTCATCTGTGGCCTGGCTCCTTCGCTTCACGTGATGCGGGCCGATTTGCAACCGCAACTGGCCGGCGCGGGCAAGGGCGCAAACGGAGGCTTCCGCCACGGCAAACTGCGCGCAGGACTAGTCGTCGCCGAAGTCGCTTTCTCGATTGTCCTTTTGATCGGCACAGGATTGATGATGCGTAGCTTTTTCGTTCTGACGCGCGTTGACCTGGGTTTCAACCCCAAGAATGTTTTGCTGCTCTACTTCATGCCTCCACCCAGTCACGACAGAACTTCCAGTACCCAGAGATTCGCTTCGCCGCAGGGACGGGCCGTATTGCTGGGCGTAGTAGAACGATTGAAAGCCTTACCAGGTGTGATCCACGTTTCGATCGAGGATGCGCTTCCCGGATATTCGCCTGGCCGTGGACTACAGGTGGCCGTACCGGGAGCGACGCACTCTGAGGAGGCTGGCCTTATAGCTTGCGATGAAAATTTTCTAGCAACTTTAGAGTTGCGCCAAATCCAGGGCAGGTGGCTCTCCGAAAACGAAGTAAGAATGGCGCAATACGCTGGCGTGATCAATCAGCGATTAGCCCACGACCTCTTCGGAGATGCGAACCCCATCGGCCAACAGCTTCAAGTAAAAGCCTTCAAGAGCATCACACTGCCGCCGCGGGACTCCGATTTCCAAATTGTTGGTGTCGTGGGGGATATGAAGAACGCCGGACCTCAGCGGCCTGCAATGCCCATGATCTTCCTTCCTTATACCGTTCGGGGGGGACCTGCAATTCTGTTGAAGACCACCGTAGATCCAGCCTCCTTGAGAAACGCCGTTCAAGAGCAAATTTGGGCGGTCAACCGCGACGAGATTATTGGCCTAGCCAGCCCGCTCGAAGATTTCCTGCAAAGATTTGCTTACTCCACGCCCGAGTTTGGCCTATTAATCTGCACGCCGCTGGCGAGCATCGCTCTGGTGCTCGTGATGATTGGCGTGTTCAGCGTGATGGCCTATACCGTTTCGCTGCAGACTAGGGAGCTCGGCATCCGCATGGCTCTCGGCGCACAGCAACGCAGCATTTTGCAGATGATTCTTTCGCAAGGCGCGCGGTTGCTTGCAACTGGAATTGTCCTCGGACTCTTCGCCAGTTACGGGCTAACGCGTTTCCTGGCGAGCCAAATTTGGGGCGTCTCCGCCACGGATCCGTTGACATTTACCATTGTGGCCGCCCTCGTCGTCGCGGTGGGCTTAGCCGCTTGCTACATGCCAGCACTTCGAGCCACGCGCGTCGATCCTCTCGTCGCTTTGCGTCACGAATGATCGCCCCCGGTTCGCTTCGCCACGTAATCGCACAATAAAGTCTACTTGCAAGATCGGTAGAGAGGTTGGGGGCGAGTCATCGGCGACCCGCTTCCATATCCGATGCGTCAGGGAAGCTGGAGGTCAAGCGAGTAGACCTCTTCGTTGCTGATGTCGCGCACCAGCAGCGGAGAGCCGTCGGGAGTAACTCCCGTCCAAGGGCCAAATGCGCCGTAGTAAGGATGGAGGCCGCTGATGCTGGCGATGGCCTGGGGCTGGTGGTCGGAAATGCGCATGCGGTAAAAACCGGGTTCCGGCACTTCCAGAGTGTCGTAAAAGATTTCTTTGCTGTCGCTCGACCACTGCATGTAACCGGTTCGGCCGGCATCCTTGACCAGGGTGCTCCATTTTCGGGTGGCGAATTCATAGAGAAGAATGTCTTCGCTATTGGGATGTGCGGCGATGAGGTAGCGTCCATCGGGAGACCAGCGCGGACAACAGATGCCTTCCGAGCCAGGTAGCAAAGTTGCGCGGCGCGAAACCATATCCAGCATTTGTATGGAGACGGTTTGCTGACCGTCTTCGAAGCGCGTCTGGCCGAAGGCAAGCGTCGAGCCGTCAGGTGACCACGATGGATCGAGATCGTAGATGGCCCCATTGGTAATTTGCTCCGCGGGACCGCCTGCGGCGGAAATCAAAAAGATGTTCCAGGGCTTGCCGGGACGCGAGCCGGAAAAGGCGATGCGCTTGCCATCGGGAGACCAGTGCGGGAGCGCGGCACGAAGAGATGGCCCCGTGAGCTGCGCGGCTTGCGAACCATCGGCTTTCGCCCGCCAGAGGGCCATTTCCGGATAGCGGACGTAAGTGAAGAATTGGCGGTCGCGAGAAGCTTCCACATCCGCGGCGGAGATTCCGGAGAGATAGGGCACAAATTGCTTTGAAAGCGAATCGTAGCGGACGAGTTCGGCGCGTGGCTGCGAGGCGGTTACATAGAGTTTCTTGCCGTCCTCGCTGACGCCGCCCATATAGAAGTTGGGAGGAACGGTGGTGAGTTCGATGGGGGCAGGCGCTCCGGTCCAGAACGAGTGGGTTTCGGGCAACGCCCAAATGCGGCTGGCGCCGTTGCGCTCGGTCTGGAAGAAATAATAGCGGCCATCGGGAGACCACTCCCCGCAACAACGCTCCGTCAAGTTAGGCAAACTGGTCAGAATTTCGTGAAGTCCACTGCCGTCGGCACGCGCTTCCCAAATTGTATGTTGCTGCACATGCTTACTGCCCACCGTGAAACGCAGGCGAGCGCCGTCTGGCGAAAACCGCATGTTGGTCACCGGTCCCGGAGCGGCGAGCAGGTTGCGCGGGTTGGAGCCGTCACCGCCGGCAACAAAAATATTGCCACCGTTCGCGAAGACAATGCGGCCGCCAGGCGCCCACGAAGCAGCCTCGCCCTCAAGGCCGTCGACATTTTGGATGGAGCCGGAAGCCAGGTCCATGAGCTTCAATCGGTATGGGCCCTTCTCCATATTCACCGGGGATCCGATCAGTAACTTCGATCCGTCCGGCGAAATGTCCGCGACATAAAGGCCGGGGTATGCCGAAGCCAAGACGACCGGCGTACCTCCCAAGGCGGGAACCTGCACGAGAGCGGCATGGTTGAAAGACGACTCGTTGAAATAAATCTGGCCGCGCCGAGCATGAACGTTGCCTTTTGCCAAGCCGTCGAACGTGATTTGAGTTGAGTCGCTCACGCGAGGCAGAGGCGCTGAGGTGCGCAGCGTGACGATTAGCGCGCCTACAGCGGCGGCAAGGAACAGCCCTCCAGCGACGACTCCCACGCGAATGGATCGCGGCGGTGCGCCTGCGATCGCCGGCTCAACACCAGGCTGCTGAATAGGGAAAAGTCCGCCGTTTCTGATGACCTGCACAGGAGCCAGAAAGCGATAGCCGCGCCTTGGGATCGTTTCGATAAAGACGGGAACCTCCGCGGAGTCTCCCAGGACTTCCCTGAGGCGCTTGATGGCGGTGTTGAGGCTGGTATCAAAATCCACGAAGGTGTCGGCGGGCCAGAGCGCGGCGTGCAGATCCTCGCGAGCAACCACCGTGCCGGCAGCTTCCAGCAACTTGCGTAGAACGAGGAAGGGCTGATCTTGCAAGCGCTGCTTTACACCGCTCTTGCGCAACTCCCCCGATTGGACGTCCAGCTCAAACGTACCGAAACGATACCTAGGCAGGCTCGCCGGAAGAGGGACAGCACGCGGTGTGACGGACATGGCTGATTTCCTTGCCTATATAGACGCAGAGAGGCTGCAATTGTTTCGTTTGGGGCATGTCAGATGGCCCCGCAAGTTAATGCAAGGACGTGGCTTAGCGTGTCAGGTGGGTTCCAGAGGGGAGTCAGGGGCCAACCATGGTGCTGCTTTTTCATGTCGGCGAGCTTTGACGCTACCGCAACTGCGGTTGGGGTGGCGATATGGAATGGAAAAGTGCGATGGCTTTGGTTCTTGCCGTGGGGCTTACGATGACGGCAAATGATGCGAGGGCCAATAAGCGAACACCGGACGCGACCAATGAGATGCCAGTAGAAATTTACGACGGGTACTTGATTGTGGCGGAGGTCAGCGTGGGAGAGCTGCATGGCCTGCATTTTCTGTTGGATACGGGAACCAGCAGGACGGCGATTGACCGGCGGTTGGCCAAGCGGCTGGGAATCGGCGGGCATCAGACGAAGGTCATTAATTTCGATAAGACAGTGTCTGTGGGATTGGGGGAAGTCCAGGAAATCACGTATGGCCCGGAAAGGGCTTTCAACGTTCCTGTCTTGATCGAAGATTTGCGCTATTTGTACGTTGGCCGCGAGCCGCTGGACGGCGTCATCGGGCTGGACCTGCTTGGCCGCAAGAACTTCCTCGTGGACTACGCGAAGAAAAACGTGGTTTTCGGGGCGGAAGCCAGCAGCGGAATGCGCGCCGCCCCCCTGCGCGTGGAGGGAAACGTGTTGCGTGTGGAAGCAGAACTGGACGATAGGCAGGTATGGATGATCGCAGACACTGGAATGGTGGGAGCTGTACTTTATGAACGCGGCCAAGACACGACTCCGGACAATTGCCGGATGGCAGGGCCAAAGCCAGGCCGCAGCATCGGCGGGGCACTTGAAAGCCGGAGCGCTTTCGTAACACGATTCAAGCTGGGCGGACAAGACCTGGAAAGGCGAGTGGCGCTGGTCAGTCCGCCGGACGCAAAGGCGCTCAATGATATTGCGGGTTTTTTGGGGCCGGTGTCCCTGCATGCGAAACAGATCGTATTTGATTTTGAAGCGAACGAACTACGCTGGAAAAAGTGATTTCAGTCAAACGTACGAAGGCTGGTGCGCTTTGCGAGCAGCGCTAATTTTTGCTCGTGATTCATGGGCTCCCAAGGGACGAGTTTTTCGGCGAGAACATCCATTCTGCGAAAAAGAGTCAGCTCGAGGAAAAGCCCCATAAAATCCAGGTCGCGAAAAACCAAAGCGCCGGCTTTCTTCATGCGATCACTGATACGCTCGAAATGGGCGGGCATCTCGGTCCAGTGAAGGCTGGAGCGGTGGTGATGGCAGAGGTGGTACCCTTCGTTCAGAAAGTTCACTTCGTCCATGACGGTGACGCTGTTCGCAAAATAATCCTCGGGATGTTCGGGATCACAGAAAGCGTGCTGGACCCAAGCGGTGATGGCGTTGATGAAATTCATGCACAGAATCGGGACGAGGACGAAGAAAATTCCAATTTCCCAGTTGTAAATAAAGACCGCTGAGAAGTATGCGTAGTAGCGGGCCATTCCCCAGAACATGCGTTTACGGTTTTTTTCGTCTCCGTGCGCCTTGAAGTAGGCGTAGGGAGCAACACCTAGGACGGTCCACATATTGTCCGAGAGATACCAGAGGAAATCGAGACGACTGGTGCGATCGTAGCCCATGTTGGTGCGCGTGTCGTCGGGGCCGGCGTTTTCGCGGTGATGGAGACATACATGCGCGGTGCGCCCGAGTTCGGGAGCGTTTCCATAAAAATAGCCGAGGAAAAATTCAAGGTAGCGGCCAAAGACTTTGTCGTATTTTTCAGCGAAGTAGCCGTTGCGGCGGTGAGCTTCGAGATGGCTGGCGCTGAACATGCGCACGAAGCGCTGAAACTTGGAACCATAGAGGGCAAGATAGAAAGCAACCACGAGCAGCAGGCGCGGTTTTACCAGCACGAGTTGGATCGCGAAAATAGGAACGACGGTGAGGGTCAAGGAGACCATCAGGCGCAGCGCGGGGGCGTCGCGTGGGTCGCGCAGAATTTTTTGGGCTAGGCGCTCGATGATGCGGTCGTAAGTCCGCGAGAAAAATTCGTACAGCTGCCGCAAAGGCCAAACTCTGCCGAGTAGGAGGGCTAATCCCCAGGATCCGAAGGAAAGCGCAGCCACCGGCACGGCGGCAACGATGCTTGCCACGCCCATCAGGACGGCCAACCACCGATAGAGGAAGAGAAACCTAGGCCTGGCGCTGAAACTCATCGCCAGGGAAGCGGCGCCTATTTCGGGGCTGTCCATTTCCATGTGATCACCGCGCGGGACGATCTGCTTGTAGACCCGAGTGGCCATCTTAGGCTGCGGCGCGGAAGCAAGTCAACGGTATCGTGGCTGATCGTGAACGACGCAAGCAAAAATCCCGAAAAAGCCGCGCGATTCCCTTCCCTGCCGGGCGAATGAAAAACCCCGCTCGAGCTACGGAGCGGGGTCTTCGTTTTTAGGATTGCGTCGTGGTTAGGCTACGGGATGCTTCAGGACTTCCGCCAAAGAATGCATGCGTGTCGAATCGACAGGGCTCTTGGCGGTCCCGGCGTTCGTTTCCACGGTCGCCGACATGGTCTTTAACTTCGCAAGGCTCTTCTTGTTCAAGTGCGATTTCTCCGCACCGAGGATGGCCTCGCGCAAAGAGGCAATCTGCTCTGCCGGCAAAGCCTGCGACCGTTCCAGTTGATCCAGGTACGCCTTGGCAATGACCAGCTTCGCCGGCCACTCAAGCTTCTGCTGGTTCTGTACGTTGAGTTCGTTCACGTGAACGGTCTTCGCAGCGTCGATTTCGTTCTGCGTCAGGAATTTCGTCGGCGTCAGCTCAAATACATCGAGTCCGCGTGCGATTTCCGAGCCGTAGATCGAGCCGTTGTACCAATAAGCTGACCAATCCCCGCCCAGAATCAGCATTTTGGGGTCGATCGGCCCGCGGTCGAAGTAGGCCATTTCAAAGGGGTGAGCGATGTCCGTGAAGTCCACCACCGAGACACCGCCCTGATACCACGCCTGCACTTCGATATCGCGGCCAGGAACGGGGATCAGCGAGCCGTTGTGCGCCACGCAGTTTTCCGTGTCGCCCTGCGCCGCGGGAAGCTTGTAATAGGTTTCGAAATTCAGCTTGTTGTCCTTCAAAGTGAACAGCGCATCCGCGCCCCACTTGTTCGGATCGTTTGGACGGCACCGCGCGCCGAGGCCGCCGCCCCACTCGTCGGTAAACACGACTTTCGTTCCATCATTCGAGAACGAAGCAGAATGCCAGTACGAGTAGTTCGGATCGTTCACTGCATCTACACGCTTTGGATGCACGGGATCTTTGATGTCCAGCAAAAGCCCGTTGCCCGAGCACGCGCCGGCAGCCAACCCAATCGCCGAGTACACCGTGATGTCGTGGCACTGGTTGGTGTCCTTCGGCGTTTCCGCTCCCTTGCCATGGCTGCCGCCGTTGTTGAGGCCGTTGATTGCGCCCGTGCGCGGATCGATGAACACGCGGGGACTCGATACGATCTTCGCGTCCTGCGGCGCCGCCATCGGAACCTTGATCACATCAATGCGAAAGAGCGAAGTATTCGGATCCTTGTCGGGTTCTTCGTTCGAGCAACCAGCCAGTTCTTCCGGCTGGCGCACGAACGATGTGCCGGACACGTAGATATAAGCATTTTCCCTGTCGTTTGGATCGAGCACGAGCGTATGCGTATGCGAACCGCGGCAAGTCTGTACAGCCGCCACTTGCTTGGGGTTCTTGATGTCCGAAATGTCGAAGATCCTAACGCCGCGAAAACGGTCTTTCTGGGCCGCTGGGATGTGACGCTTTTTTTCTTCACCGGCAGGCGGCGGAGGCTCCGGCGGAAACCCTTGTGAGCCGCAATCCACCCGTCCATTGGGCATTTCCACGGACATGAACAGCAGGTTCTTATAGACCGAGACATCGCCTTGCCCGCCAGGGCAAACCAGCGTGGTTAGCAGGGCCGCCTTCGCGGGATTGGAGATGTCGTAGATGCTCACACCATAGAAGTTTCCCTGGAAGAGGTGGGTGCCTTGAAAAGCAAAGTCCGAATTCGAGAAAGCGAGCTCGGCGATAACCAACTGGAGCGGCTTGGGCGCCTTCGAGGCGTTGCCCATGCCAAGCAAGCCGAGTGTCTTCTGCACCTTCGGATCGTCGGGGTCCGTGGTGCCCAGCTGAAACACATCCGGCTTCTTGAGCAACAAAACGTGTTTCAGACCCATGGAAGTCTCGCCAGCGTCATACAATCCCGGCGTCAATGTGTAGCGCGGGTCATTTGTGTCCGAGCCGGTCATGCCAGGCGGTAGCGTCGGAGCGGGCTGCGGCGCAAACGGATTCCCTTCATCTTCGTCCGCTTTCGCTGGCGCTTTGTCGGGCGCCTGTGCCGGCGGGGGCGTAGGCGTTTGCGCGTGCATCGTGCTTACACCGAAATAAAAGACATTCGCAGCCAAAGCCAGACGGAAAATAAAACTTTGCAATCGGTTCATCATTTCTCCTCGAGGGATTACTTGTCTAAACCTTTCTTGTCCAACATGGACTGCATAATCCGGATCTCCGCTCGCTGTGTGTTATCCGCGTCCGTCGCGAAGTTGAAGATGTCCGCTTCCTGTCCCGCACCCGCGGTATCAAACAAATCCTTGACCATCGTCAGCGCGCCATTGTGGTGCTGAATCATGCCAATCAAAAACAGGCGGTCGAACTCCGCGCCGTGGGCTTTGCGTAGCGCCTCCATCTGCTCCGGCGACAACATGCCGGGCATGAGAGCCATAGCGGGCCCAGACTTATCCATGTCCGGCATTCCCGGCATGGCCATTGAGATAGCTTCTCCGCGGGCAGCGAGCCACCGCTTCATAAATTTTATTTCGTCTGATTGGGAGCTGCTGATGCGCGCGCCGAGCGATTGCAATTCCTTGTTCTCGGTGTGAGACGGGATCAAAGCGGTCATCTCCACCGCTTGAGCGTGGTGCATGATCATTCCCTGCATGAATTCCACATCCGCGGGAGATTTTGGCGGAAGCGTACCCTTCGTCGAAGGTGGCAGCGTCTTGCTGGGCTTCCCCGGCGCGCCTGGCTGCACGACAACGGGCGGGGTTGTCGAATTCTGTTGTTGCGCGCGCGCGTCAAAAGATAAGGAGGAAGCAAGAGCGCTCGCGATTAGAAAGCCGCAGCGCAGCCCGACAACCTGGGTTCCGGTCCGGCTCGCGCTCTTGACCGTGAATAACTGCAACTTCGCGTTCTGTCTGTAACCAAACATTTTTAGGCCCTTCACGCTATCACAATCCAATAGGATGCACGGCGGAGAATTGTAGTTCGCCACCCGAGAGGCTTCCGAAACACGCTTTGTCCTCGACCGAAGACAACTAATTAGCCAGTAAAAGGAATCTTGGCCACGCCTCAAACTTCGCTTCCGGGCCTTTCAGCTATGCAAGAAGCAATTCGCGTTATGATGATTCCCTAAACAGCTCAGTATTGACGTGAGGTTCGCTCTTGGCGAAATCGACGCCCCACATACCGACGTCGCTGTCCGCGATACAGGGTTACGGCCTGGCGGTTCTTTCCTTCGCCGCGGCTCTTGGCGGAGCTGTGCTTCTGGAGCGTTTCCACTTCCGCGACGTCGAGGTTCCGCTCTTCCTGTTTTCCGTCGCTTTGAGCGCGTGGTATGGCGGTACTGGGCCGGCCATTCTGGCGCTTGTCCTCTCTTGTGTGGGGTTCGACTTCTTCTTCGTACAACCTCTCTATACGTTGTATATCACGCGTGACGACCTGCCTTACTTCCTTGTTTTCGCCGCTTTCGCGTCGCTGGTCACCTGGTTCAGCACCGTGCGGCGCCGCGTCGAGCGCGAACTAGGAACACGAACGGCCGAACTCGAAGCAGTAAACAAGGAGCTGGAGGCTTTTGCGTATTCCGTTTCGCATGACCTTCGAGCGCCTCTCCGCCATATGGCTGGATTTACGCAGCTTTTGCAAAGAAGTTCAGAGTCGGTTCTAAACGAGAAAAGCCAGCGTTATGTAAAAATGATCCTCGAATCGGCAAACCGGATGGGCGTGCTGATCGACGACCTGCTATCGTTCTCCAGAATCGGCCGCGCGGAAACCCACAAGAGCTTGTTCAGTCTCGATCAACTCATGCAAGAAGTTCTGACGGAAGTCCGTCAAGAGACGGAGGGCCGCAACATCTCCTGGAAGGTTGCCAGGCTGCCTTCTTTGTATGGAGACCGTTCCATGCTCCGCCTCGCTCTTGTGAACCTGATTTCCAATGCCATGAAATTCACCCGTACCCGTTCTCAAGCCGAGATCGAAGTGGGATATACGGACCAGCAAGATAAGGTTATTGTCTTTGTTCGTGACAACGGCGTTGGCTTTGATATGAAATACGTTGATAAACTATTTGGAGTCTTTCAACGACTGCATCCTTCAGAGGCTTTTGAAGGCACCGGCATTGGGCTGGCCACTGTTCAGCGCATCGTGCTTCGGCACGGGGGCCGCGTGTGGGGTGAAGGTCAAGTGGATAAGGGCGCCACGTTTTACATTTCGCTGTCTAAATCTCAGGGAGTCTGACAACTTATGAGCATTCTTGGACGCATCTTGATGGTGGAAGACGACCCCAAAGACGTGGAGCTTTCGCTCACGGCTTTGGAGGAATACAACCTGGCCAATGAGGTTGTCGTGGCGCGTGACGGCGAGGAGGCTCTGGACTATCTTTATAAGCGCGGCAAATTCGCGGACCGCCTTAACGGCAATCCCGCCGTTCTTCTGCTCGATCTGAAACTGCCGAAGATCAATGGGTTGGAAGTCCTGCAACGAGTGCGCGCCGATGAAAAGCTCATGATGATTCCCGTGGTGGTGCTCACCTCATCTCACGAGGAAAAAGACATGGTGGCCAGCTACAAGCTGGGCGTGAACGCCTACGTCGTGAAGCCTGTGGAGTTTCATCAGTTTGTAAACGCAATCAAAGAACTTGGCGTTTTCTGGGCCGTCATTAACCAGCCGCCTCCAGGAAGCATCCGAAAGAATTAACATCCGGAAATGAAATCTCCGCTGCGAATCCTGCATCTGGAAGATGACCCGCACGATGCGGAACTGTTGCACGAAACGCTCGAGAGCGAAGGGATCGCCTCCGAGGTCACCCGCGTGGAAGCGGAGGCCGATTTCGTCGCGGCTCTCCAGCACAGCAGTTTTGATTTGATACTTGCGGACTACACCCTCCCTTCTTTCGACGGCCTCTCCGCTTTGAGAATCGCACAGCGGGATCGGCCGCAGATACCGTTCATCTTTGTTTCGGGAACCCTTGGCGAAGAAGTCGCGGTTGAGGCCCTCAAGTTTGGGGCCACGGATTATGTTTTCAAAACGCGCCTCTTCCGAATCATTCCTTCCGTTCGGCGCGCGTTGCGCGAAGCCAAAGAACGAGCTGATCTCCAGCGTTCGGAAGCGGCACTCCGGCTCAGCGAAGCCTATCTGACCGAAGCCCAGAAAATCAGCCGCACCGGCAGCTTCGGATGGAATGTTTCGACAGGAGCCGTCTACTGGTCCGAAGAAACCTTTCGGATTTTTGGCTGCCACCCGGCGACCGAAATCAACCTGGACTTCATTATTCAGCGCATTCACCCCGAAGATAGAGAGTCTCACGCGCAATTGCTCGAACGCGCGGCGAAAGAGCGGCAGGAATGGGTTCACGAACATCGGCTGCTCATGCCCGATGGAACCGTCAAGCATCTGCGCGTCATCGGACATCCTTCCCAGGACGCCTCCGGCCAGTTCGAATTCGTAGGCGCGATCACGGATATCACCGAGCTGAAACGCAGCGAAGAGGAAATGCGGAAGCTTGCCTCGCTGGTGGAAAACAGCACGGATTTTATCGGCATGGCTTCGCTACAAGGCGACGTTCTCTTTCTCAATCCCGCCGGACAAATGATGTTGGGCTTAGCGGGAGACAGACAAGTGCGGGAATCGAAGATCGCCGACTACATCGCGGAGCAGGATCTGCAAAAATTGATGAACGAAGTTCTGCCGGCTGTTTTCAACAAGGGCCGCTGGGAAGGTGAAACGCTCTTCAAACATTTTCAGACCGGCGCATCCGTTCCCGTCTGGCAATATATTTTCTTTATCACCGAGGAAGGCAGCGGGCGCCGTCTGGCACTGGCCACAATTTGCCGTGATATCACCGAACGCAAGCGGGTCGAAGAGGAGTTGCGGCGCAGCGAGAACAACCTGGCGCAGGCCCAGAGGCTCACGCACACGGGCAGTTGGGTCTGGCGCGCCAGTGATCGTGCTTCCGTGCACCTTTCCGAAGAATGGTTCCACATTTTCGGTTTCTCTCCGGACGAAGGCATGCCCGCGTGGGAAAAAAGATTGGAGCGCGTGCATCCGGAAGATCGCGGCCTCTGGCAGGGAGCAGTGGACAGGGTTATTCGTGAAAGATCGAGCCTGGACCTGGAATTCCGAATCAATCTCCCGGATGGCACGGAAAGGTGGTTGAAGTCCGTCGGACAGCCAGTTTTTGATTCCTCCGGGGAATTTGTAGAGTTCGTGGGCAGCACGATGGACATCACCGAGCGCAAGCGCTCCGAGTATGAGTTGCGGCGGAGTGAGACTTATCTCGCCGAAGCTCAGAAATTAAGCCACACGGGCAGTTGGGCTTTCAGCGTCCCGGCTATCGAGAACGTTTATTGGTCGCAGGAAATGTACCGCATCTTCGGCCTCGAGCCATCTCCGAATCCACCATCTTACATGGAAGTCGCCAGTCGGCTGCTTCACCCGGAAGACACCGAGTATCACTCCATCGTGCAACAGGCGATTCGAGACAAAACCGATTATGAGACGGAATACCGCCTGGTTTTTCCCGATGGCACTCTCAAATATATCCGTGCTACTGGGCATCCGGTCCTGAATGCTTCCGGTGAGGTCGTCGAAGTAGTCGGTACGGCCATGGACGTCACCGAACAGAACGAAGCGCGCGCTGCTCTGGAGATCGCTTTTGCGGAAATAAAAAAGTTAAAAGACCAGCTCCTCAAAGAGAACATTGCCCTGCGCGATGAAATCAACAAGACCTCCATGTTCGAGGAAATAGTCGGAGAGTCTCCTGCGTTGCAGTCGGTTCTGGCCCGGGTCGCTAAAGTTGCTCCGACGGATTCCACCGTGCTGATCACCGGGGAAACTGGCACGGGCAAGGAACTTATCGCCCGCGCCATTCATAAACGCTCGCCGCGCTCCTCGCGAGCGTTCGTCAGCGTCAATTGCGCGGCCATACCCGCCACCTTGATTTCCTCGGAGCTTTTCGGTCACGAGAAAGGAGCCTTCACGGGAGCCTTAAGTCGCCGTCTAGGACGTTTTGAGCTTGCCGAGGGCGGCACCATCTTCCTGGATGAAATCGGCGAGCTTCCCCCGGAAACACAGATCGCTCTGCTGCGCATCTTGCAGGAGCGCGAGTTCGAACGTATCGGCGGAACTCATCCCATTCGCGCGGATATTCGCGTCATTACCGCTACCAATCGGGATTTGGAAAGTGCCATCGCCGCAGGCACCTTTCGCCGGGATCTGTTTTACAGGCTCAATGTATTCCCCATTGAGGTACCGCCACTGCGCGAACGAAGAGAAGATATTCCTACGCTGGTGAAATACTTCATCCATCGCTATTCCAGAAAAGCCGGGAAGAAGATTGAGACAATCGAAACAGCTACCATGGAATTGCTTCAATCCTATGCCTGGCCCGGAAACATTCGCGAACTGCAGAACGTGATTGAGCGCTCAGTCATCGTTTGCGACACATCCCAATTTTCCGTCGATCCTAGCTGGCTTTCCCTGGATTCTTCCCCCTCGGGCCATCACGCGATATCCACGGGTCCTGTTCCCAGGAAATCCGCCGCGCAAGAAAGAGAAGCGATCGAGGAAGCTCTTGCTGCCACCGGTGGCCGCGTTTCCGGCCCCCAAGGCGCAGCTGCCCGCCTTCTGATGCCGGCCTCCACACTGGAATCTAAAATTCGAGCCCTCAAAATCAACAAATTCCGGTTTCGTGGAATTTGACGTTCCCCGGTTTACGCCCCCGTGTTATGTCGTCGTCTGAAGCAGGCACATCTTTCTGCTTTACTTAGCCATTACGTTAAATACAAAGGCTTGTGTTTTGTATTTAACCTCGTGGTTAAATATAAGTCCGTGTCCGCAAAACCGTGGAGTTCGCGAAAACTTCGCGAATTCGCGAGGTTCGCGAGCGCTTGTTTCCTATTAAACCACTTATTATCAGCAATTTGCATTGGCACCTTGCTTGCACTGTTTGTGCTCTATCAGGTACCTATGCTGGTCATTAATCGCTCGTCAGATGGTGGTTCGGTTGTTTTCAGGTTGAGTGGGCGGATTGAGCCCGAAGATGTCGAGGAGCTGCAAAGGCTCATCGGTTTGGAGCAAGGGCAGGTTATCGTGCTCGATTTAAAAGACTTAACGATCATCGACCGCGAAGCCGTGACGTTCCTGGCGCGATGCCAAGCAGCAAACATCAAGCTGGAAGCTTGCCCAGCTTATATACGCGAGTGGATAGACGCAGAAAGAGGTCGAGGCGGTCGGGACTAGAGTAAGGTGTTGAAAATTAAGGCCCTTATCGTTCGGCGAATCGTAGCTTAGGAGGATTGCAATGAACTTCAACGGTCTCGGAACTCCGCAATTGCAATATAGCGCGATAGGCGCGGTGAATGGTCTCGCCGGAATTGCAGATAGCGATCTGACTTATGAACCGCTTGCCGAGAAAGCTACTTACGATCCAACTTCAATCCTAGATGTGCATGCAAAGGCGCGGCTTGCGGAACGCACGCGCATTGCGCAAGAACTGCACGACACGTTGCTACAGGGATTCTTCGCCGTTTCCATGCAGTTGCACGCCGCGGTGGACCAGTTGCGCGCCGACACACCAGCTAAGTCTCGATTCAGCAATGTCTTACAGGCCATGGACCGCGTCATGGAAGAAGGGCGGCGGGTGGTGCAAGGGCTACGGTCTAATCCGAGTAGTTTCTCTTCCTTAGCACAAGCGCTCGCCGCCGTTCCTGGCGATATGGGTTTCACTTCGGCCATCAAATTCCGCGTACTCGTAGAAGGGCGGCAACGCGAAGTTTGGTCCGGGCTCAGCGAAGAGTTGTATCGCATTGGGCGGGAAGCCATTATCAACGCGTATCGCCATTCCAACGCTCGGAATGTTGAGGTCGAAGTTGAATATCGAGCCAGCGGGATACGCATCGTTGTGCGAGATGACGGCAGCGGCATAGACTACCAACTTCTGCAATCAGGACGGGAGGGACACTGGGGTTTGTCTGGAATGAAAGAGCGCGCGCAAAGCATCGGCGGAAAGTTGAGGATCATGAGTCGCGCGGGGGCCGGGACGGAAGTCGAGCTATTTGTGGGTGCGCGGATCGCTTTCGAGGCGCCTCCCGACGAACTTTCCACAGAATGGCAGAACCCGCTTTTTCAGGGGACGAAGGCGGCGAACATTCTTCATTTCAGGATGAGCAGGGTCAGTGAATAAAGAAGCCCCCATCCGCATTCTAAGCGTAGATGACCACCCTCTTCTGCGCGAAGGCCTTGCTGTCATCATCAACAACCAGCCGGACATGCAACTTGTAGCGCAGGCATCGAACGGCAAGGAAGCCATTCAGCAGTTTCGGCAGCACCTCCCCTCCGTAACTCTAATGGACCTGAGGTTTCCAGACGAAAGTGGCATCGACGTAATGAAAGCGGTCTACACGGAATTTCCTGAGGCGCGCATCATTATGCTGACGACGTTCGAGGGAGACGTAGAAATCCAGCGGGCGCTTGAAGCCGGCGCCCGGGGCTATTTCTTGAAAAGCATGCCACCGAAGGAACTGGTGGAGGTGATTCGCCAAGTTCATTCCGGGAAGAAGCGCATCCCGGCGCAGGTGGCCGCACATCTCGCAGACCATTTAAGCGACGAAGACCTGACGGAGCGCGAGGTCGAAGTCCTGGAGCACGTTGCCGCAGGGAATCGCAATCGCGACATCGCAAAGAAGCTGTTCATAACGGAAGAAACGGTCAAAGTTCACGTGAAGCACATCATGGAGAAGCTTGGAGCCGTAGATCGCACGGGAGCCGTTGCGATCGGCATCCGCAGAGGAATTATTCGCCTGTAAGACCTGACCAGCCCGCTGCTCTCATTCACCAAATAGCTGAAAACAATTCTGCAATTTAGGATTTCACCCAGCATGCTTGTTCGCGAATTCTCTCCGTGCGTTTCTTGAAAGCGCGGCAAGGAGAATGCGCTGCAAAAATTATTTGCCACGTTTCCTGGAGGCTGGCCGGGCGCGGGTCTCGAGCTGCGAAAAAACCGGTTGCACGGGCTCGCTAATTCGGTCGAAATCTTCCATCTACCAGCAAAGCGAATGCGGTTTCGAGAGTTACGCCAGCGGACAAGAGCGGTTTGATCGAGTTTTGATGGAACTTCTCCGGGCTTTCTTCACACTCGTTCAGGATGCAATCGAAGGCTTCCAGAATCCAACGGCGTTCCATGTCTTCGCGTTCCAGTCTTTCGCGATACTCTTGGGCGGCCATTTTGGAGCGTTGATCATTACCTGCGAGAATCGATTTGTCTTTGCGATTTTTCATGAGTGCTCTTCCTTTTAGATGCGGCTCACGGCGGTTTGGTAAGACAGCAAGCGCCTCTTCCGTCCCAGCGCCAGCCTTGAGGGGCTGGCGCCAGAAACCGGAAGAGGCGCACGGAAGCCGGGCCAACCGGAATTACGAAGCGATGAAAAGAGTTCGGCCCTCGCGATTCACGAGGAGCAGCGGATCCGTTCCGCTCTTGCGAACAGCGCTCTGGAACTCAGAGACGTTTTTCACCTGCTGATGGTTCACTTCCTGGATCACGTCGCCCTTTTGCAATCCGGCGTCGGCCAACTTGCTGGATGGGTCCACATCGGTCACCACAACGCCCTTGGTGGAAGCAGGCAGATTCAGCTGCTCGGCAATTTCCGGATTCATGTTGCTGACATCCACGCCATCCAGAGCCTTTTCCACGCCTTCCTCACCGGACTTGGCTTTGGCCGTTTCGGTTGGCATCTCGGCGAGCTTAACGGACAGCTCACGCGGGCTGCCATTGCGAACCAGCTTCAGTTTGATGGTGGTGCCTGGCTCCATCATGGAGATGGTCATGCGGAGTTGGTTGCTGTCGTCCACCGGTTTGCCGTTCATCTCCTGGATGATGTCGCCGCGCTGCAGGCCGGCTTCTTGCGCTGGACTGCTTGGTGTAACGTCACCGACAACCACGCCCTTGGCATCTTTCTCGCCAAAAGCTTTTGCCATCGTAGGAGTGACGTCCTGCGGGAGAATTCCCAGGTATGCGCGAGTCACTTGGCCATTCTTTAGAATCTGGCCCATGACGTTGCGCGCGAGGTTCACCGGAACGGCAAATCCAATACCCTGGCTGCCGCCGGAGCCGTGCGTGATGATCGCGGTGTTGATGCCAACCAACTCGCCGCGATCGTTGACCAATGCACCGCCGGAATTTCCCGGATTAATCGGCGCATCGGTTTGAAGAAAGTCCTCGTAGTCTTCGATGCCGAGGTTTCCGCGGCCGGTGGCGCTGATAATGCCCTTGGTGACGGTTTGTCCAACACCGAAAGGATCGCCGATGGCCAGGGCCACGTCGCCAACTTCAACCTTGGACGAGTCCCCAATGGTGATGGGAATCAGCTTTTCCGCGTCAATTTTCAATATGGCGACGTCCGTCTTCGAATCGGTTCCTACGATCCGCGCCTGGAATTCGCGTTTGTCGGAGAGAGTGACGCGAACGTCGGTCGCCCCATCCACGACATGGTTGTTCGTCAAAATGTAGCCTTCCGGGCTGACGATTACGCCGGAACCCAGAGCTTTCTCTCTGCGGTCTTTCGGAACATTGAAATGTCCGCCCTGGCCCCCTCCGAAAAACTGTCTAAAAAAAGGATCCATCGGCTGCTGCTCGGCGGATTCCTCGCCGCCGTGAACAATTTTCGAAGATGAGATGTTAACGACAGACGGTAATACCGCTTTGACAACGGGGGCGTAGCTTGTCTTGCTCGGCCCTTCGTTGACATCGGCCAGCTTAAGAGTCGCTGGTGGATTTTTGGCCAGCGAGTTCGCAGTCGTGTGAGCGATGGAGATGCCAGCCGCCCCCAGAACGAAGCCAACCGCCAGCGCCAATAGTTTTGAGCCTGACGACGAAATAAATCGGTTCATGTGCCCTTCCTTCTCTCTGATGGCAACCTGCCGAGCGTCCCCGGGCGGGTTGTGTTTTTGCCACACTCCATCAGACGTCAGGAACCAGAAGATGATGCTCCCGGGCAGTGGGGATATTCCATACCGACGATTGGGTAGGAGGGAACCGCTCTTCTATGCAAAAGGAACCGCAAAAGAATGGATGCGGTTGGAACTACGAAATGATGCCTTTTCGAACGGCGTACAAGATTAATTCAGGGACACCGCGCAAATGGAGTTTTTCCATAATATTCGAACGATGGGTTTCGACGGTGTAAACGCTTAAATTCAGAAGGTTGGCTACATCCTTGTTCGATTTTCCCTCAGCAATCAACTGAAGGATTTCGCGTTCGCGCGGCGTCAACAGATCGTAGGCATCTTCGGATCCGCTGCGTTTCAGTTTGCGCACGTAGTCGTCGAGGAGAATCTTGCTGATCGCGGGGCTGAAGAATGACTTTCCGCCAGCTACCGCATGTACAGCTTTGATGAGATCCGCTTCGGCTGAATCCTTCAAAAGATAGCCCTTGGCTCCCGCTTTCAGGACGCGAAGGACATAGCTTTCGTCCGAATGCATGCTGAGCATGACCACGGCAATTTCCGGGTGACTTTGCGTAATTTGTTGGGCCGCTTCAATGCCGTTAAGATTCGGCATACCGATATCCATTACGACCACGTCCGGCTTGAGGGATTTCGCCAAGGCTACTGCTTCCCTGCCGTCGCCCGCTTCGCCGGCCACGGCTAAATCGGGCTGCTGTTCCAGCATGAGGCGCAGGCCTTTGCGCATGAGCTGATGATCGTCGGCGAGTAGAATGCGAATTTTTTTCATGAAATCAGAGTGATTTTGCCGAAGGCAGCGGGAGTTCCGCTTTCACGGTGGCACCTTTCCCCGGGGTGGACTGCAGAGCCAGCGTTCCACCAAGGCGTTTCACGCGCTCTTCCATCCCCAGGATTCCCATGCCACGCTGGCGCTCGGGTTCGAAACCGCGACCGTCGTCAGAGACTTCGACGGAGATTTCGCCGGCTGCCTGAATCACCGAGACCTTTACATTTTTGGCTGCCGCGTGTGTGGACGCATTATTCAGTGCTTCCTGCACCAAACGATAGATACAGACTTTAATTTCGTCGGACAGTTTCTCCGACACGTTTTCAGAAACAATTTCCACTTCCGTCTCGCTGCGGCGGGAGACTTCGCGCGCTTGCCATTCGAGGGCTGGGACCAAGCCGAGATCATCGAGCATGGGGGGACGGAGCAAAAGCGCCATGTCACGGATGGATTTCACAGCGCGTTCGGCGACGGATTTAATGCTGTCGATTTGTCCGTGGATGGCGCGGTCTCCGGGAGGGACTAGTTTCGACAATTGGCCAACGTCAACGAGGAGTGCTCCGAGAGTTTGCCCAACTTCATCATGAAGCTCTCGAGAAATGGAGTGGCGCTCTTCTTCCTGGACCTCAAGGAGACGGGCAGACAGACCTTCCAATTCTTCCCTGCCACGCAGTAAAGCCTGATAGCGCAAACGGCCCTGGCGCTCGAGGCGGAGGATGTAAAGTCCGGTGACGAGGGACAACAAAATTCCAGCCGTCAGGGTGAGGATGACCATCCACTGAATCCTCGTCTGGACATTCACAAAATTCACATCGAGAGCCGTTTTCTCTTCGCCGAGCTTTTTGCGATTGAGCAAGGAAATTTCCTGAGAAACCTGAAGGAAGCGCATGCGCTGAGGAATGAGCTGTTCGCCAATGAAAAGATGAGTGCGTTTGTCGCGGTCCTCGGGCCCCCAGGAGGAAGTGGCGGCGAACGCGTTTTCCTGCTGCGTGAGTACTTGCAGGAGCTCCTGGACGAGGAGTTGTTCGTCCGGCTCCTCGTCCGATGGATAGCTGAGGAGCGCGGCGTGAATTTCGGCGCTGCGGGTAACGGGATCAAATGGCTTCGCGGAATCCGCAGTTTTTTGACCCCGCAAAAGAGATTGCTCCATCTGGTCGTCATAGACATGGACAGAAATGACGATAGCGGAGAGTGCCTGGCTGTGTGTGACGAAGCGGCGGTTGACTTCCTGCTCGATGCCGCTGAGTTTGCGGACGGAAAGGAGGGCGTTCAGTCCGCCGAGTATCAAGAGGAAAAGCAAGCCTGCAAACGCCGCGAACAGTATTCGGCCGAGTTGGCGCGAGTGCTCCTCAGATTGGGAATCTTCGCCGGGAGCGCGCGTGCGCGAGATATTTTTTTGTGAAGAGGCTGGCATTGGATCAGGCATGAGAATCAGCGTGCGGCAGGCATTGCTATAACGTTTGCGAGTTCTTCCGGCTCGACGAAAACGCCGTCACGGAAGGAGACAAGTTTGCCGGAATTTGCAGGGACGCGTTTGCCCGGGACGATGATGCCGGCAAGATTCAGCGGATCGGCTGCGTGCACGGTGACGAGCTCACCGGCAGGATGGCGGCTTCGCATGACTCGTAAGGACTCGACGGCAACGGGCAAAGCGAACTGCTCGCCCAAAAAGCCGCTGACAAAGCGGCCGCCGCGGATCTCGCCGCGATCTTCGAGCCGGCGGAGGGTGATGAGCAGCTCGCGCCATTTGGGGAGGATCGTTTCGCCCATGCGGAGTTCGCGAAAGACAATTCCATAGCGATGCAGCAACATCCAGCACGTGGCTTCGAGCGCTTGAGCGCGGTCCTGGATTTCGCCGGAATAAAGAACAGACCAGCGGCCTGCGCTGTGCCGGGGGCGTGAAGTCCGTCCGATGCCCTGGCCGGAACGCCGCTTGGGATCGATCAAGGCGCGGAGATTATCGAAACCGTCGGCTGTAAGAACGCCTGCGGCCACGAGTTCCCAGAGACCAGTTTCTACTTCAGATTTCAATCTGCCCGTGCCACGCACAATGTCCACGAAAAAAGATGCGCCTCGTTGGCGCAGGAATTGCAAGATTGCATAGGCATCGGGGCTGAGGCCGATTGTTTCGGCCTCGTTAGCTTCACGCCGTGGGATCATCCAGTCCGCATCTTCGCGAACGAAAAAAGTAATCGGGGCAACGCTTGTCGGCATGACGCGGCGTTTTTCGTTCGTGAGCGCCCCGAGAGTCGCGGGATGCGGAGATAGCCGGCCCCATCCAACCGCTCCCGTCAGACAAAGCTGGTCGAGTATCTTGGGGTCGAAGTCGGCAACTCGGCGCTTAAGGATCTGGCTTTCCCAGGAGTTGGCGGGAGCTTCGAATCCCTGCACCTGGCGAATGGCTTCGAGCATGCCGCGGTCGCCGAGGAGTTGCGTGCCAGGAGCGACATGCTGCCAGGAAAGCAGCCAGTTCATGAATTGGGCCGGCGTGACGGGCTGAATTTTTTTGCGGAGTTGTCCGAGAGTCAGGCGATGGATCCGTGCAAGCAAGCGGCGCTCGCACCATTCCGTTTGCGGTGAGGAGGGATCGGTGAACTTGCCACGCAGAATTACGCCGCTGGATTCCAGACGCAGGAAAGTTTTTTCGATGTCTAAAACCGGTACTGCGAGCACTTCGCTTAGATGGTTGGCTATGATAGGGCCGCTGTGGGAGATCCATCCTGTAACGAGGGAGCGCAGGGCGTCTTCTCGAGACTCGGCCGGTGACCCGATATTTGCGAGCGGTGCGTCGAGGACGGCAGAGGGGAATATCTGGGTGAAGACGGGCAGGCGCTCAGCGGCAACCCAATAGATATTGTTGCCCACGGAAACGCGCGCGGCTCTTCCTTCTTCTTCTAGATAAGCAAAAAACGAGTTCCAGCCTGGCAGTGATTCCTGGAGCTTGGCGTACAAACGATTGCTCGCGTCCTCGACCGCTTCGACGCAGACGGGCCAGGCAATCAAAATCTGCAAGGCATCGTGGAGCTCTTCGGCGTCGCGCACATCGGGCCACGCATCCTCGCGCACTTCTGCGATCGCTTCCGGATTGAGGCGGCCAATCTCTCCGAGCACGGCATCGGGGAGGACGCGGCGCATTTCTACGGCGCGTGCGCGGCGCTCCTCGAGAGGAGCGTCATCGAGATAAGCGTAGGGATTGGCGTTGAGGATTTCGTGGGAAAACTGCGAGGGCATGGGCGTATCTACGGCGAGACACGTGATGCGGCCGCTGGCGATATCGCCGAGCACACGCTGGAGGCCATCAAGATCAAGCGCTTCGGTGAGTACGTCTTTCATCACCTCGCGGATGAGCGGGTGATTGGAGATGTTGATTTCTCCGGGGATATTCTCCTGGCAAGCGAGCGCTTCGGGAAAAACAGCGGCCAGCAAATCATCGGCGCGCATGCGCTGGATGGGCGGAGGAACTTTTTTGCCGGCACGAAAGCGAGGCAGAGCCAGCGCGCGGCCGGCGTCCCAGCGCCAGCGAGTGGTGAAAAGAGGAGAAGCGAGAACGGCCTGCTCCAGAACCGAGCGTACGGAGTTTGGATGGAGGAAGTGAAAGACATCGGCGAGCGGGAAGCTATGTTGCTCGCTGAGCGAAATGTTCAGACCATTGTCGGTGGCTGCGGCTTGCAGTTCAAAATTGAAGGAGCGGCAGAAGCGCTTGCGTAAGGCGAGGCCCCAAGCTTTGTTGATGCGCGCGCCAAAGGGGGCGTGAATGATCAGTTGCATCCCGCCGCTTTCATCGAAGAAGCGCTCGGCAACGACGGTGGTTAGCGAAGGAACGGCATGCAGGAGTGCGCGTCCTGCGGCCAGGTACTCTACAGCCTGCTCGGCCCCCGCTTCGTCGAGCCCGCATTCGAGCTCGAGCCAGTTCATCGCGGCGCTGGCGCCAGTGCCATTGGTCGCGCAAGTCTGCTCTCCAGAACCGAGCTTCTCCAAAGCCAATGGAACGAAATCGCTGATTTTTTCGCGTAATTCCGAAACGTGAGCGGAAAGCTCGTCGGTTCGCGATGGCGCTTCCCCGCGCCAGAACGGGACATTGGGCGCCGCACCTTGCGCGTCTTCCACTTGTACAGTGCCGGAGGAGGTCACGCGCCGAATACGCCAGGAAGTGTTCCCGAGCAGCATGATGTCGCCCGCCAGACTCTCCACCGCGAAGTCTTCGTCCACCGTGCCGATGATCGCCCCTTCGGGCTGCGCTACAACGCTATACAAAGAGTTTTCTGGAATCGCACCGCCGCCCATGATGGCCGCGAGGCGTGCGCCACGCCGTCCGCGCAGCATGCCGTTCACACGGTCGCGATGGAGGTGCGCGCCGTAACTTCCTCGCTGACTGGCGATGCCTTCGGAAAGCATTTCGACGATTTCGTCGAAATCCATGCGCGAAAGATTGCGATAGGGATACGCTCGGCGGACGGAGTGGTAGAGTTCCTCCTCCTTCCAATCTTCGGCGGCGCACATGGCGACGATTTGCTGAGCGAGGATGTCCAGGGGCGCTTCGGGAATGGCGATGCGGTCGAGGTCACCCTGGCGAATCGCTCGCACCAGCGCAGCGCACTCCAACAGGTCGTCACGCGTTGTCGCGAAAATGCGTCCTTTCGGAATTGCGCCGCGCCAGTGACCTGCGCGGCCGATGCGCTGTAAGGCCACCGAAATCGAGCGCGGCGAGCCAATCTGGCAAACCAGATCGACACTGCCAATATCAATCCCCAATTCCAGGGATGCCGTCGCGACCAGCGCGCGGATTTCACCAGCCTTTAATTTTTTCTCGGCGATAAGCCGCAGCTTGCGCGACAAGCTGCCATGATGCGCGGCAACCGTATCTTTGCCCAGGCGTTCCCCAAGATGATGCGCCATGCGCTCCGCGAGGCGCCGGGCGTTCACAAAAACAAGCGTCGAGCGGTGCTGCATGGCGAGCTCGGCGATGCGGTCGTAAATTTCATCCCACATTTCGTTGGACGCAACCGGGCCAAGCTCACTTCTGGGAACTTCGATGGCCAAGTCGAGTTCGCGACGATGACCTATTTGCACGATTACTGGATCGGGCTGGCCAGCACCGGTCAGAAAATTGGCCACCAGTTCGATGGGCTTCTGCGTGGCGGAGAGGCCAATGCGCGTGAGGCGCCTGCCGGCCAAATGGTCGAGCCGTTCCAGAGAGAGCGCCAGATGCGCGCCACGCTTGTCATCGGCCACAGCGTGGATTTCATCCACGATGACAGATTCGACGTTTCGCAGGATCTCCCGACTTTTCGCAGCCGTCAACAGGATGTAGAGAGATTCGGGAGTCGTGACCAAAATGTGCGGTGGATGCGTCAGCATGGCTCGTCGTTCGTTCGCGAGGGTGTCGCCCGTGCGAACGGCAGTGCGAATCTCCGCCATCGCCAACCCACGCTCGGCTGCGAGATGCAGGATTTCCGCGAGAGGAATTTCGAGATTTTTCTGAATGTCGTTGCTGAGCGCCTTGAGCGGCGACACGTAGAGGACTTCGGTGGAATCGGTCAATTCCCCGCTCAGGGCCTTCCGCACCAAGCGGTCAATGCAGATGAGAAATGCCGCCAGGGTTTTTCCTGAACCAGTGGGAGCAGAAATCAGCGTGGTTTTGCGGGCCAGAATATGTGGCCAGCCCTCTTGCTGCGGTTCGGTAGGAGAGCCGAAGCGGCTGACAAACCAATCGCGGACGAGGGGGTGAGCCCATCCGAGGAACGAGGGAGTCGGCAGCGAATTCTCGGCCAGCATGGCTTGCAATTAAATTATAGCGCGAACATTGGGAGCGCGCCCCGCGGCGGGCCAGCCATCCTGCAGGAAGCTGAACTACGGATAGCCTTCTCTTGCGGCATCGCGGCCGAAACGGAGAGGAACTCTACTCGGAGTCAAAAGGAGAAGGTCTGTCAATCGGGCTGGACGGCAGAGCAGTGTGCAAGAAGGCAGGTTGGGTGCTTCGTCCCGTCAGAAGATGGATCGTTAGAATGGCCGCGGGAAGCAGATAAATGAGCGTGATACAGGTCCACATCAGAGCGCCGGCGCACTGCTGGTCGTCGAGGACAGAAAGACCTAAGGGGCGGGTGGTGGAAAGGTACGCCGGGTAGGCGACGCGCTCGGAGAAGACCAGAAAAGCGGAGAGGATGTCACATGGCAACGTCGCAAGAAACAAGTAGAAGAGGATGGCCCAGCGCGAACATTTTTGAACGCTTGGCCAGGGCTGAACAACAGGCCACCAAAAAAGGAATCCGGCGCTGAGGAAAGAGGAGTGCTGGACGATGTGCCATGCTTCGGAGCGCAGCGCGAGATTAAACGCCGCGGGAATATGCCAACCCAACAAGGCCGCGGCGGCGGCCAGCCAGCAGAACACAGGCTGCGAGAGAAGATGCCCAAGCCGCTGCAGCGGCGGGCAGCGGAAGATAGGACCGAGAACGGTCTTCACGAATGTCCGCGGCAGACCGTGCATGAACGGCATCACGGGCGCACCGAGCAGAATCAGAGGAGGGGCGATGGTCATAAGCAGCAGATGTTGAATCATGTGCACCGTCAGCAACTGCTCGTCGAACACCGAGAGCGGCGAGCCCAACGCAATCCAAATTGAGAACAAGCCGAGGAGAAGACTTCCTGCCCGCCAACCGGGAATTTCATTCACAGAAGACAAACGAAGCCGGAGCCATCCGCGAAGGTACACAAACGCGGCGAGGATCAGAGCTAGCGTAAGCGGAACCGGAATCCTCCAGGATTCCAGGGCGACTTGAAGAGTTGGCGGCATGAATTGTCTTAAGGTTGCGCTGGAGCGTGTCCCTCTGGAGTCTCGCTGAGTGCCAAGTCACGCGAAGCATCTCGCGCGGGAGCTTGTCCGGCCGGATGCAAGGTCTCAAGAAACGCCACAAGCGCGGTTGTTTCCGCAGGACTCAGATTCTTTCCGTAGGCGGGCATGTTGCCGCCACCCTGAATTACCTGGCGGATGAGTTGGTCTTGTGTGAGCCGCACAGCAACGCTATCCAAAGCCGGTCCTCGCTGGCCGCCCAAGTCACCGAGCGAATGGCAGTTGCGGCACTGCTTCACCTGAAATACGAGCGCGCCTTGCCGTTGAAGCGCCGTCGTGCCGCGGAGAAATCGATCCGGGACAGGATCACCGCTCCACGCGTTCATGTGCGGGCTCCAGGGCGTATAGCCTGAAAGATGCGTAAGGGTGCCCAGCGATATCGCGATCAACGAAATCGTAAGAACCGCGATCGGCCGGCGGCGCCAGCTTTTTTCTCCCTCGCCGGAAAGGAATGGCAGAAGGAGCAGAAGCAGGATGACAACGACGGGGCCGATGAGAAGCGCGGGCGTCTCCATAGAAGGAGGCAAAAGAGAAAGCAAGGCGTAGAGCCACAGGAAAAAGTAATCGGGCTTCGGCGATGTCTGGATGATTGTGGGATCGGGGCGGCCGGTTGGACCGAATGGGCCGAAGTAAACCGCACAAGCGGCAATCGCCACGAGGATGAAGGCCACGAAGAACATGTCCTTCCAGACGGCGTAAGGGACGAACGGCGCGCCATCCTTTTTTGTTAATTCGTGGTATTCACTCACGTAGGTCGAACGCTTCACGAGGCGCCCGGGCATCGGCCATTCGTTGATTCCCAGCTTCAACACCATCAAGAGATGCAAGCTGACGAATCCGACGAGCATCCCCGGAATCACAAAGACATGCAGGGCGAAAAATCTGGAGAGTGTTGCGCCGGCGATAATCGGGCCGCCCAACATCAACTTTACGGCAAACGGACCGATGATCGGAACGCGGCTGGCAATCGAAGCGCCAATACCGAGTCCCCAATAAGCGTCCTGATCGAAGCGCAGAACTTGTCCGCTGAACGCCATCCCCAGTGTCATCAACAAAAGAAAAATGCCGATGATCCAGGTGAGTTCGCGCGGAAACTTGTAGGCCCCGAAAAGGAAGACTTGCATCATGTGAATGAGGACCACCGCGACCATGAAGTTCGAGCCCCATCCGTGCATCGCGCGGATAAACCAGCCAAGAGTCACGTCGTGGTTCAGGGACTGAAGACTACTCCACGCTTCGCCGGCCGAAGGAACGTAAATCATGGCGAGCAGAATTCCGGTAACGATTTGAAGGACAAAAATAGTCAGCGCGGCGCTGCCAAATACGTACCACCAGCTGGCCGAGCTGCGAGGAACGGGGTGCTCCGAGATTTCACGAATGGGGGCGGCCAGCTGCAAGCGCTGGTCGAACCATTCGCCGATCTGCGAAATCAGGCGCATGGAAGCTTCTTTCCAATGAGGGCCGCGCTGGCTCCGGGTGTCGGCAATTCGCCCGCCTGAATGGTGATCAGGCCGTTCTCCACTTTGTGCGGATATTCAAACAGGCCGCGTTCCGGCGGACCCGAAGCGCGCGAGCCATCACGATAATAAGCTCCGCCGTGGCACGGGCACATGAACAAACCGGATTGCGGAAACCATCGCACTGGACAACCGAGATGCGCGCAGTTGATAGCAAAAACCTGGAATTGGTCGCCTTCGACTCGGCGCACCCAGCACGACGTGTCCACGGTCTTGCCATCGGTCGGCATCACGTTAGGATTCTTGAACGTCGCCAGCCGCGTTTCACCTTCCGGAAATTGATTGACTGGCCCGAGGGGCACCCACGCAAGGTAGGCGTTCGAGCGCCCACGCGTGATGGACGACAACACGAATCCCACAATGGGCACCGCCAGCGCCGTCGCCACCAGGCCATTGAAGAGGATTCCCAGTTTCATGAATAGCCCGCGGCGCGAAATGGATTCATCTGCCATCGTAAAACTCCTAGTGATTCGCTGCATTCGAAACGGAATACGGCCGGCCCGGGTTCCGCGCACGCCGGGAAATGAGCCAGGCAACGACGTCGCTGATTTCCTGGTCAGACATCGGCTTGCCCGACACATTGGCCCGCCAGTCTGGCGCACCCAATTCAGGTCGGCCGGTGATGACAATGGTTCGCAGCCCTTGATCGCTGACAAGCGCCAGGAACGAGTCATCCGTGATGGCGCTTCCCTTTTGCGCTCCGCGGCCGCCCGGGCCGTGACATGATTCGCAATACGTTTTGTAAGCGGCTTCGCCTTGCTGGGCATTGCCGGAGGACTTCGACGCATAGGAAGGCGGATTTGCCGCGTCAAGAATTCCGGGCTTGCTCCAGTTCGATCGGATTCCGCTGGTGATTATTTCAATCTGCTTGTCGGTCAGCAATCCGCCGGCGCTTTCTGCGAAAGCCGGCATCGCGGTTCCCGGCACGCCCTTGGAAATGTCTTTACGAATGGTCGCGTCATCCGCAATCGCAAGATAAACAGGGTTGGCCAGGCCGATGGCGGCGCCTCCATGCCCTTCCGTGCCGTGGCAGCCCGCGCAGTTTTGGGAATAGAGCGTGGCAAAGTCTGAAATTTCGCTGGGAGCGATGGTTTCCGAACCCGCTTTCGGTTTTCCGGGAGCGGCATCGCAGCCGGAAAAAAAAATCGCGCCGAGCATTGCGAATGCGCAGACGTTGCGGAGAGGATTCACGAGCGATTCTCCCCCTCCCCCCGGGTTTCCATCATTCCCGGAGCTTCAATCCCCGCGCGTAAAGCGAAGGGCATATTTTCGTGGGTTCGCACGCGCGATTGGCGCACGACGACAAGCCCCGCCACAACGCCAAACGCTACCTGAGAAGCGATGAACCATACCCAATGAATGTGGCTGCCGAGCACGGGATTCAAAAGGTCCATGGTGGAATACAAGAGTCCAGACCAAAGAACGGGAACGATAAGGCCGCCCAGGACGATAGGCCGGCGCGCAAACATAGGGAGCATCGCTCCATAAAGCAGACCGACAAGAGTGGATCCGGTGATATGCAGAATCACGGCGATAAGAAACATCCAGGGGTGAAAAGAGTTCAGCCACTCCGGAGTCAACGCCCGCGCCTCTTGCCGCGAATACACAACCGCCGCCAGCAAGTTGATGGGATACCAGATGCTTGCCTGACTAATGAGCCCGTAGAGGCACGCGATCACGGCCATCGCTGCGCCACCGGCAATGCCGCCCTTCAGACCGGCAGAAATTGGGTAAGTCTCGACGGGCAGCCACGCGCGCAACTGATCCGGGGCGATGGCGAGGGGGAAACTGTCAACGACGCGACGCTCCGTGGTAATGGGAGTTTCGTCGGCGAGGATCGGCACGACCTCCTCGTGTTCGTGAGGAAATACCTCGCGGAACCATCCGACACAACCAGCAATCGCGAGCACCCCGCCAAGTACGCTTACAGAGACACTCGTCAAGAGTCCCGCAAAAAGCAAAGTGGATCCAAATGCAAGGACCAGAGGCCATGCTGTCCGAGCAGGAACTTCGATCTCGCTCGGGGTGTAGGTGCCGCGGTCTTTTTGTTCCGCGGATGACAGCGTTGCCATTTCTTCTCCTCAGCGCCCGACCACGTAAACGACAGTGAAAACAACGACCCAGACGGCGTCCACAAAATGCCAGTACATGGCGAGGACTCCAACGCGCTTGGACTGTTCCGGGACGACACGGCCGGCCAGACCAAACAGCAACACCGCCGTGAGCATTAGCAGACCAACCGTTACGTGCGTTGCGTGCAAACCTACCAGCGAATAGTAGGTCGTTCCGAAAAGGTTGGTAGAGATGGTCAGACCATGCTCGTAAATCAGGCGGTGCCATTCCATGCCAGTGCCGAACAGAAAGAGGCCGCCGAGCACGATGGTGAGAAGCCATAATCCGAGGAATCCGCCACGCTTGCCGCGTTCAAGAAATCTTGCGGCGAAATGGATCGTCAGGCTGCTCGACAGTAGGCAAATCGTGTAGAAAATCGGCGTCTCGAGAACTTCGCGCGGAGTCGGACCTGTGAGGCTTTTGCCCACATAGAAAAGATAGGCCACAACGAAAATCGTGAAAATGGACGATTCCGCGATAATGAGGCAGGCCATCCCGACCGTCCCGCGATAAGGCAGGTTCCAAACCGGAGGCGCCTGCGTGATGGGAGCTGTGGTTGTGCTCATGGCTTGTTCCCTTCACTCATAGCGGCTGTCCGGGTCTTCGGGATGCTTGATATCCCACAAGGGCCGGCGGCTCGCCACGGTTGGGATTGTGGCGAAATTGTATTCGGGCGGCGGTGAACTCACCGACCATTCGAGCGTCCAAGCATCCCAGGGATCGTTTCCAGCGTCGCGTCCTTTGAAATAAGAAATAATCAGGTTGGCCACAAACACTAGCGTGGCGATGCTCTGGATCAATGCGCCGATCGTGACCAGCAGGTTCCAGGTGTCCCATCCGCGGCCGGGCTCGTACGTATAAATGCGGCGCGGCATGCCGAGCAACCCGGGAATGTGCATCAAGTCGAACGTCATGTGAAATCCAATAAAGAAAAGCCAAAAATGAATTTTGCCGAGGGTTTCGCTGAGCATTTTTCCCGTGATTTTCGGGTACCAGTAATAAAACGCGCCAAAGAGTGCGAAAAGAATTCCACCCACGATCACGTAATGAAAATGCGCCACAACAAAGTAGGAGCCGGTAAGCTGCCAGTTAAAAGCCGCGCTGCCCAGCATGATGCCGGTGAGTCCGGCAATTAAAAACTGAAACAAAAATGCGATGGAGAAGAGCATCGGCGTCTTGAATTGAATCCTGCCGCCCCACATGGTGCCGAGCCAGTTAAAGATTTTGATTCCTGTGGGGACGCCTACGGAGAGAGTGGTGATCGTGAAAAAGGCGTTGGCGTACGAAGTCATTCCGATGGAGAACATGTGGTGCGCCCACACGCTCATGCTCACGAAGCCGATGCAGACCGAGGCACCAACCATCACCGGGTAACCGAAAATCGGCTTGCGCGAAAAGACTGGAATGATCTCCGACATGAACGCAAAGCAAGGAAGAATCAGGATGTAGACTTCCGGATGTCCGAAGATCCAGAAAAAGTGCATCCACAGTGTTGCCGAGCCGCCTGCCTGGGTATCGAAGAAATGGCTTCCAAGATAGCGGTCCGCGAGCAGCATAATCTGCGCCGCTGACAAAGGCGTGAGAGCGATGAGCACCATTCCGGACATCACCAGATTTAGCCACGCCAGCAAAGGCATGCGGCCGAGCGTCATGCCCGGGCACCGCATGCAGAGGATTGTGGTGATGAGGTTGATGGCCGTACCGATGCTGCCGAAACCGGAGACGAGCAGAGCGATTGTCCAGTAATCCGTGCTGTGGCCGGGGGAGAATGCGCGCGAAGTCAATGGAGCGTATGCCCACCAGCCCACGTCCGGGGCATTCCCGGCTCCATAGAGGCCGCTCCCTCCCACAAAGCTGAAGTACAAGAGAAATCCCCCGAACGCGGACAGCCAAAAACTAAACGCATTCAGGCGGGGAAACGCCATATCTCTCGCGCCTACCATCAGGGGAACCAGATAGTTGGCAAATCCGAAAAGCACGGGCATGGCCACGAAAAAAATCATGGTAGTGCCGTGCATCGTAAACATCCGGTTGAATACCTGCGGTGAAACAAAGTCGTTCAAGGGTCGTATCAGCTGGATGCGAATGATGACAGCTTCTATTCCGCCGATAACCAGAAAGACCAGCGCGTAAACTATGTAAAGAACGCCCAGCCGCTTGTGATCGACTGTGGTCACCCACTCGTGGAGGATCTCGACCCATGGCCGACCCGCAGCTTCCGCGGTCCGAATGGCCATCGCATCCGATGACATAGCTGCTCCCCCAGTCCTTCGACTACTAAGCCCTGCTTAAGCTCTATTTCAGCGTCTCGAGATAACGCACGAGCGCGTCCAAATCAGCGTCGCTCAACTTCATGGCTGGCATCAGCGAACCGAACTTGATAGCGTCCGGGTTCTGAATCCAAAGTCGCAGATTCGCTGGGGTGTTTTCAGCCGCGCCCGCCGCGATAGTTTGGCGGCTCATCAAGTGCGTCAGATCCGGCCCAAAACGTCCCGTGCCGTTGGTGCCGCCCACCGCGTGGCAGTTCAAACAAGCCGTCGTCTCGAAAACGCGTCTTCCCGCGGATTCCTTTTCGTCCTGAATCGCAGGCTCCTTTTGCGCCTGAATCCACGCGTCAAAATCTTCCTCGCTCTCTACGGATACGCGGAGAAGCATTTTGGCGTGCTGCGTGCCGCAATACTGTGCACACTGGCCGAGAAAAAGCCCCGTCTCCTGCGGCGAGAACCAGATCCTGTTGATGTGATTCGGTATGAGATCTGTCTTCCCGCCCAGCTGAGGAACCCAAAAGCTGTGATCGGTGTCCGCGGAAAGCAGCTTAAGGAATGTGGGCCTGGGATGCGCCCGATCGCTCACGGGGATATGTAACTCGTTCGCCGTGACTACGCCAAGGGCCGGAAACCGATATTCCCACCAGAACTGATGACCTATGGCGGTAACCTCGAGTGCCTCCGCGGGCTCCGGGGCATCCTGAATCGCGTGGATCACACGCGCCGTAGCCAAAAACAGCACGACCACAATGAGAATCGGGATGACCGTCCAGGCCAACTCAATCTGGTTGCTTCCGTAAACCTGGGCCGGCTCGCGCCCGGCATTCGTTGGCCGTTCGCGAAACCTTATGACCACGTAGACCAACAGAGTGAAAACAACCACAAAAATCAAACCTGTAATGGAAAGCACGAAGCCCGAGAGCCGATAGAGGAGGTCAGCATTTCCCGAGTGCGGATCAAAAATGCTGGGAACCTGACTATGATCCGCTGGGCTTGCAAGGCACAACTGAGCAGCAAAGAGTATCCCCGCCAGGATCACCAGCACGCTCAAAACCCGGCCCAAGACTGCTCCGCCCTCTATCTGCCCATTCTTCGCCATGGTCACCTGCGTTTCCTTCTCAAACTGCTACGAGACCAACTCGCCGTCCAACGGGGGCCGCCAACTTACTTCTTCTCGAAGCATGAAAACAATCTTAATTTTTTGAATTTCTGTAATCATCGGACGACTTTTTCTTAAAGTGTTTCTTAAAGTCTAGATACACCCACACTCGCCGTGCGCACCCTGCGTTCAATACAACCTGCTCTCTCAACTTCCAGCCATCTCTCTTATTAGCAGCAGTTTCGGGCTGATGCCCGGCAATCCAAATTCTAGAAGCAGTAGTAATGCCCCGTCGCGAGATGACAGGTCCGCGAATTCCTTGACGGACGGAATCCGAATTCTTTCACCTACTTCAGCTAATGGATGCGCGACGCCTACCACGA
Source organism: Betaproteobacteria bacterium (assembly GCA_903970165.1). Lineage (GTDB taxonomy): Bacteria > Acidobacteriota > Terriglobia > Acidiferrales > UBA7541 > Acidiferrum. The sequence continues at coordinate 77,677 of CAJCHZ010000028.1, forward strand.
GATGAAGTTTTTTTTGGTGTGAACAACATAGGGGCCATGCCCAAGACAGGCGTCCTTATTTGTGGAATTACCGGGGAAGTTAGCTCCGGAACCGCTTGACTGGCAACTAGGTCTAACTAACCTGGTCACCCGTTGGAGGCTATCGCAGCTAAAGCTGAGTGGCGCCATTCCTCGTCAAGGACTCGATCTTTTGGAAGGGCTCGAAGCTGCTGCAAACATTAGGCACGAGGTTTTGAATATACAGGAAACACTGTAGGCCCGGGTTTCCGCCATTGTGGTATTTCTGCATGTAAATACATGACATGGATGATTCCTGTGGCTGTCGCAATCGTCCCCACCTTAATAAATCGAACCCGGCCCCGTAGGGTCGTGAATTTTATTTTGGCGATGCCTGGAGCAGAAAATGAAAAGAGGTAACCACAATTCAGCGGGAAATAAGGGCAGTTTGCCGTCTCAGGCGAGCTCTGAGGCAGCAGGTGTGACGAGCGCGCTCGCGGAATTCTCCGAGCCCAATCTGGGTGTAATCCTTGCTGGCTTGCAGACCATGCGGGACGGGGATTTTTCAGTGCGCTTGCCCGGGTCCTGGACGGGGCTCGCCGGGAAACTAGCAGACACGTTTAATGAAATCGTTACCGCGAATCAACAGATTGCAAACGACTTAAATCGCGTGGGAAAGGTGGTAGGCAAGGAAGGCCGAACCAGGGAACGGGCCCGTTTTCATCAGTCGCGAGGCGCCTGGGGCGACATGGAAGTCTCCGTGAACACTTTGATGGACGACCTGCTGCGGCCTACCACGGAGGTTACACGCGCCATCGCTGGAGTCGCTCAGGGAAACTTGACGCAAACGATTCGTCTTGACGTGGACGGCCGGCCGCTCGAAGGAGAATTTTTGCGATCCGCGACGATCGTGAACACGATGATTCAGCAATTGAGCGTTTTCACGGCTGAAGTGACGCGTGTGGCGCGGGAAGTCGGTACCGACGGAAAACTTGGAGGCCAGGCGCAGGTTCCCGGCGTGGCTGGGACCTGGAAAGACCTGACGGATTCCGTGAATTCCATGGCCAGCAACCTGACTGGACAGGTGCGCAACATTGCTGAGGTCGCCACCGCGGTTGCCAGCGGAGACCTCTCGCGCAAGATTACAGTGGATGTGCGCGGCGAAATTTTGCAGTTGAAGGAAGCCATCAACACCATGGTGGACCAGTTGCGGTCGTTCGCCTCGGAAGTGACGCGTGTCGCCCGTGAAGTTGGAACAGACGGCAAGCTGGGAGGGCAAGCCGTCGTGCCAGGCGTTGCGGGAACGTGGAAGGATCTAACCGACTCCGTGAACGCGATGGCGGGGAACCTGACAGCTCAGGTCCGCAACATTGCGGAAGTAACCACAGCGGTCGCGCGCGGAGACCTCTCTCGCAAGATCACGGTCGACGTGAAAGGCGAAATCCTTGAACTGAAAAACACCATTAATACGATGGTGGACCAGCTGAATGCCTTCGCGGGAGAAGTGACGCGTGTCGCGCGCGAGGTCGGAACCGAAGGAAAACTGGGCGGGCAGGCACAGGTGCCCGGTGTCGGCGGCACATGGAAGGATCTCACCGACAACGTCAATTTCATGGCCAGCAACCTGACTGGACAGGTGCGTAACATCGCGGAAGTGGCGACCGCAATCGCCAGCGGCGACCTTTCGAGAAAGATTACCGTGGACGTCCGCGGAGAAATTCTTCAGCTCAAAGAGACGCTCAACACGATGGTGGACCAGCTCAACCGGTTTGCCGGTGAAGTCACGCGCGTGGCGCGCGAGGTTGGCAGCGAAGGGCGACTGGGAGGACAGGCGAACGTCCCAGGCGTGGCTGGGACGTGGAAGGACCTGACGGACTCTGTTAATTCGATGGCAGGTAATTTGACGGACCAAGTGCGTAACATCGCCGAGGTGACCACGGCGGTGGCGCGCGGAGATTTGTCGCGCAAGATTACGGTGGACGTAAAAGGCGAAATCCTGGAGCTGAAAAATACGATCAATACGATGGTGGATCAGCTGAATGCTTTCGCCGGAGAGGTGACGCGCGTGGCGCGCGAAGTCGGTACGGAAGGAAAGCTGGGAGGGCAGGCGCAAGTTCCCGGCGCGGGCACGTGGAAAGACTTGACGGACAACGTTAACTTCATGGCGAGTAACTTGACGGGGCAGGTGCGAAACATTGCCGAGGTGGCGACCGCGGTGGCGCGCGGAGATTTGTCGCGCAAGATTACCGTGGACGTGAAGGGCGAAATCCTGGAGCTGAAAGACACCATCAATACGATGGTGGACCAGCTTAACGCGTTTGCCGCCGAAGTAACGCGTGTAGCGCGCGAGGTCGGGACGGACGGCAAGCTCGGCGGACAGGCGCAAGTTCCCGGCGTGGCGGGAACCTGGAAGGATCTCACAGACTCGGTCAATTCGATGGCCAGCAACCTGACTGGCCAAGTCCGAAACATTGCGGATGTGGCGACCGCTATTGCAAGCGGGGACCTTTCCAAGAAAATTACCGTGAACGTGAGCGGCGAAATTCTTCTTTTGAAGGACACCATCAACACGATGGTGGAGCAGCTGAATGCGTTTGCGGGCGAAGTGACGCGCGTGGCGCGCGAAGTGGGTTCCGACGGCAAGTTGGGCGGGCAGGCCAAAGTCCCGGGTGTCGCCGGTACATGGAAAGATTTGACGGACAACGTCAACTCCATGGCAGGAAATTTGACGGGCCAGGTGCGCAACATCGCGGAGGTCACGACGGCAGTAGCTCGCGGAGACTTGTCACGCAAAATCACAGTGGACGTTAAAGGCGAAATTCTTGAGCTGAAAAATACGATTAATACGATGGTCGACCAGCTGAATGCGTTCGCCGGAGAAGTGACTCGCGTCGCGCGCGAAGTCGGCACGGAAGGAAAACTGGGAGGGCAGGCGCAGGTGCCCGGCGTCGGCGGCACCTGGAAGGATCTTACCGACAACGTAAATTTTATGGCGTCGAACCTGACGGGCCAGGTTCGAAATATTGCCGAGGTGGCAACAGCGATTGCGACCGGCGACCTTTCCCGCAAAATCACGGTGGACGTGCGCGGCGAAATTCTGCAACTCAAAGAAACTCTGAACACCATGGTCGAGCAGTTGCGCTCGTTCGCCGCCGAAGTAACCCGAGTAGCACGCGAGGTGGGCAGCGAAGGGCGCCTGGGCGGGCAAGCCAACGTGCCCGGTGTCGCGGGGACCTGGAAGGACTTGACGGATTCCGTAAACGCCATGGCTGGAAACCTGACCGGCCAGGTGCGCAACATCGCCGAGGTCACGACGGCCGTAGCCCGGGGCGACTTGTCCCGCAAGATTACCGTGGACGTCAAAGGCGAAATTCTTGAATTAAAAAACACCATCAACACGATGGTGGACCAACTCAATGCCTTCGCCGCAGAAGTGACGCGCGTTGCGCGCGAAGTTGGAACCGACGGAAAACTTGGTGGTCAGGCCAAAGTCCCTGGCGTTGCGGGAACCTGGAAGGACTTGACGGATAACGTAAACGTGATGGCCGCCAACCTCACGGAACAGGTGAGAGGTATCGTGAAAGTGGTGACTGCCGTCGCCAACGGTGAACTCACCCAAAAGCTCACCGTTAATGCCAAGGGTGAAGTCGCCGCACTCGCCGACACAATCAACAACATGACCGACACACTGGCCACGTTTGCCGACCAGGTTACGACGGTTGCGCGTGAAGTGGGAGTGGACGGCCGGCTTGGCGGACAGGCCAACGTTCCCGGCGCATCTGGCACGTGGAAAGACCTCACCGGAAACGTGAACCTCCTCGCGGATAACCTCACTAACCAGGTGCGTGCTATCGCAGAAGTTGCAACCGCCGTGACGAAAGGCGACTTGACGCGATCGGTTCAGGTAGAAGCACGCGGTGAAGTTGCCGAGCTAAAGGACTACATCAACACGATGATCGACAACCTGCGGCTCACCACCGACCGCAACAAGGAACAAGACTGGCTGAAAACCAATCTCGCGCGGTTTACGGGTATGTTGCAGGGACAGCGCGACTTGAGCACTGTCGGGCGAATGTTGCTCTCGGAATTGGTTCCGCTTGTAAACGCGCAACAGGGCGTGATCTACCAGATGGACGCCGAGGAATCTTCCGAAATGGCTTTGCTATCCGCCTATGCGGACGGAGGTCACGATGGGCACATCCTTCATTTGCGGGTGGGCGAGGGTCTGGTAGGACAGTGCGCTGCTGAAAAGCGGCGCATGTTGATCACGGACCTCCCTGCTGAGGCGGTCCCCATACGGTCCAGTCTTTTTCAATCCGTGCCAAGAAACGTCATCGTTCTTCCCATTCTCTTTGAAGACCGGGTAAAGGCGGTCATCGAACTCGGCTCCTTAAGTACCTTCACAGCCTCACACCTTTCGTTTCTCGAACAACTGACGTCCAGCATTGGCATCGTGCTGAACAGCATTGAAGCCACGATGCAAACGGAAGGACTGCTCAAGCAATCACAACAACTGGCGAAAGAATTGCAAACTCAGCAAACAGAACTTCAGCAAACGAATGAGCAGCTCGCGCAAAAAGCTCAACAACTCGCCGAACAGAACGTGGAAGTCGAACGCAAGAACCAGGAAATTGAACAGGCCCGCCGGGCCGTCGAAGAAAAGGCCAAGGAATTGGCACTCACTTCGAAATACAAGTCAGAATTTTTGGCCAACATGTCGCACGAACTTCGCACTCCGCTGAATAGCATCCTGGTTCTCGGGCAGCAGCTGACCGACAATCCGGATCGTAATTTGACTCCGAAACAGGTAGAGTTCGCCCGCACAATCCACGGTGCGGGGACGGATTTGTTGAACCTGATCAGCGATATCCTCGACCTGTCCAAAATTGAATCGGGGACTGTCTCCGTCGAAGCGGAAGAGGTATTTTTTGCCAGCTTGCTCGAGATGATAGCGCGTCCGTTCCGCCACGAAGCCGAGCACCGCCGGTTGGCGTTCGAAATCCAGACAGCCGCGGATCTCATGCGCAGCATGGTCACAGACTCGAAACGCTTGCAACAGGTTCTCAAGAACCTCTTGTCCAACGCATTTAAATTCACAGAACAAGGGAGCGTAAAGCTTTCCGTCTCGATTGCCGATGCCGGCTGGACCGAAGATCATCCCGTTCTCAGCCGCGCAGGCATGGTCGTAGCCTTTGAAGTGACGGATACCGGGATTGGCATTCCTTCGGAGAAGCAGAGAATTATTTTTGAAGCATTTCAACAGGCAGATGCCGGAACCAGCCGCAAGTATGGCGGTACGGGATTAGGCCTTGCCATCAGCCGCGAGTTGGCCGGACTTTTGGGAGGTGAAATTCAGCTGCGGAGCACGGTAGGCGAAGGGAGCGTATTTACACTTTACTTGCCGCAAACCTATGTAGGCTCATCAACAGGTGTCAATCCTCCGGACAGAAAATCTGCGGCTCCTCCTATCGCTCTGCAGACGGCATCGGCAAATGTCGCCGACCGTGCCCATGAGCGTGTGCCCGATGACAGGGAAAATCTGCAAGAAGGCGACGTTATCGTGCTCATTGTCGAAGACGATGCGCATTACGCCCGCGTGCTGAGCGATTTGGCACACGACAAAGGATTTAAGGTTTTGGTGGCGGCACGAGGTGCTGACGCCCTGACCTTGGCTCGCGAATTTCACCCCAGCGCGGTGTCCTTGGATGTTTTCCTGCCTGACATGTTGGGCTGGACGGTGCTCAACCACTTGAAACAAGATCCTTCCACGCGACATATCCCGGTTCAAATTCTAACCATGGACGAAGACAGGCAGCATGGATTGTCACGCGGCGCGTTTGCGTTTCTGACGAAGCCAACGACAGCGGAAGGCATCGAGGCCGCATTTGAGCGAATGAAGGAATGCGCGACTCCGCGGATCAAGGAGCTCCTGATAGTCGAAGACAGTCCCGCCGAACAGCTGAGCATCCAGGAACTGCTCGGTAGCGACGATGTCCGAATTACGGTTGCCTCTACGGGTGGCGAGGCGCTTGCCGCGGTCGAGGAGAGATCCTTCGACTGCATGGTGCTTGATTTGCGTCTCCCAGACATGTCGGGGTTTCAGGTATTGGAAAAGCTTCGCGATACACCATCGCTAACGGACTTGCCGGTTGTCGTATTTACAGGCAAGGATTTGTCATCGGATGAAGACTCGCGATTGTATACACTGGCGCGCAGCGTGGTCGTGAAAGGCGTCGAATCTCCCGAACGGCTGCTGGACGAGACGGCGCTATTCCTGCATCGGGTTGTCACGGACCTTCCTCCGGAGAAGCAAAGAATGCTGGAACGACTTCACCGGTCTGACGACGCGTTGGAGGGCAAGAAGGTCCTTGTCGTGGACGATGACGTGCGAAATATTTTTGCGCTCAGCAGCGTGCTGGAACGTCGAGGTATGGTTGTGCTGACCGCCGGAACCGGGCGCGAGGCAATCCAATTATTGGAGGCAACACCGGACCTTGCTATCGTGTTGATGGATATCATGATGCCGGAAATGGATGGTTATGAAACGATGCAGGTCATTCGGCAAAACGCATTGTTTCGCCGGTTGCCAATTATTGCTCTAACCGCCAAAGCCATGAAAGGCGATCGTGAAAAATGCCTCGAAGCAGGGGCTTCCGAGTATTTGGCGAAGCCGGTGAACACCGAGCAGCTTTTGTCCGCGCTTCGGATGTGGCTGCATCGCTAGCCAAGACCTTACAGTCAGCGGAGGTTTTTCTGAATCTCAATGTGGCCGAGAGCAGAATTATGGGCGCAAATGAAAAAGTAAACATCCTGATGGTTGATGACCAGCCCAGCAAGCTATTGAGCTATGAGGTCATCCTCGGAGAACTCGGGGAGAACCTGATCAAGGCCCGCTCAGGCAGGGAGGCGTTGGACTATTTGTTGAAGACGGATGTTGCCGTAGTCCTCATGGACGTTAGCATGCCTGATCTGGACGGGTTCGAATTGGCTGATATGATCCGCCAGCATCCCCGGTTTCAAGATATAGCGATTATCTTCATTTCGGCTGTGCATTTGACGGATCTGGATCGCTTGCGCGGCTACGAGCAGGGGGCCGTAGATTACATTTCTGTCCCTGTGGTCCCGGAATTGCTACGGGCAAAGGTCAGCGTTTTCGCGGATTTAAACCGGAAGACTCGCCAGCTGGAGACATTAAACGAGGAACTGCGGCGGCTTTCCGCCCGCCTGATTGCCGCACAAGATGATGAACGCCGCAGGATTGCGCGCGAACTCCATGATGGGCTCGGGCAAGAGCTGGCCGCTGCCAAGATGATGGTCGATGGGATCTTGAGACCCGGCCAGACTGCCGAACGAAAAGAATCGGCAGCTTTGGAATGCAGTTCCATGATTGATCGGGCCGTACGGCAGGTGCGAAGCATCTCTCATCTCTTGCATCCCCCTTTGCTTGATGAACTCGGGTTGCAATCCGCGCTTCAATTCTATGTGCAAGGATTTACAACCCGCAGTGGTATCGCAACAACCATGAAATCGGACCCACCCGAGTTTCCACGGCTCAGCGCCGAGATGGAAACCGCGATATTCCGCGTTGTGCAGGAAGCTCTTACGAATGTACTTCGACACTCCGGAGCGAGTAAGGCTCTTGTGGAATTAACGCATGCCGGAACTCAGGTTGTGCTTTCCGTACGCGACGACGGTAAAGGCATGTCCGAGAAAACTATTCAGTTTCAAGCGGGAAGCGTGGGGATCGGTATTGGGGGAATAAAGCAGAGAATCGAGGAATTTAACGGCCGAATCCTGTTAAAAAATACGGACCCAGGGTCACTGGTCGAAGTGATGATTCCCGTTAGCTCCAGTGGTTCTTAAGATGGGCGCAAATCGAACGTCTCAAAATAAATAAACATTCACTGCAGCAGCCACTGATTAGATTTTCCGACTTTCGCAGCCGCGTTCTCTATAATCCTGACAAGATCCCAGGCCTGAGCCTTCGAAACGACCGCTGAAACACCAGCCTCGCGTGCTGGCCCTTCCAGTCCCTCGAGGTCTAAGACCGTAAACAAAATAACAGGCACCCTCGGATTTAATGTAGACATACGCTTTGCGACTTCCAGCCCATTAAGACCGGGCATGGCCAAATCAACAATCACCAGGTTGGGCCTTAACACCTCGAATTGACTCACTCCTGCCCAACCCGAGTTAGCTTCGCCGCAGATCGTCCACTCATGAGACTCCACAATCGCCCGAATAATCCTTCGGGTCGTATCCGAATCGTCGACAATGAGAATGCGCATATCCGTTGGGCTATTACTGTCCACATTTTTTATATCGAAAGAGAGAGTATCTAGAGAATACAGCTTATTACTGATGCCCGAGCCGCGTTGCCACATTACTACTTCCTCTATTTCGGGGCGTTCTACGGCATTGCTGCTCGGAAACTCGGCAATTCCACCGATACCACGCAAGCTTGACCTGATGTTATCTGGGGCCGGTTCCGCTTGTATCCAAAATTGCTTTAATATCCGTCCATATATTACGGATTAGGGTGGTACCGTCCGAACTATGCGAACTACGTGTTCTGAAGAGGTTTGACTTGACTGATCAAAATGAACACCCCGACGACGGGCTGGGAAGCCAGGCGTCCGCAACCCCACCGAAGGAGCACAAAGCCGTAAAGGGGATTGTGTGGATTGCCTTGCTGTTGATTTTCGGTGTCGGATTCTTTCTCGTGCTGCGCCATCATGACGATACGGCAAAGGCCGCGAAATCCCCCAAGGGTGGAGGCGGACCGATCACCGTCACAACGGTAACGGCGCAGAAGGGTGATATCGGCGTCTACTTGGACTCGATTGGGACGATCACGCCGGTCTATACCGCTTCGATTACAAGCCAGGTAAATGGAATTGTCATCGCCGTTCACTACACCGAAGGACAAATTGTCCAAAAAGGCGACGCGCTAATTGATATTGATCCCAGGACGTACCAGGCCACGCTGCTGCAGGCCCAGGGCACGCTCGATCGTGACGACAATATTCTGGGGCAAGCGAAAATGGATCTCGAACGTTACCGCGATGCCTGGGCTCGGAACGCCATCCCCAAACAGACTCTGGATGATCAGGAAAAGATCGTCCTGCAAGACCAGGGCACGGTAAAACTCGACCAGGGCGTTGTGCAATACGACCAAATCCAAGTCGAGTATTGCCACATCGTCGCACCGATCAGCGGCAAAGTGGGTTTGCGGCTGGTGGATCCCGGGAATGTAGTGCAGTCCACGGGAACGCTTACGCTGGCGGTAATCACGCAATTGCAGCCCATTACCGTAATCTTCACCATTCCGGAAGATAATCTTAACCAGGTGCAACAGCGGCTTCGCAAAGGCGCCAAACTCACGGTGGATGCATTCGACCGCGCGGGCCAAAAGAAAATAGCCTCAGGAACGCTGCTTACTCTGGACAATCAGATTGACACCACAACGGGGACCGTGAAGGGCCGGGGCTCGTTTGAAAATCGAGACATGTCGCTTTTCCCGAACGAGTTTGTGAATGTGCGACTGCTGGTGGACACGGAGCATGGCGCAACCCTGATTCCCGCATCAGCCATTCAACACAATGGTCAGGCGGCATTTGTTTACGTTTTGCAGGACAACACGGCGCACGTGAAAACCGTTAAGCCCGGAGTGTCGGACTCCGGACAAACCGAAGTAACGGGCATCAATCCCGGGGATGTCCTCGCGAACAGTAGTTTTGACAAACTGCAGGACAACGCAAAGGTTGTCGTAGCAAGCTCAGGTAAGCAGGCTCCTGGAAACTCCACTGGGAGCGCCACTCCTTGAGTCCGTCGCGTCCTTTTATTTTGCGGCCGGTTGCGACGGCTCTGCTAATGGCGGCGATCCTTCTCGTGGGGATTGTCTGTTATACGCAACTGCCTGTCTCGGCTTTGCCGCAGCTGGACTATCCCACAATACAAGTCGTAACTTTTTATCCGGGGGCAAGCCCGGATGTCGTGGCCACGACGGTGACCGCCCCACTGGAACGCCAATTCGGCCAGCTGCAGGGCTTGAGCCAAATGACCTCGAACAGTTCCGGCGGCTGCTCCGTCATCGTGATGCAGTTCAACCTGAGCTTAAATATTGATATCGCGGAAGAAGAAGTGCAGTCAGGCATCAACGCGGCGCAGAGTTACCTGCC